>NZ_VUMI01000017.1 GCF_009696275.1 Eisenbergiella porci
TTCTACCCTCCTTGCGCCGCCCTGCGCTCTTGTTATCCTCTGTTTTGGGTCAAAAAACAGAACCAACACCACAAAACCCGCATTTTTAGGGGCTTTCTGCGTTTAGTTCTAAAATAACACAATCATCCTTTACAATGACAGTACCCACCTTGCCAGCTTCAATATCCGCAAGCATTCTCTTCCAGTCGGGTCTGTCAAAATTTGTGCCAGTCCATCCATCATCCGTGTAATGCTCAATATTCTCATATCCATGCTGTTCTGCATACTGCGTCAACATCCGCTTCTGATTGACGATACTGTTTGACTCTCCCTGCACCTCATCATCCTTTGAAAGTCGCTCGTATAAAGCTGTGATTTTAAATCTCTTATCCTTGATTTTCATTGCTATCCTGCTCCTTTGCGTTCTGAATATTTCCACTGCCTACTCTCAAAGTGTATTACATCCGTGAAATGTTTGGGTGGGCTGGTTGTTCCTTCTTTGACGGCAGCTTTCACTCGTTCAAAGGTCTGGCCTTCGGTAAGGGGCGGCAGTGCTTTGGCATCCTCGTCCTTGGTATCGTCCTCCGGTTTTTTCTTCAGGGAAGAAAGGTGTGCCTGTTCCACGGCCTTAAAACCGGGAACCGTAATGACACGCCCTTTGGCTGTAAAAGAAGTACCGCCGCAGTCCAGAACTGCGACGGTATCTTCATAAGACTGTTTTTCTCCCACAGCGCATAAGAGCCGCACCGTTACAAGGGTCAGGATATTGCGTTCACCGGCAGGCAGGGCGGCAAGGTCGGTGCTTTTTACCTGTCTGGTAGGAAGCAGAGCATGATGGTCGCTGACCTTGGCATTGTTGATGACACGGCCTGCATCAACAGTAAATGTTGGAATGGCAAACGGCAGAGCTGACGCCGCCAGTTCACAAAGGCCCGCAATCGTATCTTTCATATCCTCCGTCAAATAGTTGGAGTCAGTACGGGGATAAGTGAGTAGCTTTTTCTCGTACAATGCCTGGGCATAGTCTAAAACCTGCTGGGCGGTATATCCGAAAAGCCGGTTGCCGTCCCTCTGGAGGGAAGTCAGATCGTAGAGCTTTGGGAGCTGTGTGGATTTTTGCTTGCGCTCCACACGTTTGACCACCGCCGCCTGCGTGCTGCAGGCGGAAGCCAGATGATCGGCTGCTTTGCGGTTTTCGCATCGGTCACTGACGGCAGTAAATTTGCCGCAGTCTAAGACCACTGTGTAGAACTTTTCCTTTTTAAAATTGGAAATAGCAGCTTCACGTTCAACCACAAGAGCCAAGGTCGGGGTCATTACACGCCCAATGTTCAGGGTTTTCCGGTAGAGCGTTGAAAACAGACGGGTGCCGGAAATGCCCACCATCCAGTCCGCTTTCGCACGACACAGGGCAGCTTCATATAAAAGGTCGTAATCCCTGCCAGGGCGCAGGCTTTCAAACCCTTCACGAATAGCGGTATCCTCCATACTGCTGATCCACAGGCGTTCAATGGGCTTTTGGCACCCGGCATGGTCATAGACCAAGCGGAAAATAAGTTCCCCTTCACGTCCGGCATCCGTGGCACAGACCAGACTTTCCACGTCCGGACGGTTCATCAATGACACCAGCACTTCGTACTGTTCCTTTTTGTCCGGTGCTACAGCGTATTTCCAAACCTTTGGGATAATAGGCAGATCTTCATAGCACCAGTTGGAATAGCGGGCATCATAGGCATCAGCCGCCGCCAGCCCGATTAAATGACCGACACACCAGGAAACCACATAGCCGTTTCCCTGTAAGTATCCCTGCTCACGTTCTTTTGCTCCCAGCACGGCGGCAAGGCTCTGTGCCACACTGGGCTTTTCTGCAATCACTAATTTCAAGCGGTTTTCCTCCTTTCGCCTAACAGCTCCTTGTAGCAAATTCCCACACAGCGCCGCCCCTTGCCATAAGCACATCCATAGCAGGGCGAATCGGGGGCAGGTGCCGGTCTTGCCTCCGGTACCTGCCGCCCAGCGGGTTTCTGCTGCATCATTCGTTCCAGTCCGGGATTATTAGAAAACAAGGTCATCGTCGCCCTCGATAGGAATGTCCTCGTTATCCTCCTCATAAAGCCTGCGCTGTTCGGCTTCTTCTTCCTCGGACAATTCTTCATGGGATGTTTCCTCAAGCATGGCGGTTTCTTCGTCCTCATTGACCATCGGTTCCTCCGGCCCTTCAAACTCGAAATCGTCAATATCCTCTGCATCGTCCAGCTCATGCTTCGGCTTATAGACCTTGAAATAGTAGCCCAGGCCGCCAGCGGCCAGAGCGATCACCACAACTACCAGCATCATGCTGTTGCCGCCTTTTTCCGCAGGCTGTTCCGGTTCTTCCAAAGGGGTTTCCGGTTCAACAGGTTCTTCCGGTTCCTGTGTAACAGGCTCTGTCGGGGTCGTATCAACCGGTGCCGTTGTCTGGCTGTTTTCATCCTTCTGCGCCAGTGCCATCAGGTCACTTTCTGTCACGACATTCAGGAAATACACATTTTCGCCCTCACGCTGCTTGTCGATGATGAGATAGAAAATGTTTTCGTTGGGGGTGGTAATGGTGTAGAACTCCTTTCCCTCATCATCGGTAGCATTATCAACCACCGTAGCGTTGCCAGCAGGTGTAAAAGGATTTGCTTCGGTTTCTTCCTCCGTATCCGTTTCCGCAGCAGAGGCATCCTTTACCGTATCGGTCTTAGTAACGGTACTGCCGGTGCTGCCGGTAGGCTTGGCAGTCTGCCCGGTGGAAACTGTGCCGCCGCTTTGGGTCAAAGTGGTGCCGCTGCCGGAAGGTGTTACTGTGGTGGAAGGAGCAGTCGGAACCGTAGTGGTTCCAACAGAAGAATTGCCAGTGTCTTTCTCAGGTTCCTCATAATAAGGATTGTTGAGTTGCGTCATGCGGCTTTTATTGCCTGCATGGTCGATGGCCTGAATCGTGATTTTTTCGTAATCGTCGGCATAGTCCTTCAGCCTGATGTCCAATGTGCCATTGGTCAGCTTGGAGAAGGAATTGCCGCAGACGTAAATCTTATATACACCTGATAAATCATCGTTCGCTTCCACACGGAGCAGTTCATCATCAATCCCGACACGGACAGTCGGGGCTTCCCGGTCAAAGACTTCGATGTAACGATTCTTGGTATGCGCCTTACCGTTTTTATCGGTAACAGTCACATAAATGGTGCAGTTTTCAGAGATTTCCAGATACATCTTATCCGTATCAATCAGATCATCGGTCAGATCAATCCAGCTTCCTCCGCTATTGATCTTGGCTTTCACGTTTTCCCAGCCGGTTTCGTTTACGTCCTTGATACGGATTTCCACGTCAGCCTTATCGGTGTACCAGCCGTCCGATTCCAGAATGGAGATCGTAAACTTGGGGTCGGCCTGTTCCACACCCACACACGGGGTCAGGTCATTTTTGCAGATGGAGCAATCTGTATTGACCGCACCGGCAACGCACTTTTCCGTACAGGTGCAAGTTTCTGGTTCATCAGGTTCTTCCGGTTCCGTGGGTTCCACCGGCTCCGTAGGCTGATCGGGTTCGGTAGGAGGTTCCGTTTCTGCCGCTATGCCCACACACTGGGTCACATCCTGCAAGCAAAGGGTACATTCCTGATTGACAGCATCTGGCAGGCACAGATTGACACAAAGACAGCTTACCGGCTCCAGTGCTGCCGGTGGTGCGATGCACAAGTCCATATCAGCGGCACAGGCTGGGCACTGTGCATCATGGGCATCCTTCGTGCATTGCACTTCGCAGAAACAAGGCAGGTTTTCCGGCTCTGCCGTAATTCCGGCGCAATTCTCCGCAGTTTCTTTGCATACCGGGCATTCCAGGTTGGGCACTTCCTCCGTGCATTTCGTTTCACAGATGCAGGCCGCAAGAGCATCATTTCCCGACACCGTATCCACTTCTGTCGCATTTGCCGAAGCCATCCCCAAAAGGGGCACGGTCATAAGGAGCATGAAGAGCATCAGGCAGACAGACCCGATAAATCTTTTATTCCGTTTCGTATTCCACATTTTCATGGTTGGTTCCCTCGCTTTCCATAAAATCAGGCGTCCCGGCCTGAGAGGTGCGGAACGCCTTGATGAATGCTGCCAGTTCTTCCGGGTCTACATCCAGCCCACGAACCATACCGACAATCTCTGTGTTTTCCAGTTCTGTTTTCTGCTGTTCCAGTTCCCGGAGCCGGGTCTGCTGGGCAGCAATCTTGTTCTTGGTCTTGTCGATCTCCGACAAGACTTTCTGCAACTTAGGGTTCAATCGTAAGACCTCCTTTTTAATTCAATCGCCCGAAAGCGTAAAAATGCTGTGACCAGTAGCTGCTGTCAGTCCGTGCGTACTGGATCGGTGACCCACAATGGATCATCATATTGTCGCCAACGTATATTCCCACATGGCTCACAGGGCCGGATGAGTTATAAGTGCCCGTAAAGAAAATGATGTCGCCCGGTTTTGCTTCGCTTGGGGAGATGTGGGCACACTGGTTAAAGATGCCCTGGGCAGTGGTACGGGGCAGGTTGTGGACGCCGCTGTTGGTAAACACATAGCAGACAAAACCGCTGCAATCAAAGCTGGTGCTTGGACTGGAGCCGCCCCAGACGTAAGGATAGCCCAGGTATTTTTCTGCTTCTGTAATAAGAGCGGCAAATTCCGGGTCTGCCAGTGCTTCGCCCGGAATATCGTAATCCTCACCGGCGCTTTCATTGGCATAAATGTCATTTCCGAACAGATAAGGCTTATTGCCTTTCATGGAAAGAGTTGCCGCATAACGCTCTTTCTGTTCCTCCGTCAAGCCCTCCACGGCAACCGTGCCAAATCCTTTGTTCCGCAGGGTCACATAGAGAATTGTATACTCATAAGGGACTTCCACTTCATAGGTGTATTCCTCTGTGGTGGTTTCGCCGGTTTCCGGGTCAGTGCTGGTGGTCGTGCCGGTACGGGTTTCTGTCCGGTAGCGGATTTCCGCTACTTCACGGGTGGTCAGGCTGTACTGCTTTTCAAAGACTGCTTCCAGCTCCGCCTGCACCTGTTCAGGGGTAAAAGCGTCAAATTTGGCGGTCAGATAGGAAATCAGCTCATTGGGATTGTGGCCCACGCTGTCCACATCGTAGCGGTATTCGTCATAGCCGGAATACGTGCTTTCGATGTTCGCTAACTTCCGTTGCAGCTCGCTTTCCAGAGCGGTGTAATTAGCTTCCGTCTGGATAATGTCGGGATCTTCCGAAGTGTAGGAAGTGCCCAGGATGGAACCAATGGCTCCCTCCATCATCACAGAGCAGGAAGAAAGGGACGAGAACACCATAATAACCAACAATGCCAGAATGCCAAAGACCATAAGGCCGCCCTTGTGGTTCTTAACGGCATTTACAACCGCCTGACCTGCGGAGCTGATGACTTCCTTGGCCTTCTTGGTTGCCGCAACGCCCTGACCCGCGTTTTTCTGGGCTTTTCGGAACTCCTTGGCATATTGACGCTTGATACGCCGTTTCTGAAAGAAACTCTTGACCGTATTCTGCTGTAACTCTGGGTTGTCCCGAACAGTGGCACGAAAGGCAGCTTCCGCATTGGCCTTGTTTACCTTGACTTCCAGTTTCTCCACCCGTTTATAAGGAGCATTCAAATGGTGTTTCCTTGCTGCATGGGTGGCTGCGGTGGCGGCACCTTCAGCAGCCAGTTCCGTCCGGTGGGCAGCTTTGGTGCCGACGTTTTCTTCCTCCACCTGATGGAGCTTGGAATGGACGGCAGCGCTGGCACTCTGAGCCATGCGGCGGCTCGCTTTTTTCGGCAGGGCTTCCTTGCCACGCTTTTTCTCTACTTCCTCAAAGCGGAGCGTATGCTTCAGCTTGCTTTTTTGGGGGTCAAGTTCCTTTTGCAGACGCAATTTTTTCTTCTTGGGGATTTTCTTCTGCGCCTGTTCCAGCTTTTTGCCCAGGACTTCCGCCTTATGTTCCGCACGGGCGGCACGTTCCTCCGGGGTAAAAGTTAGCCGTTTACTGCGTTCTACATCGTCAGCGTCATAGATATTGGATTTTTTTCTCATGGCAGACCTCCTTATGCTGCCAAATCCGCAGGCTTCGTTGTCATGACTTTATAAAGCTGGGTATCCACCGGGAACTTATCTACAAACGGGATGATTTTATCCCCGAAGAACAGCAGGCCCTCACCGGCACCGCTGTTTGTGATGTGGGTCAATTCCTTTGGAGAAATCGCCAGACGCTGTGCCAGAATGTTTCGGTCACTGGCAGCCTGATTGAGCATCAGGATGAAATCACTGTTTTCCAGAATGTTTTCAATCTCCGGGCTGTCCAACAGATCTTTCACATTCTGCGTCAGGGCTGTCGGTATGCCATTCCATTTCCGGAATCTTTTGTAGATTTCGGCGGTATAGGCGGCTGTCTGCGGCTCCTTCAGGAGTAAGTGAAATTCGTCCAGGTAAATTCTGGTGGTTTTCCCTGCATAACGATTTACCGTGGTGCGCTGCCAGATGTTATTCTGAACGGTCAGCATACCCGGCTTTTTCAGGTTTTGCCCCAGGGCGCTGATGTTATAGCAGACCACCCGGTTATTGATGTTGACGTTGGTGCGATGGTTCAGATAAGACAGGGAGCCGGTCACATACAATTCCATCGCTGTGGCAAGTTCCTGTGCCTGGGGTTCCTGCTGTGCCCTCAGACAATCGTAAAGGTCGCCCAGAACCGGCATATTCTCCGGCACGGGGTTCTTGATGTATTCCCGGTAGACTTTGGGGATACAGCGGTCAATGACGGATTTCTCAATCGGCTTTAAGCCGCCCTGGGAAGCAGACAGGATCAGCTCACAGAAGGACATGATAAAATCCGCTTTCATCAACAGCGGGTTTTCACCGGTATCGGTGGAAAGGTCAATATCCATAGGGTTGATATAATCGTCACTGTCCGGGGCCAGCCGGATAATCTGTCCGCCAAGCTGTTCCACCAGCGAAGTGTATTCATTTTCAGCATCCAAAAACAGCAGATCGTCATTGGTATGCAGATACACATCGGCAGCCTCCCTCTTACACGAGAAGGACTTGCCAGAACCAGGAGTCCCCAGTACCACACCATTGGGACATTTCAGCTTCTTTCGGTCTGCCAGTATCATACGCCCGGTGGTAGCGTTCAGGCCGTAGTAGACGCCACCCGGCTGGAACACTTCACAGGCACGGAACGGCAAAAAGATTGCCGTCCCGCTGGTGGTAAGCCCACGCTGGATTTCCACCTGATTGATACCGATAGGCAGCGCAGACATAAAGCCCTGTTCCTGCTGATAATCCAAACGGATCAAATCGCAGTTGTGGGTGTTGGCGATGCCATTGGCAGAGTAAATCAGGTTCTCCAATTTCTGGCGGCTGGTGGCCGCATGGACAATCAGGATCGTGACCAGGAACATCTTTTCATCGTGGTTCTGCAAATCCTCCAGAAGTTTCTGGGCTTCTTTGCCGAAGGTAACAAGGTCAGGCGGCAGAATATCCATATCGAAACCGGAGCGCACGGCTCGTTTCTGTTCGTCGATCTTTGCCTTATCCAGATCACTCAGCTTACGCTTGACGGTTTTCAATGCGGCATTCTGGTCGAGAGCCTTGGCATGGATGCTGACGATCTGACTTCCTTCCATATTTAAAAGGTCGTTCAGCAGTGTGTCATAAATCTTGGTTGCCCGTATCTGCAAAAAAGAAACCGCACCGAAAGATGCTCCGCTGCGGAAGTAGCGCCCGTCCTTAAAGAAGAAGGAACTGGGAGCAATATAGTCTTTACTGGAAAGCCCGGTGTGGTTCAAGGAGTCCCAGTTGAAACGGAATTTACGGGTTTCCTCCAGATTCAGGCACTTATGCAGGGTGGCAAGGCGTTCATACCCACTCATGGAACGGGCTGCAACGTTCAGGGAACGGAAGTGGCCTACCACATCGTTATCAATCTGTCCCAATCGGGAACGGGCCTGCTTTACATCATCCGCTTCAATGGTATAGGTCAGGCAGATGCGCCGTTCATAACGGCTTTTGGAAACCTGACGCACCAGCATATCGCTGTATTCCTTACGGATAGCATCAAACTGGTCGCCCTTCGGATTGATGGCAAGCATCTTTTGATATTCGCTTAAGTCTGCCGGATAGCAGATGACGGAAAGTTCAAATCCCACCGCAGGGCCGAAATAATTGACCAACTTGCAGTACAGCTCAAACAGCACAGCCTTTTCATCGTCCGATGCTTCGGAGTAGTTGATGTCCTCGCAGAGAACACTTTTACTGTAAAGCCGGTTCGTGATGCGGCAGATGCCATCCTGGTACATTTCTTCGTAGGGAATGGTCTGCTGGGCTGTCAGGGCAATCTTACCTTCTTTTTTTGCCCTGCGGATTGCCTTTTCGACCCGCTTTTTGTCCGCAGGTGTCAGCTTGGTGTCGGGACGGATCACCAGATGTTCCCAGCCCACGGCTGTTCTTGCCAGTGGTTTTGTTCGGAATGGAAACAAGTTGTTCTACCTCCTTTTCATAGCGTTCCTGCCGCTCCAAAGCAGCAAAGCGATTCTGTGTCCGGTACGGTCTGGCTGCCGGTACAATCAGACGGACACGAATGATATTCTTCAGGATTTTCTCCAAAGGCTGGCCGTTCTTCTCATACAGACCAAAGAGCATGAATGGCGCAGCCAGGGCAATCAGCATAAGGAGCGCTATGTCGTTGCCCAAAGGCTGGCGCAGCAAAAAGTATGCGCCCACACCGGTCACTCCGGCCAGGGAAAAGCAGATGATCTGGCGTTTCGTCATGCCAAAGGCTACTTTATCCTTCACTTCGGTCAAATCCTTAGTTATGGTTACATAGGCCAATTTCAAACCTCCTATTTCTCAGATTAGTGGGCGTTCAGGATACTCTTTGCCACGGAGCCGGTCTTAAACAAACTGAAACACAATAGCACCGTGTATGCGGCGCAGCTCCAAATGGCTGAGTGCAAATCTCCGCCCAGCGTTAATGCGTTGACCAGTACAGCGTAAATTCCCAAACAGATCATAATGAGAAAGCCCTGCAAGCCGAGAGCGACAAGCCCACGCACATAGTTCGTTCCGATGTTGCCCCATTCACGGTTCATAAATGTGGCAAACGGCACCGGGCCAACACTGGCATAGATATAGATTTCAATCATACGGCCATAGAGAATGACCGTGATAATCAGGCCCATGGCTTTCATGGCAAAGGATACAATCCAGGTTTCCAGCATGAGTGCGAACAGATCACCCAGCTCCATTGCCTGGAGCTGGGTGGTAATATCCGCTATCGCTGTGGAAATATCAATGCTGGCGTTGGTGTTGATGACACCAGCGCTCCTTTGCACCATGGTCTGTGCGACATCGAAAATCGCTATGATGAAATCAAAGGTATGATTAACGATGATTGCCGCCGCTGCTGACTTGAAAGCCCACTTGAAAAAATCAAAGGTATCGACTTCGTGCATATTGTTCTTGTCGATAATCATTGAAATCAGCTCATACGTCAGGACGGCGGCTATTACAAGCCCCGCTAAGGGCACAACCACGTTCCGGGATAGCGATAAGATAATAGAAAAGACGTCGGAGTTCCATGTTTCCGGCGTCTTTCCCACCTCAGTTGCTATCGTGGCGACTTTTGTGTTCACATCGCTAAACATATTCGACAGATTGCCAGTGATGGCTCCGATTAAGAAGTCTTTCAGCCACTGTTCAATGGCGTCGATTATGCTTTGCATAAGCCGCTACCCGTGCCGATTAAACGGAGATCAGGGAAGAAAGCAGAGGCACAACCTTCAAGCCAAGCAGCATGAC
Source organism: Eisenbergiella porci (assembly GCF_009696275.1). Taxonomy (GTDB): domain Bacteria; phylum Bacillota; class Clostridia; order Lachnospirales; family Lachnospiraceae; genus Eisenbergiella; species Eisenbergiella porci. The sequence goes on from NZ_VUMI01000017.1 coordinate 9,825, forward strand.
ACCGCCACCGGCCATGAGCTGTGTTATCCCCAATTAGTAGGAACAATACAGCTTTCTGGCGGGCGGCGGCACGTCAAGAAATATATATGGAGTTTTTAAAGAACCTCCCCGGAGCGGGGAGCGGTCAGCCTGTGACCTGCTCCACTTCCGGTATGGGTTTGAGATTAAAATGAATTTCGATAGAAATGTGTCTTGTCTTATCGCTGCCTATGGTTTCATGGACAACGATTTCTTTAATCAGGCGGTTTAAGGTGGAAGCGTCCAGTTCGGTGATGTCCCGGTATTCCTGTATGGATTCCACCCACTGCCTTGCGTCCACGGCAAGCCGGATTTCATCGGCAAGGTGCTTCCTGCCTTTCTCGACTTTTGCCTTTAATTCCGCCTGTTCCTTCTGCGTCTTTTCCAGCAGGAGATTGAAGTTTGCGTCTGTGATTCGTCCGGCAACCATGTCCTCATAGAGCCGCAGCACCATCTTTTCCAACACTTCAATCCGTTCCTCGTCTTTGGCAAGGGTGCGCTCCATCGCTTCCCTCTGGCCTTTCTGCTCGGCTTCGCAGGTGTCGGTCAGCCGCCCGGCCACCGCTTCACTGTCGGTCAGGGCAGCGGCGGCGCACTCCCGGATTTTATTCAGCACAAGGGCATAGAGCGTGTCATAATCAATCCGGTGCTGGGTGCAGTGCTGTTTCCCAAAGGCATTGTAAGTCTTGCAGGAATAAATCCTCTGGGGGTGCTTGGCATTGGTGTAGCGGACAGTCAGGGACTTTCCGCACTCACCACATTTGAGAAGTCCGGCAAACAGGCTCGGCTCCCCGGACTGCCCCGGCCGCTGGCGGGATTTCAGCTTCTCCTGCACGATGGCAAAACTCTTTTTGTCCACCAGCGGCTCATGCGTCCCTTCCACCACAATCCAGTCCTCCGGCTTCTTGTCCCGGATAGTGCCGATTTTAAAGCGGTACTCGGTCTTTTGGGAAGCGATTGCGCCGGTGTAGACGGGGTTCATCAGGATTTCCTTAATCACTGTAAAATCCCAGATGTACCGCCCATTCTCCGGGTCTTTCTTCTCCCATTTGGTGCGGATGTTCCTGTGCCCACGCTGCCGGTTCCACCATGTGGGGCAGGGGTGCTTTTCTTCCTCCAGCCTGCGCCGGATGTAGTTGGGGCCGTGCCCGTCCAGCGCATACCCGAAAATCAGCCGGACAACCGGGGCGGTTTCCTCGTCTACCAGCAGGCGGTTCCTGTCCTCCGGGTCTTTTTTGTAGCCGAAGGGGGCAAGGCAGCCGGTGAACTGGCCTTTCTGGGCTTTCAGCACATAGGAAGAATGGACTTTCTTGGAAATATCCTTGCTGTACATCTCATTCAGGATATTTTTGAAGGGCGCAATGTCGTTGTTGTCCCGCATGGTGTCGATACCGTCATTCATGGCGATATAGCGCACGCCGTTCCTTGGGAAGAAGTCCTCGATAAGCTGCCCGGTCTGCAAGTAGTTCCGCCCTAACCTTGATAAATCTTTCGTAATGACAAGGTTTATCTGCTTCCGCTCAATGGCCTTCAACATCCGTTTCAGGTCGGGGCGTTCCATGTTCAGGCCGGTGAAGCCGTCGTCCTGATAGACTGCCGCAACCTCCCATCCCTGCTTTTCACAGAACTTTTCCAGCATATCCCGCTGGTTTGCGATGCTGGCACTCTCGCCCTGAAGGTCATCGTCTTTCGAGAGCCTGCAATAGATAGCTGCCCGGAATCCCCCGGCAAGCGCCGTGCCAATCACGTCATAATCTAATCCGTTCATCATAACCGTTTACCCACACAATCCAGACGGAACACGGTCACTTTGAACCTCGTCTTTATTATATCTCATTTCTTGCGTTTTAGCAAGATATTCTTTATCTGTTTTTCTGGTGTGTTTCTGTGCGATAAGGCTCACGAAAACGTCCGTAGCGTCCAGTTCGCCGTCAAATACTGTGGTGACATGAATCTCTGTTTTATTTTTCGCCATAGGCAGTTGTCCTCCATACATGAAATAAGCCAGACAGGGGATAGCGGCAACGAAGTCCGGCAACGGGCTTCAAAAAACCTTGGAGCTAATCCTTGTCTGGCAGTTGGGTTATTTTATACTTTTTCTTTTATTTTTCTGTTGCTTTGGTTGTTAAAGGGGAGAAAAGCCCGCAGTTACGGGATTTTTCCCGGCAACCGGGTCGGCAACGGGATAGCAACGGAGTGTGCAACGGGCTGTCCCTGCCCGGATTTTTTCAGAATGGAAGCTCCATCTGTTCCGGCACCGGCGTAAATCCTTCCGGGATTTTTTCCGTCCCGTTGCCGCTGTCCGTTGCCGGTTCTGTCCGTGCGTTTTCCCGTTCCCATCCTTTCTGCCTGCCGTACCCGGCAAACATCCGGGGGTTGGAGAAATAATTCCAGCCAGTGATGCACTGGTTCATTATCTCGTTGATTTCCCGTATCTCCCATTGTTTCGGCTCGTCAAAGTCATGGTTCAGGGCTTCTTTGTAAAGCTGTTTGGAGCAGACGGTATCGCCGGGGTAGCTGTCAAGGAAAGCCTGTATCATACCGGCCTTGGTGTCCTCCGGCATGAAGTCCCGCTGGTGTTCCTTTAAATGGCGCACCATTTCCGGGCTGAATGTCAGCTTCCACCTGCCGCTCCTGTAAATCTCCATCGCTTCCGCCCATACCTGATTCAGATAGGCTCTGGAAGCGGCTTCGTCCTCTAAAATGTGTGTTTCCGCCTGTTCCGGGCATACCTGTATAGGAATGAAGCGGCGGTTTCCTGAACGGTCAAGGGGCAGGAAGTCAAGGGCATTGGATGTCCCGCCGAACACGCACTGCCTTGGACGGTCTGCCGGGTGGGTTTCATAGGGTATCTTGTAGACTTCCTTCTGGCGGCTCAAAAATGACTTGATTTCCTCTATGCTCCTGGCGTTTGCGGTGGCAATCATCTCCGACATCTCGATTATCCAGTGGCCTTGGAGTTTGCGGTATACGTTGTCATCGTCCAGCTTCCGCAGGTCATCGGAGAACCACTCGTCTTTGACTGCCAGCAGGCGGAAGAAGGTGGACTTCCCGGCTCCCTGCCCGCCCACCAGACAGAGCATGACTTCAAACTTGCAGCCGGGGGAAAATGCCCGGTGGATGGCTCCCAACAAAAACAGGCGCAGGGATTGGAAAGTATACTCGTCCTCACCGGCTCCCAGAAAGTGACGCAGGCAGGAGCGTATCCGTTCGGTTCCGTCCCATGTCAGGCCGTTTAAATAATCCCGGACAGGGTGGTAGCTGTTCTCATCGGCGGCAAGGGCGGCGGCGTCCTGTATCTTTTTCTCGCTTGTCAGGCCATAGGTCTTTTCCAGATACAGCCGGATATATTTCATGTCCGTGTCGGTCATGGGGCTTCCGGCAGTTCTTTTGTAGCCGATTGGCTTTAAAATATCGGTGCGGTCGGTCAGCAGGTTGTAGGCAACCGCCCCGGAAAGGAGCGGGTCGCACTGGAACACGGTCAGGCAGTTGCTCATGCTGTTGCGGAAGCCGCCTTTTTCGGTGGTTTCCAGCATGGCCTTCACTTCCTCAACGCTCCGGGGCGGCTCTGCGCTGTCTGCCATGTTCGCTGTTTCCTGCCGTATCTGGGGCGGTAAATTCTGCCATCCGTCTTTCAAGGTTCCTCACTTCCTTTCCGTGTCCTGTGATAAGGGCTGCCCGCTCCTGAATGTCCCCGGAGAGAAGCACGTCCATCAGGTATTCCACCCGGCTCATGTTCTGCAGGGCTTCCACAAACCGGGGGTTCCACGCTTCATCCGGCTGGCGTGGGGCGTATTCCTCCTTCCAGCGGCGCAGGAGATGGTAATAGTCGGACAGCACCCGGAAGCAGTGCCGCTCCATGTGCCTGAATTTCTGTTCCTCCGTTTCTTTTCGCAAGCGTGGCCTTATGGGCTGCTTTTTGCCGTTCCTCCCATCCTCATAAGGGATAGAGAAGTCCTGTGCCAGCATAAGGGCGGCTTCTTTGCTGCTGATACCATGGAGCCGGGAAACAAAATCTATCACGTCCCCGGTGGCTCCGCAGCCGAAACAGTAAAAGCGGCGGTCAACCTTCATGCTTGGGTTCTTATCGTTGTGGAACGGGCAGACGCACATCCCGTTCCGGTTTACTTTGATTCCATAACGCTCCGCAGCCTGCCTTGTGGTGACGGACTGCTTCACGGCTTCAAATACGTTCAATAGGCGTTCCCTCCTGATAATGAAAAAGGCACCTGCCAGCGATTTCAAATCACAAAACAAGTGCCTGTTTAAAGTTCCATATTCTGTTGTTTCTGTGTCCGGGGCGGCTTCTGTGTCCGGGGCGGCTTCTGTTTCCCTGCCTGCTCCTGCCGGATGCGTTCCTGCCGCCCTTTCAGGCTCTCCTGTACGGATGGTTTCTTCCCCGGCTCGGCGGTCTGGCGGTACTGCTCGGATGGCAAAACCTGATTCAGCCAGTGGCGCACGTCACGCAGCACCTTCACATCTGCCTGAACCGCTTCCAGTTCCTTCTTTTGTCCGGGCAGGGCGGCGGCAAGCTGTTCCCGTTCCGCTTCCAAATCTTTGCGGGAGTAGGAATTGCCTTTCAGGTTGGCTTTCAAATACCGGATGGCGGCATTATAAGCGTCCAGTTCCTCCCGGTGGCTCTCCGCAAACTTCTCCTTTTTCTTCTTCCAGCCGATGGCGGCATACTCCGCATGGACTGGCTTGGCGGCTTCGTATTTGTCAATGTAGGAGAGCATGGTATTGATGGCTTTTATCCGCTTCTCGCTTTTTTTCATGCTCCCCATGACGGAAACAGCGGTCTGGCCGATTTCATCCAGCCGGGTGTCAAGGCTCTCCACGGTGGAGATTCCCTTTTTCCGCAGGAAGTCCATCGCCGCCTGCACTTTATTGTAATCGGCAACGGTTCCTTTCAGCTTCCCTCTGGAAGTCCAGTCGGCACGTTCCCCACTCCGCTGTTCCAGATACCGGAATAACAGTTCCGGGAGTGTCGGCTCCTTCGCCTGCTCCAATGCTTCCAGTAATACAGCCTTTTTCTCTTTTAAGTCAGACAGCCATCCCTTTAGGCTCCGTACCATCTGCCGGATGGACTGCATGAGCCGGTTGGCGGTTTTGATGTCCCGGTTCAGATTGCCGATGTTGGTCTGGATTCCTTTCTTCTCCATCTGGCAGGCGGCCGCTCCCATGTGGACGGTAGGGATTTGGTCAATCCCCTGTCGGGCATAGGAGCGCAGGTCAAGCCGTTCCGGGCGGTCATTGGCTTCCAGATAGCGGTTGGCCGTGTCCGCCCATCCCTGCCGCCAGATTTCGGCGTACTTCCGGTTGTTCCAGTCTACTGTGTTCTCCTTATGGCTTTTCCATCTGCCGGACGCAAGCCGGATGCGCTCCCCGTTCTTGTCAAGGTCGTACACTTTACGGCTCTTGGGGAGCCATTTGCCTTTTTCGTCCATCGCCCGCATGGTGAGCAGGATATGGGCGTGTGGGTTGCCGTCCCCCTTGTCATGGATGGCAAAGTCGGCAATCATGCCTTTGGAAACAAAAAACTCCCGGCAGTAGTCACGGATAAGGTCGGCGTACTGTCCCGGCGGGATTTCCCTTGGGATGGCAAGCACGAATCTCCGGGCAAGCTGGGAGTTCCATTGTTTTTCCTGCGCTTCGGCTGAGTTCCATAAAGTATTGCGGTCTGCAAACTCCGGCGGCACATGGGGCGGGAGCATGATTTCTTTGTGGGTGACTTCGTTCTTGTAGGGATAGTATTTCTGTTCCTGGTCATATTCAGAGAACAGCTTCTCGCCGCTCTGGTAGGCGGCGGCAGAAACAGCGGATTCATTGTTGCTCCGCTTGATGATGGTGATTTTACAATGCGGGCATGGCAAGAGTACGTCCTCCTTTCTCCCGGATTCGGGGCAAAAAAATAGCAGGATACCTTTTCAGATTTCCTGCTTGGGTGTGCCGTTGATGGGCGGCGGGTTATTTAATTTTTTAATAGTTTGTCAATTCGACAAATTGAAATTGAATTTATAATTTCCCTGCAAATATCTCTGCATCAATAGTGATTTCTTTTGTTTTTTTTAAATCTATTCCATCTTTATTTACACAAAACAGTAGTGGAGTCATATCCGCAAAGGTTTTTATTTCCTCGGATGTCATTGTATACGTTGCTGAAACTTTCTTGTGATAAACAACGGAATACTTCTTTTGGAAATAATCTACGACAGCCGCATTAGAATATTGATTGCTTTTCAATTGTTCTTTTGCCGTCTCTCGAAGCTCCTTAAGATGAGCATTTCCCGGAATTACCTTAATTACATAACCGCCTTCTTTCAAAACTCTGTTAAATTCGGAATAGTTAGCAGGAGTAAAAATATCTAATATGCAATCTATCCTTTTGTCTTTTATGGGCATTTCTTCCAAATTTCCCACAAACCATTTGATAGAATTACTGAAATCACTTTTTGCTGCAAGCTGAACAGCATCTTTAGAAATATCAAATGCAATAATTTCTTTATCACCTGATACTTCTTTTATCTGCTTTGAATAATATCCTTCACCGCAGCCAATATCAAGTATTGTATCAATGCTGCTAAAGCTTTTTATAAGCTGCACCACTTCATTCAGGATATGTGAATAATAGCCTTTTTCTAAAACCTCCCGCCTAATTTGAAAAGTCTCTCTGCTATAATGTTTTGAAGATTTTGTTCCTACAGCAAAGTTCACATAACCCGTTTTTGAAATATCGAAACAATGATGATTAGAACAAAATAAACTTTTTTGTTTCAATTTTAAATCTGTTTTACATATAGGACATTGAAAAACTTTTTCACTGTCACTAAATCTAAGTATTTTATTCATTATTCCCTCCGTTATTATATTACTTGCCCAATAAGCGAGCTATGCAATACGGATTCACCGCAACATAACCCGCGGTGTTATCTTAATCTCATATGCGCTGTCATATTCTCACCTCCAAACTCCGATTTGTCACCGGCTCCATTATACGCTATCTCATAAAAAAAGTATAGCCGAATTTCAGCAAACTTGTCAGATGGAAACAACTTGCAACGCAAGATAATTCCGGGCGGCAAGTCCACAAAGGGGTAGCTGGCGTAAGCCAGCGCAGGGGAAGGGTAACTTCCCCTGTGATGATTGGAGCAGATTGAAAATCTACGGAAATCATCTGCTGTCCGCAGGACGCCTCCGGCAGGGCGCAATGCACCACTTCCCGAAGTGGTGTATAATTGCGCCCTCTTTCAGAGGGGGAAGCCACGCTTACCGCTCTGGAAGCTATTATGACCGTTCCCGGTCTGGCTCTTTTCTCTTGGAATGGGGCGTTTTCTCCCTCGTCTGCGCCTTTGCTTCCGCCAGCCTGCGCCGGATTGAATTGTCCCGCTTCTGGATAAACCGCTGTCTGGTGTCAGCGATAAAGCGGCGGCACTCCGGCTCCGGGATAGCGTCCAGCTTTCGGATTGTGCTTTCCACAATCTCCCTCGCCTGCCTGTCACGAATGACCGGCACGATTTCCCGAAGTCCGGCAAGAGTTTCCTGTTTCGTGGCGGCGGCGTACTGGTAAACCATAGCCAGCTCGTCCTTTGAAAATTTCACATTCATTCCGTGTCCTCCTTTTCTGTGCCGGTTCCGGCAAATATCTGTTCTATGAGCTGCCGGGTGCTGTCCCGATGAAAGAGCAGCTTCAAGAACAGTTTGACCTGTTCCTCCGGCAAAAGCTCCGGGTGGGGCAGGTATCTTTCCAACTCCGCCCCTCTGGTACAGAGCCGGTGCGTCCGCTCTTTTCGGGTCAGCGTCTTTATCTGGTGTTCCAGAATCTTTTCCTCATGCTGCGCCCTCCGCAACTTTGCTTCGGTTTTCTCTATTTCCTGATTGAGTTTTTCCAGCTTTTCACTCATAGCGTCAGCCCTCCGTTCTGGGAATGAGTACATATATCTTGTTCGGCTCCCCAAAGCCTTGACGCACCCGCACAATCAGTCCGGCAGCTTCCAGCTCGTTTAAGGAACGCTTCACGGTCATGGTGCTGCGGGAGAGCGCCGCCGACAATTCCACAATCGGGAAACAGATAAATAAAATCCCGTTCATGTCCTCTATGCCATTTGCCAGAACATCGTCCAGCATACGGGCGTACATGATTTTTGCGGTGCTGCTGATCGGGAGCCGCAGCATGGCTCTCGGCAGAGGCATACTGGGCGGCAGGGGTGTGTCAATCGTCATAAATTCATATTCCATTCAGTTGGTGTCCTCCTTTTTCTGTTTTGAGCGTTTGGAAAGATAGCGGGGGCAAGCCACAATGACCGCCCGGAAGCTCTGCTTGCAATCATGCTGGCATTTCCGGCAAAGCTCGTTGTAGCTCCTGCGTCCACGCTCGTTTAAGAAGAAAGCAAGCTCTTTCTTCAACTTCTTTGACATTCTCGGCATAGTGCCTCCTTAATGAAAAATCCGCCCATGCTGGCGGTAACAGCCGCCGGTGGACGGATAGCAGATTTTTGTGTTGCATTTCGGGGCGATTTTCAGGGAAATTCAAGCCATAGAGCCGCCCGAAAATCCCCCGTGGTATTACGGGCAGGGTAGGCTATACCTTGCCCGATTGTTGGTTTTTGGTATCGTTTTGGTGTCCATTTTGCCGGTTCTCCCCGGTGTCGTTCCTGCCCCCGATTCTCACGGCGGCGTTTCGCTCCCCTTGGTACGCTCGCTGCGGTCAGGGTTCCTCCATTTCCCTGCCGCAGGTCACGGCGCTACATCTCCGGGGCGCATATCCCACACAAGCCGGTCATTCGGTTGAATTGATTCACCGATGAACTACTTGTATGATAGAACATTTTTGTACCCTGCTCCGTATATCCATAAAGTAGGAAATCCAGCTGAAAATCGAAAATTTCCACGTTCTCGGAAATGGTGTGGTATAATCTTTAGAGAGCGGCGGGGGAGCCGCCGGAAAGGAGCCATTCGCCTATGAAATCACGCCTTAGCATACAGGAACGGCTAAAGGATTTACGCACAGAGAGAAAGCTGAAGCTGGAAGAACTATCAAACCTGACCGGCATTTCAAAGTCTGCCCTTGGCAGCTATGAAGCGGACGATTACAAAGAAATCAATCATGGCAACCTCGTTATTCTGGCGGACTTCTACGGGGTGTCCCTTGATTACCTGCTGTGCCGGACAGAAAACAGGGAGCAGGTAAACACGCCCTTAATGGAGCTGCACCTGAATGATGAAACAGTGGAGCTTTTGAAAAGCGGCAAAATCAATAACCGTCTGCTCTGTGAGATTATCACCCACGGAAAGTTTGAGCGGCTGATGACCGATACGGAAATTTACATAGACGGTCATGCGACCGCCCGCTTCCGGGATATGAACGAAGGGCTGGAAGAACAGCGGCTTGCCCTCATTCAGAAGCACCGCTATGTGGACGGGGATTTATATTCGGAAACGCTTCTTGCCGCCCAATTAGAGGAAGAAGATTTTTTCTGCCATATAACGCATAAAACATGGGATTCCATTCTCCACGATATACGGAAAGCCCATGAACACGACATTGACAGCACGCCGGATTTCTCCCTCGCAAAGAAAATGGCGCAAGATATTCAAAACGCCCTGAAATTCCCCGGCGACCACCTGACAAAAATCTGGAAAGTCATTTTAAATATGCTGGGTATCGACTTTGACAAGCTGCCCCCTGATGAGCAGAAAGTCTTGAAAAAAGTGCTGGCAAAATCGCCGGTCATTAAAAACAATCCTTTGAATTTCCGGCGCAGGAGAAAATAAAAACTGCCGTTGTTGGAATTGCGGTTCCTGCAACGGCAGCGCCTTTATTCGCTGACATATTCTATATCAATCCTGAAATCCCCGCTGTCATAGCTGACAGCCAGCCCATAGCTTCCGATTTGAAGCGTTTCCTCGTCCTTGACCGGATAAAAGGCTTTTTGTTCTGCGTCAAAAAGAACAACTTCCTCCAATAGCTGCCCGTCAATCGTGTTTAGAATCTCCCTGATACAATCGTCACAAAAAACAGACTTCATCTTGTGGGCGCTGACAATCCGCCGCCCCCGGAAAATCTCTGCATAGCCGTCTTGTTCTCCCGGATATGATGTTACATGAATACTCGCTTCGCTGATTTCATCATAACCAAAGGACAGGCGCATACCGCCGTATTCATCATCCGGGCTTTCGTCTGTGTGATACACGTCAAGGGAATAGGTTTCTCCTGTATTGACACAAACAAGAAATGCCTGTGCCGGATAGCTTTCCTGGCAGGTGGGGCAGCTCTCGGACGTGTTCGGAATGTACTGTATCAAATTCTCCATATCCCTGCCGTATTCACTGAATACCAAATCATGGCGGATAGTCTGGGCTATCTCGTCATACTCGTCCTCGGTGGCGGTGGCAAAGTAGGTTGCTATCATATTTAGTGTTTCTTCCACGTCCTGCTCATACTGGCGGTTGTTACGGATATTCCCGATTGCAATTCCAGCCATACATAGAACCGCCGTGAACGCACACATAAGAAATGAGCCGCACCAGATACTTTGCTTATCTGACCGGCTTAGGTGTTGTGTGGAATCTTCCTCGTCCTCATAAACGAACCAAAATTCCCGCCATGTTTCCTTTACTTTTTCCCACATTCTTTTCATCTCATGCCCTCCGTTTAGCTATTAGCTAATATAACATAGTCTAACAGAATCTATGATAAATGACAATCATATTATAGGCTTATGGTGTACAAAATAATAACTGACAGCTAACAAACGGGTGGTGGCAATGGAGAGAAAAGGATTAGGAAAGCGTATCAATGAGGTACGAAAAGACCGGGGCTTTACCGCAGACAAGCTCTCGGAATTATGCAATATCAACGCAACGTATCTTCGCCAGATTGAGGGCGGTGTGAAAATGCCCAGTCTGCCGGTATTCATAGATATTTGTAACTCCCTGCGGATTTCCCCTGATTATCTGCTTCAAGATGAATTGGAAGAAAACGAAATCAGCAAAATCAAGGAGCTGGAAGCACTCTGGAAAGACGTGTCGCCCAGCAAACAGGAGCTTGCCGTTGCTATGATAAAAGCGGTGTTGGAGCATAATGAACAGTAGGACAGCCAGCCGGTTCCGGCTGGCTGAATTGTTTTTTGTTTAAATGATATAGAAAAGCCCAGAACGGGCAACTTCACAGCTTCCCGCTCCGGGCAATATCCTTTTATTCTATGTTAAGAGGTGCCGTTATCCCTCGATGGCAATGTATTTCTTTTTTTCAGCTTCCGGTTCTTTCGCTTCTTCTTTTGGAATGTTAATCTTCAATACCCCGCTTTCATATTTTGCATGGATATCGTCCTCTTTCACATTCTCGCCGATGTAGAAAGAACGGCTCATACTGCCTGCATAACGTTCCTGACGTACAAATTTGCCTGTTTCTTTTTCCTTCTCATCCTTGTCAAGGCCCTTTGCGGCGCTGATTACCAGATAGCCGTCCTTCAGTTCCAGAGTAATCTCATCCTTCTTGAAACCAGGCAGGTCAATATCCACCTCATAATGGTCATCGTGCTCCTGCACATCCGTCTTCATCATTTTTGCTGCATGGTGCCCGTATAACTTCCGCTCTGCTTTACGCATTGCTTTATCATCAAATGACGGGAACCCCCAAAAATCATCAAAAACATCATCAAATAAGTTTTCACCAAAAACACTAGGTAACATCATAAGTCATCGCTCCTTTTTTAATGTTAAAACCGAATTGTCAATCAGAACCAAGAATACTTGGGAAGAAATCGGAACCTCTCATCTGTTCCGTTTCCCTTTCCTTTGTTCTATCTGTGTTATAGCACGCTTGTTAGCATTTGTCAATGGTGAGTGCTAATTTTTTTGTGAACTTTTTGTGTCCTCTTAAAAAGCGAATCATAACCATTTTTTCTTTTTGAATTTCCAAATTAACGCTGCGACTGTCACAATGCTCACCAGAATTACCAATGGATATCCATATTTCCATTTGAGTTCCGGTATATGTGAAAAATTCATCCCGTACCACCCTGCCAGAAGCGAAAGCGGGAGAAATATTACTGTCACCACTGTAAAAATTTTCATCAGATCATTCTGCTCAATCGCCAGCTGGGATTGATATGCTTCCCGGAGCTGGGACACCATTTCCTGCAAATTCTTAACGGCACTCAGGTAACGGTCCGTTCTATTCCTCAAAGTCATCAATCTGCGGACTCCGTCTTCGCTAAATAGTTGGTTGTCATTCACGGTCATTTCATCAAAAATGAAATTAAGCTGCTCATAGTAGCGTTTCAGGCGCAACAGTTCCTGCCTCCATGCAGTAATGTATTTCAAATAGGATGCCTTGTCGCCGGACAGCACCTTGTCTTCATTATTGCTGATTTCTTCCTCAAGATTATTCAAAAAATCCATGTCTCCTTTCAGCAGTAACGAAAAAAAATGGTAGAAAAGCCGCTCATTTGTTGCTCCTTCTTCCCCTGTCATCGTATGCAGAATCATATTTGCTTTTTCTTCTGCCTCAGAGGTTTCACAAAATACCAGCAAATCCTTTCCGTCCAGATATAAGAGCATCTTAAAATCCTCTTTTTTTTCACTCTGAACATCGTACCAGTCAAATGCAAGGATATCGCAGTCCTTAAAACACTCAAAACTGTCCGTAATCTGTTCATCAATATACCGAAGAATCTTTTTATCCATATAAGGAGCAGCTTCATCGGTGTTTGTAAATGAAAATACTTTGTACATTTATCCTCCACGTCCTAACTTTGTTATATTTTCAATGTTGGAATATTGCTATTCTTCAGCAAGGAATTTTCGACTTTTTGATTCTATCTTCTGCTTCACCAGAAGAAGATTTTTCTCGTTCCAGTTCAATCACATCTGAAATATCACAATCCAACGCCCCGCAGATACGAAGCAGGGTTTCCATGCTGATATGCAATCCCTTTCCCATATTGGCAATCTGGTTTGTGGTGAGTCCTGCGGCAAGCCGCAAGTCCTCTTTTCTCATGTTCCGCTCTTTCAATGTATTCCAAAGCGGTTGATAGCTTATGTGCATTTATCGTCCTGCCTTTCTCCCAGTGCTGGGGTTCGTGCTTCCCATTATAGCAGTTTTCTTGCTAACTCGCAATATTTCTTGACGGCTCGCCGGTTCCGTCTGGATTGTGCTTTTCCTTTCCGCTTTTATTTACATCTAATTAGCCATAACCTGCTTGACACCCTGGGACTTTGCTTATGTGTGATAAAGAAGCAATAGAAGTGCAAAAAATTTTGCCGTTCCTATCCGACACTTGGCCATTGTGTCGGATAGGTCGGGCGGTTATTCGGGCAAGTCAATCTTGCCGACAAAGCTGTAATAAATCTCAATGTCCTGCCTGCGGGTGCCGTTCTCATCATAGCTGCACTCATGCACCACAATTTTCTCGATCATTTCCCGCAAGAGAGTGGGGGTCAGTTCTTCAAAGGCAAGGTGCTTGCGGACAATGCCCATAAATTTCTCGGCGTTGACGGTAGCTGCCTGTGACTTGTCCAGTTCGGCTTGCAGGGCGGCGGCTCTCTTTTTCAGCTCCGCTTGCTCGGCTTCGTAGTCAGCCGACAGTTCCATGAAACGCTCATCGCTGATTTTGCCGTTTACATTGTCCTCATACAGCCGCTTGATAATGCGGCTGATTTCAGAAATGCGTTCCTGCGCCTGTTCAAGCTGCTTGATGGCTGCGGCGGTCTTTCGCTTGCCGCCGATCTCGTTCTGCTGGACAAGTAGTTTCACAAACCGGCTCTCATGCTTGGCTGCGTATTCGGTCACTTGCCGGAGATTTGCCAGGACACCAGCGGTCAACAGATCGGTGCGGATAAAGTGCGCCGTACAGTTGCGGGTGCGCTTCTTGTAGCTGCCGCAGATGTAGCAGTCCTGTTTGCGGTCTTTGTTCTGATACCGCTGCTGATACAGCACATGGCCGCAGTCGGCGCAGAACAAAATCCCGGAGAACAGCCCCACTTCATCGTAGCGGTTCGGGCGTTTGCGCTGTTTGCGTAACTCCTGCACCCGTTCCCATGTTTCCTTGTCGATGATCGGCTCATGGTGGTTCTCGAAAATGGCCTGCTTCTCGACGGGGTTCTCTATGCTGTGCTTGACCTTATAAGAAGGCTTTTCCGTTTTGAAGTTCACCAGACATCCGGTGTACTCTCGGTTTTCGAGGATATGAACGACGGTGTTGGTCGCCCATTTGCACTCATAGCCTGGGTGATAACGGCGGGTGCTGCCTGTCCGCTGATATTCCAGCGTCCCCGGCGTGGGGATTTGCTGCTCCGTCAGCATACGGGCAATCTTGGTCGGGCCGTTCCCGGCAAGGCAAAGCTGGTAAATCTGCTGCACCACCGGGGCGGCTTCCTCGTCTATAATAAAATTCTCGTCCTCGTCCATCACATAGCCGTAAACCGGCTTGCTGGTAACAGGCTTGCCGCTCATGCCTTTTGACTTTTTCACTGCCTTGATTTTCTTGCTCGTATCTCTCACCAGCCATTCATTGAACAGATTTCGCAGCGGGGTAAAATCGTTGTCCATGCCCTCGCTGGCACTGTCCACATTATCGTTGACAGCGATAAAACGCACACCCTTTTGAGGGAACAGCATTTCCGTGTAAAACCCTACCTGCAAGTAGTTTCGCCCTAACCGGCTCATGTCCTTGACGATGACCGTACCCACTTTCCCGGCTTCAATGTCCGCAAGCATGGCTTGAAATCCGGGCCGCTGGAAGTTCGCGCCGGAAAAACCGTCGTCTCCTAATGTCAAGATGAAACTAAAAAAATTAAGGGATTATTTACACTTTTCGCTACCTTTCACCCTTAAATCCCGCTTGTAATCAGCGTTGCGGTTTCAAACACTTCTATACCTGAACGGTTCAGGTCATCAAGGAATCTTCCAACCTGGATGTAATCCTTGCCCAGCCGGGACAGGTCTTTTACCAAAAGTGCATCTACCTTTCTTGCCCTTACGGAATCAAGAAACTGCATGATCCCAGGCCGGTCAAAGGTCAGGCCACTTTGTTCATCCTGCGACTGGCCGACAACATTCAGCTTCCGCTTTTCTGCAAAACGGCGCAGGCTCTCCATCTGGATTTCTAAAGCATGGCTGTCCAGCGAAGCAACGCGGCCATACAGCCAGAAACACTTACGATTCATTCGTCGTGTCCGCCTTCGATTTCAGTTCTGCCAGCAACCGTTTGTACTCGTCCTGAAATTTCCAAACGATCTCAATAGAGGTGTCACTGTAAATGTAAATATGCTGGATCAGCAAATCCACCAGTTCTCGTGTCAGTGTTCTTACATTGGTATATGGCAGAACACTTTCGGCCGGGGATTTTTCGTCCGGCAACTGCCGCTTTTCGCTCTGTAATTCTCTGATTTTCTGTTCAAGGCGCCCGATATGTTCATCGCACTGCTTGCATCTGCGTTTATATTCTGGTTCATCACATAAGCCAGATACCATATTTTCAAACGCACTCATTTTCTCCTGCTGGCGCATTTTAATGGAGTTTTCATGTGCCAGTATTTTTTGCTCAATCCTCTGATTGTACCGATCAGCCTTATCAGATTGCCGCTGCCGTGCTTTCTCTGCCTTTCGGAGAAACTGTGCCATCGCACGAATGGAAGCAAGCACGGCCTGTTCCAATTCCTTTTCGCTCATTTTATCCTGCGGGCATCCAATGTCCGGTTTTCTTCGGTAAGTCTGACAGATATAATATGGATTTGTTCCCTCCATGCGTGTCATTGCCAACCGGCAATGACCACAGCGGACCTTTCGGTAAAATATTCGGCTGCTTACTTTAGGCGGCGCTGAATGAGATGATGCAGACAGTTCTTTTGCTGCTTCAAAAAGTTCTTTTGAGATAATCGTAGGGATTGCCCCATCAACAACCGTCCACTGACTTTCCGCCACACGCTTTATATCATGGGACCCTACCTTTTTCCGCATGGTCTTTCCATAGACAGCCTTGCCGGTATATCGTTCATCATTGAGGATTTTTCGCACCGTTCCAGAAGTCCAATAGTTGCTGTCCTGATCGACACAATTCCATTTCCGCGTTACAGATTGCGTTCGTTTGGTCTGCAAAGGGGTCAGAACACCTTCGACATTGAACTTCCGGGCTATCTCATGGGTAGACAAACCACTGATGAATAAATCAAATATCCGCCGGACTGTGGCTGCCGCAGCTTCATCCACAAGCAGGGTGTGCTTATCTTCCGGCGATTTTTGATAGCCAAAGAAAGCAAATGGAGCAAGGTAGTAGCCTTTCTCCGCAAGCTGCTTCTTTGTGGAGCGAACCTTTTCCGAGAGTTCCTTGCTATACAGGTCATAAATCACATTGCGGAACGACACATCAATCAACCCTGCGGCGCCGTATTTGTGATCCTTGCTGTCGTAGCCATCATTGATTGCGATAAATCGGACATCCAAGAAGGGAAAGATCTGTTCCAGATAGTCGCCTACCACGATGTAGTCACGCCCAAAACGGGACATATCCTTGACGATGATGCAGTTGATTTTCCGATCCCTGACCTGCCGCAAAAGGCGCTTGACTGCGGGGCGCTCCATGTTCGTTCCAGAATAGCCATCATCACAAAATTCCAGAATCCGCGCTCCTGAAAATTCGGGGTGCTGTGCGATATACTGATGGATGTAGGCCCGCTGGTTGACCACACTGTTGCTCTCATTTTTTTCATCCGACAAGTCGCCATCCTCTGCGGAAAGCCTGATGTAGACAGCAATCACCAATTCCATAGCAGGCTTAAAATCCCTCTCCATATTCACACCCCCTATACAGTAGTTTTTTCATTTCGTCCTGATATTTCAGGATAATATGTACCTGCTTGTCCTCATTCACATAAATCTTCTCAACCAATGCCAGAAGCATTTCCCGTCTCAGTTCCTTTTCCCCTTGGAACCTCGAAAAAGCAGCGAACCACTTGTTCTGTTTTGGGTTTGTTTCCGGCAGTTGAGCCTTTTCGTCCGCAAGCTGTTCCAAACGGCGTTCGATCAACGCATACTCATCATCATACCGGCTCTTCCCAAACAGATAGTCAGCCTGTGACACGATACCACTCGCATAGCTCTCAAAAAGGTTCTGGCGCAGGGTGTCGATCCGTTTTTGGCGGTCTTGGGCGGAATTGATTTCATTATCAATCGACACTCTGTGAGTTCGGACGGCTGCCGATTTCTCTACCTTTTTGATGATTGACTCCACATCTGCCAGCAGAGAGATTTGCAGACGGATCACATGAAACACCGCAGCTTTCAGTTCATCCTCCGAAAGCCCTCCGGCGTTGGGGCAACCAATATCCAGAAGGGACGCATGGCGTGGGCAGATGAAGTTGAACGAAACATTTCGCCCCTTGTTATAAACACTCTTATAGCGGGTCATGTTGCGCTTACAGCAGGCGCAAACAACAAGCCCTTCAAAAATATTCTCACTGTTGAAATGGGCATATTTCCCCAGGCGGCTGTGATATTCGTCCCGTCGTGCCTTCATAATCTCCTGTACGGCATCGAACAATTCCTGCGAGATGATGGCTTCATGCGTATTGGGAACGATGACCCATTCAGACGAGAGAATTATCTTTTGACGCTGGCCTGCATATAGCTTGGAGATTTTCTTGCCCTGTGCCATGTGACCCAGATATACCGGGTTTTGAAGGATGTTTTTTACCGCCTGCGTCTGCCAGGGGTCATTCTGCGCATAGCGCATCGTGTAGATAATCCCCTGCAAATAGCGGTGATGGTTCGGGTTTGGAACCTTTTCTTCACTCAATATTCGGGCAATCCCCGCATTGCTCATCCCATCCTTTTTCATCTGGAATATCCGCTGGACCACAGGCGCCGCTATCGGATCGACAATCAGCTTGTGCTTATCTTCGGGTGACTTCATATAGCCGTAGGCTGCGTAGTTCCCGATAAATTCGCCGTTCCGTTTTTTGATGTCCAATGCGGAAAAAACCTTATGAGAAATGTCCTTCGCATAAATGTCGTTCATCAGATTTTTCAGAGCTGCACTCATGGCGTCCCCACTGTCTGCCCGGACGCTGTCGTAGTTGTCATTGATGGAGATAAACCGAACTCCCATAAACGGCAGGACCTTTTCCAAAAAGTTTCCGGTTTCCAGGAAGTCACGGCCAAACCGGGACAGGTCTTTTACGATGATACAATCCACCCGGCCAGCTTTTACATCATCCATCATCCGTTGAAATCCTGCCCGTTCAAAATTGGTTCCGGTTTCTCCGTTGTCACGGTAACAATCGTATAATTCAAGGTCGGGATGCCTCGCAATATAGGCACACAGGTAATCTATCTGTGTTTGAAGGCTCTCGCTGTCCTTCCGGTCACGGGTATCCATAATGGACAGCCGCACATAGACAGCGACACGGTAGACCCGCAGCGATTTTTTCATTTGGGCGGCCATAGGGGACGGCAGTTGGCCGGTCTGCGCCGCAGCAATTTTGCTTCTCCGGCTTACTCTTGCCATTTATACCGCCTCCTTTTTGTTCAGTGCATCCCGATTCTTCATGTGCTGTTCGATATAAAGAATCGTTGCCCGGTATTCATTCTGATGCTTAAAGATAACTTCAATACGATTTCCTTCATGGACATAAATGCGTTCAATAATCTTCACCAGACTTTTGCGCTCCATCACATCCACATTACGGAATGATTTGAAATGGGTGATCCATTCGTTTTGCGCAGTCCCGGCCTTGTTGATGGCATCCAATTCCTGCTGGCGTCTTGTGATAGCAGCCGCAATCGCTTCGCATTTTTCTGTGTAGACCCGCTGATACTGCTTAAACTCCGCTTCACTCAACAGGTGATCCACAAAGTTCTCGTAAGCCGACATTTTGAACTGCATGGTCTGCTCATAATCTGCTTTCAGCTTATCAAGCTGACGGTCAATCTTTTTGGCCTGCATATCTTCAGCCGGGAGGGTGGCGATAAATTGTAAGGTTTTCTCAATACTCAAAACCGTTTCAAGATACGCATGAATGCTGTCCCGAACGGAATTTATCAGCAGCGCCTCACTGATGCTGTGGGTACTGCACATCCTGCGGTCGGCCCGGTTGGTGGAACAGGTGTAATAGAAATACTTCTTCCCATTGGCGGGAACCGTTTTGCGAATCATGTTCTGCTTGCAATCTGCGCAGAACAATAGGCCAGCAAATGGGTAGACAGTTTTATGCTGCGTGGCAATTCTGGTGTCTGCCTGCAGCAAGCCATTGACGGTCTTGAAATCCACCTCGCTGATGATCGGCTCATGGGTATCTGTAACGCTGATCCATTCTTCCTGCGGCTTATCCAGCAGCTTCTTGATTTTGTAATTGGGGCGTCCGGTTTTGCCTTGCACCATCACCCCAATATAAAGGGGATTTTTCAGGATGCGCCCTACGGCCACCGCCGACCATTGTGACCGTGGGTTACGCTTAAACCCGGACACATATTTCATGCCCAGAGATCGTTTGTACTCCGCAGGGCAGAGAACTCCGTCCGCATTCAGGCGGTCAGCGATCCCTTGCTGGCTCATTCCGTCCAGCTTCCAGCGAAAAATATCCCGCACAACGGCAGCCGCATAGTCGTCGATAATCAATTTATTCTTGTTATCCGGGGACTTCAAATAGCCGTAGGCCGCAAACGCGCCCACAAACTCACCCTTGCGTTTCTTGACTTCCAGGTGGCTTCGGATTTTTACCGAAATATCGCGGCTATATGAATCGTTCATCAAATTCTTGATCGGCAGGAGAATCGTGCTGGCCTGCCCCTGTAAATTAGCGGTATCATAGCCGTCGTTGATTGCGATGAAACGCACATCATGGTCGGCAAACTCCTGTAAGACTTTCCCGGTTTCGATATAGTTTCTGCCCAAACGGGAGAGGTCTTTTACAACTACGCAGTTGACAACACCGGAGCGTACATCCTGCAACACTTCCTGAATCCCAGGACGAAAAAAATCAACGCCACTAAATCCGTCATCCTTCCTCTCGGCATGGATGCGGATTTCCGGCATTGATTTCAAAAATTCCGTTATGAACTCACGCTGATTCTTGATGCTGTTGCTTTCCATTTTATCTCCGTCATCATCAGAAAGACGAAGATAGAGGTCGGCATTATAAACAGCTTCACCGGTGATTTTTTTCATAGCAATGCCTCCAATCGTATTTTTGGATTAGACCCAACAACGATTGGAGTGCAAATTTAGTCCGCTCTTATTATACCGCAGGATTGAACCGGCGTCCAGGTATTTTTGCGGTTCCATTCGTGTCAAAGTCCTAAAGGGAACGCAGATAGCTTTCAAACTGTTCTTCCAGGGTGGTATGCTCCGCCGATTCTGAAAAACCGATTTTGACTATGATTTTCCCGTGACGGAAGCAATATGGATTATGAACCTGCCGGATAAAGTCAAGAATCCTTTCCTCTTTCGGCAGGTCCGTATCGACAGCGACCTCCCGAATGTCCATAAGCTGTGCCGGATCAACCGTTTTGATGTCCACCTGGGAAAGTGCGTCCAGTTCTGACAAAGTTGGTATCTTCAAACAGGCCCCTCCTTTCTGCCTTTACCATCCTATTCAGAAGGGAACCCATCCTATGCCTATGGGTTCAACCCAATGCTGATTGCCAGTGCCACATCCACCTCCAGCATTTTTTCCTTGCTGATCTGCCCGATATAGCCACGGAGCCGCTTTCGGTCGATTGTTCGCAGTTGCTCCAACAGCAATAGCGAGGTGGGAGCAAGCCCCGGCACATTTTCCAGCAGAATATGTGTCGGCAGGCTGTTCTTGGCTTTCCTGCTGGTGATGGCCGCCGCAACGATGGTAGGGCTGAAATGGTTCCCCACATTGTTTTGGATAATAAGGACAGGACGAATGCCGCCCTGTTCGGAGCCGACCACCGGGTTCAGGTCTGCATAGAACAGATCGCCGCGCCGGATAGCCTTTCGCATAAATTGACCTCCTGAATATAAGTAAGCCGGAAACAGGGCAGGCCAAAAGACCTGCCCCATATCCAGCGAAATACAAAATCCGATTTGTTTTCTTGCTATGTGCCATTTGTCCTTGACACCCCGCACATACTGGGAAGTCATCGAGCGGCCGGCAGCGTACCGGCCCACGGGAATTTCACCCCTCCGAGGATCTCTCCGAGCTGCCCCCATTGCGTGATCCTGCGGTCAAGCAGGGCTGTGGCTGGACAGGAGTACCATTATACCCCTTGCCGGTCATGGCCTCGCCGGGTGCTGCCCGGTTGTGACAGGCTGCCGTTACTCGCTCATACGGGACAGGATTGTACGCAAGACCAATTATATGATAATCAGGTGGGATCTGCTCATCTTGTCCGTATATCATGGCGCGGCCCCTGAGTCGGCTTTTGCTCCTCGCACTGACAAGGGGGAAGTTACTGATGAATGAGTATGCGGTTGTCAAGGTCCAGGCGAAAGGAGAACTCTCAAAAAGAATGCCTTTCACCTATCGTCCTGAAAACCGGGGGGTGTCACCCCTGTTCCGCAAAAAATTTTTTTAATTTTCGGATTGCCAGGTCCAGCGACTTTGCAACCACCTGATGGCTCCTTCCTTCCAGTCTGCCAATCTGCCGGATGGATAAGCCCTTAAAAACATACAGACAGAACCGCCGCTTTTGAATTTCTGTAAGTACATCCGCAGCAAAGAGTTTTTCAAACGCTCTCCGTGCATACAGGCGGTTTTGAAACTCGGTCAGCTTTTCCTCCCATTCTTCGTCCAAAGGGCGGGTGGCACAGATCTTTGTTTCCTCCAAGCCGGTAAGGGAGTCATCTTTTCGGGTCTGGGCGCTCTCAGCCCGATCCTGCTCATAGTAGATTTGATCGGACAGTGCCTTCAGTTCCGCAAAGTCCTTTTCCGTTTTGCCAGGATTCTCCTTCAGATAATCTTCCAGAGTGATTTCCAAAATCTCATTATGAAAGCGATAAACAATGTTTGGGCTGTTTTTGTTTATCGCATAGTCGCTTTTGCGATAATCATACATCTTTCTACCTCCGATTTGTTTTTGGTTGAAAACAAATCGGAGGCGGCGGCCCCCTATTACGTTGTTCGGGGATCCGAAAATGAAAGCGGCTGACTCTGTATCGGGATACAAAATCAGCCGCTTTCTGGGTATTTGCATTGAGAAGTCCAACAGGGTAGGCAGCACCGGCAGGCGGGGGCTTGTCCCCGCTGGGGGAAAACTCCCGCGCACAAAAGCACCGACCAACACCTATTGAAATTTGTCCATTGAAAGCCGTGTGTCGTTGATACGGGACAAAAAGCAACTTCTCAATGCTGTGGATAAAATTGTCCATAGCATCGCTACTCCTTGCCCGCCATTATGCGGACGGCACACAGGCGGCTGGCATCATCCCCTTTCTTTTCCTCGTGTAGCAGCATCTTGCTGCCGCCTTTGCTGATATTCAGTTATCACTGCGAAAAAGTTCGTGTTTTGTCGCTTCAAAATAAAACAGCAGTCTTTATCCAACATTAGATAAAGACCGCTGTTCTATGGACCACTGTTCATCTGCGCTGCGATAGATCATAGGCCTCACCTCACTCAATCTGCTTAACAGGGATATGAGATAAACTGCCACATTATCAATGTATCAGACAAGTTTCTTCCTGATTTCATTAGAAAATGTAAAGTCTCCCATAATACCTACAGTAGTCGCCCTTGTTTATCAACAGCAACTATGCTTTTACTGTTTATTTGCTTCAATTTTATATCCCACACGGAAAACAGTTTTGATATAGATGGGGTGTTTGGGATCAGGCTCCAGCTTGTTTCGTAGACGCCAGATCGTGTTGTCTACGGTGTTGGTACCTAATTCATAGTCCTCGCCCCAGGCCGCATTGTAGAGCTGCTCCCGACTGAACACACGACCAGGGCAGCGGGCCATACAGTAAAGGATGGAGAACTCTCCGTAGTTCAGGCGGATTTCCACACCGGCCTTCGTGACCCGACGCTGTTCTGGAAATATCTGAATATCTCCCAGCGTCAGGGCAGAAGGATCAAGGTCAGCAGCATGGAGAATCTGAACATCTTTTCCTTGCAAAGCCCCCATGATGGACCGAAAAATGCTTCCGTCTGGGTCGGAAATTCGTATTACGATTATTTGCTCCATGCTGCTCACCCCCTTTCAAGTTTTCCTTCAAAACCGCTTTTGTGCGGCTTCTTTTAATCGCTGAAAACTTTCATCGCTAATGAGATGCTCCATCCGGCAGGCGTCAGCCTCCGCTATCTTGGGGTCAACACCCGCTGCGATAAGCTGCTCAGTAAAAAAACAATGGCGCTCGTAGATTTTTTCGGCAACCTTGCGGCCCACATCGGTCAGATGGAGAATGTAATCCTCGTCCATCGTGAGAAAGCCGCCGTCCCGCAGGGCAGCCACCGCATGGCACACGCTGGGCTTTGATACCTCCATGTGCCGGGCCACATCTACGGAGCGTACCATGCCGAGTTTCATTTGGAGAACAAGGATAGTTTCCAGATAGTCCTCCCTGGACGCATGAAGTTTCATAGAACATCTCCCTTCTAAAACAACTTACACAGCCCAACCAAGACTCTCCTGTTGGATATGGAACAGTTTATGGTACAATCCATTCTTTTTCATCAATTCATCATGTGTGCCATGCTCCACCAGTCTACCGTTATCAAGAACGAGAATTTGGTCGGCATCCACAACGGTACGAAGTCGGTGAGCAATCATAATGACCGTCTTACCCTCTACCAGTTTTGCAATGGCCCGCTGGATTAAAACCTCGTTCTCCGGGTCGAGAGATGCTGTTGCTTCATCAAGAAGAATAATCGGAGCATCTTTCAGTAATGCACGGGCAACGGAAATACGCTGACGCTCACCACCAGAAAGAGTACTGCCGTTTTCTCCGAGGACAGTCTGATAACCGTCCGGCAATCGCTGGATAAATTCGTCACAGTACGCCGCCTTTGCCGCCGCCATAACCTGTTCCTCGGTAGCGTTCATGTTACCTACGCGGATATTATTAAAAACAGTGTCATTGAACAGGGTCACATCCTGAAATACAAAGGACATACAGCGCATCAGGTGTTCTGGCTCAATGGTTCTGACATCCATACCACCAATGGTAATCTGGCCCTTTCTTACATCCCAAAAGCGGGCAATCAGTTTGGAAATCGTACTCTTTCCACTGCCGGAAGGGCCTACCAGGGCTGTTATACTTCCAGCAGGAATAGAGCAAGACACATCCTTGATAACATCGTCACAGTTATATCCGAAAGTGACGCTTTTCAGTTCAATGTCATACTTGGATACATCCTTATCTTCGCCCTCCATAGAGGGCGTGGTCAGCAGGGTACGCATACGGTTGGTAACAGTCCCCAAATGAAACAGAGAGGTTAACTGCGAAAGGATAGCAAGGATTGGGCCGTAAATCTGCGTGGAGAACATGAACAGCACCAGCAAAGGAAGCAGTTCAATTTGACTACCAGTTATCAGTACCGTTCCAATAAAAATGGTGATACCAAGACCTGCTTGCAGAACCAGGCTGGCTCCCTGAACCAGAATACCAGAGGCCAGTTCCACCCTGATGGCGATTTTTCTCATGGCTTGGAGTGCTTTGTCCAGCGTGGAGAAACGGGAACCGCTAAGGCCGCAGGACTTAATAATTTTGATACCTTCCAGGTATTCCTGAATCTGGCTGGACGCCTCCAACTTCACATCCACCTGTTTGTCAAACAGACGGAGTTGCAGCTTTCGCCCGCACCAGATGATGAGAAATGTAACCGGCATCGTGCAGAAAATCGCAAGGGCCATTCTCCAGTCAAAAAATGCCAGACAAATACAGGTCAGGGTAACAGAGATAATATTTGCGATCAGCGGCGGAATGGTACTGCTGAGCATGGATTCCATGCTGCTGCAATCCGCCATCATGTTTGTGGTAATATCAGATAAATCTTTTGTGTTAAAGAAGCTCATGGGGAGTTTGCGAAGATGTTCTGCGATCCGAAGTCTGGTCGTGCTGGCCTCTTTATAAGAAGCAATGTAGGTTTTTCTATAATCATTTTTTGCAGACAGGAATACCAGAATAGCCGCAACCACTCCCAGTCCCAGCAGCTTCCACAGTGCGTCCCATGAAATTGCTTCTCCGGTGAACGGTTTCAGCAGTTCCCAAAAAAGTAGGCAGGCTACCATTGAAGGAAGCAGCAGTGCAATATTGGTTATTGTGCAGGCTGTAATTGCTTTTTTTAAGTCGGAGTAGCCTTTCTCCGATAGCATTAACTTTTCTTTCAGCTTACTCATAGATCACACCGCCTTTCCTGTACTGATTTTCCAGTTGATCGACTCTGTATAGCTGCTCCACATCTGTGTGTATTTTCCACCCTTCTTCAGCAACTCGTCATGGGTGCCGGATTCAATCAGGTGTCCTTTTTCCATGACAAGGATCTGGTCTGCGTTACGAATCGTGGACAGACGATGGGCAATCATTACAACCGTTTTATTCTGGATTAGCTTTTCAAAGGCTTTTTGAATCAGGTACTCATTTTCCGGGTCGCTGAATGCGGTTGCCTCGTCCAGTACGATGATAGGGGCATCCTTTACGATAGCCCTTGCAATGGCAATCCGTTGGCGTTCACCACCTGAGAGATGAACGCCGGTGCTTCCAATCACAGTCTGATAACCGTTTGGAAGTTGCTCGATAAATTCGTGGCATCTTGCCGCCTTTGCCGCCGCAATCACCTGTTCCTCCGTAGCATCTGGATTTCCCATGCGGATGTTATCCAGAATGCTCTGCTTAAAGAGGAATGTATCCTGAAATACAAAGCTGACCTTATCCATCAGCGCGTCCAGCGGAATGTCCCGAATGTCAATACCGCCGATTTGGATACTTCCGTCCGTCACATCATAAAATCGGGAGATCAGGTTGGCTATGGTACTCTTACCTCCACCGGAAGGACCAACAACGGCTGTTACTTTGCCCTGAGGCGCAAGGAAAGAAACATGAGCCAGGGCCTTGACCTGAGAATCAGCTTCATAGGAAAAGCTGACATCCTGAAAAGCAATATCATAGTTTCGGATTTCAACTGCCGTATTCTTTTCCGGCAAGACTGGGATACGCAAGATTTCATCCATGCGCTCTACACTGCCGTCAATCTGCGTGAAGGACTCCGAGATATACATGATCTTATTCAGGATGCCGGAAATCGCATGGACAATAATCAGGTAGAAAATGAATGTCAGCGAATACTCCCTGAAATCCGTGGTGTGCATTCCAATCAGAACACCCACCGGAATTAAAAACAGATAAATATTGTTGATGATTGTGGTAAATGCAGGCATACAGTTTTGCCAGCCCAATGCGTATTCCAGCACGAAAGAGGTATAGTCCTTAATAGATTTGCTCAACCGCTTAAAAGAATCTGCGGTCTGATTAAATGCTTTGATCTCCGGCATACCTCGCACATATTCCACAGAGGCGCTGTTCATGTTCTCCTGGGCGGTCTGAAAACGGTGCATTTTTTCCTTTGCTTCACCGTTGAAGCCCGCAAACTGAACGATGAAGGCCAGAACAATACCAACCAGACAAACCACACCATACCGCCAGTCAATCCCAAGAAGAATGATGACTAAAACAAGCGGTGCGACCAAAGAGGCGACGAAATCCGGGAGCTGGTGGGCAATAAATTTCTCAACGCTTTCAATGTTTTCGTCCATGATTTTTCTCAGTTTGCCGCTGCCCAAGGTCAAATGATACCCAAGAGGAATGTGCATAATGTGATTGGAAAACGCCACCTTCAATTCATAAAGTGTTCCAAACGCTGCAATGTGTGAACACAATAGGGCAAAAAAGTAAAATACGATGTTTCCCAAAATACCAGTCAGGGCAAGCCAGCCCCAGGTTGAGATTGCAGAAACATTCAAGAGCGACATATCCGGGTAAACAAACAGGATTTCCCGAATAATGTGATAAATTGATAAATAAGGCGCAAAAGAACAAATTGCTGCCAGCGCAGCCAAAAACCCAGATAGAAACAAAAGCCATTTATGACCCGAAGCTAATTCCAGGCAACGTGCCAGTCCAGTCTTCGCCTTCGGCTGTTTCTTATTTTGCTGTGTCACTCCTAACCCTCCTTTTGGTCATACCCAATTTTCTCTAAAAGAAGCCCTGCTCCTCTGATTTGAAAGTCGTCGGTAATGCAGCCATTTTCAAGGCGCATTGCCCGCTCGCAACAGGCAAGCGCACACTCTGCGTCATGGGTAATGACGATAATGGTACGCCCCATCTTCGCCAGTTTGCGGATCATCCGGCTGACATTCCGCATATTCGTGCCGTCCAGCCCACTTGTAGGTTCGTCAAGTATGATAATAGGTGCTTCGTGTATCAGAGCTACGCCAAGAGCCAGCCTCTGCTTTTGCCCTCCTGACAGCGTAGAGGGATGCTGTTTGATGAACGGTGTCAGTTCCAGGGCTTCCAGAATTTCTTCTGCCGCTTGCTTCCGCTCCGGGCTGACCTCTGAGCCAGTAGTCAGTTCATCCAGTAAATCTTCACCAAAAAGCTGGCTGTCTAAATCTTGGGGAATGTACCAGACCTTTCCCAATCGGCCTTTTGGTCTGCAATGCTTTCCAAATAAAATAACTTCACCGGATTTCTCTTTCAAAAGCCCTGCCAAGATTCGTCCTATTGTGCTTTTGCCCGTCCCGTTGGGGCCAATCAGGGCAATCACTTCTCCTTTACGGCATTGAAAGTCTATATCCTTTGCTACAATCGTTTCACCAAAATAGTGGTTTAGCTTTTTCACTTCCAGGACAACCTCGCTGGTCGCCGCAGACGGGATTTCCATATACTCAATCTGATGCAGGTCAGGAATTCGAAGCCCCAATGTCTGGATTTTCTGATTAGTTAGAGCCTTCATCTGCGGTGCGGTAAATTCCCGCACAATTTTTCCTTTCTGCACACACAGGAAACGGTCTGCCAGATCCATTAAGTAATAAAGCCGGTGTTCCGCTATGATAATGGTTTTTCCCTGCTGTTTCAGATTGCGGATGATGTCTGCAAAGCGATAAGTAGATGCAATATCCAGATTGGCAGAAGGTTCATCCATGACATAGATTTCCGGGTCAATCGCCTCTGCCGATGCAATCGCAACTTTCTGGCGCATTCCATAAGACAGGCTGTGCAAACTATGTTCCAGAATGTTCTGAATTTTAATGTCAGCCGCCGCCCGGTGAACATGATTCCGAATTTCCTCATGGGAATAACCGTAATTTTCACAGCCAAAAGCCACCTCACCGGCCACCTCATTGGCAAAGAACTGGCTCCTGGGGTCTTGGAATACATTTCCTACGATTTTGCCGCGCTCCCATGCCGGAATTTCTTTCAGTGATTTCCCATCCACGAAAACCTCCCCACTTAATTCTCCCTCATAAAAGTAGGGAATCAACCCATTAATCACTCTTGTCAAAGAACTTTTTCCACTTCCTGATGGTCCAGTCATAACAATGACCTCTCCGGCGGCAATGTCTAACGATATATGTTCCAGTTGATTTCCGTTCCCACCATAGGAAAAGGTCAGGTCACGGATCATTATTTCTTTTCCCATTCCATTCCTCCTATAAAAGACAGCAGCACACGGTAGCTCCCACGCTGACAACAATCAAAATGCAATCCAGCGCAGCAATCCGGCTGACATAGTAACTTTCTTTCTTGTAGGGGCTTTCAATTCCTCTAACTATGGCAGAAGCGGCCAGCTCATCCGCAATCTTTAAGGAGCGGAATACCATCGGGACAATGGCGTATTCCAATGTATCCATTGGGTGCCTCAATACATTGCCGACCGATTTTAAGAAACCACGAATTTTCATGGCTTCTTTGACATCTCCAAATTCATACAGTACAGTCGGAGCAAAACGGAGCATGACAATCAATACAAGCATGATATGGGTTGGGATTGGCATTTTTCGCAGACTGGCTGTTAGTTTTCCAGACGGAATTTTAGCCAGAAGATATGCTGGCATAGCGGGGAGTAACAGTTTGTAAATCATGCTGAGCAGTAACGGAGAGGGGATACTGATCTGATATTTTGTTTCGATCATCAGCCATACAATCGCCACCAAATAGACCGAAAAACATCCCAAGGCCTGTTTATATAGGCCGAACCAGCAGAGGATTAAAAAAATCAAAAAGGTAAAAATCCCATGTCCTAAAAAACTTGTTGTAAGGAAGGTCACGATGCAGGCGCACAGCGTAAGGAAAAGAACTGTGCGCCCATCAATCTGGTCGATTCGTTTTTGCTTTTTTTCTCCGGCCATCATCCTACAATACCTGCTTTTTGGAAATGCTTTCTGAGCAACCGCTGGCCGAACAATGTACCAAGAATTGCAAGAGCCGCAGTAATGACAACACCCAGAAGCATCAGCGCTGGAGAAGTCACCATTGAGAGCTGCATATTCAAAGTATTTGCATCAAAACCGCTGCTTGCTGCCATTTCCTGATAGCTGTCCCAAGACCACCACAGCGGTACAGCACAGCCTACAAAATTTCCGATTGAGTTGACCATCCAACCAATTCGATTACGAACTGCACTTCGGTATGTATTCTTGCCAACCATGCATAACTCAGCAACGAGGGCTACAATCAAGAAATAAGGAACCAAGAACATATAACCCATAACACCTTGGATTAGTCCATAAACAGCAGCCCAAGCAAACAACAACCCATGTTTGTTGATGCGATTTGCCGCAACCAAATAAAATGTTGCTCCAATAAAGGCATCAATACCAGCAGAGCCGTATAAATATACTGCTGGGAAAGGCAATGTAACCATACCAATCACCATTGCAATTGCGAAATTGATGACCATCATTGCGGCAATCGTCATAATATCTCGAACGCCAATTTTTTTCTTTACCGTTTGTTCCATCTTTGAAACCTCCTTAAAATAAAATGACAGTGTAGTTAGCAACAACTAACTACACTGTCATTTTACACCGGTTTGCAGTCTCTAACTACTCCAAAGGGAAAAGTAAATCAAAAAAACAGCCCAAAAGTTAATTCATTTTTTTACTTTACGGTAATCCTTTGGAAGCATTCCAAACACTTCTTGAAAAGCTTTCGCGAACTTACTAATATTTGAATATCCAAGTCCACCAGCTATTTGGGTGATGGATTGATCTGTTTCCTGTAAATAAACAGCCGCAAGATTCATTTTGTAATTCTTGATATGCGCATAGGGAGTGTCACCATAAATCTGTTTGAAAATTGCCTGAAATGTGACCTTGCTCATTGGCTCTTTTCGCAAGAGTTCTTCTATTGATAGTTTTTTGTCGAGGTTTTCTATAAGCTGATGTCGGATGCGCTTAATGATTTCAATTTGCTCTTTGGAATAATATGTTGCTTCATACTGATCTTCAATCCGCAGTTGTTTGATATGATAAAAGAGTTCCAATAATTTAATACGGAAGTAATCTTTTCCTTCCATGCCTTTTGCAGCGTATAATTCATCAAAGATATGTAACAATCGCTGTGGTGTCCGGCATAAAAACCACTTTTTTTCTATTTCCAATTCTTGTCCAAGATTTAAGACATCAATATTATAGTAAGAAAAAATTTGTTTTGTTTTCGCATCAATAGAATCTTTATCAATCACACAACTCAATCCAACACTATATCCAAAAGGAAAAGAATATGCCGCAGGAACATTAGCAAGAGCATTGATACATAATTCTCCTTCTTTCATGTGAAAAACCTTATTATTCCTTAATTCAAACTCAACGCGTCCCTTTTGGTAATGACGAATTTCAATGATATTTTTATTGGGAATCGGTTCATGAAAAATATCTGAACAGTTAAAATCCATAAAAATTAAATTGATACCAGGGAATAATGAGTAATCATATAAAGTTCCAGTCCCATTGCATTTATATTTTACTTGAACATAATCATCATATTTATCAGAAATTACAGCACATTCCCCGTACCATTCTGACTTACGGTGTTCTACCATACCATTCCCTCTTTTTATTAAGTTAGCATTGACTAATTATATGTTAATCTGTTTTTTTATGAGTGTCAAGGTAAAAAGTTTCTTAAAAACATCAAAAGGGCTGTGCTTTTCAGCAGCAGCCCCCTTGATATTAACTCAATTCAATTTTGTACCCTATCCGAAAAACGGTCTTGATGTAGATGGGGTGTTTTGGGTCAGGCTCCAGCTTTTGCCGTAGGCGCCAGATCGTGTTGTCTACGGTGTTGGTACCTAATTCATAGTCCTCGCCCCAGGCCGCATTGTAGAGCTGCTCCCGGCTAAATACACGCCCAGGGCAGCGGGCCATACAGTAAAGGATGGAGAACTCTCCGTAGTTCAGGCATATCTCCGCACCGGCCTTTGTAACCCGACGCTGCTCTGGAAATATCTGAATATCTCCCAGAGTCAGGGCAGAAGGATCAAGGTCAGCAGCATGGAGAACCTGAACATCTTTCCCCTGTAAGGCTCTCAGGATGGATTGAAAGACACTCCCATCCGGATCGGATGTTCGTATTACGATTATTTGTTCCATGCTGCTCACCCCCTTTCAGTTTTGCCTTCAAGACTGCTTTTCTGCGGCTTCTTTTAATCGCTGAAAACTTTCATCGCTAATAAGATGCCCCATTCGGCAGGCATCACCCTACGCTGTCGTGGGGTCAACGCCGGCTATGAGGAGCGGTAATGAACTCCTAAAATAAGCAGAAGCCGCTTACTTCTATTAAATGTTAAGGTTTTGCTGTAATCACTGCCATCACCTTATTGATAAAACCTCTTGACAGTACGCAAGTTTACATTAGTGATTTTCACGAATCGAAACGTTGGGGAAACGGTATTTTTTGATTATAATAATTGCCAGTCCAGCAGAAATCACATCAGACAAAGGCTGCAATATATAAAGTCCGGTTTGTTTCCATAATGCGGTCAACAAGAAAAGCAACGGAAAGTAGAAAATCCCCTGTCTCGATATTGAAATAAGCAAAGCTCGAAAATATTGCCCCACATTCTGCATATACATACTCGATACAGCATAAAACCCAAGAAGTGGGAAAGAAATACACTGCAAACGCAATATAAGAGATGCAATCGCTATGACCTCTAAATCGGTGGATAGCAATCCAGCTAATTGCGGTGCAAAGATGGCTAAAAATACTGCTGAAACAATCATCAACGCAGTTCCAATTTTGACTGTCATCCAGAATGCCTTTTTAACACGGTCATACTGTTTTGCACCAAAATTTATGGCACAAATCGGTTGAAAGCCTTGTCCAAAACCAATCATGAGCATATATCCAATCGCTGCAATACGGGCAGAAACAGTTAAAGCTGCAATAACAGTCTCCCCAAACCCTGCTGCCACTTGATTGAGTGCCACAGATGTAATGCCTGTAATTCCTTCTCTTGCAAAATTCGGCGCGCCTCCAGCAAAAATATGGTATAGCCGTTTTTTCTTAAAACTTACATACAACAAGCTAACCGGAATATTTCCCTGTGTGTGGGAGTGAATAAAAAAATATACACAACTCAACACTTGTCCGATCAATGTAGCCCATCCGGCGCCAACGATCGACATTTGAAATCCAAAAATCAAAATTGGATCTAATATCATGTTTGCTGCCATTCCAATCAGCAAGCCAATCATTGCATCTTTTACATTTCCACACAGTCGAAATTGATTATAGACAGTTGTGGAGAAAAGGGAGAATGGAATTGCCAGCAGCATAATTTTCAAGTAGTCGGTAGAATACAAAAGAAGCTGTTCAGAAGCATTTCCCCCCAGAAAAGCAGCAAATGGTCGTGCAAACGGATAGCCAATCAGCGTCAAAATGATTCCTGCCCCAACAGCCAGAGCAACACCATCTGAAGAAATAATCTGCGCTTCGGTATCGTTCTTAGCTCCCAAAGCACGGGACATAACATTCCCACTGCCATAGCCAAACCAGAATCCCAGTGCCTGTATCAGTGACACAAAAGAAAATGCTACTCCAATGGCAGCTGTCATGCTCTTATTATCCAGCTGTCCAACCCAAAAAGTATCAGCTAAGTTATAAATAACAGTTACCATCATACCAAGCATTGTTGGAATTGCCATTTTTATAATGAGCGGCAGTAATGGTTCAGAAATCATACGTTGTCTTCTTTGTTCCTTACTTTCTGTTTTCAATGCGCCCTCCTTAGTTGACCTTTGCAGCTTCGCCTTTTGTACCGTTTACTCGGATGATATCGCCATCCTGAAATTTACTTGTTGCACAGCCTACTCCCAACACAGCCGGTATACCATATTCACGAGCGACGATAGCCGCATGGGAAAGGGCGGCGCCCGTATCTGCTACAACTGCACCAGCAAGTGTAAACAAGGGCGTCCATTCTGGATCAGTTAATCTGCAAACAAGCACATCTCCTTTTTCCAGCTTATAGAATTCTTCCGGCCCATTTATAATGCAGGCTTTTCCTATAGCCTCACCAACGCTGCCGCTTACGCCTTTCAACACATCTCCATGATCAGGAAAAACCAACAATTTGGCTCGTTCCCATACTTTTTCTGCTAGAGGACGTTTGCGTTTGCGCCGATTGATTTTCTCTTGATCTTCTGCACTAAGATTTCCGCGTCTGCACATTGAAATTACTTCTTTCAGAAATAAATATGCCAAACTATCAAAATAATTCTCATCACCCGAACTAAGGAAAGAAGCCCTGGCTAACACTCGTCGCATAATATAAAATGCAGTTTCCCACATATACTGACTTTCTTCTCTCGCAACATGGAAGTATCTAAGATTTGCTACATCATGTATAAATTTTGCGTATTTTTTTGCACCGAGCTTCTCACGCAGTTGTTCCATAAGCATTGTGTGCCGCTGTGGAATTTCCTGCTGTTGCTCCAATGCAAGCAGCGGGCGAACAATATGCAGTATGCGATCTGGATTTTCAAGAAAACTTTTTGCATGGAGGCAGTAACAGTTAAAATCAGAAGTGTAACCATGCTCTTGTAAAAATGCTTGGAACAGAGGGATCGCTTCTGGAAAATCACTGCATAGGTCAGCATAATTCTCCCCGTCTGCAATAGACTTTACAATTTTCGGATATTTTTTTAACTCACTCGCAAGAGTTGTCATATCCCGTGCGGCAACAGATGTGCGATTATTCAGGTTTTGCAGCAAATCAAAGCTGGTATACTTACAATTGATTTTTTTGACTGCCTTTTCGCATTTGGCCGATGCAAAATAACCGGAAAACAGGGAATAGTAAAAGCGAGAGTAAGAAAGTCTGCGAACATAGTCGCAAATATTTTCTATTGCAGCGCCACATTCGGAAAGTCCCATTGTTTCTACGGATAATGCTTTGTATTGCTCCAATTCTTTTGTGAAATCCTGCAATTGCTGTTCCAATATCTGACAGCAATGTTCAAAATCCTTCAGCTCCCGGACTACCTTTGCAAAATTAAAAATATTTTTTGTAATTTTCTTGTCGGCAGGCGGCAATATTTCAATCCCATCATCGTCCATCAGCGGCTGCATAGACATAACAATGCCTGCCTGGGCAAAAATGACAGACTTTTGATTATTGATGATAGCTGTCATATCGCTGTCAAAGGGATAAAAAGCATCCGGAAATTTTTCAAGCAGAAAAGACATATCTTTTTGATAGGATTTTGTTATTTTACACTTTTTTAAGTATGGTTCGATTTGCGCTTCATCTACATGGTCGGAGCTGTTTGTGTTCAATGTAGTGACAGCTCGGGCCTGCAAAATATAAATGCTCCCCCTGCAAATCGCCCATTCAATATCCATAGGGCAGCCATAATGTTGCTCAATACGAATTGCCTGCTCACAAAGGGCATGAATTTCTATATCATTCAGCGCCCGTTTTCTTTGCCTGTCCTCTGATACAGAAACTTCCTTTGTTCCTTGTTCTGCATAGAGAATTTCTATTGTCTTTTGTCCGATCGTCGATTGCAGAAGTTTACCGTTTTTGCTGCAGATGTATGTATCAGGCGTAACATGGCCTGATACAACAGCTTCTCCTAATCCGTAAGACGCATTGATTTGAATTTCTTTCGGATTCTGGGAAACAGGATTGACCGTAAACAAAACTCCGGCTGTTTCGCTCTCTATCATTTCTTGAATGACTACGGCCAGTGCAATGTTGTTCTGACCATAGCCGCGTGTCTGGCGGTAAAAAACAGCGCGGTCCCCCCACAGAGAGGCATAACAACATATAATTTGTTTTAACACATCTGAAAGACCAATTACATTCAAATATGTTTCCTGCTGTCCGGCAAAACTGGACTCTGGCAAATCCTCTGCTGTTGCCGAAGAACGAACAGCAACACGAATGGGGGTACTTCCACATTTTGCAGAAAGGCTGTGATAAGCTGCCTGAACTTCACTCACAATTTCGGCGGGAAGTGTACCGGATAAAATTTTCCTGCGAAACAGCGCTGCCGCTGATCGAAGTTTTTCCGGATCATTTTGTGCCTCATTCATGGTTTGTAAAAATAGTTCATTTAAGCCGTTTTCTTTCAAGAATAGGCGGTAAGCATCCGATGTTACCACAAAACCCGGCGGAACTGCAATGCCGGCAGATACCATTTCACCTAAATTAGCCCCTTTCCCGCCTACAATCAAAACATCATCCTTATGAATTTTTTCAAATTTTTTCACCAATTCCATTCTTTATCTCACCTCGTCAATTTTCCGTATATAGCGCTTGCAGTTTTCGCTGATAAATGTTTTCAATAGTACCTGTGCATATTGCTCATCTATCAGATCCAGGTTTGAATAAAGTATTAAGGTTCCCTTTATGACATTTATAATTCCCTTTATATCAAGAGTAATGGGTAAATCATGTTTTTCCCAATAATCTGATAAATGCTGCAGCACAGTATTTACTTGAGCATATAGCTTTTCTCGCTCTGGCAGCTCCTTGTCAATGCAAAAACGGAAAATATCAGCATACATCTGGCTCTTCTCAGCTTTTTGCTTTAGATCCCATGATGTGCGAAAAATTGCTTCACTGACGAAGAAAACAGGATTTTCTAAAGATAGATCAAACTGCTTTTCAATAAGTTTCATTTTTTGTTTGTTTCGGTAACAAATTAACTCCATTACAAAATCATCTTTGTCAGAAAAGAAAGTATAAAATCCTCCCTGCGCAATTCCAGCCCGCTTTGCTAATTCTCGAATGCTAATCTTCCGCACACCCTCATGGAATAACTCTAACCCAGCCTCTAATAGCTGAGTGTGTATCTTTTCGCGTTCTTTTTCGGTATATGCTTTTCCCATAATTTATACCTCCATCTATGAACAAATCAAAAAAATGTTCATAGGTATGGTAGCACAAACTCCTCATTGTGTCAAGTAACCAGAAGAACGGGAATGGTACATCACAAACCGCATTTAGGCTGTCTATAGCTTTCGTAATAAGCAGTTTAGGCTCATTTTTAGCTTGCTACGAATAATTTATGACTGCTGTGTCTGGATGAATCAAAATTACCGGAACCTGCTTCTTCCGTGCATACCGGACACACTGCATTGTCCCGGATCGCAGATTTCGCTCATCATCATAAACCGCCACCAGGTAGCTGGCCTGATCCACCATGTAGCAATTTCGCTTGATATAGCTCTCACGGCAATCCTCGTTTCCAATGACTTCTTTCCTGCTGCAATGTTGCAGGATGAACTCCATCCGGCGCTTACTGCGCGGGCCCCACACTCCGACCAAGGTTGGCAATACCAGCATAAGCAGTATCAGCGTATGCTTCGTGAGAAAGGTATTCGGTAGAGTATGAGTCGCAAGGGCAACTGCCTTGACAATGCTGTTATAGAAAACTTCTTTGGCTTGCTTAAAAGTGAGGTGCTGTATCTGCAAAAATTTGAGTCCATAGAACACTTCAAGCGGGAACTGCTAGACTATCTCGACTACTATAACAACCGCCGCATCAAAGCAAAGCTGAAGGGCTTGCCGCCTGCAATTCACAGACAACAAGCCCTTTCGACTGCTTAAACAATTTTTACTTTCAATTATTGTCTAACTTTTTGGGGTCACTTCACGACTGGCCACACCCAGCGATTTTGATAATCTATTTTTCAATTTTATATCCCACACGGAAAACGGTCTTGATGTAGATGGGGTGTTTTGGGTCAGGCTCCAGCTTGTTTCGTAGACGCCAGATCGTGTTGTCTACGGTGTTGGTGCCTAATTCATAGTCCTCGCCCCAGGCCGCATTGTAGAGCTGCTCCCGACTGAACACACGACCAGGGCAGCGGGCCATACAGTAAAGGATGGAGAACTCTCCGTAGTTCAGACATATCTCCGCACCGGCCTTTGTAACCCGACGCTGCTCTGGAAATATCTGAATATCTCCCAGAGTTAGGGCAGAAGGATCAAGGTCAGTAGCATGGAGAATCTGAACATCTTTTTCTTGTAAGACCCCCATGATAGACCGAAAAATGCTTCCGTCTGGGTCGGAAGTACGGATGACGATGATCTGCTCCATGCCGCGCACCCCCTTTTAAGCACATTTTCAAGATTATCTTTCTGTTACCCCACAGCATACATCAATTAGATGGAGATAGCGATTCTCGTCCAGTGTAAGAAAGCTATCCGCCCCGATTACACATTTGGAGTGGAAACCTCAATGAATCGGGCTATATCCTTTATGTATCACCCTCAAGTCATCCGTCAATGCTCCAGCCCTCTGCCTGCTCACGGATCGCAATGAAGCGCCGATATAGTCCCTCCTGCTGAACAAGCTGCTGATGTGTGCCTTTCTGAACAACCTGACCTTTATCCACCACTAAAATCTGGTCAGCGTGTTCAATCGTTGCCAAACGGTGGGCGATAACGATAACCGTTTTTCCAATGGTCAGTTCACTGATTGCCTGCTGGATCAGATGCTCATTTTCGGGGTCAATACTTGCTGTTGCCTCATCAAGAATGACAATGTTGGCATTTTTCAAAATGGCACGGGCAATAGAAATGCGCTGTTTTTCTCCACCAGATAGCGTAGAGCCACCCTCACCGATCACCGTTTCATATCCATCGGGAAGATCCATAATGAAGTCGTGACACCAAGCCTTTTTCGCCGCCTCTATAATTTCTTCCTTCGTTGCACCTGGATTGCCGAAACGGATGTTGTTTTCAATGGTATCGTGGAACAGATAGACCTTTTGAAAGACCATCGAAATATTGCGGAGCAAGCTGTCACAAGTCATATTCCGCACATCCTCACCGCCTACTGTGACCTCACCGCTGTCCACATCATAGAAACGGGCAATCAGGTTACAAATCGTGGTCTTGCCGCTGCCAGATGGCCCTACAATGGCCGTAGTGCTGCCCTGCGGGATGAAAAAACTGATATTCCGCAAAACAGGAACTTTATCGTAGGAGAATGTCACATCATGGAAAGCGATGTCTGTGTTGTGCAAAGAAATATCTTTCCCGTCTTTGTCTATCATGTCGGCGTGTTCAATGCCGTCCAGTTTATCCAGTGTAGTATCAATGACCTCCAATACATGGGCGGCATTATTCATGGCTTCCACACTTCCAAAAATCATAAAAGAGAACATATCCAGCATGAGCATTGTAGGAAGTTCCATACTGCCGTTATAGGTCAGCAGAGCGGCCACAGATACAATGGCAATGGAGGCCGCTTTCAGCGAAAACAGGTGTAGGCAGTTGAAGGGCATATATTCCACTTCAATTTTGATGTTGATTTTCTTACTGTCGTTGTATGCTTTGCGGATACCGGCAATCGACACGCCTTCCTGCTTAAAGGCCTTCACCACTTGCATCCCTCGCAGATACTCAATGGAGCTTTCCACCATATCGTCCTGCGTTTTTTGGTGGGCGGGCGCATTTTTGCGGCTGCGTGCCTCCAGCAGATGAAGAAACAGGGCAGACAGAAGGACGCCGGCCAGAGCAATTCCTCCAGCCAAAGGACTGCAAAATACAAGGAACAGTATCAGGACAATCACGGTAATATAGCCGTTGACTACGGTATTTACCATATTCATGGCATACATTTCCATAAACGAGAGATCGGTCGTTGCAGCTGCCGACAACTCGCCGATATTGTTCTTATTGAAAAATCCCAGCGACACCCGTTTCAAAATGTCTCCCAGTCGTATTCTCTCGTCAGCGGTTGCTTCATAACCGACACTTTCCTGCGTGATGGCCCGGAGATATGAGAATAAGTATCGACCCAATACAGCTAAAATCATGGCCCCCAGCATGATCCAGATGTCCCGACCCTCCAATGGCTTAACGCCATTGAAGTCATCCAGAACAGCACTCAGCCCCTCCGCAGCCAGCATAATAGGAATTGCGGTAAAAATGCTGTGAATGAAAGCGTAGATAAACCCGATGTAAATACGCCGTTTATATTTACCAGTCCACTGGATCAGCCGATTTACAATCCGAAACATATCAGTTTCCCCCTTTCCCGGAACCGGCAGACCAGTTCTGCGCTCCGATATGCGCCTCCCACATATCCCGATAGAGAGCGTCGCCATCTAAAAGCTGCTGATGAGTGCCCGTATTCTCAACCTGCCCGTTTTGCAGAACGATAATCTGATTGGCATTCTTGATGGTGGACAGACGATGTGCGATTACGAGCAATGTTTTTCCTTTTGTCAAAGCAGCAATGGACTGCTGGATTTTTTCTTCGTTCTCTTGATCGGTGAACGCAGTTGCCTCGTCCAAAATCACGATAGGTGCATTTTTCAAAATCATGCGGGCAATAGAAATGCGCTGTTTTTCACCGCCCGAAAGCCGGTTTCCCGCATCCCCGGCCATCGTGTCATAGCCATTGTCCAATTTCTGTATAAATTCATCACAGCAGGCTGCTTTTGCCGCCGCATATACTTCTTCGTCCGTAGCATCAGGGTTTCCAAGCCGGATGTTTTCCTTGATGGAGCAGTTGAACAGAAAGTTATCCTGTGTAACAAAACTGACAATATCGGCAAGTTGGGCCAGCGGCATACTGCGAATGTCTACACCACCAATGGTGATTTTCCCATCGTTCACATCCCAAAAACGAGCAATCAGGCGTTTGATGGTGGACTTGCCTCCACCGGATGGACCGACAAGCGCCGTAAACTTTCCCTCCGGGATTTTCAGATTGATATGAGAAAGCACCTGTTTACCGTTTTCTTTATCATAAGAGAACGAAACATTCTGAAGTTGAATATCTTTGGAGCGCATCTCCACTGGCTTTCCAGTATCGGGCAGTTCCTCCACATGGAGCAACTCATCCACATCGTGGACAGCGTATTCAATCGCCTTCGTCTCATTGACATAAGTGGTGAAGTTCATGAGCGGGCCTACAATGCCCAGCGAGAGGATCAGGCACATTGCAAGATCCTGCGGCGTGAGGCTACCGTTCCAGTAGAGATACATACCAATCGGAAGCGTTCCCAAAAAAGTGGACGGTAGCACAGCAGAAACAAAGTTCATCACCTTCCAGGAACTTTGATACCATTTGAGGGTGTAGTCCTTGAAATATTTAACCGCCTTTGTGAATTTTTCATAGGAACTGGAGGACTGATTAAACGCCTTGATAACTTCAATACCCTCCACATACTCCACAATCACGCCATTTACATAGTTGCTCGACTCCATGTAATCGGCATAGAGCTTGTTAAAATTCTTCATCATCATAGCAAAAGCAATCAGGACGAAAGGCAGCGTGGCCAGCATCGCCAGCGCCATACGCCAGTCGATGCAGACCAGATAGACAAAGACTGCCACGGGGAGCAGCAGGTTGGAGATACACTCCGGGATCATGTGGGCCAGCGGCAGCTCAATTGTTTCCACTCGATCCACCAGTACGCTTTTCAGCTTTCCAACAGACTCTCCGATGACTGTTCCCAGCGGTGCTTTCATCAGCCGCTGGGCAAGAGCCAAACGAATATTCTCCAAAATGGTGTAGGCGGATATGTGGGACAGGCTCGTTGAAACACCATAGAACAAGAAGCGTATCGCATAAGCGCCAAGTCCAATCCAGCACCATCTCCAAACCTCTGCCATCACAGGTGAGCCGCCGATAAAGAGCGTGATAATCTGGTAAACGCTCCAATAGGGTATCAGTCCGGCAACCACACTAATGATCGCACATAAGACGGACAGGACAATCTTGCCCCGGCACTGTGAAGCAAAGGAAAACACAACAGAAATCCAGCTTTTTTGCTTCATTTCCATTCCTCCTTTAGCAAAATAATAGAGAGCATCAATCGACTTGATACTCTCTAAGTATTGCAGATATTCATGTTGTCCGCCACTCTGCCCGGCCGGGTTTTACTCCATTCAGATTTTTATTTTTCGATATTCCAGAGGTGTTTTTCCTTTTATCTTCTTGAACGCTTCGGAAAACTTGCTGGTGTTTGTATAGCCAACTTTTCCAGCAATCATCGTAATCGGCTCATCTGTCTGTGTCAAAAGTGAAGCTGCCAAATCCATGCGATAATTCCGCATATAAGTATAAATGGCGATGCCATACACACCCTTAAAGCATTGCTTTAGAGCAGAAGTAGAAATATCAAACTTTTCAGACAGTTCCTCCATTGTGAAATGGCGATCCGGCTCGTTTGTCATAAACGACATGATTGCCTTGACTTTCTCTACCTGCGTTTTATAAAAATAGGGTCGCTCCACACCTAAAACCGTAGGGTCTACCGTTTTGAGCGTGACCAACAATTCTAACACCTTTACCCTCAGATATTCCAGCCGGATATTTTCCGGCGCCTGATACAGTTCCGAAATCACATGATCAGGAACGGAATTTCCGTGCATAATGAATGGTCGAGTCTTTAAGGTGAATTGCTGCTCGATTTGCTCCAAATCAATGGAAAACAGGGACAGAAGATCACCCAAACCCTCTACCGCTTCGGGAACAGAAATCGTAACCGTGATCCCGTGGTAATGGCTTACGGGAAAACTGCAATGGTTGTTTTCCGTGGCAGAACTGTCCAGCATAATATCGCCGGACGCAAGGTAAAGATAAGCACCATTGCTGACTTCCCACTCGACACGGCCTTCTCTGCAGTGGTGAATTGCAAAGGTGTGCGTATTATTTTCAAACTTTCTTGACGGGCAGCATTCCATGTGAAAATCATTATACATAACCCCTATTCCGGGATATACCTCATAATAGGTTGCTGTCCCATCTCCTGTTTCGTTTTTCATCTGATAAACCGAACAGGATTCATCCCGGCAGAGCAAATTCATATTTTGCTGCGAAAAAAACAGGTCGCTTCTATTCAAACTGGGATCACCTCGATTCAATAAAAAAGTTTTTGAGACGCGTAAACCCTGCGGCATCCAGCGCATAGTGTTCCAGCACAACACCATGCTCCAAATGCAGAACATGAGTACAGCAACTGACGATCAACTCATAATCGTGGGTGATAACAAGAGAGGTCTTTCCCATCTCCTGTACCGCTATAAGTTCCTCGGCCACTTCCTTCATGTGCTGTAAATCCAGACCGCTGGTAGGTTCATCCAGCACCAAAACCTTACGCTCGGAAACAAGGGCGGTGGCAATCGCCACTCGCTGCTTCTGACCACCGGAGAGCGCCATCGGGTGTCGTTCCTTAAGCTGCAACAAATCCAATCGGTCAAGAATTGTATCTACCTTATCTGAAACTGGCTCTGCCATGCTGATGAGCATTTCTTCCTCTGTGCTTTCCGTAAACAACTGGTGGTTAACGTCCTGCATGACCATATAGCACAGGGACAGCCTCTGTTTTCTATTATACGGTTTCCCATCCACTTTCACAATGCCCTTACAGTGTTTCTCCAATCCGCAAAGGCATCTGGCCAAGGTGGATTTTCCGGCTCCGTTATGGCCGATCACCGCGATAATACCCGCCTGCGGCAGTGAAAGACTATCAATATCCAGCGCGTCCCTCTGCTTTGTATAAGCAAAATGAAAGTTCTCACATTCGATAGAACCACTGCTTGCAACAGGATGTGCTGTCACAGGGAACGCACAGAGGTCAAAAGGCCGCAGTCCCATTTCTACCTGTTGCGCTGCGGACAGTTTCAAGGCGTCCGAGGCCAGATAATCTTTTTCAATTTTTCCGTCTTTCAAATAGATAACACGGTCTATCAGCTCTTTCAGATAATAGAGCCTATGTTCCGCAATAATAACTGTTTTCCCTTGCTGTTTCCAAATCTGGATCATCCGGCGCAGATCTTTTGTGGCTGACATATCCAGATTAGAAGATGGTTCGTCCAGAACGATGATGG
This sequence comes from Eisenbergiella porci, assembly GCF_009696275.1. Taxonomy (GTDB): domain Bacteria; phylum Bacillota; class Clostridia; order Lachnospirales; family Lachnospiraceae; genus Eisenbergiella; species Eisenbergiella porci. The sequence goes on from NZ_VUMI01000017.1 coordinate 53,113, forward strand.
GCGGATTACTTGCCGACACAGAGGCACAAGCAATTTTCTGCTTTTCTCCGCCGGAAAGAGAAAAGATATTTTTTCCCAACAGATTGTCCATATCAAACTGCTGGGCAGTCGATTTCACCCGATGAATGATTTCTTCTTCAGGCAAGCCCTGATTTTCACATCCAAAGGCCAGTTCACTGGTGGAGTCCACCGTAAAAAACTGCGTGCGGGGATTTTGAAAAACGCTTCCCACATATTTCGCTGTTTCATAGAGCGGAAGTCTGCTGATGTTCTTGCCATCCAGCAGAACTTCGCCGCTCAATTCACCTTCATAATAATTCGGGATCAGTCCATTCACCAGACGGGTCAAAGTTGTTTTTCCACATCCGGATTGTCCACACAAAAGGATAACTTGCCCGTCTGGGATGATTAAATCAATGTTTACAAGCCCACCGACATCTGTTCCCCCGGCATATCGAAAATTGATATTGCGAAGTTCAATCATAGACTCCTTCCTCCTAACAAATAAAGAAACCGACCCAACAGGGTATCGCCAGCAGGAAGAAGAAAATGTCCAAAGGCCCAAAGCCAATTTTGCAAATATTTGTCCGCTTCTGTGGCGCTCCAAGCCCTCGTGTGAGAGCCGCTGCAGACAGTTCTTCTCCGATTTTGGCAACCGACATCATCAGAGGAACTACCCGGTATTCCAGCATCTTCATGGGACTGCGGAGAGTAGTGATACCACGCATCTTCATGGCATCCCGTATGGCTGTATATTCTTCTTTTACAGTCGGAAAAAATCGGAACACTACGGATACAGGAATCACAATCGTCTGTGGCGTGTGCATCCTTTCCATTGCAGCAACAAATTCGCTGACCGTTGTCGTACTCACCAGATAGTATCCCATGATAAATCCAGGGAGCATATGCGTATAGATCCCAACTGCGGCTCCCAGGATAAAATTCCATGTACCAGTGAGCAGCGGTAACACCGTTAATTCCAACGCAAACAAAATAGCGTATGTAACTGAAAATCTGGCTGCGGCCACCCATTTCCTTGAAAGGAGTAGAAAAATAATCGGACAAGCCATGAGGCACGGGCGAACCATGTTCATAAATCCTCCCGTGCCGCCAGTAATCATAATGGTGCTGACAGTTACAGTCAAAAATAGTTTTGTCCTCGGATCGGTGGGAATAACAGTTTTACTTTCAAATTTTAGCCCTGTAACCGCCGCATCCATCAGGCAATCCCCGCCTTCTCAAAATGTTTCTTCAACACGACCTTGCCAAGAAGTGCCCCAAAAATACCGCCGATAAAGGTTACAACGAACAAAACAGGGAACATCCAATTTGGGGTGTAGGACATAAGCGAATCAACATACTCCTGTCCGTAACTGCTTACAAGCGAAGCAAAGAACTCTGTGCGGGTGAGGAACATCCGGCTCACATAGCCCATGATCCAAAGGGAAAACACACCATTGGCAAGGAGTGTGCATTTCCAACTTTGATACTTTCCGATCCGCAAAATTACATCTCCCAGAACACCAAAGATGATACCAAAAATTAGAACCAACACGCCGCTACCCATGACCAAATTGATTAGACCGAGGATAATGCCAGTCAGAGATACCATGCCGAATTTTTTGACCTTCGTTAAGTACAGCATAAATGGAATACCGCACAGTACAGGGCACACCAATCCTAACAGTGGGATAAAGATAGGGATATATCCCAGCATCATGCCCGCAAAGAAAATGACAAAATAAATGGCGGTGAAAATGCCTACGTTGATAAGGTCTTTGGCTTGTAGTTTGTTACTTCTTGCTTCCATTCTCTACATACCTCCATTGCAGTTAGGTATAGCTAACTATATGTTACAAAAATTACGGATTGTGATTCCGTGTAATCTAAGTTTATCATAATCCAAATGGCTTATGCCACTCTAAATAGTTTGAAAATACTCCATTTGGCTTTTGTGTTTCTTTTTGATATCATTAAAAGTTTTTCTTTGCTGATAAGATAAACGGAGTTATAAATTGAAAATCTTTTGCTCGATGTTCCACCCAGCAAAAGCGGATAAACAACTCTCATACGACTGACTTTTGAGATAAGTAAGATGTCCAATACAATCAACAATTCCGTACACGGCGTCCTTGATGGGTTATATTGGATAAGTTATATTGGCTGTGTCTGGATGAATCAAAATTACCGGAACCTGCTTCTTCCGTGCATACCGGACACACTGCATTGTCCCGGATCGCAGATTTCGCTCATCATCATAAACCGCCACCAGGTAGCTGGCCTGATCCACCATGTAGCAATTCCGCTTGATATAACTCTCACGGCAATCCTCGTTTCCAATGACTTCTTTCCTGCTGCAATGTTGCAGGATGAACTCCATCCGGCGCTTGCTGCGCTGATCCCACTTGGTGTCATGGCCGACAAACGGAAGGGCTACGATCAATTCAATATCACCATATCCTGGCTGCTCCTTCAAGCGGAGAATTTCTTCCGCCGCCCACATATCTACTCCCAGAGCGCCGCCAACATAAAAGCGCCGGACAGATTCTTCATCATGCAGTTTCTGAAAAACCTCCCGCATGGCTTTTTTAATTTTTTTGCAGAGAGAGTAATCCTCCGCATACTTAAATTTGAAGCGGCTTGGACGGTGCCCAGTAATGGCACAAGCGTATGTTTTTTCCAAAAACTTCACCCCACTTTGACTTTCACGCATATAAACAGAAAATAACGCAATTAAAACGGCGTAAAGCGGCATATTAGCAATATTATAACACATACTATGTTCATTATCCAGGCGTTTCATCTGCTATCCTTGTATGTAGCGAGGTGAGGATATGGATGAAGAATTTATCCGCAATCGGATCACCGAATTGCGTTTGAAAAAGGGCGAGTCAGAGTATCAAATGAGTTTGGCTTTAGGGCAGAATCGGAGTTATATTCAAGGGATTTCATCCGGTCGTTCCCTCCCGTCAATGGCTCAATTTCTGAAAATCTGCGATTACTTTGAGATCACCCCGTTGCAGTTTTTTGATACCGAGGCAGTCAATCCCCAACTGATCCGAAAAGCAATGAACGGAATGAGAAAACTCAAGGACGAAGATCTGATTATGCTGATTGGCTTTATCAACCGGCTGCAATCCGATGACTGACGGCAGGGGTTACGGCCCCTGTCCGTCTTATTTTTTGCAATTTGGGGCCAGCCATTACTTTTTTCTTCATCCGTAAGTATCTGTTTACCTGTACGGTTCAAGGGGGTATAAAAATGGACTGCCCCCCAGTCCACATACAAATCGGGCGGCAATTCTGCCGCCCGATTTTTGTTTCAAAGCCATCTGCAAAGGAGTAGGAATCCGCTGTCAGCAAAGTGGCAGACTGCTCCCCAGGTGTAGGATCAGGGGCTTCACAGGCATCCGCAGGGGCGCTTTCCGGCTGCACCGCCGGGGGTTCATCAAACGCATCATCTTCCGGCACAGGGACATTTTCCGGCTCGTCAGGGCAGGGCAAGTCAGAGCATAAGGTATAGAGGTTGCTGGTCTGGCCGCCGTTCTTACGCTCGTCAAACCGGGCCTGCTTGACGATATATCCCGCTTTCACCAGCTCATCCAGCGCCCGCTTTACAGTGGACACCCCATAGCCGCACTTGGCGGCTATGGTCTTGATAGAGGGAAAACACTCGCCCTCTTTATTGCAATGCAGAACCAGGACTTGCAGTACAAGCCGCGCTCTTGGTTTCAGGCCAGAAGAAAACGCTCTCTCCATATACTCAAACTTTGCCATATTCCAATCCTCCCAATCATGTCTTACTGTTACAGGCGCTTTTCTCCTGCAATATACTTCTCCATCAGCGGCCGGTAGATCTGCCCGTTGACCCGTTTTGCAAACAGGTCGTGGGATGCCGCCGCAATCTGCACATCCTCCCCAAAGAGTTCCGTACAGTATTCCTGAATTTCCTGCGGTACACAGATCGCTACCGGGCGCACTTCCAACGAACCGCACTCGGACAACGCCTTGTGGAACGCCGGAATCTCATAAGGCAGGACACTCCCGCACAGGAGCCGGTGATCCGCGTCACGGAAAATAGAGGTGGGTGTCTGCATCACACCGCAATCATAGATGATAAACTGATACGCCTTATCCAGCTCATTGGTCAGGTAGCAGTCGATCCCATCAATGGTGTAATGCTCCCCATCCGGCGCCGCTTCGTAGATGTTCAGCAGGAGCTGCAAGTGGCGGTTCTGATTGACTTCGATATACGCCACCTCCGCACCTCTGGCCGCCAACCAGGACGCCAGGTTAAAGGCCGTCACCGTTACGCCGCTTCTGCGCTGCGAACCGGCCACGGCAATACGGATATTCCGGGCGTTCCAGCGGTACGGAATGATCTCATCCGGCTCCGGTGCTTTCTCACGCTGAGTAGCTGGCTGTTCGTAGACGGGAGCCTTTACCACATACCGTTGCATCCCATCCTCGGAAAGCGCTTCTGTCAGCTCGTCCAAGGCGTCCTCCATCGTTTCACCCGTAACCAGATTCACAACACCGATGGACAGTAACCGCTGTACCTCGCCGTTCACATCCTCGCAGCCGGAGAGGATGACGATGATCCGGGCGGAGAACATCATCTGAAAGGATTGCAGGGCAAGGGTAAAATCATTGCCGCTTTCCTCGATACACGCCGCATCCACCACAAAGAATTTGGCGTTAGCGTAATTGCGCATATCTTTGGTAACGAAACTTTTCAGGCTGAACCGGCCGACCAGTTTCTTGGCGGGCAGAGTCATATTCCGCACAGCGGCGTCGATCAGACTGCTTTTCTGGTTACTCGTCAAGTATAACAGCATAGGATTCACCTCCCGTATTTTCAACGCTGGTTTTGTCATCCGCCCCACCGGTCAGCAAGAGGACGATGCCCACAATTACAATCACAATGTAGATAAACAGTTCAATCAGCTTGTTTCGGTTATTCATATCGCACCCCTTTAGTAGATCGCCCACAAGGGACCGCCTGCTGCGGCGCCCTTTCTGGCCTCATCCAGAATGATGGATATATCCCATTCCTGTTCGCTTCGCTTTTTACTGGCAGGATCGGCCACCAGGATTTTTCCTTCAGAGGTCACTCCACGCAGCACCATAAAGTGACCGCTGGATGTGAAGTGGCCTTTCGACATGAGTGCCACAATCAATTTCCCGGATGCCAAAGCATCCACCACAGCTTGCGGGTCATCGGTGCTGATGCTTTCCCATTGAAGCCCAAAGCCCTCCGCAGCCCCCGGTATCAACGAGTGATAGGACCCGTTGCCGGAACACCAATAGCCGTTCTGATACGCCCATTCTGCCATTGTGGGGGGATCAACGGTCTGGTCTGTCAGGCTGGATACCACAATCGCCATAGAGGTCGGGCCACATCCATAACCGCCGATATTATCGGTTCCATACGGAAGATCGGCCCAACGCTCATCCAACTGATTGTAGTAGACAACTTCGGTTGCCCCATCCGTAAAGATGACACCCTCATAGCTCTGGCCGCTACCGTCTACATAGTCTTTCTCATAAATGCCGAGCTGCTGGTTGTAGCCATATTCTTTCTGAAAATCCTCCACTACGCTTACCTCATCTCCAATCAGCCATTGGGACAGCACGGAAAAGGGGCTGGTAATGAGATACAGAATGAAGGCAATCAAAAGCAAAAGCCCCAGAACCGGGGCCAGGATCAGAAACAGGATTTTTTTCCGGCTTTCGGAGTCGGTGGCGGCTTTTGCTGCCACCTGCGCCAGAATTTTTGCAGTCAACGGATCAACAGCCAAAAAAATCACCTCCATCATCAGTCCGGTTCCATACCGGGGGTCTCCATCATCTGCTCCATTTGCAGATTGAACGCCTCCCGCCGCTTACCGGCACTGTCGTCAATTTCAAACTCTTTTTCGCCTTTATCATTTTCCCGGATAGATACCATGCAGTCTCCATTGGCGATGAAGCAGGCCGTAAAGAGCGCCCGAATCGCCGGGGCGGGCATCCGTGAAATCTCAAAGGGGGTCGCGGCACACTTGCTGTTCCAGGAAAAGAGGTTATAGGCGGCATCCGCCGTTATCTTCATCCAGTCATAGTCAAATTCCTCTTTCCGCATCATCTTGTCAAAGCTGATCCCCTCTGGGCAGAGGTAGCGATCCATTTTTTCAAAAAGAGCCGGATGAGAAGCCATCAGGAACAGGGCAGCATGGTAGGAAGCGTCCAAATCACCGCCCCGACAGCGTATGGCTGCCATCTTGTTGACCAGGTGTTCATATCGTTCCGCATGATTCATCTGAAAACCTCCTGCGTGAAATAAGTAAGGCGGTCGGGATTGCTCCCGGCCGCCACCGAATTACCGGCCGCCAGCCTTGCCCATATAGGAAAACTTGTAAGCCGGAATCTCAAAGTTTACATGAAGTCGCTTGGACCCGATGATAAAGAGCGCGTGTCCGCGCCGCTTGCTCTCCAACAATTCCTGCTCCGCGTCCGTCAGGTTATAGAGGTCTGTGGTTTCCTGAAGGTTTTTGCCGTCGCAGCCCATCAGGATTTTATAGCACGGAATATCCAAAAGGGCCTGCCCGTACATTTTGACCTCCGGGGCCAGGAAATCCACCACGGAATGAGAAATGATTGCCAGTCCAGCTTCATACTTTCTTGCCCGCTTCTCCACATTGCGAAGGAACACCAGGGATTGCGGAACCTGCGGGTCGATCATCAGATATGCCTCGTCACATACCAGCAGGCAACGCTCATTCCGGTCGCGGCTCATTTCCTCCCAGCACCAGCTCAACAGGTTCAGATACTGCGTGCGCTTGACATTATCCGACGCATTTTGCAGGTCGTGGGTATCCAGGCAAATAAACCGGGAATTGGCTTCCAGCGTGGTGTGGCCGTTCCACAGAAAACTGTCGCTGCCCGCTGCGGCATCGTACAGCAGCATTGCCAGATCACGATATACCAGATTCTCCTTGTTGGCCTCCGCTTTCTTTTCCAGCAGGGCGTGAAGGTCGGACAAAATGGGGAAATCCGTGGCCTTGAGCTGCCGAATATCCGTTTCCCAGAAGATGCCGAACTGGTTGTAGAGTTCAATGATCGTCTGCTTGAGAACCGCTTTCTGCATATCCGTCAGGCTGGGCAGATACAGGGAAAATTCAATCTCCAGCGTTTTCATATGCAGCGCCATATCAGACATTCCGTTTCCTTCATCGGTATAGAGTTTGTCGGTTTCATCGTCATCGTCACGGGGCGCCGGTCTGATCTGCAAGAGATTGGACCGGCCGTTCTTGCCGCCGCCAGCATTGAGCCAGCTTCCGTTCAGGTTTCGGCACATATCCTTGTACTCGGATTCCGGGTCGATGCACAGGATTTTCGTCCCTTTCATGTATTCCGAAAGCATGATGTGCTTCACAACGGTACTCTTGCCGACACCGGCCACGCCCATAATCACAAAGCTGCTGTTGGTGCGGTCGTTCCCACGTTCCCAGGTGTCCAGGATGACCAGACCGCCGTTGCTGTCCTTTGCAAAATAATAGCCCCGGCCATCGTTGTAGCCGGAGCTGGCAAAGGGAAAACCGCCCACAAAGGTACTCATGGGAATAATGCGGGACACGATGCTGTCCACCGTGGAGTTGGCCGGATAGGTGGGAGAAATGCTCTGAAACCCTTCCTTTTGGAGATTGGCAAGGGTGCGTACCTTGCACTTCTGGATGTTGAAGGCACTCTCCACACGGCGGCATACCTTTGTGAAGTTGGCTTCATCCTGTGCAATCGGCATCACGGTCAGCGACATCATGGCGACCGTTTCGCCCTCCTGGTCGATCCGCTGCATGATTCTCTCGCCATCCTCGGCGGCTTTCTCGGCGCGCTGCCGGGTCAGCGGGTCTTTGGCGCTGTCAGCGGCGCCACGCTGCTGGACAATGCTTTTGGAGATTGCGGAAATGAGCGCGCCATTATCAATGGGGGTAATCCCCACCGAAACGATTGTGCTGGGAATGTTGGTGATCTTGGAAAGCCACCCCATATCCACCTTCTGCGGATAGCGGATGGCGCCGTACACCTTGCCCAGATTTTCACCGATGACCAGACTGTTCCGCTTGATTTCCAGCCCCATCGGGGTAATGACATTTAACAGCGCTTCATTGACAGGAAACGCTTCTTCTTTTTTCTTAGAACCTAACAATGATCCACCTCCAACTGTTGATTGCGGTAAGGCACCCCAATGTAGTCCAGCACAGCGCCGCACCCCAATTTGTTGATGCAGTAATCATACTGCTGGGGATGCGTCACCTGCATAAGCTGAAATCGGTTCGGCTCATGCTCCAGATGAACGCCGTACATACAATACATACACCCCGATCTGGAAACACCAGTGGTTTTCAGAATCGGGGTGCCGTTCTTCTTGCGGCTTTCAACAATGTCCCCATATATGGGGGCATAGGGAATGCCGGTCATTTTCAGATACCGCAAAATATCTTCTTCCAGCCAGAACGCAAGGGGCTGGCTGAGAGGCCGCTGGCGCTCGAAGCCGTTGCAGCCAAACTTGATCCAGGATTGCTCCCGCAGCTTGCTTTCGCAGACCAGGACACCCGTAATCGGGTGCCGCCCGGACTGCCTTTCAAATTTGTTCAATGGCGCTTTTTTCATGTGGTAACAACACCTTGCCGAAATCTTGAAGGGAGCGTCCAAAAGGTATTTGTAATTCTCGCAGTTGTAGATCGACTTCTTTCCGTTCTTGTCCAGCAGTTCTCCATTGATTCTCGCCAGACGGTAAGGTTGTCCCTTTCTTGCGCCATTGATAACATCCGAGATCTCTTTGGAGATGATCGGATAGCCGTACTTCTCAAGAATCTGAGTGAACGGATAGCGCGGGCGAAGCCAAATAACATTGTCCTTCGTTTTTACGAAATCGCGCAGTTCGGGGTATTCCAACCCCGTGTCAACATACACAGCAGGAATATCAGGGTAGACCCGCCGTGCCAGATCAAGCAGCACGGTGGAGTCTTTACCGCCCGAAAAGCTGATAAAGACCTGCCCATCGTACCGCATATACCATTCCATGATTCTCGTCTGCGTAACTCTGATTTTTCTTTCGAGGCTCCAACCCTGCATGATTTTCAAATCCTGCCGGGTGTGCTTCATACTTAGACAACACCTACACTTTCCAAAATCGGGATCGCAGCATTGATGCGGGAATCCTCCAAATGCACATAGGCGGGGTTGTTGACCAGGTTGCACAGCCGGACAATATCCTGCTGCTCTAAAATCTCGGTCTGAATGCCGCTGTCCGAAAAATATCCGCCAAGCAGCTTGAGCTTCTGAAGCAGATCGCGCTCAACGCCATCGCTTACCCTATCCCAAATCTTGATGTAGAATTGCCGCTCCACAACCTCGCCGGAAAGAGCAAAGGAGCCCATTTCCACGATTTCCTGCTTCAGCAGTTCCTTTTGCTTCACATCGGAAGAAGAAGTGAGTGTGGCAGACAGCTCCGACAACAGCGGAGAAATATCTACCGGGCGGGATACAGCAAGAAGCTGAAACGGGTACTGTGCGCTGGACAGGCTCACCGTAAGCTGCTTGGCAATCAGCCGCTTTTCGTTTTTGCTGAACAGTTCTGTGCTGATCGGGTAGATCTTCAGATATGCCAGAGCCAGATTGTCACGGGTATAGAGGAAGTTCCCCCGAATATCCTTCACATTCACAAACTCATTGGCGGTGATCTGGGCCAGTTCTTCCTTGTCCTTGTTCTTCGATTTTTTGTGTTTGGCCGACAACTTCAGAAAAATCAGCGTCCCACCGCCCAGCAGCGCACAGACGCAGATCATAATGATCGGCAAAAGCAATTTATCGACCTCGCTTTCTTTGCCATAAAAATAGGCCCTGCTTTTCAGCAGAGCCATGTGTTACAGTTCCAAATCTTCTTCATCTTCACTTTCTTCGCCGTACCCAAAATCCAACTCGTCCGATTCAAAAGAAAAGCTGTGGTCGGAGATGCAGTCCAGGGCATCGCTGGCGTTCAGCTCATCGAAATGCTCTCGGAAGAATGCCAAATCATCCTCGTCGGCGCGCACAGTTTCGCCCTCTCTATAAAGATAGGTCTGGATTTTGGCTTCGATAGTGTCCCCCAGGGGCCACAGCGAAAGGGCCTCGGAGATTTCATCACAGTCCAGCAGTTCATCCAGCCCATCCGGGCGGCCGGGGACAAAATATTCTGTCATCAGAGAGTTAGGGGCATCCAGAGTCACCACCGAAAACATTTTGCTCATCGGTCTGCCTCCATGTCCTCTCCGGCTCCAGTGTCCATGTCCCATCCCTTGCCGAACATGAGGTTCATAAACTCTTTCATGTCGGCGGCCGACCGAACTTCAAAGGATACTGCTGTGGGGGTCGGCTGCGGAAAATACTCCTGATACATGGCGATCTGTTCATCGGTCAGAGAAATGCCCCGCCCCTCCGGGGTATCGCCGTAGAGGAAAAAAGTCCCGTGAATGGTATCCGGCCCGTACTGTCGGTTCTCCGGCAGACCTGTCAGTTTCCCGGACGCATTGCAGCAGAGAACCGTTTCGCAGGGCAGAGGAATACACTCAATATCCCCGCCCACAAGTTCCTGCCGGTGTTCCAGAGAATCCTCCAGCATGGCCGTATAAGGCGTGCGCCCAGGTTCAAACACCATAATCCGAATCGTTCTGTTGTCGTTCATATCCATTCTCCTTTTTTACGGATTGCCCGGTGCGATATGCCAATCATCATAGAGGGAGCCGCTGATCGTTACATCATCGGTGAGATTCATGGCGAGCATCCCCGCAGGCGTCCAAATATCCATCACATGAGTATTGACCGTGTAGCTCCCGTCCGGGAACCAAACCGGCGAAAAATGCACCCGCTGGTTGTAGGTACTGTAAATGTTTTTGGCGAACTGGAACCGCGCCGTTGTTCCGCTGGTGAGCCGCTCCAACAGCCGCCAATAGGTTCCATAGCCAAACTCCGGGAAGTAGGATACGGCTGTCTGCCCATAGGTATAATGCGACAGCGGAGCAGAGGTACTGACGGTTGCCGTAACAGTATTTGTTACACCATAGCCCGACTTCATCAAATCACCCGATGCGGTAGGAACTTTTTGGTCTGGCTCGATTCGGGTAGTGGCTGTCATGCTGGCGGAGTAATTGTCCCGGAAGAAATCATACCAACCTTCATCTACCCAATATCCTGTATTTTTACCTGTACTATGCCACACCCAATAGGGGTGCCATTGCGCCCACCAGACACTCCAGGCGGCATAGGTTTTGGTTTCGCGGCTTGGGACGCTGCTGGCCGTCCAACTTCCCATCGTATCGGTGGCTTTCGGGTCGGGCGGGTCGTTGCCGGAGAGATCTACCACCTTTGCCCGAATGGTGCTTTGGCTCAATGAGCCTTTGTTGGTGCTGACATAGATGGTAATATCCTGCGGCTCCGACGGTGTATGCCACTTTACCCAGGCAATCTGACTATCCCCCTCCGGGATCACAATATTGTTCATCCGGTAGGTGCTGCCGTTGATTGAGAAGGATACCGTGGCCGGGCTGTCAGGATTGATCTCCGATCCCGCATAGAGCGTTACCGGCGTGATGACATCTGTATCCACACGATACTCGTAGTCATAGTCGGTTGGCTCCGGCTGTTCGGGCGGGTCGGTAAACCATACAATACCCATACCCAGATAGGTGATAATAGTATCGTTGGAACAGGTCTTATTGGTAGCCCCTGTATAGGCCTGAAATCCCATATCCGCATATTCCAGGAACATAGCCAGCGGCAGGTTTTTATGGGTCAAACTCGTCATGGTCTTACGCAAGGACCCGCCTGCCTGATTATCATAGAGCGCGGCTTCATGGGCAGTCATGGCCATCATAATTCCGTTGTGCTTAAAATAGGCGATTGGCTCCAAAAACAGCTTGTACTGTCCGCCAATCAGTTCCTCGTATGCGATTCCGGTCTGCTGCGCCACCAGTTTTACCGCATACTCGGAGCAGAAGTATTTCTTGATTTCTTCTATGCTGGCTTTCTTGCTGCCAGTGCTTATAATACGAGGCAACGCTATATCTGGCTTTTTACAGGTGTATCCACCTGTATTTGGTGAAATACTGGCACCGTTGGCATACTGAATTTTGCTGACCTTTCCAAAATGAATCTTGATGGTTGGGGTTTGGCTGGATACATCAAATGGGGTAGACACTGGCTGCCCAGATTCCGCATCTACGACGGTGATGCGCACCCCCTCATTGCCAGGTGTCCAAGAGTTTTGTGAAGTCCCATCACCCATGCTGCCGCCACCGCCGTCCACATTTCCGCTTCCTCCGGTATCTGCCAGGGCGCTCATAGGACAAATGCCCACCAGCAGCACAAGTGTGAGCAATACTACAAATATCCGCTTCAAAAACGCACCTCCAATCAATTTAGTTGAGGACAAAAAAAGAGTACGGTATCGCTACCGTACTCTCCGGGCTTGTTATCAGCCCATGTTGCCGACCTGTTTGTTTATATCTCCATCGGAATGAACATTCTCCTGAACGGTGCCGCCGCCCTCGTCGGTGATCCAGCCAAAGCCCTCCAGATAAATGGACCCGTTCTGTGTGTCGCCGGTCTGGGGCTGGTTGCTGTCCGGCTCATGCACAATCGGCTCATCCTTTTCGCTGGCCGCCTGCTGTTCCTCCTGAGAAGGCGCCGGGGGCGGAGTGGTTTCGGGTTTCTTTTCGCTGTCGGTCAGGTTAACGTCCACCTGATCTTCTTCCTCCACATCCAAAACAGCGTCAGTCTGGTTCTGGCTGTCTGTTGCTTCGGGTTTCGAGGCGTCCGGCACCACTACCAGCGGTTCACTGGAGCTACTGTCCGGGGTATTGCTGCTATCCATATCCTCGGCAGATACATCCGAGGGGGTGGATGCCGGATCAACGGTTGTGGTCTGCCCACCCTTGCCCAACAGCACTGCGGCAATCACAATTACCACAACGGCGGCTGCGCCAAGAACGGCCAACAGCTTCTTGTTTTTTGCACTCATTTGAAAACCTCCTTGTGCGGTGATTTTATATTAAAATGATGGTAATATTTCTTGCCATCATTATACCATTTGCACAAATACGGCGTCCAGGTGTGATTCCTGCCAAATATTTTTTTGCGCTATGGAAAAGCGGCAGGGCGAAATACACAAAATTAAAACCTGGGAACATATTTGGCGTTGAGTTTCATGGTGATCTGCATGGGGGGCAGATGCCCGAACCCAAAGGAAAGCGGCACATCAACGGTGATCGTTCCTGTGACATTGAGCTGCGTAATGCCATCCGGCACAGACGGGGCCAGCGGAGCATTTTCTACATCCAGTTGCAGGTCGTACAGTCGATACTCCAAATTCTCGCCGCTGTACTTTACATACTGCCCGCCCTCGTATTCAATGCCCAAAACATCTTGCAAGCGGGCGTACACATTGCCGCTGGTAACATTCTGTGACCAGGACGAACCGGCAAGCTGGTAGCCACCGGAGTAACCCTCACGCAAACCGGCATAGGCTTCATCCCAATTCTCGGTGACTGCATCTACAATGGCGGACTGGACGGAATCGCGCACCCCCTGTGCAACGATCATCAAGCGCATATACTCAAAGGTCACACAGACCAGAATCAGGCAGCAGAGGACAACAGCCAAAATCATCGGTACGCCTTGCCCGGATTTGCTTTTCAGGACTTCTCGAATCTTCTTCACTTCCAATACACCTCCGAAGTCCCACTGGCCTTTGCTGTCAGAGTGACAGGAAAGGATGCAAACTCACCGAACAGTCCGATATTGACGGTGGTTGTGAGGGTCACTTCCACCTCGTTGCCGAGCTGGATTTTTCCGGTGTTGCTCCATGAGATATTGGGGTCAAGTCCGGTTTGCTCCCGCAAATCCGCCGCTTTTGCGTTTGTAGCAGAGCCAACCTGCCCATTGATTTCCGCAGTCCGAACCAATTCGTCCGCAAAAACATCAAGGTTTTGCTTTGCCACGAACACCGGCGCAATGCGGACCACCAAAGCCAGAACCATTGCAATCGCCAGGACCAGGACACACACATCTACAAAACCCTCGCCCCGTTTGTCCTTCAGAAGTCGTTTCACGCTTTCACCACCTCCTTTAGAACAGGTCGCCAAAGGCTTCCAGCACCACATAGCCCAGAACACCCAGATACATCAGCAGGAAACAGCCCAGCAGCATGAAGGAATACTTGCGCATTTTCCCCGGCTGCTTCATGGCCTCCAGTTTCAGTTTTTGAAGTTCCAACTGCTTGAAGGTCATAGAAAGCATCTGGAAATACATGATACCGTTATCGCCGCGCTTGACCGAGATCAAGCCGCGCACCACATCGGACAGCATGGTACTTCCAATCCGGCTCTCCATGCGGGTGAGTGCGTTTTCCTCGTTGCCGGATGCCATATCCGCAATCGTGATTTCCAGTTCCCGCTTCATGGCATGACCGGCATTTCTCTGGTAGGATTTCAGGATGTTCAGCACATCACGGGATGCCCTGAGTTCCTGTTCAATGGTGTTTACAAATCTGGGCAGCTCGGCTTCGATTTCTTCCCGGCGCTGCTGAACGATCTCGTCCGCTCGTTTCTGTTCTTTGAAGTAAACTGCCACCGCCAGAAACACAATGACCGGCGCAAGGATCGGGAAAATCAGAAGAGCCGGGATAATCAGCAGAGCAATCAGCCCAGCCTTTACCCAGGCCGCCGCAATATAGGTTTCCGGGGACATTTTAATTTCAGCGGATTTCAACTGCGCCTCCAGCTTCTTCCGCTTATAGTTGTCCAGATGTACCAGTGGCGAAAGCCGCGCCGCCATATCGAACAGGACAGCGTTGATGCTGCCTTTCTGTGACTTCCCACGGCTCGTTACGGTCAGAACCGCCTTTGTGCTTGCGGAAGTCGGCAGCCGGAGCAGCCCGGCCAATAAAAAGAACGCTCCCAGGACAAAGAGCGTCCCAAAGCATAGTAAAATGAGATACAAAACTCGCGTCACCTCAATTCTTTGTAATAGAGCCGTTTGGGGCCGGTGTTGCGGCTGTCGGCTCTGGGGCGCCCCGGCACATTCCAGTTCCCGCCGCCTCGCAGTCCCGGCGCACATTGCCAGCCGGAAGCCCGCAGGCTGGCTCCGTTTTCGGTTGCCAGGGTGTAGGTGATGATTTTCTGATAGCCCATCAGCTTCGCAATCCGGGCGCACCGGCTGTAAAGGAAGCTGCACCCGTTGTCAATACCATCGGTGCAAAGCCGGGTCACTTCCGCTGTTTTCCCATCATCCAGTCGGCGGGCAACGGGGCGCCCCACAATCGCAACTCCATGAACGGCGTCCAGATCGTCTGCGACAGCTACGCAGAATTTACAGCCCTGCACACGACCGTTGTGGCGGTGGTGCTTTTCAATAAAAGCGTTTGCTTCTCGCAAAGTGATCGAAATAATCTTCGTAGCATTCGCCTCCCAATAAAAAACGCCCACCAGATGGTGAGCGTTTTGGGTCAAGTGTCTTTTCTTAAAATATCCAAGTATTCAGAGTATGCGTAAATGCGTGTTTTTCCAGCCTGTTCACTTTGTTTCAGGATTCCTTTTCCCTCCAGAACGGCCACGGCTCTTGCAACTGTATTGTAAGCCACATCTAAAGCATGAGAGGTTTTTTTGATTTCAATGATTGGATTGGCCTCTAAATAAGCAAACAGTCTTTTTAATGTATCAGCCTGCCGTTTTGCCACACCGTCCATGAGCAGCACCATATTTTTATCATGCAAGGCTGTCAGTTGGTCGATTGTGTGGATGGCATCCTCCGCCGATTCCATGACTGCCTGCAAAAAGAAGTTAATCCATTGCTCATAGTTTCCTTTCCGACGAACCTCTGTCATGCGGTCATAGTATTCGATGCGGTTCCGTTTTAGGAAGTAAGAGATATACAGCGCTGGAGTCGTCAAAATCTTCTTTTCCATCAGAAATAGCGTGATCAGAAGCCGTCCCACACGCCCATTTCCGTCCAAAAAGGGATGGATGGTTTCAAACTGATAGTGAATCAGTGCTGCACGAACCAGAGGGTCCAAACTATCCTCCGAGTTCATGTATTTCTCCAAGTCTGAGATGGCTTCATTCATATCCTCTGGATTGGGTGGAATATATCTTGCGTTTTTCAGTGTGCTTCCCTGACCGCCAATCCAGTTCTGAGAGAATCGGAACTCACCGGGATTTTTTTCTTGTCCCCTGACACCTTCCATCAGTACCGCATGGGTTTCCTTTATCAAACGGTTACACAGAGGAAGTCCCTGAAGGCGCTTTATGGCAAATTCGCTTGCCTTAATGTAGTTGATAACATCCGCCACATTCCGATTGGCATTTTCGTCCAGAAGCGGGTCAAGTACATCATCAAGTGTCGCCTGTGTACCTTCAATCTGCGAGGACAAAAGCGCTTCTTTCCGCACATACATGGAAACAAATAAGTCCATATTTGGAATACGGGCGGCAAGTCCCTCCAAAAGTGCAAGCTGCCGGTTTGCCTGTATTAAAATTGTTAAGCCCTCATTTCCTAAATCAACGGGCGGTGCAGGTGGCAGCGGAGCTGGGACAAATGATTGATAGGCCATCTCGCCGGACAGATTTGACTTGAAATAGCCTGCTCGATTTTCCAAAACCTTCAACTCCCTTCGCATTTTCAAAATCACAAGTGGAAATTTTAATGCTTATTATACCACTTTTATTTCCACTAATCAATAAAAACAGAAATACAGGTTACTTCATATTTCCGCAAAATGCGACTAACGGAGTTTTCTGGCTGGGTTTCACGATGGATATTTCCACTTATCGTTTGTATTCCACAGGCTTGGTGAGCCGAATCACCGCCGCAAACGAGATCAGCAGCACCAGCAGACACACCGCCAGAATCCCTTTGCCAAAGCCCGTATTTACAAGCACATCGTACCAGTCTTTGTTCAGGAAGTATAACAATGGGATGTTGCCAATGAGCAGGAACGCCATTGTGATAAATTCCTTGAAAGGCTCATAAAGCAAATAGTCCAGTTCCGCCGCAACAATCCGCATATCCGAGAGTTTCCCGATGATCGGGGTGAGCGTGCTTTTCAGGCTCTTATCGTCCTGACAGGCGATTGCGGCATCCACCCATTCCCGAAACACATAATTGTCCAGCTTGGGCTTCATGTTGGAGAGCGCCTGTTTCACATCGGTGCTTATCATATTGGTTTCGGCCAAGAAGCCCCGGAACACATCTGCCACAGGTGGGTTCAGATAGTGAATGTTTTCTTCCACAGCGGTTATCATGCTTTCGCTGCGCAGATAGGAACTTGTGATGATAGACAGTCCGGTTTCAATCTCGTTGTTCATCAGCTTTTTATAGCTGTGAGAGGTGAACAGGACATACCAGAACGGGAGCAGGCCCATCCCGGCCGCCAAAACCGGCAGCATAAAGTAGTTCTGAATCACAATACAGATCACAGCGCCCATTGCCGCCAGGAACAGCGAAAAGGCACAGACGGCGGCAAACTTTCCACCCTTTCCGGTGAGGATCAGCATCTCCCGTGCTTCCAGCACGGTTTTACGGATGCCCTTCGGCTCTTTGGGGTGGTTGACCTGCTGGATTCGCTTGGAAATCGGCTGTCGCCGCCCAGAAAGCGGCTTGGTCAGTTCCTCCGCAAAGGTAAAGGGCGTCATACCTAAAATGAGGAAGATACCCGTCAGCATCCCGGCAAAGGCCAGCAAAATCAATAGAATCACGCAGTTTCCTCCTTTCCAGTATCCAGTTTTACACCGCCACCAGCGATACGCTCCAGCAGACGGGGCGGCATACCGTTTTCCAAAAGCCGCTTTTGCAGGCTGGCCGAGATCGTGGATACCTTTTGAAACTCGCCATGCACCTTTACCTTGCCATCTTGGATAGAGGTTTCCGACACATGATAGCGGTAGAGGGTGTGGAGCTGCCGGGTGCCGTCCTCCAGAATCTCACATTCGGTGATCTCCATGACACGGCGGCTGTTGTCCTCCAGCTTCTTTACAAACAGAACGATGGGAAACGCTTCCGTCACCAGGTTATACAGGGTTTTATCGCCCATGTCGTATTTCTGGGTACACAGCGTCACCATACGGTAATAGGTTGCTTTGCAGCTATTGGCATGGGTGGTGGTGATAACTGCGTGGCCGGTGCGGGCCGCCTCCTGTGCGGCGAATGCCTCGGCCGATTTCATCTCACCGACACACACAATGTCCGGGTTACAGGTCAGGGCAAACTCCAACAGGCGCTCCTGATCGTAGTTCTGCTTGGGATCGTCAGAAAAACGGGTAACGGTATGGACTACATTGTTGATGACATTTCCTTCGGCATCCTCTTTCACAAGGTCAAATTCGCGGCACCCGTTTTCAATGGTGAAGATTCTCTTTTCGTTGGGAATGGTGGAGAGAATCCAGCTCATCAGCGTGGTTTTACCGCTGCCGGTGGAACCAGTCACACAGATGGACAAACCAAACCGGAGAACTTCGGCCAGAAAGTCCAGCATTTCGGCGGTGGCTGTCCCGTAGCCAATGAAATCATCCCGGCTCAGCTTCTTGGGATTCACGATACGAATGGATGCAGCTACGCCCTTTTCTTTGTCTGTGAGCGGATTCCCCAGGACTGTGATACGGATTTTATTGGAGAGATGGCCCACCACACCCGGCTGGCTGTTATCCAGGATCATGCCGGACTTATGAAGGAGTCTGCGGATTACATCAACAGCGTGCTGGGGGGTCTGGAACCGCTCTTTGGTGGGAACCACACGCCCATCCGCATAGGTGATTTTTACATCTTTCCACGAATTGATGTTAATTTCCTCCACATCATTTGCGAAAAGATAGGGCGTCAGAAAGGAGAACTCGGCCATTTCCGTATAGAGTTTGGCAATCAGTTCCTCATGGCTCATACCCTCAACGCCCAGACTGTAATCGTTGAGATATTTTGCAATGTATGCGGTGATCTGCTGGTGCTGTTCCTCCGGGTTATCGGTAATCAGGGTCGAATACTTACTGGCGAGATATTCCTGAATCTCTGCCAGCACTTCGGGAAATGTCCGCTTGTTCCTGCTGGTATTGAAGAACAGGTCAATATTACTTACCATCTCCGAACACCTCCCCGGCAATGGCGGCAATGACCGGCTCATAGGTCTTGGCCTCTTTACCGGAAAGCGGTTCCAGCAGCTTCAGCGTCGCCGCCTGTTCCTCCAGCGAGGGAAGATACGGCAGCCGGTATTTCACACCGCCAAAGGAGTTCTCATATTCGCTGCCGCCCTGATAAGGGCGCGTGTTGGACAGCGCCTTGATGTGCTGTTCCGGCTTGAACTTTCTGTCTGCGACAAGCGGAAGATAGGACGAGAAGTAGGAGATGGCCTTCAGGTCACAGCTGCACACCCGCAGCACATCATCCGCCACCTCCAGCGCAGTGGTCGCCAGCACATTGCCGGTCAAAAGGCTGGTGCAGTCCACAATCACATAGTCTGCGATGTGCCGCAGCAGGACCAGCATATCCACCGCCTTTTCCTTGCTGTACTCCGCATGGGTAAAGACATTTTCACCGGACTTGTAGCCCAAAAAGCTGATATAGGGGTTTTTCTCACAGGGAACGCAGGTCTTGAGGACCTGTTCCTGTGTCATTCCGGGAGCCGCCAGCAGTTCACCCACGGACACATCCGGCAGTTTCTTTTCGCTGACCACAGCCGGAAGCGTGGGCACCGTCACATCGGTAAACACCAGCACCACATTTTTCTTCCGCTTGGACAATTCCAGGGCCAGTTTGACCGCAGTTACGGTTTTCCCACCCCCAGGGCTGCCCCACACGGCAAGCATCTGTTTTTGCTTATTCGCCATCGGTATGCTCAACCTCCTGTTCCTCTGCGGGTTTATTGCCGGCCGCATGATCACCGGTGCTGTCGGCCGCATTGTTGTTATCGGATATCTCACCCTGTTTGCCATCCTGAGCTGCGGCATCTTCCTCCGGCTCCACAAAGAACTGATCCTGAGCTGCCAGGAACTTCTCTGCGTTCTCACGGGTTCCACGGTACACAAATGCCAGGTGCAGACTGTTGGATTCCTCCAAATGCGCAAGGAGCTGTGCCTGTTCGGTGTTTACCAGCAGAGTAATAGTGGACGGAAGAGATTCTTCAGGGTTTTCTTCCTTGTCATTCTGGGGCGCCTGATATTCCTTGTCGGCGCCGGAACTCTGGGTTACAGCCAGGACCTCTACATACTTGAGTTCCGGGGGTTGTGTAGTTTCTTTGGTATCTTTATCGGTTGCAAAGAGCATGATAATGTCGCCCGCTTCCACCTTGCCGGAACCACCTTTGGCAAAAGTGGGAATAGTAACGGAGATCGCCACTTTGGAACCGTCCAGGCGGGTCAAGTATTCGTACTGCGTCAGCGGGTCAGAAGAAAGCCAGCTGGTGTTTACATCTGTATTTTTACGAAGTTCCACATCGGTATATCGGCCTACTACCTCGTCAAGTGATGTGGCAATGGCGTCAGACATACCGGACGCGCCTCTGGTGTAGACCTCCACCATATCTGCTGTAATATATGTGCCACGGGGAATCACCTCGGCTTTCACCCGTACCGCTTCGGTCTGGGCCTTCAAACCCGCATTGAAAAGGGGCGTGATGCCAAAGCAAACCAGGACGGCCAGCAGGATACAAACCGCACCGATAATCGTCCGGTTTCTGAAAATATTCTTGTTCAAGTTGATACCTCCATTTGTTCAGATTACAGCGGCCGCAGCCGCCAGCCAATAAGCAGTTACGCCGCCAATGCAGAAGAATGGGGCAAGTGGCAGCCGGATGGAAGAAAAGTCCTGCCTGCGTATTCCAAACAGCGCTATCCCCGTCAGCACGGCCAGGATCAGAGATAAAATGCTGTGTAGCAGACCAGGCCACACGCCCAGAACAAAGCCGCAAGCCCCCATCAGTTTAATGTCCCCACCGCCAATGGAAAGGGCTTTTCCATGTGTCAGCAATGCGGCCAGCAGGTAAGGACCTCCCGTAACAAGAAGCCCCGCCACAGAAGCGGCGGGGCGCAGTTCTATCAAGCCACAAGCGAAAATCATGGCCGGAATTAGATTGGGAATCTCTCGTTCTTTTATATCCCAAAGTGCGGCAGTTGCCAACAAAAGTCCAAATACTACCCCCTTTACGATCAGAGGATTCATAGTTCCATATCACCGATCCACTCCAAATCCGGGTTGTCCAATTCCTCGCCATGCAAATCATAGAAATACCGCAGTTCCGCAGGTGGCTCGCCATTGACATCAAACTCATGGCGGCGAAGTTCATTTAGTCGTTTTCCCGCCACTTGTTTAGCTGTATCGTAGATTTGCTCTAAATCCAGATAAGAGTAATCAATTTCCATCCATTCTGTGTAGAGCGCTGCCAAAGGCTGCTGGTAAGACAACAGAACATCTATTTCCCACTCATTCAGCCCATTCTTCAGATGGCAAAGAAACTCTTCCTTGACAATTTTCTCATAAGCGTGGTCAAGAATTTCTTTGGGCGGCAGGGCGGCGAGTTCTTCCATTCGGGCGTCAAATTCCGCTTTGGCCCGCGCATAGAGCAGGTCACCCCGGTACTCAGCGCCTTTGTCCTGAAGGAAGTAATACACCACTTCGCTGATATTGTTCGGGTTCATGCAGCGGTCCGGGACAGGGGTGTTACGGAAGGACCATGCCGATTCCAATACATTTTCCATCGAAAGCAGCATATCCCGCTGAATATCACACAGCGGAATATTCGCCAATTCATCCCGGATTGCAAGCATGGCCTGAAGCTGCTCAAAATACGGATCGCCGGAAGAAAGTTCCTCTGGTGGCCGGGCAAAACGATGGATTTCCATTCCCAGCTTTTCTTTTAATGCGTCAGTGTCCAGTACAAATCACCTCCATCACATCATTTGTCGATAGAATACGGCGATGGCGGTCATTGCGACCGCCATGCCGACGAAAATGGGCCATGGGTTCCAATTTTTACGAAACATCGTATTTACACTCCATGTTCCAATGCCTTCTGTGCGGCAAGGATTTGTTTCCCAATGGCGTAGATCACAGGAACCGTCACGGAATTACCAGCTTGCCGGTATAACTGATTGTCGCTGTTGACCGCCTGTGCCTTATCAAACATTTCGTCCGTAAAGCCTTGCAGCCGCCAGCACTCACGGGGCGTCAGCCTGCGGATCAGGCCGCACCCGGCAAAAGCTGTGCCTTGATTGCAAGAGGTTTCCAGCGTCGTGGCAATGCTTTTACCGACCCGTCCGCGCCGCGTCTTGCTCTCCGGGAAGGATAGGTTGATGCTGTCCCCGCAGCGGGCAACCGCATAGCCCTGCTTGGTGGCTTCCCGAATGTGCATACCATAGGGACACTCATTGCAGTCTTGAAATAGCACTCCATGCCGATCCTGCGCTGTAACGGTGAAAGACGGTTCCCCGCAGTTTTTGATTCTCCGTCCGTTTTGCCGTTTTTCTGCCCGATCTGGGGTCACGACAGCACGGCAGCCATAGAACACCCCGGAGCTGCCACCCCAATTACTGATGGTGCGGTTATAGGCGGAGAGGATGCAGCGGGCTTCTCTGGTGAGTTTCGCCTTTCCAGTGCAAATGTCCACAAAGGACAGAACCGCATCCTTGTCTATCCCTGCGGGAGATACCAAAACTCCGGAGTTATCACCGCCACGGTTGGTTATTCCGCAGTTATACTTGGCCTTGATACAGCGGGCGTGATCGGTCAGCTTGGGATTGCCATTGCAGAGGTCAACGAAATACAGCCCAGTCTTTCCGCCCCAGCCACCAGACTGTGCGGCCATGGTCACACTGACACCTGCTGGATCATAAACACGTTGTCCCTGCATCCCGCCTATGAGTTGGATAAGAGCTTTGCCACTGCCTGCGGGGACAGGAAATATTTGGGGTCTGCGTCCGGCTCCAGGATGTCGGCAAGCGACAATAAACACTCGCTCTCGATTTTGAGGGGGGCCGAAATACTTTGTATTGAGCAATCCGTATTCGATATAATAGCCGAGTGAGGCCAGCGTATCGAGAACGGTCGCAAAGTCCCATCCTCCATGAATGGATAGGAGATTCTTAACATTTTCAAGGACAATCCATGTGGGTCGATTTTCAGGACTTTGGCCTTTGACGAGTTCAGCAAGTGTAAAAAAGAGTCCACTTCTTGCTCCGTCAAGCCCTCGCTGGCGGCCAGCGACCGAAATATCCTGACACGGAAATCCTCCTGCCCACAGGTCTGCTCTGGGGAGATCTGCGGGGGCGACTTTTGTGATGTCGGCTGCATACCATTCATCCTCCTTTACATCGTGAATGGCTCTGTAACTGCGGTCGGCATACTTATCAATCTCACAATGCCCCACACAGCGCATCCCGCATAGCTCAAAGCCCTTGCGGAAACCGCCGATGCCTGCGAAGAAATCCAGAAATGTCATCTGTTCCATCGGCAGCCTCACAGTTCTGCCGTCATATCCTCGTCAAGCCCATCCTGCTCGATCTCATCCATGTAATTGGGTTCTTCCTGTTCGTCCTCAAGCTCCATCAGCTTAACAAAGACGGCGTTTACAACGCACGGATCAACCTCCGTGACATATCGGGTGGTCGGGTCTACCTGATACGCTTTCCTCGGCTCTCTTGTGTCGGGGAAATCCGTTTTGTCTGCCCGGTCAAGCACGGCCTGATCGAACCGTGCGTCCCAATCGGAAAACTGGATGGTGCGGGACAGCACATACATCGCCCGTTCTGTTCCATAACAGCGCACCAATTCTTCGATAAAGGCGTCCAGTTCACGGATATTAAAGGCAGTCATGGCCTTATCCTGAATGAAGTTGCGGCAGGACAGATTGATGTTGTAGCTGTCACACCAGAGAGCCGCTTCATCCTTTCGGTCGGCTTCTTCCAGCGAGGGGTAGTAAACTGGAATGGTTGCGTACATCACTCAAGCCCCCATTCATCCCCGTAGCGATACGGGTAAATTTTCTGCCCGCGCAAAAATCGGACCAGGTTTTGCACCTGATCCACCACGGACAAATTGCTTTGGTCTTTGGTCGTCATCATCACAGAGCCAAAGATACCGGCCAGAACAAGGATAACGGTGGTTGTCACATTCCCGGTAAAGAGCCAGGCCAGCGCCGCTATGCCTCCCATCACCAGAGACCCCACAATGGATTGAAAAAGCTGTTTTTTCCCAAAACCGGTAAACAGTTCGGCCTCCGGCTTCACGCCCAGCGGGATGTAGAGTTTCAAATCTTCTTCCATTTGCACCTCCCATTAGGAATAGTAGTACAGAATCAGGTCTTTGATCTGCCAGATGGATTCCGCAATGATATAGAAGATCACCGTGTTGCGGGCGCGCTTTTTATACTGCGCCGCCTGTTCCTCGGCTGCGGTCAACCGCACCATGCAGTAGATGAAACGGGCTGCCGCGCCAACGCGCACAAGCAGGATGATGGCATTTGAAATATCGTCCATCGTCACCAACGGCCATCACCTCACTTTCCCATTCCCTTGACCATCTGCACCAGCCGCACAGAATGGTATGCGTTATTGACAATGGCGCCGCCGCCACCGCCTCCGGTTGTGATAATGAAGTCCTGAAGGAACTTCGGCGTCCGCACCGCCAGAATCATGCAGGCCACGCCCCAGAAAATGTGCATATTCATCATCAGGCCAACGCCCAGCTTGGCAAGCGCAATCTGAATGATTACGGAAAGTGCAGACTGAAAAAACTTGCTCATGTAAGGCTTGAACACGCCTTTGTCATTGTCGATCAGCCCGACGCAGGCCAGCGGCATCCCCACCCGAAGAATCAGGATTTCCAGCCCCCGCATGAGAAACTGGAAATAGAGGATAAAGTACACGATGACAAATACCAGCCCGAAAATCGCCGTGACCAGTCCCATCGTGGAAATCCCGGATACCCAGCCCGCCCAATCGTAAGCGGTGGCAAGGCCAATGGCCTCCAACATTTTGTTGCTCATATCCTCCACAACATCTGCCATCCAGCCATACATGGTAGGAAAGCAGATCGCTACGGCCATCGCCTTAAAGAAATTCGTGAGAATAGCAATGGGTTCCTCGTCGGCATCCCCATCCGACCACAGCACATAGGTTTCAAAGCCTTTTTTCAGGAATTTCAGCACGATCAGGGACACACCGAAGCCAAACACAATATCAAACAGAGCCTGAAATAAATCGACTCCCGCCAATGTGGACATATACTGCTCGGCATACAGGGTAAGAGGGATGATCCCCTCCATCAGTCCATCAATGTAGGCGATGGCGCCGTTGAGCAGAGCAACGATCAGCAGTACCAGAATATATTCCAATCAGCGGCCACCTCCTTTCCGGGGGGCGGCATTGAGCCGCCCCCATCATGGATTGGAATATGAAATACCATCAGGAAACTGCGGGTTCCTCGTTTTGTACGGCGGCCTCATACGCTTCCAGCACAGCAGCGGACAGCTTCTCCCGCAGCTCCTTCGTCATAGGGAAGCAATGCTCCACCCATTCGCCCTTGACATTGCGGCGGCTGGGCAGGGACACAAACAGCCCCTTTTCGCCCTCGACGACCCGCACATTCTTCACCAGAAAGCAATCGTCCAGAACCACGCTGCACACCGCCCGCAGTTTGTCGGGACCGGTAAAAGTCTTTTTGATTTCTGCTTTGAACTCCATTGAAAAACCTCCTGTTAAAAATATGGGCGGGGCTTATCGCCTCGCCGCTGCTTCCGATCAGCCGCCGTAGTTGAACATATCCTTGATGCGCTGGGTGATGGTGGGCAGCACGGTGTCATCCACGATCAGGTACAGACCGCCCAGAATCAGGGCACCAAGAACGATGGAAATCAGCACGGTAACAGCTGTATCGAGTGTTCCCTGACCGGTACGGTCAGTCAGCGCCGCCGCCGTGCGGTCAGCCAGCTCATGAGCCTTCTGCTTGGCGGTCCAAATAGAAGTCATCGCCTTGATCTGCGTGTTACGAATAAAGTTCGCCATAATTTTTTCCTCCTGTAAAGAAAATAGTGTATTTAGCAAGGCGCGGAAATCGCCTGTACTACGGGATGTATCCCTGCTTACTGGTAGTAGCCGAGAATCAGGTTCAGGGTGGCGGAACCGAGTACGGCGCCGATGCAGGACACCACCGCCACCACAATGCGGTTGTTCCACTTTTTCTGATCCATCTCATCGGCCATGCCGCGCCGGATGCAGAAGTAGATGATAAGCAGACCGGCCACAACCGGCGCCAGCACCATCAGCCAGGTTGTCACATCACCGACCAGCTGCTCGGTTCCCTTGACGATCTGGCTTTCCTGCACACCGGCAGCATGAGCCGGTGCGGACATAAAAAAAGAGACGGCAAGTGTGGAGATTCCAACACCTGCTGCCCGGACAGACTGTTTCAGCCTGCCTGCCGTCTGGTTGATTTTCTCTTTCATGCAAGACCTCCTATAAGTTATTCATCATCAGAACCGCCGCCCATAGCGTTCTTTTGCTGTGCAAGGCGGCGCATGATGTCCTTCTGGTAGTAAATCCAGATGTTCCACAAAGCGATTTCCTGCTTCGTGTCGGTGATAACTGGCCGCTTCTGCTCCCGTTCCTCCCGCAGTTTTCGATTATGCTCCATATCGCCCAACCCCAACATCTTGTTGAACATCCACTGAGAAAGGTCGGGCGCATACATCATAGCGGGATGCTCCCGGCTGGTGATGATCTGATGGGGACGCTTGACGCGCCGGACTTCATCCGTATTGAGCAGCTTCCTCTCGGTCAGGCTCACGCTCTGGGAACTGGACGGGGTTGTGAACTTGCCATTGCTGGCTGAAAGCTGATAACTGGATGTGGTGTAGCTGCCCAGCTTGTCGGACATTTCCCGCAGCGTTTCCGGGTCGTCGCTTTGCAGGTACGCCCACACCTGACAGTTGCCCTTGATGATGTTGGCGATGTTGTCGCTGTACTTTTCTTTCAGTTGGTCAAAGCCCTGCACAAACAGCGCGTACCGCATCCCACGGCCCGCCGCTACGGTCAGTTTGTTGGTCATGTCGCTGATTGGAGTAAAGTTTCCAAACTCATCCAGCACAAAATTCACCCGTCGTTCCAAACGCCCGCCGCGCCGGTCTGCCGCCTCTGCCAACAGCTCATATTGCTGTGATACAATCAGAGAAGCAATGGGATAAAAGGTGGTTTTCTCGTCCGGCAGGATCACAAACAACGCCTGCTTTTTGCTGCCCATATCGGTCAGGGTAAAATCGCTGGTATGGGTGATGGCGTAGATGGACTTCGAGGTGAACAGCCGCAGGGTGGTCAGGGCAGAAGTGTAAAAGCTGCCTCTGGTGCGGGACGGCGCCACATCGGAAATGGACAGGAGCGCCCGCGCCGGGTGGGACGGGGCCAGTTTCTTGACATACTCCAGCAGGGGCATTTTGTTCCCAATGGTGCGGCACATCTCCGAAATGAACCAGTACACATTGGTCATGTTCTGAAATTCCGGCCGCTTCTGGTTGTCGCACACCACACAGAGGATGGCGGCCGCAATGATGGAGCATTCACCGTTCGTCCAAATTTTCTCACCCTCCGGCTTGCCCACCAGATTGTTGGTCAAGTCCCAGGCCAGCATTTCCGCCCGGTCGGTGTCGCCCTCGTTGATGGCGTCAATGACGGGCTGGAGCAGATTGTAGCGCATACTTTTGGCTGGATTCTTAAAATCCAGCACCAGCACCTCATAGCCCAGCTTTTTCAAAAATTCCGATGTGTATTGGAACAGTTCGGCCTTGGGGTCCGAGCAGAAGATGGATTCTCCCGCAAGCCCCAAAAGGCAGATGCTTTCCAAAACCAGACACCTTGATTTGCCGGAGCGAGTGGCGCCGACGCAGAGCAGATGGCAGTCCTCACCGACAAAATAGATTTTTTCCTGATCGCCCTCCTTTTTCATGCCAATTACAATGCCGCCCCTTTTCAGCGGAGCGGCCGCGTCCAAAGGCTCCCGCTTGGGAATGCCTTTGGGATGTAGGTTCAGTTTCAATTTGTCGCCTCCTTATCTTTTTTGAGAAAATCCAAACCATCGTATCCGGTATCCAAAAGCTGCCGGATCGTTGGGTTGTGCGGGTCAAGCGTGTAGCTGTCAAATGCCTTATTCTTCTCGGATTCTGTCATCCAGCGGGCCGAACCATGCTGGTATTGCCCTACGGCTCTGGGGGTCTGAATCTCCGGGGTGATCGTGTCCAGGTCTGATTCATACGGCCTCATGTTGGTCAGGAAGAACATAACCGCCAACACACTTACAAACCCTTGCAGACACAGATACAACATCATGTGCTGGCGGTTGGAAAATAGGCTGGCAAGGCAATCACCGATGGGGAGAAGTGAAAGGCGGGTGATCTCTCTTGTCAGCAGACCGTGAACCGCTGTTGAGAAAAACAGGTTGAGAATCGCGCCGGAAACGAAGATCAGCGCACAAACCATCAATTTCGGCTTTGTTTTCATAATTCCATATCATCCTCAACAGCAAAATCATCCAGAAACGCTTCATTGTCTTGATCCTCGGTCAGCTTGATTGCCTGCGGCTCCGTTTCGCCCATCTGCATGGGAATCAGAACCGGCAATAGATGCTTTTGCAAAAAGTCCTGATCCTCGCAGCGGTCAATGAATGTCCCGAAGGTGTTCAAAAACGGGGTATCCAACGGAGTACATATCATCAGGTCGCCGCGCTCTTTCCCCATCTTCACAATAAAAGATGCAAGATTGACCGGATCGGGGTCCAGGCAGAACGCTTCATGCAGACCGCCCTCCGCAGGGGCATACCCGATAAGAAAAGGATAGCCGCAAGCAGTATGGTTTTGCTTGGCTGCGCTGATAAGTTCAGGGGTGACAAACTTGGTGAGTTCTTCGGCAGCCTCATTCCTGACCGGCTTATCCAGAAGCCATTCTTTCAAACTTTCCGGCTTGACGATGCCACAGAAGTCATGTCGTTCCCAATGAATGTATTTGCCGGTCAACAGGCTTTCTGCATACACGGCCTGACCTCTGGCTCCATAAATACATCCAAAACCGTTACGGGCATACCAGATGGAGTCGTCGGCAGTCATGTCCTTGCCCTTGCTGCTCACCCCAGGTTTGAGAACCAGAAATTGATTTTCGTAGTTGTACCGGCTACTATCGGGGATGCAGTCATTGATGTCCAGAGGGCGATCCGACTGGCGGATCATTTTCTGATTCTTCACCATATCATCGGATACATAGAGAATCGGGAGTTGCAGAAAAGTAGCCAGGCCAATTTCGTCCTTCATTCCCTGAGAGATGGTGTCGCCCATAACCCAGAGTTCATCGCAGCGTTCCAGCAGTTCGTGACCCATTCGCAGACCCTGTTCCCGCTGCTCCGGCACTGCGTCATTCAGATATTGCGTGAAAATCGTGTGCGGCGCCAAGGGAATCACGCCGCAGGATGCCGCATAAGCACAGTAGTCCTTTGCCTTTTCCTTGTTCTTTTCCATATCTCCCCTCAGAGGGGAAGAAATATAGACCAGCCTCAAAATAACACCTACCTTTCCAAATTAAGCCCATCCACCCAACAGATGGACGGTGCAAAAGTCGATGAAAACTGCCCACCGGTCACGGAACATAGCCCACTAACCTCTGAGTTTCAAATTTCCAGATCTTCCTCGTCCTCTAAATCACAGGCGCTTTCCACATCGGAACCGTAATCTGTGAACGGCAAAATGTGTTCTGTGCCGTTCTCGACATTTTCCTCGGATTCATACAGCCCCATATCGGCAAATTCATTGTCGGAAACAAGAGTTCCGTCAACAGTACGGAACATCAGCGGCATATAGTTACTGTCCTCGTAATACAGAAACTCATTGGTCGCATACGCCAGTTTTGCAATATCGCCGCCGTGAAAAATGAAGTACGGAATCGTTCGTTCCCCGCTGATAGCCGGATATTTTTTGAGTTCATCGAAAAACTCTTGAAGCTCTGGACAAACATAATGAACGGTCAGTTTGCCGGTTTCATTGCGGGAAATGCGTCCGATCACATCTTTCAACGCATGATCGGCAGTCAGTTGATAGCCAGCCCAGGCAACAGCCGTAATTTGGAACGGCGAAACAGCGCCATCCGTTTCCTTATAAACCTGCGTGTTATCAAAGTCGTACCGGAGCCATTGACACTCCATATCATCATCCGCCTCTTGGCGCGGCGAAATGTCTGCTTCGATGATGAAGTGACTTCCTTCCAGGTCGAAATCCAGGATTTTCATTGTAAACTCCTATCTTTCCAAGTCCAGTCCGTCCAGCTCATAGTCTGAAACAGGCGGTTCAAAGGTCGTATCATAGGTCACATCATCAAGCTGCCGGATTGCGTCCAGACGGGCCGCTGCCTGCGGATCAGTAACAAGTTCCTGTTCCAGCAGGGCGTCCGCAACGATGGCGTTGGAAACCGGATCGGTAAAACAAAGGTTCTCACCGTCCTGTGCAGCCTGTTCCATTACAGATTCCGGCAGGATTTCTTCGGCAAGGGCCTTTGGCACTTCCAGCCCACGTTTCTTTGTGCCGACGATCTCGTAAATGCCCACGGCGATCTCCCCGCAGGTGATGATGTTTCCCCAAATATCAGGATTCGGGCGTCCATCACGCATACTTTGTCCCTCCATCTTCCTCATAAGGCATATAGGCTATGACGGTGAGGTAATCCGTACCAAGGCGCCGCAAAAGAGCATCCTGATGTTCCATGACCTGATCGACGATATGCTCCGGGCAGTATTTCATCAGGTCAGCTACATATTGCCCCACATCCAAGCCAATGGGATGCGCCAGGTATTCTTCATCCGTCATGCCCTCAAGCTGCTGGTTCAGCCCGTGTTTATACATCAGGAAACGGGCGATAGCGATGGTCTGATTTCTCTTGCTGCTCATTCTTGCTATCCTCCAATCTCCATTTCTTCCTGCTGGCCGAACTCCATATCAAAGTCAAACTCCATTTCCTGCTCCCGCAGCTCCGGGATAATGTCCTCGATTTTGTCAAGAATCCGTTCCACAGATTCACGGGCCTCGTTGGAAACATCCTGATCGAGTATGCTCATCTTAACCAAGCCCGCATGAAGGACCCGGAGTTCTTCTTCGGTGAACAGCGCACGTTCATCCACCAAACCGCTCCGTTTGGCGAAATCCTGTCCTGCAAATTCCTTGTTGTAAAAAATCTGGCGGGCCATCATTTCGCCGGAATCCGGGGCGGTGCGGTAGGTGGAGAACACATAGCCAAACAGATGATGTTCTTTGCAGGCGAGAGTCACGCCATTGTATTCTGCCAGCTTATAAGAGCCATTGGGAAGTTTCTCATTGGCGTCAGTATAAGGACAGTCGCGGCAGATACCTGCTTTATTCGCTGTGTCCTGGGCCGTATCGTTGATAAGGCGAATGAGTTTGTCCTTGACTGTGACAAAGGGGTTCTGGATCACCGTATCGGCTTTGGAGAAATAGGCCACAAGCTGGTTCTTGAAATAAATATCAGCGATGTAATCGGAAGATTGGGACCGCTTCACATCAAAGCCGCGCCGGGCAAGCTGTTCAAAGAACAGCCTGTAAAAATCGGTTTTACTTCGCAATCGGTTTCCTCCTTTCCTGATAACCTTTTCGCTTCATTACATCTTTGAGAACTTCAACGAAAGCAAAAATGCGCTCTGCCGCCGCCTGATTTTTGGGGTAAACCGCAGGCAGCGGAGGGCGCCGCTGTTTTTTCAGATCGTACCATAGACAGCCGCCGTCCCTTCGTTCAGGGAACATACAGGACGGGACAGAGGTGCGCAGGGTATAAGGGCAGTTATGGCAGGGGTGTCCTTTGGGGTATTCATATTGGTGAACCGTCAGAGGGGCAATGCCATACGAACCGCTCGGAATCGACACCGGCACACCATTTTGCTTATAGGAAGTGTTCGCTTCTATCATCCTTTCTCCTTTCTGGAACCGGGTGGCCGGTCACTTTTTGCTTTTCAAAATCATTTGAAAACAGAAAAAGCAGCCCCGCAGGACTGCTTTCTGTATGGCAATATCAATTTTTTCAAGGGACTTTTTCCGATAAACCTTCATCAGTTTTGCGGTTACAAACCGCAAAACTACTTAAAATTGTCTTTAGCTGCGGATTACTATGGTTCCAATCCCTTGTCCTTATGTCGCAGATACCACTCTTTTCGGGCTGCTTTTGACAAATCTGTACTCATCGCCTTTTGCCGGTCGTCGTATTCCATGTCAAAACTCATAGCAGCCTGCTCCAGCGCTATTAAAATTTCGCAAATCATCTGTTCGGTGAAGTAGGCTTTCCGGGCCTCTGTATATTCAAAAGACTGGACCTCACGGTCTTTGCACAGCATGGTGCGGATCACATCGAGAATTTTATTGGCGATCAGCTTATCGGCCTCTGCCACAGCCTTTTCCTGCTGTTCTTTGATGTGGGTCGGGTCGGTGTCATAGAGCATGGCAAGGCGGGTTTTGCTCTCCACATAGTCCTGAACCAGATTGCGGATGTACTCGTTGTTTTCTTTCAGGAAGGCAACAAAGGCATCCACTTCGACCTTCACATCCTCTGGCAGCAATTTGTAATACAGCCGTCCCTTTTTCGGCATTTTCTCCTTCAGCGCGAACAGGCGTGAGAGAAAGGGGGCAATCTTCATTGCACCAACAACGCTGTCCAAAGGGGAAGTCCCCAGTTCATCATCCGTGATTCGCCCAAACGCTTCCCGCAGGCGGCGATATTCCTGCGGGTGAAGCTGTTCCATATACTTCTCAAACTCGTCGATCATTTCGTCTGTGATGGCCGACAGGTGTTCCTTGGCCTGCTGTTTGTCCTCGCAATATGCCTTGATGCGCTCGGCAAAGGTATCCCGAATGAGCTGCTTACGGATTTTATCCGGGATGCTTGGATGGACAAAGGGGACCATTGTTCGCTGATTTTTATTCCAGAACACCACATGGATGTGGGGATGACCCTTTTCGTTATGGTGGGCAGCCACCCATTGCAAATCCTGCACCCGGATTCCATTGAACTTTGCCAGGGTCAAAATGTGGCGGTCGATATAGTCCTCCCACGTCTTATGATTGGACAGCCCCAATTCGGCTGCTGTTTCCGGCGAAAAGGAAATGATCCCGCGATACATATTGACACGGCGATAGGACAACTCCCGAACCAATCGGGCGGCTTCCTGCCAGGTATCAAACTCTTTGATCGCCCCCGGCTCCAGTTTACCGAACAGTCCGTGGCGCATTCCTTCATTCTTCACGGCGCCGGGTCGAGTTGCAATGTAGCCGATATGTGCATAGTTGCATTTTGGCGTTTTCTGATAGTTGGGGTGCCGGTGGCGCTGCTTATAAATCAGAATCGACACGGGAACCTCCTTGCACAGCATGGATGGCTTTCCGCATTTCTTCGTCATCCATGAAAGTACGCAGCGCATCCGCGTTCTTCTGATTGGCAAACGCCAATGCCCGCTTTCGAGCCGCCGACTCAATTTTTTCAAAAGACGAATAACGGTCTTGGTCAATAAGGTCTGCGATAATGGCGATGTTGGCATAGTAACCCGCCGCCGATATGATCGTCAGGCGGTTTATCAGTCCGGCCAACCGATTTCCCAGGGCTTTGAGCTGCCCGCTGAGTTCCTGCCGGATGACCCCGTTTATCATGTCAATATTTTCGGCGGTAGTTTCCAAATCCAGATATTCGTCAATCGCCCTGCGCACTTCTTTGGAAAAGTCCGTCCCGTTCCTGGCCGCCAGTTTATTGAGCGCCCGAATGGTATCCTTCGGCAGATGGAGCGTCTTGCGCTCTGTTTTTATGGGCGATTCCTTCAAATCAATCCTCCCTTCCAGCAGAAAAGGCGCCGGTTCATCCGGCGCTCTGACAAAATGCTTTTCACATTCTAACCATTCTAACGCAGAGGATGGTTAGAATCGGTGGGTAGAACGGATACAAAGTGCGGTATGACAAAAATCACACCAAAATCAAAAAATCATACCCTTTGAAATCCTCAAAAACCCGTTGAAAGCACTGCTTTCAAGCTGTCAGCCCGCCGTCAGGTATGACGGCTATTCCTGCCTTAACCGAGAACCGCAGGGCGTGGCCTGCGGATTCCGGTTGCGGGGCGCCCCCGCAGGGGGGCGGGCAGGTACAGATGAAAAGAAAAGTGCGGGCTGTCACAGTTCAAAGTCATCTTCCAGATCTTCTTGGGCGGGCGCCCACTCGGTAAAAATCTCCGCCATGATTTCGTCCTTTGTTCCTCGGACAGAGCAGCCCTCATTGGCGTAGTCCTCCAGATTGGAGAGCCGTTCAGGGATACGGTAGAACGCAAACTGCCGTCCCGGTGTCTGAATGAACAGCCGCATTTCATACCCGCCCTCCGGGTTCATTGCACCCATCAGTTCATCCAGGGTTCCAACCCGTTCGCAGGCTTCGTGCAGGATGGAGTGCAGCATATCCTTGGGGATCTCCGCAGACCAGAGGGAGTAATCATCTTTCCCGTGGCAGGTGATGATGTGGGCTTGGGAAAAGGCGATCCGGTCGATTTTCTCAAGCGCCGACGATAAAAGCGCCTCATACTCAGGAGTGTGGCGGCCACAGAGTTCCATATCCACCACACCTGCCACTG
Organism: Eisenbergiella porci; assembly: GCF_009696275.1. Taxonomy (GTDB): domain Bacteria; phylum Bacillota; class Clostridia; order Lachnospirales; family Lachnospiraceae; genus Eisenbergiella; species Eisenbergiella porci. The sequence goes on from NZ_VUMI01000017.1 coordinate 87,796, forward strand.
CATCGGCCTCTTTCTGTGTCAGGGAAATCTCTATATTGTTTTTCTCATAAACACTTCCACTTCCGTTGAGCATAAGGGAACATTCAGCAGCAATACGGAACATTCGATAATAGTCGTCTGCCGTTTCTCCAAGCGTTTTTCCCGTAGCGTACTTTACGAAAAATGGCGCGCCGCTCCTGTTTTGACCTTTCAGCCATATATCCAAATAAATTCCCTCAGAGACCCCAAAGTTTGGGATGCAGATAGCTTCACCAAACACCGGTAGCTCTCCGTCTACTCCACTGCTTTCATCGGAAAACAGAAAATACTCATCGGGAAGCAGCCCGTTGATTTCAAGATGTGTTTTCAGCTTCTCAAAAGATTCTCTTGCATTAGCCATACCTATAAGTTTTGTATAGCCTTTTTCATCCGGCTTGCTCCAGAGTCCCAGATCAAAGGTTTTTATTTTTGTCAATGTTACACCTCCATACCTTGTTCCGGTTCTTCTTCGGCATCCTGCTCAAATGCAGTTTCCAGCTCCACCATACGCTGGCGGTCTAAATCCTCCACAGAACGCCCCTTCCGCATTTCCACCAGGTCGGTGTTAAAGTCGTTCAAATGCGGTACATGAACCGCGCAGGCATATCCCTGTTCGGTGTATGCCTTCATCCATTTTGCCGCTGTAAGCTGCCCCCAATTTCGCAGTTGCCCATTCTTGTCACGGGCCAGATAGTCATTGTCCACCGCAAACACCAGCCGCTTGATCTGCGGATGGCCTTCCAGATAACGGTCAATGGCTCCATTCCAAAGGCAGCCGGTAGAGATACGGTGATCTTGCGTCCAGTCACGCCCATAAAAGTCAGCGGCAATAGAAGCATGGCTCATCAGGTCGATGGGCGCCTCGGTGACAATCAGCAGATCGGTTTTGCCCTCGTGGAAGAAGGGGTAGCTTTTATCTGAGCCGGTCGCATCCATTTTGAAGGAGCTGTTATCTCTGGCCGCCCGCATGGAGCAGTACCGGGCGGTTCCTTCCGCATCGTAGCCGACAAACACGCAGTTGCCATACTTTTTTTCCTGATAAATCATCTTCCGATTCATAAAGTGGCTGACGATTTTGGGGCTGATACCCCGGACAGAAACCAGATACCAATAGGCCCGCTTCATGTTGTCTGCCTTTTCGGGCAGCACCAGCGGCTCCCGTTCCTTTTTCTCATAAGGAACCACCTGCCTGACGGATGGAGAGAACCGCTTGCCGATCAGCTTGCCCACCGCTTCGGGGAAGGACAGGTTTTCTTCCCGCATGACAAAATCAATGACGCCGCCTTTGACTCCATCATCAGGACCCGTCCATTGGAAAAAGCGATTGTTTTCAGGGAAGATGTAAAGCCCGCCGCTGTGCTTCATGTGAACCGCCTTGCGGCCTGCCTTTTCCGGCTCATATCCATAGCCACGGGCCAGAGACAGAATATCCACGCTGTTTGCCTGCCGGATTTCATCCTCCGTAAATTTCTGATACGCAGCGGCGCTTCTTCTCATACTACATCACCTCACAATTCCAAATCAGGCTCCTGTTCTTCGCTGCTCTCCATCACAGGCTCCTGCGTCATATCCCGATGAAAATGGTCAACGCCCGGAATCAGCGCCAGCGAAGAACCATTCTCCCAATGACAGTGTATTTGGCCGAGATCGTCAACGGAATCCACAATGCCGGTCAGTCCCACAGGCATTTCACGGCAGGGATCTTCCATCTTTTCATCCAGGACAACCTTGGTTCCGGGCTGGTAATCATGCCGGATAAACTTTGCCTGTTCGTACTGATATTCCGGCGATCTGGCAGGCGCTTTCTTTTCTCCCGGACGGATCGGGATGCCTTCCGTATCGTAACGGGCGGGATCGGCGGCAGGAACTTCCCAGCCAAACAGGGACCCGGCCAGCATCGCTGCCGCCTGTGCCTTTGAAATACCCTCATGGGCATTAAACTGATTTGCCAGCACCTTGTTATACGCACGGTCGCCGGTGGAATAGGCACAGGGATAGTAGCCCTTTTCACCGCGCCTGACCTCGATAAGCTGCCCGGAACCGGGAAGAACCGCATAGCAATGCTCCGGCAGGGCGGCAGAATCAAAGTTCTTCGCCATAGTCAGCCTCCACTTCGTACTCCATAGAGTCCTCCGCTTCGTCCTCATAGAACTCATCCAGGTCAAATCCGGCATTTCCGATTTCCTCGTTGCTCATGCCGAGTTCATCTCTCAAATGGCGGTACAAGTCCCATCCGGCATAGTTCTGGGCCGCCCAGGACAGCGCCTTATCCAGTATCAAACGGGTGCGATCTTCGCCCAGATTTTCCAGAGAACCGCTGCGGATGGCATTGAACTCACGGTCGGACAGGTTCAGCAGCCGGTAGGATTTCTCCAGCTTCGGCTCCTTCGCACAGTCCGGGAGCATCAGATTTTCCGTCTGCTCCACAAAGCCGTAGTCCAGATCGTTATACTGCACACTACCGGCACGGCAGGCCGCCCGGAACTGTTCAAAACCCTTCATATTGCTGAAGCCCCGATAATCCATTCTGCCGCTGAGTATCTGGGCGCCGATGATGGTATGCAGCATTTCTTCATCCGTAGTGGCGGCCACGATCCGCATGGAACTTCGTTCCTTGCTCAGAGTGCAGCCATACAGGATAAAAACATTCACTGTGTTATCCAACCTCACAATCTAATTCCTCCGTTTCTTCCTGCAATCGCTCCAAATATTCGTCAATATCCAGTTCCTCATCCCGGAATTGGAGCAATTCCACGATTGCCGGGTTGCAGTCCTCCGGCAGATAGTCCTTAATGTCATTTTGAACATCCCGGATTTCCCCCAGGAAGCCCCAGCAGCTATCTACCTCCACATCTTCCTTGAAAAGCTGGAATCCATAGCACTGGTTGGTCAGGTAGTAATCGTACTCCTTGACCTCGGCTTCCAGGGTTTGACGAACCTTCTCCAATATTTCAGGGGTGATTTTCCCGTGTTCCTGCTCGATCATCGCTTTATCTGCATAGATCCAGCCAACCTGACCGGAATCCCACGGGCAAGAAAAGCCGCAGGTGTTCATGGTGATCCCGCTGTGATCGTACAGGTAAAGCGGAAGAATCACCATGCCCTCCATTTGCTCCACCAGCAAAAGCAGTTCGCCGGTGGAGAGGGCAGAAAGGCAGTCATCCAAAAACCAGTCCGGGACCTCATCTTGCAACGAGGCCGCATAGCTGGAGGACACATACCAGTCGCTGTCGGAACTCCAGTGCTGATTCTCCTGCAATTCCCACTCCCGTGTGGAGCGGTTGTATTCCAGACGGGCATCTTTGGCCTTGCCGGACTTGAGAAATGCGAAAACCGGGTTGTTGCGGTCGTGGCCGCTGGAGTATTCAGAAAACAATAGGCTCCGCAGGAAATCGCTTGGCTCATCATAATCGTGCTTCTCGCCCAGGTTGTATCTTCTGTGCCAGCAGACCATTTTCCCCAGGCAGTCGTGATCCTCACGAGGATTCAGAGGGGTATCATCATCCAGAATGAACAGGGTGTAGGGTGCTATTGTCGCCGCCATCGGCATATCGCCTCACCTCCTTCCAGACAGGTCGGTTTGCTTAGTTGGCGCCGTGGCGGTTGCGATACCAACCAAAATAGAAAAGGCCGCCGATCATGGCGGCGGCAGCGGATACGCTCAAAATTGCTTTTTTCATATTGGCTCCTTTCAAAAACCAGATTTACAGTTCCATATCCTGTTCTTCCTCACAGTCCAATATAGGGCTGTCCGGCGGGGACGCCCCATGTTCTTCAAACTGCTGTCGGGTCTGAATCGCAGCGGATAGTTTGGAAAGCAGGTCAAACATTTTGGTACTATCCCGGCTGCCTTTGAAATAAAGGTAATTCCATTCTCCACTTTGGGGATTGTACCGGATACTGTGAAGCGAATTGATGATCCAGCCCTGTGTTTTGAGAGGAACAGGAATTTCATGCTCCCGAAAGAGCTGCATAATGAGAGATTTGCCGTTGATTTCCCGGTTTATCACCTCCTTTCCCGCCATAATATTTCCTTCGGCCTCACGAATAGCGGAATCGTAACGGGCCTGTCGTTCTTGTGCCAACTGCTGTTCACGGGCATCTCGCTGCGCCCGCCTTTCATCAGCTTGCCGCTGCCGCTTGGCAGCAATGGGGGCATTGTGGGCTTTTGCTTCCTCATACCGTCCCAGCAGATTTGCAAATCCCAGGTCAGCCCACCGCTCCGGGGCTTCCATACTCTGATTGAAAACCCTCTCGATCTCACCCCGGATGCCATGCTCCAGCGTGGGCAGCCATTTCAGGACTTCCTCAAGCCGGTGCCGCTGGTCAATGCCCACCATAAACCCGTCACATGGAATATAAACCGTTTGGAAGAACTCCCGTTTCTTCTCCATTGTGTAGAGTTCAATGCCGTTTTCGTTGTAGAAGCGGTAGTAGTAGTGCTTGTTGCCCATCAGGTCTTTGGCAAAGACCCGGTTCTCGTCTTTTTCCTTGGGCGGAAAGATGTCCTTTTTCTTTTCATCCGGTCGGGTATAGCGGGGAGAAAGACCGGTACGCTCCAAACTGCTCTCAATCGTCTGCCGTACTTTTTCTATCCCGCCGTGGCTCCTGATAAAAAGTGAAAGATACTCTGCGTCCTGTACCGGACAGAGACGCAGACCGGTTTTCCCCTCATAGACAGCCCCTTTATATTGAAAGAGATCCAAGTTAAACTCATTTCGCAGCGGTTTCGCTTCCTGAACAGGGGTGAAGGCTCCCTCCCGGAAAATATAGCAGACAGCAGAGTGCTTTTCAGACATTACGGGCCTCCATTTCCTTTACCAGTGCATCAATGGCTTCATCACTGAATTTTGCAGACAGGTACTTATGGACACAGTCCACTTCCGCATCCCTCAGAGATTGTATAAGAGCCTTTTCCAGCTTCTCATAATCTTCCGCCTGTATGCCAGGGTAGCAATCCATAATCCGGCGCACATACGCTTTCAATAGCGAATACTGGTCAAATGCGTTCAAAATAATTTCCTTATAGCTCGGCGCCAGCGCTGGGAAGAACACAGTCAACAGATTGATTTTCCTTGCTATCAGATCGCTCTCCATCCTCATCCAAAATCACCTCGCTTTCCTGTAATGATTCAAACTCCAACTTGGTGTTGATTTCCGAGAGTTGAGCAGCCTTTTCAGACAGCTCATCCTCATAAATAAATGGCTGTCCAACCTGCTGCTGGGCAACCTCCAGTTGTTTTTTTGTTTCCTCCAACTCACGCTGGACTTCTTTAAGATAGCCGGGAATCCGTTCAGCAAGGTTTTCAATGCGGGTGATAGCACCTAAAGCGGAAGTCCCTACCTCTGTTGCATAGTGGTGGTTATATTTCAAGACCAATCGTGAAACATAACCGACCGACAGATACAACGGGAAACTGCGGTAAGCGCCGATCTCAAATTCTTCTGAATCGTCCTTTGCGCCTTCTTTTATCATGCGATAGAGCAGCCCGAAGGCTTCTCCGGCCTCTGACCGTTCTGTATAGCGTTTACCGTTCAAGACAATCGAAAAGTCGCTGCCGGCCGATTGGTTCAGCAGTTTAATATCCTCACCGATCTGGTCGATTTCCTTTTCATACCGCTTTATCTGCCCAGGATAAATAGTGCTGATTTTGCGCTCCAAAGAAAGTTGCTCGTTACTCCACGCACCCCGCAGGATTTTCAATTCCGTGACCCGGTTTTCCAATTCCATCTTCTGTGCGACCATCGGATTGTCGGTAGCGGCCGCCTTGAACTGTGCGGCAGACAGGACGGTTTCATCCACATCCTCACAAGAGCGGGCAATGTGTTTTCCGGTGAGAATCTGCGTGATATAGCGCAATTTCTGCTCCTGAATCTGCCAGAGATACGCATCAAATGTTCCTTTGGCTACGAATTGCTTTATCATAATTTCAGGGTTTTCGTTGCCCTGCCGTACCCCACGTCCATTTCGCTGTGTAATGTCAGAGGGCTTCCACGGACAGTCCAGATGGTCAATGGAGATTACCTTATTCTGAACATTCACGCCGGTTCCCAGCTTGCTGGTGCTGCCGATTAAGATACGGACTTTTCCTTGGCGGGTACGCTCGAACAGTTCCTGCCGCTGTGCTTCAGAAGTGGCGTCGTGAACAAAGGCCATCTCCGATTCCGGCACACCCTTTGCCAGCAGCACATTTCTTATTTCATCATATACATTGAATTTCCCGGCTTTGGGAGTACCAACATCACAAAAGACAAGCTGCGTGGAAGCAGAGGCGGCGGTGTCCCTCCAAACCTGATAAACATCCTCAATGCAGACACTCAACTTACTTCCTGTACCATCCGCATCCGGTCGAATCAGGCGCGGGTCAATCGCCATCAGGCGGGCCTCACCGGTCAGCTTCAGCATATTATCTTCTTCCGGCTTCACTCGGCCGGTTCGGATTGCTTCCGCCCGCATGATAAAATCGGCCATAATTGCCTGCTGTGCGGGGGTCGCTTCCACCGAAACAATCTCCGCTTTACCAGTGCGAACAGCCGGGAGTCCGGGAATATCCAACATATCCGCCGTTTTGATGTCAGCGACCTCACGAAAGACCGCCATCAGTTCCGGGAGATTGTAGAAGCGGACGAAGCGATCGCGCATCCGATAGCCGCCTCCCTCCGGCTTCAATTCCAGTACAGAGGTTCGTTTGGCAAAATGGGCGATCCAGGTGTCGAAGTAGGACCAGCCAAAGCGTTCCAACTCCTGCGGCTGCAAATACCGCTGCATGACAAATAGCTCGGAAATCGAGTTGCTGATGGGAGTCCCGGTCGCAAACACCACGCCCCGTCCTTGATTTGTTTCCTGCAAATACTGGCATTTAAGCAGCATATCAAAGGCCCGCTGGCTGGATGAGGTTGTAATACCAGCCACATTCCGCAGCTTTGTAAAGACGAAGCAGTTTTTGAAAAAATGCGCCTCGTCCACCATCATCATATCTACGCCCAGCTGCTCAAAGGTCAGCAGATCGTCTTTCTTTTCCTCGGCAGACAGCTTTTTCAACCGCTCATCCAGATTTTTTCGGAAAATGACCATCTGCTTGACAGACCAATTTTCACCGTTTTCGCTCTTGATCTCATGGATTGCATTTTCAATATCGTTGATCTGCCGTTCCAGCATAGCGATCTGCCGCTCTGTGGAGATTGGGATTTTCTCAAATTGGCTGTGCGCCAGAATCACTGCGTCATATTCTCCGGTGGCGATTTTAGAAATGTAGCGGTTGCGGTTTTTGGGAGTAAAATCCTCTGCGGTGGATACTAAAAGGTTTGCGTTGGGGAAAAAGCGATAGAACTCGGTTGCCCACTGGCCCACCAGGGGATTGGGAACCACAAACACCGCCTTGTGAATCGCCCCCAGGTTCTTGAGATACATCCCGGCGGCAATTAAAGCAGCGGTCTTTCCGGCGCCTACCTCATGTGCGGCAAGCCCCGTCCCGGTATAGATGACACGGGCAGCAAAATCAAGCTGGTGCTTCCGCAGCTTCATCTCCGTGTTCATGCCGGGAAATACGAGATGGCTCCCATCAAACTCACGGGGGCGAACTGTGTTGAAGGTTTCATTGTAGATACGCAGAAGCCTGTCCCGGCGCTCCGGTTCTTTCCAAATCCAGGACGCAAATGCTTCCTGAATCTGTTGCTGCTTGGCGCGGGCAATCATGGTTTCCTGTGCGTTGATTACATATTTGACTGATTGGTTGCCCTTTTCATTGATGTATTCCTGCCGGTCACGGACAGTTGTGGACTGCATATTCAAACAATCCTCAAAAATCTCGTAAGCATTTTTCCGCTTGGTTCCGAAAGTCTGATTGACCATTACGGAATCCGGTTCCGCATTTTTATTGGTGACACGCCAGGTCGTGGTATAGGAGAAATACTCAATATCAATGCGGCGCCGGTTGTCACCGCCCTCGATGACCTTTTCATATCCGCTGGTCTGGAAGGTTTCATACATGAATTGGCGGTAATACTCAATGGGAACCCAGATGGCGCCCATATTCACTTCGATGTCGGCAGGAGTCAGCGGCTCCGGCTGTACTTCCTCCAAAGCCTCTACATTCCGGGCAAAGAGTTCCGGTTCTTCCGCTGCCTTCTGACGTGCATAGAGCAGTTTATCCCGCACATGACCACTGAGATATTCTTCTGCAAGTTCCCAGCCTTCCAGCGGATTACCGTAGTATTTCTGGGGATTGAGATAGATGCGAGTATCCAGCTCTTGCACCAACTCCTGTGGGGCTTTTCCTGTCAGGAAGGACATATAGGGCAGATCCACCCGCAGCTTGTGATTCAGGCAGATTTGAAGGGCGTCCTCGGCGGTGTCTGCATGGTTGACCTGACGGAAGGGACGGATGGTGGCTTTGGTGAAGATCGCTGATTTCTCCCAACCAGTCCTGTCTTTTCGCTCATCCTCGATAGAACGCAGCAGAGGGAATTGGTCATCATCAGAAAAAGCGAGGATGTTGCCTTTGCTGTTGATGGCTCCATACTTTGCAACGAAGCGGTCATATACCTGATTGAGTGTGTCCTGTACTTTCTGAAGATCAGCCGGGTCGTACTCATGGGACTGGATGTTGATGACCTCCAGCAGCGCAGTGCGAATCTCACACAGTCCCTTGATTCTCTTGGCCTTCATGCCGGTGTAAGGCTGCGGGATCAGCTTATCTTTTTCACAGAAGAAGATCTCGCCATCCCGAACAACATAGGTGAAGTTTTTGGTTCCGGCCGGAGCGTCCTCGTACTCTGGATTGCTTTCTTCCGGTTCGTCTGCTTCCATTTCTTCATCCGGCTCTGCGGTGAAACGGGCGTACAGGGAATCAACCGCTTGGGTAAGATGCTGGTTCAGGTCAAAATCTTCCGGGGCAACACAGGCCGTCCCATCTTCGTTTCCGTACATATTCCGGCTGCTCACCATCTCGCCCATGAGCATTTCGGGATTATCTTTGAAATAGCGGTTATAGGCGATCCATTTGCTGCGATCCAGGTCAGTTTCAATCCAGGACGGAAGATTCGTGCGATCAAGTTCTATGGGCTGCGCTCTCTTTTTCAAGAAAACAACATCCGCTGTTACATCGGTTCCCGCCAAAGCCTTGAACGCTGTGTTGGGTAGGCGAATGGCTCCGATGAACTCTGCCCGCCGTGCGATATATTCCCGCAGGCTCTCGTCCTTGCGATCCATAATTCCTTTGCTGGTGATAAAGGCAATGATGCCGCCCGGTTTTGCAAGGTCCAGGGACTTGATGAAGAAATAGTCATGGATGTACGGGTTCAGGTCATTGTAGCGCCGGTCATAGATTTTCACGGAGTTGAACGGGATATTGCCCAGGATCACATCAAAGCTGTTGTCCTCAAATTTGGTAGCTTCATATCCCATGATGGAAATATCCGCATCAGGATAAAGCTGCTTTGCGATTCTGCCGGTGATGGAATCCAACTCTACACCAAACAGCTTGCTCCCTTGAAACTGCTCCGGCAGCACAGAGTAGAAGTTACCGGTTCCCATGCCGGGGTCCAGGATTTTTCGGTCAGGGCCGCCCTCGAAGCCAAACCGTTCCAGGGCGCGGTAAATGTGCCGGATCAGGTCAGGCTCGGTGTAGTAGGCTGTGATGGTGGAGTTCATGGCCGCCTTATATTCTACATCCGTCAGCAGGGACTTCAATTCCTGATATTCGTTCTCCCAGCCAGAGGCAGTACTGGAGAAAGCGTTGGCAAGCCCGCCCCATCCGACATAGCGGGCAAGGATGATTTGTTCTTCTGGTGTCGCTGTCCGCTTTTCCAGTTCAATCTGCTTGAGCAGCTTAATCGCCATGACATTGTTTTTATATTTGGTCTTTGCTCCACTTGGATACAGGTCATAGTCCTCGGAAAAACGGAAGTTGTGTGCGGCGACCTGCGGCGCCGCAGGCGGCTCACGAAGGGGCGCCGGATCAGTGTGCATGGTTTCATCCATAACAGCGGGCGCCTCTGCTGCCGCACCATCGTCCATTCGGACAAAGGCGCGAATGGGGCGCAGTTCTTCCAATTCTTTTTCCAGCCGGTATTGTGTATCCTCCAGATCGTCCATATCGGCAGCTTCCTGTTGAGAGAGGATTGCGCCGCCGTCCATACGGGTCACATAGGCATCATACTCCCGTGTAATGGCTTCCAAGTCGCTCTGTACCCGGAGATAGTCGGGATTGGGCTGTTCATCCACCACGGCTTGGTACAGGGCCGAGCCATCCTCGGTCAAATACCCCCATACAATTTCCTCATTGAGATATTGCCCTTGCAGATAGCGGAGCATCTGGGTTGCGATACCTTGGCGGCGGTAGTCCTCCAGAACTTCAATCATGCTGATATGAGGCCGCCCCTCAAAAATGCTGTATCGGATGGTTCCAACCGTCAGTTCACCTCGGACTGCCTGCATCAGCATATCAATCTGTCCATGATGGGCGTCCAGGGCTTCGTCCAAAATCTGCGTTTCCTCCGGCGGGGCTTCCGCAGTATCTTCTACCGGCTCCGGGGCTGCCATGCGGCGGGCGTAGGCGTTGATTACCTCCAAGGAAATCCAATCAGGCTTTTCCGGCAGTTGGGCATACAGTTCCCGCATTTTCTCAATCTGTGCATCCACGCTGCCTGCCCACAAATGCTTTTCTGCCCGCTGTCCCGCCCCCAGAAAATACTCGCAGTCAGCACACAGACGGTCTAACAGACGGTATTGGTCACTGAAAGGCTGCACTTCATCCTGCTGCTCCGGCTGGCTGACAACAGGGGTTTCCAGATAGCGACCTTCATCCACCAGGCGTTGCACGACACCGGCAGCCCGCGCCCAGGACAACTTTGTTTCCTGTGTTTCGCCCTGCTCATCCTGCCATTCGATAGTGACACCTTCACTATTGAACATGGCGTATTTCACGCCCATTTCATCGCCGGAGAACCCTTCATATCCATATAGCTTTTTTAGGAAAGTAGTAAATTCTGATCCGGTGGGGTGGGTCTGAGCAAACTCGTAGATTTGTTCTTTTTTTCCTGCGGTAAGTGGGCCTCTTTGCATGACACGCTCAACAAGCAGATCTTCCGTACTCTTTTCCAAGGACAGAAGGGAGAGCTGCTCAGGCTGTTCTTCTTCCACGACCGGAACAGCTTCGGCAGCCGGGCGCAAATCCACATCGACTTCTTCATCGTTGACCATCATAGAGGCCCGCACCGGCTCATAGCCTTGGCTGCGAATATTGTTCAGCCAGGTGGCAAAGAAACTGTTGAACCCGTTGATTGCTTTCTCGTATGCGGGGTCGTCGGGATCAGCCTCGTTATATACACCAATGCCGCTGTTCTCATAACTGAAAGCCCGAAGTGTCCCAGCCTCTTTGTCGATTTGGAAGTCCATATAAGGGTCATACATCCGGTCGCCGTTCTGCATATAGTAATTCTCCATGCAGTAATGGGAACCGTATTTATGGTGAATGACCAGAGGATAGTAGGCTTCTCCGGCCTCCAGCCGCAGATACTCATATTGACCGGACACAATCTCCGGGAACAACTCTTGAAAGCGGCGGAAATTCTTGTGCGCCGTCGTGTTTCCTTTGACGGGCGGCGGTGTAGGCTGCTCCGCTGTATCTGTGGGGCGAGCCGTTTCGGGGGCCTCCACAACAACAGGGGGATTTTCGTCAGGAACGGATGCAGGCTCGTCACCGGCTGCTGGCGTGTCGTTTTCCATTTGAACAATCGCCTGCGGCTTGACCGGTTCCACTACGGTTTCTCCGGCTTCATAGGCAACAGCATCCAGAACATAATCAAAATCCGCTTCTCCAATGGTCATTTGCCGGTGAGGACCGCCCATTTCATCAACTTCATCAGGGATGTTATAATCCCCGATGGGGTCAGGCTGCTCCTCTACAACAGGATTGGGATAGTCGCCATCCTCGATCATGGCATCCAGTAAAAACGCCAGCCCGTTCCAGGGAATGTAGGTATAGCCTTCATCAAAGAAAAATGAAATGCCATCTTCACCATGCAACCGGGTACGATAGAGAAGATCGCCCTGATATTCACGGTCGCCATAGGGAGTAAATAGAGCCGCAATCTGCCGCCCTTTGTCTGACCAGTCAGGGTTGAGCGGCGGTTCTGACAATACGCTGCGAACCGCGCTGTGCAGCTCTGGGGGGTATAGATTGGTGCTGGTCAGGATGTACTCATAATTGCGCCGGACTTCTGTATCGGTAAAATGACGTGTAGGTTGTACCTCAGGAACAGAAAAAGAGCCGTCCATTTCAGACGGCTCTCCCACAGGTGCGGCGCTTGGCGCCACTTCTGTATTTGGCTGTTCCTCGGTCAGCGGGGAATCAGGACTACGCTCTGGAGTACGGTTTCCTCCGCCATCAGTTTCAGACTGTTCAGGTGTCGCGTCCGCACCATGATGTCCTCGGTCTGCGGAAGCGGCTCCTGCTGGAGCATTTGCTGCGTCAGGGCTTCGATCTTCCCGGTCGCCTCGTCCTGTACCCGGTGCATGATCTCCATCAGACTGCCATCCATTTTCAAAGTCGTAAATCGCTCCGGGTGATTCTCTCTGAGGTATTCCAGAGCCATCCGGCCGTACCTGCCCAGAGGTTGATCTGCTTCGCTGCTGTTGGAGATTTGCAGATCGGGAAGCATCATCCCGTCCTGCTCGCTGTATTTCAGATTGATATTCGGTTTGCTCATGTTGTGCCATCCTTTCACGATTGATAATCTTGATGTTCCGTTCTACTTCTAACAGGATACCTTTGGAAAGGGCGGTTACTGCCGTACCCAGATGTGCAACCAGCGGGAGTGTATTAAAATGGCTGACCGTCGCCATACCGTCACTCAACTGGATTTCTTCACCCGGCAGGTGACACTTTTTGCCTATGAAATAAGAAATGCTGTCGGTCAAAAGCTGGATGTATTGGGCTTCAAAACCACCGGCCGGGATCTCGGTGAACAAATGGCCTTTGGTTTCCTGCTTGAGTTCCTGCAAATAGTGGTTGTAATTCTCTGCGACAGATTCGCTTGCCATCGCATACAGCGCTTGGGGAAAATCCTGCTTGGGGAAACCGTGGGCATACGACAGGCGCTCGGTCAGGGCCTTTTTCATTTCATCGGAAAGCTGCCAGTCCGTAGGATGAATCTCTTTGCCAGTAGTTTGGCTTACATCAAAGAGATAGTCAAGAGTGAGTTTGGCATTCCGGTAGACGCAAACGGCAACGCCCTTTGCACGGGGAATCAAATTTCTGCCTATGGCTGCCCATTGCTTTCGTGTGGCCAGAATCGAAACATCCTCGTCCTGTGCGTACACAAGAAGTATGTTGTCAAAACTGTGCTTATGGAACTGCGATGCAAATGCCAGATAATCCCGCCAGTTGTGTTCATTTCGGACGATATAGGGAGCCATGACTTCATATATCGTCCGCAGGCGTTCATCATTTCTCAACGGTATCTGACCTCCTTCCTGTATTGGTGATTATGGCCGGTTATCCGGCTTCTTGCTCGGATTCCTGTCCTTTCTGAGCAAAGTAGAGGGCAAGCGCCTCGTCCACAATGCTGTCGAACTCTTTCTGGCTGATGCTGGCGGTAAAGTATTTCTTGTAAATCGCCGGTTTGACCTTGAACGCCGTAGCCGTGGATTTCTTGGGTTTCCGGTTAAATTCGCCGGACAAAATCTGTTCGGTACGCTCCGGGGTCAGCTTTCCGGTATATTCCCGCAGCAGGACAACCTTTCCCTCATTGACCTTGTACTCGCTTCCCGAAAGTACATCGTCAACCATCTCCTGTTCCTGTTCGGTCAGATAAGAGAGCTGCACAGCTACCACAATCGGGAACTCAGCATCATCAATTCGCCTTTTCAGCGGAGTAATCAACTCATTGATGCGAAGATAGTTCGCAACGGCGCGGCCTTTTAAGTCGTATTCAGCACCTAAAATATCCCGGCTTTTCGTCCTGTGGCACTGAGTGCCACTTGTGGGATTTTCCCTGATTTCATCAGGGTTTTCCAGCCTTTTCAGTTCCTCGATAATATCGTTCCGGCGCCCCTGACAGACCATCTTGGAATAGCGCAGAGCCAGCACCGCCGCTTTTTCAGAGGGCAGCATTTCGGAGAAGGAGCGTTGCAGGACATTGGTTTCGATCACATAAATCCAGGCATCTTCATCGGAGAGATTTTCCTTGACGATACAGGGAAGTTCACGGTTTGCAATGGCTGCGGCGTTCTGCCGGTTATGACCGGCCAGCATTTCATACTCAAAGCCATCTTCATCCCGTTCGATCTTGCGGATGATGGTGGGATTCAGGACCCCATGTTCCGAAATGCTTTCTACCAGATCATTGAGCCGGTCGCCCTCATACAGCCGGAACGGATGATCCCGGAAGCTGCGAATAATTTGTGGGGAGAGCATCTGAATTTCATTATTCTTGTCAGGTACGGACTTGGATGCTGCTTCAACCCCGGCTCCTGTGGCTTGTGTAACACCCAGAAGATCGTCAATGGACTTGATGCGCGGATTGATTTTAGGCATTTGCCAGCACCTCCTTTGCGAGATTCATATAAGCTGCGGCAGCTTCATTTTTGGCATCCAGTTCCATGACGCTTAACCCCTTGCTGTTGGCCGTTCCAACCTTCACGGTGGCTGGAATACGGCTTTCAAAAATATGGAGATGCCCAAAGGCTGCATGGACCTGTTCGCTGATTTCCCGGTAAAGGGTGGTGCGCTTGCTGCACTTGGTAAAAAAGATACCGGTGATTTCCACTTTGGGGTTCAGATTCTGCTTAATTTTGGAGATGGTATCGGTCAGTTCCTTCAGGCCAACCAGGGCAAATAATTCGGCGTCAAACGGAATCATAATCCCATCGGCTGCGGTAAAGGCGTTGATGGTAAGGGAACCGAGAGAGGGGCCGGTATCTACAAGGATGTAGTCATAATCGCAGCGCAGGGGTGACAGCAGCTTGTCCAGACAGTCATCCTGCCGTTCGATCAGCATATTCACTTCTGCCACAGTCAAAGCCTTTTTAGACGGGATCAGGTCAACCCGCCCAATATTCAAGATATAGGAGTCCTTGTCCGGCAGAACCTCATCCATCAGCATCTTCATCATTAGGGATGCCGTTGATTCCTTTACAGTCGCTGGCGCAATACCAAAGCTGATAGTCAAATTGGTCTGGGGGTCAAAATCCACCGCCAACACTCTTTGTCCCATCTCCGCCAGGGAGTAGGCCAGATTCCGGGTGCTGCTGGTTTTCGCCACGTTATGCGAAGCTTCGCATAACACTGGTTATGAAAAGTAAGTTATTATGCAAAGTGGAGCCCACACTTTGTTGATTATATAAAGTGTACGGGCTCTTTAGACTTTGCATAATTCGGAAGAACTCCTTACAGCGATTTCAACCAATCAAGAAG
>NZ_VUMI01000018.1 GCF_009696275.1 Eisenbergiella porci
TTCGTATAAGGTTGTTTTGGCGAGTGACATTATACCATAAAAGGGAGGTCAATGCTCTTTTTATTGTAAACTCCCATAAAATCAAGGTTTAACAATAAAAAACGGTAGTGAAACTTGACACTACCAAATCCCGGCGGAAGGTCAGATAAATGATATTCTGCACGGATACATCCTGAATGCCGGGGAGCTCCTTTACCTGTGCGCCGGCATGCTCCAGCGCCGTTTTCAGTTGGGTTATCATGTCTTCCTGATTGTAATCATAGGTAAGCAGGCCGATCACCGCGCCGTTCAGGGCGTCTTCCTGTCCGGAAAGATCGGCATAGGAACCGGAAAGGGCGCCGTAGGCGAGGGAAGCATCGCTGACACATTTGGCGATGGGGCCGGGGGTGTCAACCGCCTGAATCAACGGCATGGTTCCTTCGGCGGATATGCTGCCCCGGGAGGGCTTGAAGCCTACGACGGAGTTGGCGGCGGCAGGCCCGGAAATGGATCCTGCCGTTTCCGTCCCGAAGGAGACAGGGGCAAGGTTGGCGGTAACAGATACGGCGCTGCCGCTGCTGGAGCCGGAGGGAGAGATTTTCAGGGGGCCGAAGGGATTGACGGTCTGGCCGGCCTTCCCGCTGTAGCCCGAGGGCATGACGGAGGAAAGGTAATTGGCAAATTCTGAAAGATTGTTTTTCCCTAAGATGACAGCGCCCTGTTCCCGCAGCGTGCGGACAAGGGCGGCATCCTCCCTGGGAAGGAAAGTGGAAAAGGCTTCGGCCCCGGCGCTTGTGGGAATATCCGCGGTATTGATATTGTCTTTAAGCAATACGGGAATACCGAACAGAGGAGAAGGCGGGAACTGTATGCTTGATTGGAGGAGAGCGCTTCGCGCGGTATCACAGGCCCTGGCCTGCTCCAGAACATCCACAGCGACCTCCGTTACGGAATTATAGCCATGCCGGCTCTGATCAAGCGTTTTAATGCGGTAGAGACAGATGGCGGCCAGCTCTTCATAGGTCAGCTTCCCCTGGCCCACTGCCTGCTGAAGCTCATCAATGTTTTTTTCAAGAACCAGGCTTTCCTTTTCGGATATCAGGGTATCAATATCCAAATCCTCCAGCTGGCGGTCGATGTCCGCGGTGATTTTACCGCTGTTGTATGCGATCCATTCTTCGCCCGGAGGAATGACTGCTTTCAGGTAAATGAAAACGCCTGCTATGCAGAGAAACAGCAGCAAAAGGATGCCGCCGATTATTTTTCGTTTTCTGCTCATGTTTAACCTCCTGCGGTTCTGCCGTGCTAGCGGCATATTCGGGTTCATTCTATATCTTTAGAATCACCGGATTTATGGAAGATTATACCGGCAGAGGTACATCCGTATAATTGTGAGCAGACATGGCTGGTACGGACAAGGGCACCGGATACAACCAGTGCGTCCGGATGGAGATAACGGAGGGAGGCCGTACGCAGAAAATTGCGGTGCAGTCTTTGCGGGAAGAGGAGGATGCGCCTCTGGCCTGTGTTTATTATCCTGTGATGGAAAGAGGGCAGAGGACATCACCGTCCATGTGACCGGATGCCTATATGAAGGGGAAAAAGAGGCACGGACCTTTTTATATTCAAATTCAAATTGGATATTTTGAAAAACAAACGCCTCCGAATAATTTTTATAGCATCTCCATATACTGACAAAGATTCTAAGGAACTACAGTTTCCTGTATAACAGAAAGGAATGTCGGCTATGGATGAAAAGCAAAAAAAAGAATATCAGGAGTACGTCAAGCAGGTGACTCCTACACATAATATATGGCTGCAGATGCTGAAGGCCTTTGTGGTTGGGGGAATTATCTGCGTGATAGGGCAGGCGATTCTGAATACCTGCGCCGGAATGGGGCTGGACAAAGAGGCCTCCGGCGGCTGGTCGGCCTTACTGTTGATTCTGATGAGCGTGGTGCTTACCGGATTTAACATATATCCCTCTATTGTAAAATGGGGAGGCGCGGGCGCTCTTGTTCCCATTACCGGCTTCGCCAATTCCGTGGCGGCCCCGGCCATCGAATTTAAAAGCGAGGGCCAGGTATTCGGCGTGGGCTGCAAGATATTTACGATAGCCGGCCCGGTTATCCTGTACGGGATTTTTACCAGCTGGGTGCTGGGAGTGATATATTGGATTTTGAAGCTGATGGGCGTGATGTAATCAATAAGGGAAGGACAGCAAATCAGGCGTATGCCGTTTTGCTGTCCCTTTTTTTGACGATATAAGGTCGGAGCGTGAGGGCTGTTGCTGATGGAACCTGATGGCACCGGCTCCCGGCTATTGCAGGGCCTTTTCCTCAAACAGGTTGTCCCTGGTGATGTTGTTGAGCCATTTTTCACTGCGGTAATGCTTCAGGATCCATGGCCATTTGACGAATTCATCCGTACACAGCAGGAAGTAAACCCACATGACGGGAAGCTTGAACACAAAGGCTGCAATAAAGCCCAGCGGGACGGCGTAGCACCACATATCAATGGTATCGCAGACAAAACCGAACCGGCTGTCGCCGCCCGCCCGGAAAACGCCGGCGATGAGAGTGGTGTTGACGGCGGCGCCCATGACATAGTAGGTGTTGATGAGAAGCATGTATTTCAGATAATGCATGGCTGTTTCCGAAAGCGTGGCGTATCTGAGCACGAAGGGCGTTACAGCCAGAATCAGAAGGCCTCCCAGCGCGCCGCTGAGAATGGTGAGCTTCATCAGTTTTTTCGCATCCTCCTTTGCAGCCTCCAGACGGTTTTCACCGATTACCTTTCCCAGCAGAATGCCGCCTGCGCTGGCGATTCCGAAGCAGAGGATGGTGCCGAAGTTACGCACTACGATTACAAAGGAATTGGCCGCCACCGCATCGGATCCAAGGTGGCCGATAATGATGGAATAGGTGGAAAAAGCGACGCCCCAGCTCACATCATTTCCCAGTGCCGGCAGGGAAAGCTTTACAAAGTCCTGGAACAAAAGTTTGTTCCGGATGAACATAAACCTGAAATTGAGCTTAATATCCTTGCTGAAAAACGAAACAAGGAAACAGCAGGCAAGCTCCACAATACGGGAGGCTGCGGTGGCAATGGCAACACCCATAACGCCGAGTTTGGGCGCGCCGAAAAGACCGAAAATAAATACGGCATTCAGCAGGATGTTAAGGGAAAAGGCAAGAATATTGAGCGCCATGCTCACAGTAACCCGGCCGATGCTGCGAAGCACGGACAAATAGACCTCCGTAATGCCCCAGCACAGATAGGTGATGCTCATAAAACGCAGATAGGAGGCTCCCAGCACAATCAGCTCCTGATCGTTGGTAAAAACTTTCATCATCAGTTCGGGAATCAGCAGGGCCACGGACGCGAACGCCAGTGAAATCACGATGGAGAAACGCAGCGCAATCCCTTCCACTACCTCAATGGCATGCATGTCGCCCTTGCCGAAATACTGGGCGCACAGCATGGTGGCTCCCGTGCCAAGCCCGTAATACACCATGAAAAGGATGTTGGCATATTGGGAGGCCAGGGAAACGGCGGAAATGGACGATTGCCCCACATAATTGAGCATGACGATATCCGCTGAGCTGACGGCGGCGCTCAGCAGATTCTGGATAACAATAGGCAGAACCAGCTTGAAAATCTGGCGGTAGAAACCGGTTTCATCGGCAAAGAACTTCTTTTTCATTTGAGTAATCCCCCTCTGTCATTAGAACGCGCCCCGGTTGGAGGAACGCTTTTACTATTATACAATAAAAGCGGGAAGGATGTATAGTGGATTCGGGCTGAACGGCAGCACATTTGTAACAGTGCAGGCAGGTTTGCGCATTCACTGCGCAAACCGTGAGTAAATGTGGCGGCAGCAGGCATCCGCCCCTCGCCGAAGGCGACTTTTAATGGGCGGATGCAGTAACAGTTCGGCCAAAGGGTGAACTGTTACACACATTATTAGTCAGGCCTGTTTTTGATGACAAGTTCAAGCAGGTGAAGATCCTCTGTGGAGGTTATGATTTCCACGATGGACTTCTTTTTGAATTTGTGAAGGATGCTGTGTATCTGTGACTTGACGGTGGACATCTCCACATGCCGGATAGCGCAGATATCAGCCCTTGTATGGCCGGAGGAAAGCAGATACAGGGTATCCAGTTCGGTCACGGTGAGGGAGGAGAGAAGGTTCAGCATGTAAAGGAAGCTGGTTTCATAGGTCTTTACCCGTTTAAATTCACTTCGGATTTTACCGGCGATTTCGGGACGGATGGGAGAGCGGCCTTCGTGTGCCGCTTTTATGCCGGATATAATCTCCTCATTGGTGGAGTTCTTCAGCATATAGTCGCACACCCCCAGTTGGAAGGCCGAAAAAATCAGTTCATCATCCTCATACACGGTGAGGATGATGATTTTAATGTCGGGATAATGGGCGAGTATTTCCCTGGAAGCACGGATCCCGGCATCCTTTGTTTCCATTTCTATATCCATCAGAATGACATCGGGAACGGCCGACAGGGCGGTTTCAACCGCTTCTTTTCCGCTTTCTGCGCTGCCTACCAGTTCGATATCAGCGCACTGGGACAGATAATATACATATTTTTTCCGGATAGGCTCCAGATCTTCTGCGATGAGCACCCTTATCTTATTTTCCATGAAAACTCCTTTTTTCATTAAATATCTGTGTTATTTTGGGAAGCAGTATCTGAAAGGAGGTACCCTTGCCCAGGACGCTGTGCACCTCAATTTTCCCTTCATGCGCCTGGATGATCCGGTAGGTGAGCGACAGGCCGATTCCCCAGTGCCTGGAGGTGGACTTGGAGGAAAAGAAGGGAGTAAATATTTTTTTAATATTATTCTGTGAAATGCCTGTGCCCGTATCCTGTATTTCCAGGTGTATCCAGTCGTCGGTATAGCGCAGATTGAGGGTGAGAAGCCGGCTGTCAGCCTCTCCGTCCCGGCTGCTTTTTTCCATCATGGCGTCGATGGCGTTTCCTACGATATTGTGGATTGCCTGCTCCAGGTATACGGGATCTGCCAGGGCGATGACAGGGTAATCAGGAAAGTTGCAGCAGATTTTTATATGGCAGGCCTCCTCTTTAAAGGCCTCCAGGACGCGTTCCAGCAGTTCTTTCAAATCAATATCTATCAGATGCAGCTCGTCGGTTTTCGTACTTTTATGGATTTCATCAATCCGGCTGTAAAGCTTTTCGCAGCGGTGTATGGTTTCCTGGACGGATTGTTCGGGACACTCCATGGCGGGAAGCAGCTCCAGCTCCGACTGTATGGCAAGAAGTTCGTTTTTTATGTAATGGCAGAATACCTTGGAGGTGGTTTCCGTGGCGTCAATCTGTTTGGATATTTCAAAGGATTCCACATCAATCTGATGGCTGATGTGGGAGAGCCTGTAAAGGCTGTAGCATATCAGCAGCAGGAAAATAATGAGTACAAAAGGAAATACATTGTAGAATATTACATTGCTGCCCAGATTTATATACCAGAAATAATAGGAATCCGCAAGTTTGGAAATGCGCAGCAGGAACGAAGGCGTTCTTGAGATAAAAGTAAAATAAAAGATGCTGAGCGTAAAAAAGCAGACCGCCATCAGTAAAAAGTTATAGCGGATCAGCTGTATCCGCGGTGAATGATAGAACGACACAAACAGGATAATCACGCTGAAGAGCATAAGCAGGTTATTTCCGCTGCGTGTGATGAGATAAATAACTTTTTCCGCATCATAGAACTGCTGCGATCCCATAACTGAAGGGTATAGAAGATAATAGAGACGGATGTTAACTGAAGGATCGTAAATAAGCAGCTGCAGCATAAGATAAATCCAGATTCCGATTTTTGTGAGCTTTATTGTCCTGGGAGTAAAGGGCGTGTGGAAGCTCAGGGCAAAATATACGCTGGCCAGGACAATGCTCAGGCTTGCAACATTCATGATACGTATGACGTTAAAACGGGAGATGGGCAGGAAAAATAATTTACGCCATAAAGGATCCGGCAGATAGAAATAGTTCTTTATCACATTGTAGTAATAGGCGTCACGGGAGAAATAGATCATCATCCCGATGATGGCAAAAAAGTAAGAAACAAGAACAAGGGTAAAGGAAATGGTATGCTGTTCCCTGTGATGTTGGTAAAGCATAAAAAATATGATGAAAAGAAGAATAAAAAGCGCATAAAACATTATAAATCCTCCCCGCATATGTACAAAATGCGAAATGTACGATCACTCTATTAGTATAATATACACAAAGGTTTATAAAATTTCAACCTTTGCACTGGGTATGTTTACATATATACTAAGTCGTGTCAATAAGTTCTACGACAAATAAATAGTATCAGGGAGGAATTGAAATGAAGTTCAAACGTGTATTGGCAATGGCAGTAACGGCAGTAATGACATGCAGTCTGCTTGCGGGCTGCGGCGGAAAAACAGAAAGCGCAGGTACGGTTGACAGCGGCACAGGTACGGCGGCGCAGGATACGGCGGCAGATACAAAGGGCGGTGAAAGGACAAACCTTAAATTCTATATCTGGAGTGATGAAGAAAACTATATTTCCAAGGTAGTTGAGCAATACAATGCACAGAGCGACAGCGTCCATGTGGAAATGATCAGTATTGCAAATGACAGCTATGATGACAAATTAAAGGTTATGATGGCGGCCGGAGATGAAGCGGACATCGTTGATATCAGAGGGCTCGCGCAGGTGACGCAGTACAGGGATACCGGTTCTTTGATGGATTTGACGGAGATGGTGAAAAACAGTGAGCTGGATATCAGCAAATACGGCGCTATGTGGGATTCCAGTTATCCCGACGGACAGATTTTTGCCCTGCCCACAAGGACCACCTGCTGGATGCTGTTTTATAATCCCGACCTGCTTGCAGAAGCGGGCGTTGAGATGCCGGATCAGCTTACCTGGACGGAATATGCGGAGATGGCCAAAAAGCTCACCGCAGGGGAAGGCCCTGACAAACAGTGGGGCGGTTACTGGGTTGACTGGCATACACAGTTCATGGCCACACAGCAGGGCGTGTATGTGAATGCGGATGATGTTACCGCAGTCCAGGATTCCCTGGAGCTTTTAAACCAGCTGTACAATGTGGACAAATCCCATATGAGCCTTGGAGAAATGAAGGCTACGGATACCCAGTATCTTGCAGATTTTGAAAACAAGAGAGTAGCGCTGATGCCTCAGGGTGAATGGATGATCAATATGCTTCTCAACGATATTAATGCAGGGAAAACAGATGTCAGCTGGGAAATCGCCCCGATGCCTATTCCGGACGGCGTGGAACCAGGCACTACCTGGGGACAGTTCCAGTTTGCGGGAATCACCTCTACAACCAAACATCCGGAGGAGAGCTTTGATTTCCTGAAATACCTGTGCGGACCGGAAGGCGCTGCCATTTATGCGAGCACCGGAATGGTACATGCTTATACGGATGAGGGCGCGGAAGCAGCTTATAAGGAAGCCGTGGGAAAGGATTCCGTATCCGTAATTTTCAATGCGAAAAAGGTCCAGGAATCTCCGGCATCCAGCAACTTTGACCAGATTCTTAATATCTACAAGGAAAATGCCGAGCTTTACCTGCTGGGAGAAAAAAGCATTGAGGAAACTATGGATAAGTTCCTGCAGCAGAGAGCGGATCTGATGGGCAAGTAAGAGATAAACTGTGACAAAAGGGGAGCGGGTAACCGTTGAGGCGGGAATTGCTCCCCCTTTTTCAGGAAAGGGTGAGAAAATGGCTAAGAATGCAGCTGTGCCAAAGAAAAAATTTAAAAAAGAATGGCTGAAGGGCTACCTTTTTATCCTGCCGAATTTTATCGGTTTTCTAATTTTTATGGGAATTCCCATTATTATGGGACTGGTAATTTCCTTTACCAATTATGATGGCTTTAAGACCTTTGATTTTGTCGGATTAAGCAATTATATAAAAATGTTCAGCGATGAATATTTTCAGGTTTCTTTTATAAACAACCTGGTTTATACCGGCGTTACGGTGCCGTGTACCATCGTTATTGCCCTGCTCCTTGCGGTGGCGCTGAATGTGGGGATCAAGGGGACAGGATTGTTCCGGACCATGTTTTTCTTCCCGAATATCAGCTCCATGGTTGCAGTCGGTATTGTATGGGCCATGATTTTTCATCCGACCAGAGGGCCGCTGAATCTTTTCCTCAGCCATATCGGGATCAGCAATCCGCCTCAGTGGCTGGTTTCCTCCAGTACGGCGCTGGTGTCAGTCATGATCGTTGCCATTTGGAAACAGGCCGGCTACTACATGGTTATCATTCTTGCCGGGCTCCAGTCCATACCGAAGCATCTGTATGAGGCCGCTGAAATTGACGGGGCAAACGGGCTGAAAAGATTTTTCCACATCACGCTGCCCATGCTTTCACCTACCATGTTTATGGTTACGATACTGGCGCTGATCAGCTCCTTCCAGGTATTCGATCTGATTTCCATTATGACGGAGGGCGGACCGGGCCGGGCGACCAATGTGCTGGTTTACCGGATTTACCAGGAAGGCTTTAAATACCTTAATTTCGGTTATGCATCTGCTATGGCCTATTTCCTGTTTATTATTATTTTGATCATTACACTGATTCAGTTCAGGGGACAGAAAAAATGGGTTACCTATATGCAGTAAAAGGAAGGAGCTTTCAGCATGCTGACAAAATCATATAAAAGAAAAGTACGTATACAGCATTCCCTGCTGTTTGTCATATTAATGATAATCGGACTGACCATGCTGGTCCCGTTTTTCTGGACATTGTCATCCTCTTTTAAATATGACAGGGAAATTTTTGAATATCCTATCAAATGGATTCCGGAGGTTTTCCGCTGGTCCAACTACCAGGAGGTGTGGACAAGGGTAAATTTCCTCACCTATTATCTGAATACGATTAAGCTGTCCATAATCGTTACGGTCGGACAGGTCGTAACATGCTCCCTGGCCGCTTATTCCTTTGCAAAGATGGATTATCCGGGGAGAGACAAGATTTTCCTGTGCTATCTTGCAACGATGATGGTTCCCTGGCATGCCATCATGATCCCGCAGTTCATTATCATCAAAAATATGGGCTTTTATGACAGCCACTGGTCCATTATCCTCATGAATCTTTTCAGCGCCTTCGGAGTGTTCCTGCTCAGGCAGTTCATGCTTGGTATTCCGATGGAACTGTCCGAGGCGGCAAGGATCGACGGCTGCGGGGAACTGAAAATATACTCTCAGATCATAATGCCCATGTGTAAGCCGGGACTGGCTACCCTGATTGTTTTTACCTTTAATTTCATGTGGAATGACTATATGGGCCCCATGATTTACCTGAATACGGATAAACTCAAAACAATACAGATTGGCCTGGCCGCTTTCCGGACGGAATATGGCGCGGAATATGGTTTGATTATGGCGGGAACCGTTTGTTCACTGCTTCCCATGGTGCTGATTTACTGTGTTGCGCAGAAATATCTGATTGAAGGTATTGCGTTCTCCGGCCTGAAAGGGTAACGGGTAATTACCTGAAAAACGAGGCGCTATGAGTATGGTTATATTACATAAGGAGGTACACAGGCGTACTAAATGATATGCTCCCTTCCGGGGGCGATTATTTCCGTCTGACATCCGCTTCGGAAAATCAGATGTATGACAGCTGGCAGGTGGTATCCAAAGACGGAACGGAGAGCCTTGTAACTTTTATCCAGGTAAAAGGCCGTACAGGCCAGCGTAGCAGGAGAATATTCTTAAGAGGGCTGCACCCGGATAAGAAGTATCGTATCGAGGGAGAAGACGGCGTCTTCGGCGGAGATACGCTGATGTATGCAGGTCTTCAGGTCGCCGGGATGTGGGGCGATTTTCAGGGAAAACTGATTCATCTGGTGCAGGTTTAAGGGGCAGTGAAAATATAACGCAGGAAAAACAATCCGAAGCCGCCGTTTTTTGGCGGCTTCCTTTCCCTTACCCTGTCTGTAAAATTTATGAAAAAAAGAATTCTGGTTTTCCATGGGCTTATGTTTGCATACTTTCCTTAAAATAACCAAATAATAACTGCAGACCAGACAGAAAGGAATGCGGTAAAAATGGAAAAAGACAGGAAAGAAACACCGGTTTCCCCGATTCTGGGCAAACAGAGCGTGAGCCTTCAGAAACCGGTATACATGATAGACAGCGCCTCCATTGTGGGGAAAAAAGAAGGGGAAGGGCCGCTGGGCGATTTATTTGACCTGGTGGGAGAGGACGACATGTTCGGCGCCCAGACCTGGGAAGATGCGGAGAGCACCCTGCAGAAGGAGGCCCTGGGCACCGCCCTGCGGAAAGCAGGCTGGAAGGCGCAGGAGGTACGATACCTGTTTGCAGGGGATCTGTTGGGACAGGAAATCGCCACCAGCTTCGGCCTGGTGAACTATGAACTTCCTCTGTTCGGCCTTTACGGAGCCTGCTCCACCTGCGGCCTTTCCCTGACCCTGGCATCGATGATTATAAGCGGAGGCTTTGCGGATAAGGCGGCTTGTGTCACCAGCAGCCATTTTGCCAGTGCGGAAAAAGAGTTCCGTTTTCCTCTTGCCTACGGCAACCAGCGCCCTCTTTCGGCCACCTGGACCGTGACGGGTAGCGGCGCTTTTTTGCTGGGCGCGGAGAAAACAGGGAAGGCCAGAGCCAAAATTACCGGTCTTACGCCGGGAAAAATCGTGGACTACGGACTGAAGGACAGCATGAACATGGGGGCCTGTATGGCGCCTGCCGCTGCGGATACCATTGAGCAGCATCTGAAGGATTTCGGCAGGCAGCCTGATTACTACGATAAAATCATTACAGGCGATCTGGGAAAAGTGGGACAGACCGTATTAATTGACCTGTTGAATAAAAAAGGAATAGACATTTCCGGCCAGCATATGGACTGCGGCATTGAAATTTTCGATGCGGGAGAACAGGATACCCATGCAGGAGGCTCAGGCTGCGGCTGTTCGGCAGTGACACTGTCCGCCTATATCCTGAAAATGCTGGAGGAGGGCGTGTGGAAGCGTGTATTATTTGCGCCTACAGGAGCGCTTCTGAGCAAAACAAGCTTTAATGAGGGACAGAATGTTCCGGGAATCGCCCATGGGGTAGTGCTGGAAAGTCCGGTATAGATTAGTTTTTATAAGAGTACGTGTATGTGCATCGGGGGCTGCTGATTGCTGCAGGCCCCGATGTTATTGTATGATGGTGTGGTTGGAAGCCTTACTTTTATGCGATAATACATATGACATGGGAGAATTTTGTTCGACAGCGGTGTGTTATGGAAGTATCGGAAACAGCAGATTGGGCCTGGGGGATAACAGAGAAACCGGCAGGCTGAGCATCAAAGCACGCGGAACAGACATTGCCAATCACATGCGGCGGCAGTATAATAGCATTGCAGTTCAGCCGTATCCGGCTCCCGTGCGAAACCGGGGAGACACAGAATAAATTAAGCCCAAACATCCGTCCTTCAATAAAAGCGGTTTGTCATGGGTGGCTGCAGTTACGGATCGGCTGCAGGCTTAGCTGTAACATAACGGCCGAAGAGGAAACGCTGATTACAGGAAATGCAGTTTCAGGAAAGAAGGATGAAGCAATGCGCACAATGGAATTTAAAATGGAACGGCCCGGCCTGTTAAAGGAAGGCGACCATGTAACGGTAACGGAAGGAGTCCTTCCCAGCAACTATTATTATACAATTGACCCTTCCCTTGCCATGTCCGGCAACTATCCCTTCCGGGAAAAACTGTTGTCAAAGGAAGGAGACGTAACGGCCGTCATTGAAAACGAGAGGGGCTTCTATGTAACCGTAGCTTTTGACGAATAAGAAAATGTGCAAAAGCTTTTATATTCCAGGGTTACGAATACCTCAATTATAGCTGATTTTTGACCACAATGATTCTTGCCTGACACGAAATTTGATGGTATGATTGGAAAAGTGAAATTGATTCACATGACAGCAGCTGAAATAAAAGGAGGAAAATATTATGTTAAAGAAAATAGCGACCGATAAAGCACCTGCGGCAATAGGACCTTATTCACAGGCGATAGCAGCAGGAGAGTTTCTGTTTGCATCCGGCCAGATTCCGATTAATCCGGCAAAAGGTACGATTGAAGCGGAAGGCATTGAGGCCCAGGCAGAACAGGTAATGAAGAATATCGGAGCCATTCTGGAAGAAGCAGGCGTAAATTACGGCAGTGTGGTTAAGACAAGCTGTTTCCTGGCAGACATGGCAGATTTTGCTGCATTCAACAGCGTATATGAGAAATATTTTACAGAAAAGCCCGCAAGAAGCTGTGTTGCGGTAAAAGAGCTTCCCAAGAGCGTTCTCTGTGAAGTGGAAGTAATTGCGTACCTGGGATAATTTATATGTATACAAAAGATAACATCGTACTGATTGGAATGCCCGGCGCAGGCAAGAGCACGGTCGGCGTTGTTCTGGCCAAATGCCTGGGCTATCATTTTTTGGATTCCGACCTGGTTATCCAGGAGGAAACCGGCCGTCTGCTGCATGAAATCATTTCCGAAGAAGGGCTGGACGGCTTCCTTCAGGTGGAAAATGATGTGAACAGCCGGATAGAGGCGAAGCACTGCGTAATTGCCACCGGCGGCAGTGTAATCTACGGAAAAGAAGCCATGGAACACTTAAAACAGATCGGCACAGTAGTCTATCTGCAGCTTTCCTGTGAGGAAATCAACAGACGGCTGGGCGATCTGAAACAGCGTGGCGTGGCTCTAAAGGACGGGCAGACGCTGGAGGAGCTTTATGCAGAGAGAGTTCCTTTATATGAAAAATATGCGGATGTGATCCTTTTCTGCGAAGGAAAAAGAATCCGCCAGATCGTATCCGACCTGTCCGCTCACTTTGCCCTGTGAATTTTTACTTAACAGTATTTCTGAGGATTCCTTTGTAACGTTATTTTATGCTGCAAAGGAATCCTTTGTACAGTTAAAAAACACATGAGGCCGCGTAACCTTTTCCGGTTACTGTGAAAAAACTGAATGGCTGCCTTTTCTTCTGCACTTTTTACAATTTGTGAATAATTACTATTTCGGATTCTCCAGATATATGGTATAAATAATTGTAACTGTGAGGGGTACTGAACAGTTATAAATATTTCATAATTCTTATTTACTCATCCGGCTGTATCAGCCATTGATTCCATTTTTTATATTTGGTATTCGAAGGAATTGCTTTTTCGACGGGATATGTCTATAATATAACCTGTATAAAGTATACATCTTTTGGATTTACCAACAAGATTTAAGGAGAATGTATACTTGTATGAAGAAAGAAAAAGATTCGGCAGTAAAAAGATTTCTCGAGAATCCGGCCCATTTTTGTGATCTGTTTAATGGATCGCTGTTTGGCGGGAAACAGGTGCTGAAGGCCGGCAGCCTGGAGAGCCTGCCGGGTGAATCTATTGTCAGCTTTGCGGATAAGGACGGCAGGTAGGTAACTGTTAAGAGATACAGGGATGCGGTCAGGAAGGCATGCGGAAATGCCTTGTACGCCATATTCGCTGTGGAAGGGCAGGACAAGGCACACTATGCTATGCCTGTAAGGGAAATGCTCTACGATGCCATGAGCTATACCAGCCAGGTGGAGCAGGCGGCATTAAGGCATCGGGAAAACGGAGACTATCAGAACAGCGCTCAGTTTTTATCAGGCTTTTTCCCTGAGGACAGGCTCGTGCCGGTGGTAACGCTGTGCCTTTATTACGGAACAACACCGTGGGATGGGCCGATGGAGCTTCTGGACATGATGGATATTCCAGAGGAATTTGAGGACATGCGTCCATATCTGTCAAATTACCGGCTCAATTTAATACAGCCGGAAAATGCGGAGCCGGATAATTTCCGTACGGACTGGAAGCTTATTTTTTCATTGCTGAAGATGGCCGGCGACGGAACGGGAATGAAGGAGTATATACAGGAAAACAGTGAAATGTTCAGACATATTCCACCGGATACCTACGATATGCTGAAGGAGCTTCTTCATGCGGACAGATGGTGGAAAGCAGATGCTGACAGCGGGAAAGGGGAAACGGATATGTGTAAGGCTTTGGAAGAAATAGAAGAAATGGCAAAACAGGAAGGGGAAATTCTTCTGCTTATCAAGCTGGCCTGCAGGAAGCTTGAAAAAGGGAAAAGCTCGGAGGAAGCGGCAGACGAGCTGGAAGAAAGCGTGGAGACAATCAGGAAGATTTATCAGGCGGCAGAGGAATTTGCGCCGGATTATGACAATGTTCAGATATATCACAGACTGAAGAGCGGGAATGATTTTTCAAGCGCGCTCTGAAACAGAAAGACTAAATTTCGGGAAAGAAGGTACATATAAATGAATCAAAACGGCGAAAGCAGCAGGGGCGGACAGATCGGTCACGGCAGAGATCACAGCTACCGAAGTAGTCTGCTCCTTTTTCTTGCGGCATCCATCTGGGGTGTGGCCTTTGTGGCGCAGAGCGTAGGGATGGATTATATGGGGCCGTTTACCTTTAATGGTGCAAGAAGCCTTATTGGAGGCACGGTTCTTCTGCCTCTAATTGTATTCCGTGAGCAGAAACAGAAGAAGGCAGAGACACGTAAGGAAACAGCGGAGGAGAGAAAACAAAGACGGAAGATCACGCTGATTGGCGGCGTCTGCTGTGGTCTTGCCATATGCACGGCAAGTATGTTCCAGCAGATCGGCATACAGTATACCACGGTGGGGAAGGCCGGATTTATTACCACTCTTTACATTATCATTGTTCCCATTATGGGACTTTTCTTTGGGAAAAAAGTGAGAAGAATTGTCTGGGCCGGGGCGGCGATTGCCGCGGCAGGAATGTATCTGCTTTGTGTCAATGAGACACTCAGCCTGAACCGGGGAGATGTGCTTGTATTTATCTGTGCGGTGATTTTTTCCATCCATATCCTGGTGATTGATTATTTCTCACCAAAGACGGATGGCGTGAAGCTCTCCTGCATCCAGTTTTTTGTGGCGGGGATTATCTGTACAATCGGCGCCTTTCTATTTGAAGAACCGACCTGGAGCGGGCTGGTAAGCGGCGCAGTCCCTGTTCTTTATGCAGGGGTTATGTCCTGCGGCGTGGCCTATACCCTGCAGATAATCGGGCAGAAGCACCTGGATCCTACCGTGGCCTCACTGATTTTAAGCCTGGAATCCGTAGTGTCCGTGCTGGCCGGCTGGGTGATTCTGGGGGAGACGCTGAATCTGAAGGAAATATTCGGATGTGTTCTTGTTTTTGCGGCGGTAATCCTGGTGCAGCTGCCGGAGAAGGCCGGGGAGGCGGCGCTTATGTCCGGGGCTGATTCATAAAACAGGTAACTTGCAATCAGCCGTATAAGGTGAATGGGGAAAAAATATGTTTTGGCAAGGGGATCCGGTATATAAAAAGATTGTTTATCAAAACCTGCAAAGCGGCAAACCGCTCAAATCCATACTGCACTGAAAATCTGAGAGAATGTCAGTTTTACCGTTTTTTGCAGGAGTCATCCTTATGTAATCTGCCTTTGCCAAGATGCTATGATGTTTATAGCGTCGAGGAGACAGGAGAATTTGTAATTATTTTGGAAGTTTGAAGCATGGCGTAAAAGATTATACGTGGCAAAGCTGCATTAAGGATTACCGCAGGGAGATTGCTTCTATGGTTCTAATTCCCATGTGGCAGTATTGCTGCTTTGGGGCAGGCTATGCAGAATGGGGAGAAGATATTGATAAACTCATTGCAAATTATGAGTTTTTCTTATTTTGTCAATACGCAGGAACATATACAATCTGTTTTGTCAAGTTTTTTACCCCCTTTTTACCGTAAATTTGTAACTGTTTAGTCTCCAATGTGATTTGGTTACGTAAATTTTCCATTACAGATTTGTTAATAGACTGTTAACTCTTTCTAGCATTTCTGTGATTCCCTTGTTTTGAAACCGCCCCGCAGGTATAGTATAAATAGGGGAAAAAACAGCCTGACGGGCCGGGAAAGATATTTGATTTGCCGGCAAGCCAGGTGAGCGGGGGATGAGATTTTTGAAGAAGAAAATATGGTTTGCATTGTTTGCGGCAATCGTTGTAATCAATATTCTGGCATGGAACTGCACGGCGTTTTGTGACTGGCATATCCGGTTTATATTTCCGGTATCCATTAATACCTATGGCAGACTGATGTCTGTCTTTCCTTTTTCCGTGGGAGAGTGGATGATAGCCTTTGGTCTGCTGCTTCTGCTGGAAGCGGTGCTTCTGGCGGCTGTCAGGATTTTTGTGAGAAGGGAATGGCTGAAACGGGTGTGCAAAGGTTTCTATACGGCTTTTGCCTGGATTTTGCTTGCGGTTTTCTGGATTATGACGTGCAACTGCTTTCTTCTTTACCATGCTTCTCCCATTGATGAAAAATATATGCCCGAAAAAACAGAGCGGGGTTATACTGACAAGGAGCTTGCCCTTGTAAGAGATCATATTGTGGAAAAGCTGAATGAACTGACTGTTGAGATGGAACGGGACGATACCGGCTATCTTGTATATAATGACGAAATTACCGCAGGCGCGATTACCGCCATGCAGGAGCTTGGAAAGGAGTACGACCAGCTGTCCGGCTATTATCCGAGGGCCAAGACCATCCATTCCTCTGATTTCCTCAGCCAGGAACATATGATGGGCTACTACTTCCCGTTTTCAATGGAAGCCAACTATAATAAACGCATGTACATCGTGAACAAGCCGGCCACTATCTGCCATGAACTTGCCCATTTGAAGGGCTTCATTTACGAGGACGAAGCCAATTTTATCGGCTTTCTGGCCTGTATTAACTCCGATGACATCTTCTTTCAGTACAGCGGCTACATGAGCGTACTTAACTATGTGGAAAATGAGTTCCGTGATTCCATTAACCATAAGGCATCCAAGTACTTTGGACATCCGGAAATAGCGAAAAGCGTTTACAGCGACGACCTGTTCCTCACTGCCGAAGCATGGGAAAAGGTGGAAGAAAAGGCCGTGATCCAGACTGCAACCGTAAAAAAAGCCTCCAATCAGTTCACTGAAGCCACGCTGAAAATCAACGGAGTGGAGGACGGCATGAAAAGCTACAGCCGCGTGGTTACCCTTCTTTTGAAATATTACGACGGAATTTTATATTAAATTATTTAACACAGGCTTCGTACAGGCCGGATGATTTTCCGGCCTGTACGAAGCCTGTGTTAAATGAAGCGGAACGGTTAATATCAATTTCCCGCGCTGCTTCTTTTTCTTTTGCCAAAAAGAATATTTTAACGCAAAACTCCTCATACTACAGCGTAGAAAAAACTATTTGAACGCAAATCACAGAAAGCCCCGCTTCCGCAATCAAAGACCCCGCTGCAAGCAACGGGGTATCAAACTTGCAGCGCTGCAGAGCAGCGGGGTATTTGACCCTCGCGGCAGTCGCCAAATATCCATGCAAGCATGGATACTTGGCTCGTTGCTCGCGGGAATAAAAGATTTGTACACGCGCGTCAGAGGACTCGCATTTGCTCCGCAAAACCAGTAGGAGGATTATTAAAATGGATTATATTAATGCATTCTGGGTGGGAGGCCTTATCTGCGCCCTCGTCCAGATACTCATGGAAAAAACAAAGCTCATGCCCGGCCGTATCATGGTTCTTCTTGTATGTACAGGGGCCGTGCTCAGCGCCATAGGCCTGTACGAACCCTTCCAGGAATTTGCCGGCGCCGGCGCCAGCGTTCCCTTGCTGGGCTTTGGCAATACCCTGATGAAGGGGGTCAAGGAAGGAGTAGATAGCCAGGGCTTTCTCGGCCTGTTTTCCGGCGGCTTCAAGGCGGGCGCCGTAGGGACCGCCGCCGCGCTTATCTTCGGCTACATTGCCTCCCTTATTTTCAAACCCAAAATGAAAAAATAATGGGGTGTGAACCTCCGATAGGAGAAGGTGGCCTCTCGGAAGGGCGGTTCCTTTCCGGGCTGTGCAGTATGTTTACATTTTGGTGCTTTTTTTCTGGGGGTGCTGGAGCTGCTGGTGCGTATGGAAAAGGTGCTGGAACGGACAGGCAGGGGGAAGGAAATCATTGAAATCCGCGACGTGAGGATTGACAGGAAGGAGCATCAGGTCATGAAGGCGGGAATTCCGGTGGCCCTCAAGCCGATGGAGTATGAGGTGCTGGTGCTCCTGGCGGCCAATAAAAATGTGGCTTTTTCCAGGGAGCAGCTCTTGAATCTGTGACGACCGGCGTCACAGGGGGAATTGTGGTTCACCGCACCGTACAGTATAATGAGACAAAAACGGTGGAAAATTATGAGCAGCAGCTTCACGCCACCGCCTATGCGCTGGGGAAGGAAATCAGTGACAGCGAGCTTGAGGGCTACACGGAGGCAACCAGAAGCTCATTTTATAATTATATTTAAAAAAAATACGGCGCTTCAAAATACATATTGATTAAGGACGGGGAGGTAGTCTGCAATCTCACGGCTTTTGATTTGGTAAATCCGCGGGAGGAGCGCTGGGCGGGAACGGAGGCTTCCGCGGATATCCGGCAGGTGGGGGAGCAGCATCTGCTGATTCTTGGGAAAAAACTGCCCGCGGATTCCCTTTCGGACTACCGGCTTGTCCTGGTGCAGGACATTACGGAGCTTTATGCGGATATGGAAAAACAGGCCTGGCTGTTTGCGGAGATTTATTTTGCGGCGGTAGTCTTATCGGTGCTGATTATTTTTCTCATAACGGGCAGGCTGCTGAAGCCGCTGCGTAAGCTGCAGCAGGCGGCTGCGGATATCAGCGAGGGAAGGCTCGGGCAGCGGGCGCAGGCTGGTTCAAAGGATGAAATCGGCGCCATGGCGGCTTCCTTTAACCGTATGGCGGACCGGATTGAGGAGCAGGTGAGGGAGCTGGAAAAGGAAAAGGTTTCGGCGCAGCGCGGGATGCTGCTTGGAAGCCTGACCCATGAGTTGAAAACGCCTATGACATCAATCATCGGTTATTCCGATACCCTGCTGCATGTGAAGCTGAGCGAGGAGCGGCGGGAACAGGCGCTGTATCGTATTCATGATGAGTGCAGGAGGCTGGAGCGTCTGTCCGGCAAGCTGATGAACCTGATCGGTCTGTATGATAACGATAGTATCAGGCTGGAGGAGACGGAGGTGGAGGACCTGTTTTCCCGGGTGGCGGATTTGGAAGAATATCACCTGGAGGAGTGCGGGATGACGCTGGAAACCCGGTCGGACGGCCAGATGCGCAGGCTGGACAGGGATCTTTTTGAAAGTCTTCTTATTAATCTGATAGATAACGCTGTGAAAGCCGGAAAAGAGGGTGATGCCATCCGTCTGGAGGCTGCCGGAAATGAAATCAGCGTCACCGATCAGGGGAGTACCGCCCGGAGATCTGCCCCGCGTTACAGGGAACCTCTGAGCCTGAGGAGGATTTGGTAAAACCGAAGGAGGAAAGTACACAGGTGCCGCAGGCCGCGGCAGAGGGCAGCATCGCAGAGCAGGTGCAGGCGCCCAGCCGTTTTGCCCTGGAGTTTTCAGATACAGCGGGGCAGCTGTCGGTATCGGTGGACGCGTCCGTCACGGTTCCCGCGGCGGAGGGCTTCCGGCTGAAAACCGTGGCTTCCCGCACTTTTACCCAGGAGGATTATGATGCGGTTAACAGTGTGCTGCTGGGCGGCGGGGCACTGTGGGAGCGCGCGGTGGAGGAAGACGATCCGGCCCATGGCTTTACAAAAGCGGAATTGAGCAGCGGATAGAGGAGCTGAAGAGGCTGGAAGCCACGGGCGCAACCTATGTGGATGAATACGGGGACGAAAGAGGCTACGGGGAAGCAATAAAAAACTTTGAGGAAATGCTGAAGTATGCGCCTGATACGGTGGGCACAAGGGAAATTGAAGCAAAGGTACAGTACGATCCGGACGCCGCGGCAAATGGGACCCCTGAAAAAAACTGGCTGATGGGCAATGTTACCGCGGACGGAAAAGATTATGTTGTAAGCCTTGGCAATGATCTGACTCCCGATTGGCGCTGGATCAGTTTCATGGTTTCCTATCTGGAAAATGGAGGAAACTATATGCCGGTGGGTGACGCTCCGGCAGCCGGCACATCCCTGAACGCACCACCGGAGGATATCATCAGTAAAGCGGAACAAGCAGCTGCAGATATGGGCTTTGATGAGTTTATGTCCTGCGGAGGAGAATATTTTTCAACCTTTACAGAGGATGAAGAGGGAAAAATGGTGGCTGCGGATAACGGTTACGGCGTTTATTTTACAAGAGTGATAGACGGTATTCCTGTAACCTATACCCACACCGACGGCAGCACCTCGGAAGGAAACTGGTCGTCCTGGCCTTATGAAAAGCTTTATATGATCTACAATGATGCGGGCCTGGTTGATTTCCAGTGGTGGGATCCGTATACGGTGACCGATAAGTCCGATGAATACGTATTCTTGATGCCCTTTGATGAAATCCAGAAAATTTTTAAGGAAATGTTCCAGAAAAAATATGCATTCTATACGGAAAACAACATGAAGGTGAACTTTGCCATAGATGAAATCCGCCTGGGTTATATGCGCGTGATGGAAAAAGGAAACGTAATGGAAGGAACCATGGTGCCGGTGTGGGATTTCTTCGGCAGCCAGACCGTGGAAAGAGAGGACGGAACAACGGAAGTAACAGGCGGCCCCTACGACAGCTGGTTTACCATCAATGCCATGGATGGCACGGTAATTGACAGGAATCTGGGGTGTTGATGCCGGCTTGTAACCGACAGCTATATCAGGTCAATATAGTACAATAATCGGTCAACAAAAAAGAAGAAAAGACAGGGCAGAAGTGATAACTTGATTACATACGAGATTTTTTTAATACGGAGGAAAATCCTCTGCTCGCAGAGGCTCGCATTTTTCCTTCGGAAAAACAAGGAGGATTTGGGATGCGGATACAAATGCTGCATGACAACTGGCAGATGTGCATCAACAATACGGAGGAGTTTCTGCCCGCCGCCGTACCGGGAAGCGTTTACCAGGATCTGCTGGACAACGGCAGGATGGAGGATCCCTATTACAGGGACAATGAGCTGAAGGCTCTTAAAATCATGGATAATGATTTTACCTATGTCACATATTTTGACGCGCCGGAGGAAATCAGGGGGAGGGAAGAGGTTTTACTGCATTTTGACGGGATTGATACCATCGCGGATATCAGCCTGAACGGAACGCTGCTGGGGAGTGTCCGGAATATGCACCGAATCTGGGAATTCCCGGTGAAAAGCCTGTTGCGTGACTGCGGAAATGAGCTGAAGGTGGTGCTGTATTCCCCGACCCGTTTTATCAGGGAGGCTTATGGGGAAAGGCCAATGGAAGGCAGCTCAGACGCCATGCAGGGCTTTCCCTATTTAAGGAAAGCTCACTGTATGTTCGGCTGGGACTGGGGTCCCCGCCTTCCTGATGCAGGCATTTGGCGTCCGGTAAAGCTGCTCGCCTTTGACCATGCCAGACTGGACGGCGTTTACATCACCCAGAAGCACGAGCCAGGCCGCGTGGCCTTACAGCTTCGTGTGGACGTGCAGAAAGCAGGCAGAAAAAATATCTGCCGTTTCGGAAGGGATGAGGAAGAGCTGGAAGGCCTGTCCTGGCGCGTGAAGGTGACCGACCCCGACGGCAGGGTTATCCTTACGGAAACCTGCCCGGAAGAAGCCGTGATTGAAAATCCCCGCCTCTGGTGGCCCAATGGCTATGGCGAACAGCCCCTGTATCTGGTGGAAGCGGAGCTTTTAAAGGATGGAAACGTGCTGGATATCTGGAGCGGCCGCATCGGCCTGCGTACGATGGGCGTGCATCGGGAAAAGGATGAATACGGCGA
The DNA here is from genome assembly GCF_009696275.1 of Eisenbergiella porci. GTDB lineage: Bacteria > Bacillota > Clostridia > Lachnospirales > Lachnospiraceae > Eisenbergiella > Eisenbergiella porci. The sequence continues at coordinate 21,838 of NZ_VUMI01000018.1, forward strand.
GCAGTTTGCTCATGAAGTGAACGGCGTGCGTATTTTTGCCATGGGCGCGGACTACATACCGGAGGATAATATCCTGTCAAGGGTGACTCCGGAACGAACCTACTCGCTGCTGAAGCAGGCAAAGGATGCTAATTTCAACTGCATCCGCGTCTGGGGCGGCGGGAATTATCCCTATGACAGCTTCTGGGACGCCTGCGACGAGCTGGGCCTGGTGGTGTGGGAGGACTTCATGTTCGCCTGCGCGGTCTATGATCTGACGGAAGAGTTTGAGGAAACCATCACTGCTGAATTCATCGACAATATCAAGCGGATCCGCCACCATGCATCCCTGGGGCTGTGGTGCGGCAACAATGAAATGGAAATGTTCGTGGCGCAGGGCAACTGGGTATCCAGACCGAAGGAGAAGAGCGATTACGTTAAAATGTACGAATACATCATTCCCAAGGTGCTGAAGGAATACGATCCCAATACCTTTTACTGGCCTGCAAGCCCCTCCTCAGGCGGCGCTTTCGACGATCCCAACGATGAAAACCGGGGGGATGTACACTACTGGGACGTATGGCATGGGAACAAGCCAATCACGGAATATCGGAAATTCTACTTCCGCTATGTCTCCGAATTCGGCTTCCAGTCCTTCCCCTCCTTAAAAACGGTGGAAACCTTTACCGAGCCGGAGGACCGGAATATTTTTTCCTATGTTATGGAAAAACATCAGCGCAACAAAACGGCAAATGGGAAAATTATGAACTACATGGAACAGACTTTCCTGTACCCTAATGATTTTGACACCACCCTTTATGCCTCCCAGCTTCTTCAGGCGGAAGCCATCCGCTACGGAGTGGAGCACTTCCGCAGAAACCGCGGCAGATGCATGGGAACCGTGATCTGGCAGCTTAATGACTGCTGGCCGGTAGCCAGCTGGTCCTCCATTGACTACTGCGGCAGATGGAAGGCGCTGCACTACTATGCGAAGCGTTTCTTCGCCCCTGTGATGCTTTCCTGCGCCGAGGAAGGCATCCTCACCCAGGACACCAACCCCAATGCAGAGCCTTACAAGGTAAAAAAATCAATCCATCTGTGCGTGGCAAACGAAACCATGCAGGAACAGCAGCTGCGCGTGGAGTGGTCGCTTAGAAACAACCGATCCGAAATCCTGCGCTCTGGCAGCGAAGAAGTAACCGTATCCCCGTTATCCAGCCTCTGGCTTGAAAAAACAGATTGTATGGATGCTGACGCCTACGGCGATTATGTAAGCTATACCTGCTTCCGGGGAGAAGAACGCGTTTCCGGCGGAGCCGTCATCTTCTGTGCGCCCAAGCACTACCGCTTCGCAGATCCCGGCCTTACGGTTACTGTTTCCGGCGATGAACTCACCGTCAGGGCACAGGCCTATGCAAGAGGCGTGGAAATTATAAACGAAGCCGATGACATGCTCCTTGAAGACAACTACTTCGACATGGACGCCGGAGAAAGAAAGGTAAAAATCCTGAAAGGCAGCCCGGACGGCCTGAAAATACGCAGCGTTTATAATATCCGTTAACACCTGTTAAACGCCCGTCCGTTTCACTTATCGGATTATGGGAACCAACTGCAAAATTTTTTTCCAAAATATTTTTATAAAGAAAACAGGGAGCTGCGGCCCCCTGTTACTTTTTTACCTTCGTATAGTAACTCCGTTCCCCCCTTAACAGTTACTGCCTTTCCTATCCCCTGCCCGGCCTGTTCTTCCGCAGGAATTCTCCCGGCGCACACCCATACTGCCGCTGGAAAACCCGGTAAAAATAACTCAGGTTCCTGAACCCGCACTCCTGGCAGATATCAATAATTTCCATCCGGTTTTCCAGAATCAGGGAAGCTGCAAAATCCATCCGCCTCATATTAATGAATTCCGTAGGGGACATATGCAGATACCTGCGGAAAGAACGGTTCAAATACTCCTGGGAAACATTCGCCAGGGAAATCAGCCGGGGAAGCCCCTCAATGAAATTTTCAGGCTCCTCCATCCGCCGTATCAGCGAAGAAAGCCATCCCGGCAGCGGATCCACCTCCTGCAGGGCCGGCCCCGGACAAAAATGATACAAAAAATAAGGCAGTACGGCATTCAAATACAAACGCCGCGCCGCACCAGGCTCCAAACCGCCCACATGAAGCATTTTTTCCCGGATATCAGACAAAACCGACTCAGCCAGCTCCGTCTGAAGACACAAAGGGGAATCTGTAAAAAAAGACGGCGCACATCCAAGAAGCCCGCATATCTTTTCAAAAATAGACGGAAGGAAAGAAATATTAATCAGCTCCAGATCATACTGATTCAAAAAATCATACCCATGCCTGTCGGAAGGCCTCACGAAAACAAAAGACCCCTCCGAAAGCAGCACGGAGGAACCATTGATCCTGTGAATCCCCTTCCCCTTATTAATAAGAAAGAACTCATAAAAAGTATGCGTATGAAACGGATAAGTCTCCCGCACACTGAACTGATGCTGGAAACCACATTCCTCCCCCTTTAAAGTCAGCCTGGGAACCTCCCCGCACGGCTTCCCGCCGCGCCCCTCCTTATTCCTGCATCCGCAGCCCCGCAAATCAGAGTTCATCAAAACCGATCCCCTTTTTCGTCAGAAATGTCCTCACTGTCCTGTCCCACAGGACATCCACACTCTTATCCATAATAAAAGTATGAAAAGCGGTACCCGTCACCACAGTAAGCCCGCTCCCGTCATACTTACACGTCAGAACCAAAGCCTTCACCTGATCCGCCATAATATCCGTTTCCCCCGCCTTCAGGATCCCCGGAATAAAACGAGGCATCAGATGCAGAATAAACTTAAACCCCGACGGCGTTTTCTTCCCCTTAATCAAATCAAAACACAACGGCCGCACATTTTTCCACGCAGAAAAATCATCAGCCCGCAACTCAGGATCATCCCACTCCTCACTGCTGAAAAAATCCCGGTTCATATGCCCGTCAATATGGAACGTATTATACGTGGAAATCGTGGCTTCCTCCAACAAAAAAGAATCAAAACAAGACGACCCCAAAAGCTTCCCCATAAAACTCTTAACTTCTTTCACCTGCAATGCAATCATAATCTCTCTCCATCCTGCTTCCGCCCTCAGCCCGCCCACGCCGGCCCCATTCCCCTCTATTATAATGAAAACTCCCCCCAACAGCAACCATTTTCCCCACCCGCTTTTTCCCTGTCTATCAACCCACCTGTCTCTCTTATTTTTCAATGAAATCCATTCAAAACCAGCCAACCACCTTTCGCCTTCCATCTTTTATCCATTATAAGGCGCATTGTCCTCCAGAACCTTTACGTTTTGCTCCGGGGGATTTTCCCGCCCTGTCCCAGCCGTCCGGGGTGCGGGGGAGGTGTCTGTTCTGAAAGGGAATCACGAAAAAATTGAGATATTTCTTACAGCATATTTTTCCCCTTCTGCTGTTGCCCCTAGCGGCTTGTCTGACGAACGCACAGACGAAGTCGTGCGTGAGGAGTTCAGCCGCGTTAACAGCAGAAGGGGAAAAATATACTGTTAGAAATATCCAATTTTTACGTCTGACCGCTCAGAACAGACACCTCCCCCGCACCCCGGACGGCTGGGACAGGGCGGGAAAATCCCCCGGAGCAAACTTCAAAGCCTTCCGGATCACATTCCCCAATAAAATGCGATGAAAAAATACATAACTTTTGGAAATTCTCTTTACAATATATGTAGGCGGGTGTTATTATAAGTGGTAATGAAAACTACGTGTAATTGTAGTGAATAATCGGAGGTATCAATGAGTTATAAAATTGTAGTGGACAGTTGTTGTGAATTGCCGGATGAACTGAAAAAAGATCCCCGTTTTGAGATTGTGCCTCTGGGGATTGAAGTAGGGGACTGGCGGATACAGGATGATGAGACCTTTAATCAGGCAGAATTTCTGAGAAGAGTGGCGGAGTGCCCTGAGTGCCCCCGTTCCTCCTGCCCTTCACCGGATAGATATAAACAGAGCTTTGACTGTGATGCGGAGCACATCTACGTTGTCACGCTGTCTGCGAACCTGAGCGGAAGCCATAACAGCGCGGTGCTGGGAAAGAATCTTTACGAGGAAAAGCACCATGATAAGAAAATTCATGTGGTGGATTCCAAATCAGCTTCCGGCGGCGAGGCGCAGATTGCACTGAAGGCAATGGAACTGGAGGAAAAAGGTCTGGCGTTTGAGGAAATCGTTCAGCAGCTGGAAGCGTTCCGGGATGAAATGAATACGTATTTTGTCCTGAACAACCTGGAAACGCTCAGAAAGAACGGCCGCCTTACCGGCGTGAAGGCCCTGGTGGCTTCCACACTTAATATCAAGCCTGTAATGGGAGCCACGGAGGAAGGAACGATCATTCAGCTGGGACAGGCCATCGGGCTGAAGAAGGCGCTGCAGAAGATGGCGGATATTGTGGCCAGGGAAACAGCGAATCCGCAGAAAAAATGCCTTATGATTACGCACTGCAACAATCTGGCAAAGGCCGAGAGCGTGCGTGACATGATTCTGGCAAAGGCCAAGTTCGCGGAAGCCAGAATCCTTGATACTGCAGGAATCAGCAGCATGTATGCCAATGACGGCGGGATTATCATTGCAGTCTGACAGAAAGAGTATTCCGGGCACACAGGAATTGACCGTAAGGAAATGCTGCAGAAGTGCCAAAATCCATCGCCAAAGGCGGTTTAGGATGGATTTTGCAGTAGTTGCAAGAGCTGTTTAAAAATTAAATGAAAAAAGGAAAAACGGCGCTGCCAGCAGGCGGAGCCGTTTTTAGATCGGTAAAACATATTATGATATGGTAACTGTAAAGAAATAGATCAGCAGCCTTACTCAGCCGCTTTCCCTTCATTCCTTCATTTCCGCGGCCATCTGGCGAAGCGCCTTTTTACTGGAAGGCGCAATTTTAATTTTGTGCCCGTCCGTCATGGTCAGGTGGAAGGCGGAAACCTTATCCACATACTTTAAGTTGATGACGGCGCTGCAGCCGATCATGGCCAGCAGTCCGGATTCGCTTACCCGGATGAAGCCCAGATCAAGCTTGGTGGTGCCCCTTGCGGAATAGTCGATATCGAAGCCCAGGGTGGCGCTGAAATTAAGCATGTTGGCGACACACTCCCTGTTTCCGCCGTTTGCCAGATGAATGCGTACATAACGGTCATCGGGATAGGCGTACATGATTTCTTCCTCCGTCAGATAAAAGGCTTCCGTATCCGTACGGAATTCCATCCGCTTTTCCTGGCTGTTTTTGATGGTGAGAAGGGTCTCCACGACTTCGGTCAGCTCTGCGGGCTGGATAGGCTTGTCCATAAAAAAGCAGTTGTCAGGCAGGTCCGTTTCCTCCCTGTAATTGATTTTGGAGCAGCAGAAAACGATGGGGAGGGTATTCCCGACGTTTCGCAGCTCCCAGGCGATTTCCGCCGCATTGCAGCCGTCCTCAACCATATCCATAAACAGGCCGTCATAGATCATGGGAGTTGACAAAATGGCGCTGCGGTTGCCGAAGGAATCCACATAAAGAACCCCGGTGGTATTCAGCCTGCGGTCCGATTCCCGCCCCAGAAGCCGTTCCATTTGTTTTCTGTCCGCTATATTGTCATCACATACCGCTAGATGCATTGCTTTTTCCTCCTCTTTGTATGTTCAGATTTATGGCGTGTCCGCCCGGTGTTTTGCACCGCTGTGATGCTTTATTTTGCGGCCGCACAGCAAAAAGCCCGTCTGACTGTTCTGCCAGACGGGCGGATTTCTTTTGCTACATAAGCGTGAAATGTACTGGTGCCGCAAACAAAAGATAAAGTATCACTGCCAGCTGAACAATCAGTATGGCAGGCATGCCGAAAACGAAGCTTTTATGCTTGGTTTTATGACGGAAGGTATACATCCCGGCGATACAGCCGATGCTTCCGCCCACCAGGGCGGTGAGAAAAAGATTGGCCTCCGGGATACGGAACGCGCCTCTTTTTGCCTTCCGTTTGTCGATACCCATCATGGCAAAACCCACTATATTCACTATTATAACATAAAGAAAAAGAATTAAAATAACATTCATGGGAAATCCCTTATTTATTTTTTTCGATTTCCTGCTGTTTCATGGCGCGTACCTTGCTGGAAAGGCCGAACAGATTGATAAAGCCTTCTGCGTCATGATGGTCGTACAGGTCACCTGTGGTAAAGGAAGCGATGGATTCGTTGTACAGGGAATAAGGGGAGGTGGTGCCTGCCTTGATGATATTTCCCTTGTAGAGCTTGAATTTCACTTCGCCGGTTACATTTTCCTGGGTGCTTTCAATGAAAGCCTGGACAGCCTCGCGCAGAGGGGTAAACCATTTTCCTTCATACACGATCTGTGCGAATTTATTGCCCATATCAAGCTTCGTGGTGGTGGTTTCACGATCCAGGATCAGCTCTTCCAGCTGCTGATGAGCTTCATAAAGGATGGTTCCGCCGGGAGTCTCGTAAACGCCGCGGGATTTCATGCCTACCACACGGTTTTCCACGATATCCACGATGCCGATGCCGTGCTTGCCGCCCAGCTCGTTCAGCTTGCGGATGATATCGGAAACCTTCATTTTTTCACCGTTGATGCTGATGGGGGTTCCTTTTTCAAAGGTCATGGTTACATATTCGGGTTCATCGGGCGCTTTTTCAGGAGTGGTTCCCAGTACGAGCAGATGCTCATAGTTAGGCTCGTTGGCCGGATCCTCCAGCTCCAGTCCTTCATGGCTGATGTGCCACAGGTTACGGTCACGGCTGTAGCTGCTGTCTGCGGAGAAGGGAAGGTCAATGCCGTGCGCCTTGCAGTATTCGATTTCGGATTCACGGGAATCCATGGTCCACTTCTCATTTCTCCAGGCTGCGATGATCTTTAAGTCGGGAGCGAGTGCCTTGATGCCCAGTTCAAAACGGATCTGGTCATTTCCTTTTCCGGTAGCGCCGTGGCAGATGGCGGTAGCGCCTTCCTTACGGGCGATTTCCACCAGCTTCTTGGCAATCAGGGGCCTTGCCATGGAGGTGCCCAGCAGATATTTGTTTTCATAAACCGCATGTGCTTTTACGCAGGGCATAACGTATTCATCACAGAATTCGTCGATAACATCCAAAACGTAGAGCTTGGAAGCGCCGCAGAATTTTGCTCTTTCTTCAAGACCGTCCAGCTCTTCCGCCTGTCCGCAGTCGATGCAGACGCAGATGACTTCATAGTCAAAGTTTTCTTTCAGCCACGGGATAATCGCTGTGGTGTCAAGTCCGCCTGAGTAGGCAAGGATTACTTTTTCTTTCATTATGTTCCTCTTTCCTGCCGCAAAAACCGGCATGCTTATTAATTATGTGAAATTTCAGGAGCCCTGGCCTGTGGCCGCCGGCTCATTTGTTCTGGAATTAATATACAACAAAACTTTTTAGAATGCAAGTGAAAAAATATGCATATTTTTAAGTGTTTTTATGAAAAATATGCATAAACTTTAAAAAACTATTGCATATTATGCAAAATGGACGTATAATTATGCGAAAACCGGGGATGCCCCCGTGACTATGCGGGATGGAATAGACAGAAAAGGTTGAGTTTCGGGCGGATTCTGATTATACTGGTTTTACCGGAAAATATCAGCCGGATTCTGACAGTATCTGTGAGATAACTGAAAACTGAACGGTTAAGGGAAAGGAATGGAAGGAAAATGATAAAAGCAGGAATTATTGGAGCGACAGGTTATGCGGGAGGAGAGCTGGTAAGACTGCTGACGGCCCACCCTGATGTGGAAATCGTATGGTACGGCTCCCGCAGCTATATTGACAAGAAGTACTATGAAGTCTATAAAAACATGTTCCAGATAGTGGATGCCGTATGTCTGGATGATAATATGGAAGAACTGGCAAAGCAGGCGGATGTGATTTTTACCGCCACACCCCAGGGCTTCTGCGCGTCCCTTATTAATGAAGAGATTCTTTCCAATGCAAAGATTGTGGATTTGAGCGCGGACTTCCGCATCAAGGATGTGGCAACCTATGAAAAATGGTACGGCATTGAGCATAAGGCTCCCCAGTACATAGAAGAAGCCGCCTACGGGCTGTGTGAGATCAACAGGGCGGCGGTGAAAAATGCGCGCCTGGTGGCAAATCCCGGCTGTTATCCCACCTGCTCCACTCTTTCCATCTATCCTTTATTAAAGGAAGGACTGATCGATCCGTCCACCGTGATTATTGATGCCAAGAGCGGTACTTCAGGGGCCGGCAGGGGCGCCAAGGTGGATAACCTATACTGTGAGGTCAACGAGAATATCAAGGCCTATGGCGTGGCAAACCACAGACATACGCCGGAGATCGAGGAGCAGCTTTCCCTGGCCGCAGGAGAGGAAATGCTGATAAATTTCACACCTCATCTGGTTCCCATGAACAGGGGCATCCTGATAACGGCTTATGCTTCCCTGAAAAGTACGCTGCAGCCGGACGGCACCCGGGCCTTTCCTTCTTATGAAGAGGTACGGGCGGCTTACGATAAATACTACGACAAGGAAAAATTCGTCCGCGTTCTGGATAAGAATGTATGCCCGGAGACCAAATGGGTGGAGGGCAGCAACTATGTGGACGTGAATTTTAAAATCGATGAAAGAACCGGACGCATCATCATGATGGGAGCTATGGATAACCTGGTGAAGGGCGCGGCAGGACAGGCGGTGCAGAATATGAATCTCATGTTCGGGCTGCCGGAAACAAAGGGCTTGGAGCTGGTTCCCATGTTCCCGTAAGGAAACATGGCGGCGGAAGGTCTTTCCCGGAAGCTTGGCTTCCGGGAAGCGGAGAGAACCCCGGAATGCTTTGTATTTCAGGAAGAAAAATGGGGAAGAATCCGGATGGAGCTTGTTGTGGCAGATGTATAAGTGCAAGATAATTGTAATTCTAAGGCAGGGTGGTGAAGAGCCGAATGCCGGAAGCCTGAGGCTGGGAGGGATAAATGGAGCAAAACAGTATTGCGGATTTCGTAAAAGGATTTTGCCCGGAGATTAAAAAATATGAGGCGTATTACTACGGATATCCGGAAATCGCGGATGAGCTTTGCGAGCTTGTGCTGACCGGAGAAAAAAGAGCCACCACCAGCCTCCTTAAGCTCTATGAACTGGAGCAGGAGCCGCTTCCGTGCGCCGGAGACTATTCCGTCATCCTGGACAGCGCACAGCGGCCCCGTTGCATCACCCGGATCACAAAGGTAACACAGGTGCGTTTTTGTGATATTACCGAAGAATATGCGCGCAGGGAGGGCGAAGGCGATAAATCCCTGGCCTATTGGGAAAAAGCCCACAGAGAAGCATTTTCCCGGGAGTGCAGGGAAGAGTGCGGAATTGAATTTACCGAAGACATGATTTGCGTCTGCGAGGAATTTGAGGTGGTTTACCGGGGAGAGAGCGAAAACAAACAGTAAATGATTGTGGATGTGGGGTGGCTGCCAGGAAGGAATTGACAGAAGGTACGGATAGGCGTAAACTGCAAGAGGTTTTTAAAGTTGAAAATATTGGGAAGGGTGTATATGGAGCTATATCATGGCAGCAGGGAAATTGTAGAGTTCCCTGAAATCAGAAAAGCTGTTTATAATAAGGACTTTTATTTTGGATTTTACTGTACTATATATCAAGAGCAGGCGGAACGGTGGGCGGCAAGATTTGGAAAAGACGGCTATATTAATATTTATGAATATACGCCGGATAATTCTCTGAAATTTTTAAAGTTTGATGTTATGACGGATGAATGGCTTGATTTTATTGTGGATTGTCGTTTAGGTAAGCCTCATAGCTACGATATTGTTGAAGGACCAATGGCAAACGATACGATATTCAATTTCGTTCAAAGTTTTATAGATGGAAAGATATCCAGAGCAGCTTTCTGGGAACTGGCAAAATTTAATCGCCCAACACATCAGATAAGTTTCCATACTATATTGGCGCTGGATACCCTCACATTCCAAAGGAGTGAAAAAATCCATGGCAGAAAAAAATAACAGTGCACTGTTTTTTACATGCAGTCTCATTGAATTTATCGGACGCAAGGTTCTGCAGCCTCGTAAATTTATTACGGATGCCCTTGGTAAGGAGGCTATTGAAAGAATTTATGAATACGCAGATGTTTTTCACTGTGAACCAATAGCAAAGGTGGCGGCCGATTTTATTGAAGAATATCAGATTCCGGAAGCTTCCTTTGATAATGTGTCAGACTGCAGATATCATGTGCCCGATTACTGGTCCATTGGTGAAGTGTATGAAAGGCTGGTTGAAGATTGCTATGACGATGATGAGATTATAGAAGGTATCTGGGAAGTATATCATTCATGGATTGATGATCATCTTTCCGATTATAATACTGATTTTTATTACCAGTCAAGGGATTACATTGCGGCGTGCTATAAAGAGGGAAGAATTCTCTGACACTCCAGTTTTCTGTACTGTCATAGAATATTGGAGACTGCAGAGTGGATGCAGGCTGAACTGTAAATTCTTTAATAGAGGAAAAAGCTTATGGAACGAGTAACCCATGAATTCCAGCCTGTTTTCAACAGGGATTCCCGTGTCCTGATACTGGGTACCTTCCCTTCCGTGAAATCCAGGCAGCAGCAGTTTTACTACGGCCATCCTCAGAACCGGTTCTGGAGGGTGACGGCGGCGCTTCTTAAGAAAGAGGTACCCGTAACCATTGAAGAAAAGAAGAAAATGCTCCTTGACGGCCATATTGCCATCTGGGATGTGATAGATACCTGTGATATTGAAGGCTCCAGCGACAGTTCCATCCGCAATGTAAAGGCCAATGACATCGGCGGCCTTCTGGCGCAGACCTCCATCCGGGCGGTGTTTGCCAACGGGGATAAGGCGTGCCAGCTTTACCGGAAATACTGTATGGAGCAGGCCGGCAGGGAAATTATCAGACTGCCTTCCACAAGCCCGGCCAATGCGGCATGGACGTTGGAAAAACTCATACAGGCCTGGAGCGTGATTCGTGAATATATGTGAGTACGCGGTGAAAGCAGACATCCGCTACATCCCGCAGCGTTTAAAAAGGCTTGGAGAAAATTGCAGATACTCTCCAAGGCATGTGGCAGTCCCATTTACCAGATTGCCGAAATACATAAAGAAGTGAGGAATTACAAACATGGTACGAACAATGAACATTGATGATTATGACGAGGTAAGCCGGCTGTGGCATAAAATCAAAGGATTTTCCATCCGCAGCATCGACGACTCCAGAGAAGGCGTGGAGCGCTTTCTGCAAAGAAATCCGGAAACCAGCGTGGTAGCGGTGGAGGATTCAAAAATCGTGGGAGCAATTCTCTGCGGGCATGACGGCAGACGCGGCTGTATGTACCATGTTTGTGTGGATCCGGAATACCGGATGCGGGGAATCGGCAAATCCATGGTGGTTTTTGCCATGAATGCGCTGAAAAAGGAGAATATCAGCAAGGTATCCCTCATTGCCTTTACCAAGAATGATGTGGGAAATACCTTCTGGCGCTGCATCGGCTGGACGAAGCGGGAGGATCTGAACTATTACGATTTTGTACTTAACACTGAAAATATAGAGCGTTTTAACGACTGAAGCGGCAGCGGGGATTTCAACCCTGCCCAAAGGAGGAGAATATGGAACATATCAAAGGAGGCGTGACCGCTGCAAAGGGGTTTATGGCGGCCGGCGTGGAAGCAAATGTGAAGTATAAGAACAGGAAGGATATGGCGATGGTATACAGCCAGGTTCCGTGTAAGGCGGCGGGTGTTTTTACCAGCAATGTGGTAAAAGCAGCGCCGGTGGTATGGGATCGGGAAAAAATTAATACCTCCCCCTATATTCAGGCCGTGGTAGTGAATTCGGGAATCGCCAATGCATGTACGGGACGCCAGGGCTACGCTTACTGCCAGGAAACGGCAGACGCCGCCGCAGGCGCGCTGCAAATCCCCGGGGATTCCGTGCTTGTAGCATCCACAGGCGTTATCGGCATGCAGCTTCCCATGGACAAAATCACCGCAGGCGTGGCGGCTCTGGCAGGCTGCCTAAAAGATACGCAGGAAGCCGGGACCCAAGCGGCGGAAGCGATAATGACCACGGATACGATTTCCAAGCAGGTGGCTGTGCAGTTTGAGGCCGGCGGCAAAACCGTGACCGTAGGCGGCATGTCCAAGGGCAGTGGGATGATTCATCCCAACATGTGCACCATGCTGGGCTTTGTAACCACGGATATCGCCATTTCCAAAGAGCTTTTGCAGGAGGCATTAAGCGCGGATGTGGTGGACACCTTCAACATGATTTCCGTAGACGGCGATACCTCCACCAACGATACGCTGGTGGTACTGGCAAACGGCTGCGCCGGAAACCCTGAGATCACGGAGAAAAACGAGGATTACCTCCATTTCTGCCAGGCGCTTCACGAGGTAAACGAAACGCTGGCAAAAATGATGGCAGGGGACGGTGAAGGGGCTACTGCGCTGTTTGAGACAAAAGTCATCCATGCGGCAAATAAAGAGGACGCCAGGACGCTGGCCAAATCCGTCATCTGCTCCAGCCTGACCAAGGCGGCCATTTTCGGCCATGACGCCAACTGGGGAAGGATTCTCTGCGCGCTTGGCTACAGCGGAGCCAGCTTCGATCCGGAGGCGATTGAGCTTTTCTTTGAAAGCAGCGCAGGACGGATTCAGATATATAAGGACGGCCAGGCCACGGATTACAGCGAGGAGGAGGCTACTAAAATCCTTTCCTGCCCTGTGGTGACTGTTGTTGTGGATATGAAGATGGGCGAAGCGCAGGCAACTGCCTGGGGCTGCGACCTCACCTATGATTATGTAAAAATCAATGCGGATTACCGCTCCTGAGAAAAATATATTGCGCAATGAAAGCATTCATACAGGCCTGCGCATTTTGCAGCGCAGACCGTATGAATACGCAGGGGAAGAAAGCATCCGGCCCATCGTGCGGCAATTTTAAAAGGACGGATGCAAACATGTGATGGGAGAGCGAAGATGGAACAGAAGGAAATGGATCAGGTAATGCAGAAGGCATCGGTGCTGATTGAAGCGCTGCCTTATATTCAGAAATTCAACCGTAAAATTATTGTGGTAAAATACGGCGGAAGCGCCATGAGCAATGAAGAGCTGCAGAGGAACGTCATCAAGGACGTTACCCTGTTAAAGCTGGTGGGCTTCAAGCCGATTATCGTGCATGGCGGCGGAAAGGCCATCAGCAAATGGGTGGGCAAGGTAGGCAAGAAAGCCAGGTTTGTGAACGGCCTGCGCGTGACGGATGAGGAAACCATGGAAATCGCGGAAATGGTCCTGGGCCGTGTAAACAAGAATCTGGTGACCATGGTGGAGGAGCTTGGCGTCAAAGCCGTAGGTATCAGCGGCAAGGACGGCGGCCTTCTGAAGGTGGATAAAAAATATGCGGACGGCCAGGACATCGGCTTTGTGGGTGATATCAAGGAAGTGGATCCCAAGGTGCTCTATGACCTTCTGGAAAAGGATTTTCTCCCGATTGTGGCCCCGGTTGGGCTGGATGATGATTTCAATACTTACAATATCAATGCGGATGATGCCGCCTGCGCCATTGCCAAGGCAGTGGGAGCGGATAAGCTTGTTTTCCTTACTGATATTGAAGGGCTGTATAAGGATATCAATGACAAATCCTCTTTTATTTCCCGGCTGACTGCCGGACAGGCGGAGGAATTAATCAACGGAGGAATCATCGGCGGCGGCATGCTGCCCAAGCTGAACAACTGTACCTCAGCCATCCGCAACGGCGTTAACCGGGTGCATATCCTGGACGGAAGGGTTCCCCATTGCCTGTTGCTGGAAATTTTTACAAACGAAGGCGTGGGAACGGCGATTATATCCGATGATGAGGAAGTGTAGGAAGCGGTAAAAAGGAGAGAATGGCATGAGTGAAAAAGCTTTGAGCATGAAGGAATATATCGACGAGGCGGAAGCCGCTCTTTTACATACCTACAACCGGTATCAGGTGGTTCTGGATAAGGGCGACGGCGTTTACCTGTATGATATGGAAGGCAAAAAATACCTGGATTTCTGCGCCGGCATCGCTGTTTTTGCCCTGGGCTATAACAACAGGGAGTATAACGACGCGTTGAAGGCACAGATCGATAAAATTATCCATACCTCCAATTATTACTACAATGTGCCTGCTGTGGAGGCGGCTGTGAAAATGAAAAAGGTTTCCGGCATGGACAGGGTTTTCTTTACCAACAGCGGCGCAGAGGCCATTGAAGGCGCTTTGAAGGCAGCCAGGAAATATGCATATCTGAAGGACGGACGCACGGATCATGAGATCCTTGCCATGGAGCATTCCTTCCACGGCCGTACCTTCGGCGCGCTTTCCGTGACGGGAAATCCCCATTACAGGGAAGCCTTTGAGCCGATGATAGGAAATATCCGTTTTGCGCAGCTGAATGATTTTGACAGCGTCCTTTCACAGGTGACGGACAAAACCTGTGCCATCATTATGGAAACCGTGCAGGGAGAAGGCGGTATTTATCCTGCGCAGGAGGAGTTCCTGAAAAAGGTGCGCGCCCTGTGTGATGAAAAGGATATCCTTCTTATTCTGGATGAGATCCAGTGCGGAATGGGGCGTACAGGTTATATGTACGCTTGGCAGCGTTACGGCGTGAAGCCGGATATTATGACGACGGCAAAGGCTCTGGGCTGCGGCGTTCCGGTGGCCGCATTCCTGATGACGGAAAAGGTGGGAGCCCATTCCCTGACAAGCGGTGACCATGGCACCACTTACGGAGGGAATCCGCTGGCCTGCGCGGCTGTGAGTAAAGTTCTTGATTTATTCGAAAAGGACAATATAATAGATAATGTAAGACAGGTCGGTGCATATCTGGAAGAAAAACTGGCCGCCCTGGTGGATAACTATGATTTTATTGAGGCTCACAGAGGCGTGGGACTGATGCAGGGGATGGTTTTCTCCATCCCTGTTGGGGATATTATCAGCCGTGCGCTTGAAAAGGGGCTGATCCTGATCAATGCGGGAACCAATATTATCCGTTTTGTGCCGCCTCTTGTGATTACCCGGGAGAATGTGGATGACATGATCGTAATCCTCAGGGACTGCCTGGATGAAGTAAAAATATCGTAGCCTCCGGCAGCCCTATTGTTCTGTTTGTCTGCCGGACGGTATTAAAAACGCCCCGAAAAAAGGAGATTTTGCATGAAGCTTTGGAAAAGAATTGCAGCCGTGGCAGCGGTCGCGGCGGCCGCCGGTGTATTGATTTATTATGGGATCGCAAGCGACAGGCTGGCTGATCTTGCCAAAATACCCGACAACGCCCTGCTTAGTAAGCCTACGGTGAATTTATGGTATACGGACGAAGCCCTGAGCGATTATCTGGGCAGCGTTGCCCTGGATTTTTCAGAGGAAAAAGATGTCCGTGTGATTCCGAAGCTGGTATCGGGCCTTGAATATCTGGAGACGATCAACCAGGATTCCCTGCAGACCAATTCTTATCCGGATTTATATATTATAAGCAATGACTGTCTGGAAAAGGCTTATCTTGCGGGGCTGGCAAGTCCTGTGAAGGATGAGGCGGGGCTTGTGAGCGAAGAGAATTTTTCCCGGCCGGCGCTGGAGGCGGTGACCTATAAGGACAGGCTGGTCGGCTATCCCTTTTATTATGAGACAAGCGCGCTGATTTATAATAAAACTTATATGGAAGCGCTGGCGGCGGCTTCCCTGGAGGCGGAAGCGGATGCGGCGGAAGGCGAGGCCGCCATGGAGGCGCTGAATGAAAACGGTGAGCCGTTTGATGCCGGAAATACGGAAGGGGCGGCTGAAGGGACGCAGGGCGCAGAGGGGGCTCTGGGTGCAGAGGGCGCTCAGGGGGCAGGAGAAGAGAGCGGCGAGTCGGAAACGTTTGTCCCGGAAGAAGCGCAGCTGGAGGAACGGATTGATGCGATGATTCCGTCCACCATCGATAATATCCTTACGTTTGCGGACAGCTATGACGCGCCGGAGCAGGTTGAGGCTGTTTTTAAGTGGGATGTGGACGATATTTTTTATAATTATTTCTTTGTGGGAAATTATATTGATGTGGGCGGCCCCAATGGGGACGATACGGAAAGCATTGATATTTATAATCTGGACGCCATACGGTGTCTGATGGCATATCAGGCTTTGAACCAGTTTTTTTCCATTGATCCGGATGAGGTGGATTACGATTCCGTAATTCAGGAATTTATTGACGGCAAGCTGGTTTTTACGGTGGCTACCACGGATATTGTGGGCAGGATCGAGGAAGCGAAGAAGGACGGGGAGTTTCCGTATGAGTATGGGGTGACGAATATCCCCAATATCAATGAGGAGCTGAAGACGCGCAGTCTTTCCGTGACCAATGCGGTGGTGGTGAACGGCTACAGCCAGAAAAAGGACATTGCCAATGAGTTTGCCGCTTATCTGACCGGGGAGCGTGCGCAGAATCTGTATGAGCGTACGGGCAGGATGCCGGCCAGGAAGGGCGTGAGCTTTGAAAATCCCCAGGCGGAGGCGTTTGGCAGGGAGTATGCGTTGTCGGTGCCGATTCCGAAGATGATGGCAACGAGTAATTACTGGGTGCAGATGGAAATTGCTTTTACCCGTGTATGGTCGGGGGAAAGCGCGACGGATACGTTAAAAGCGCTGTCTGAAAAGATTATGACGCAGGTGACGGGCCAGCCTTTTGAGGAAGAGTATATCGAGGAGCCTGTTGAGGAGACGGAAGGCTATATCGGCGAGGAAGAGTAAGGATTGCCGGTTACCGCAGAGGGACTGTGCGGCTCCGAATAGTTTTGAATAAGTTGCCAATCGTATGGGCAGAATGTAGAAAAGGGCGGGGCTTCAAGATGGCGCTGTAGCGGTTTGGAAACCGCTGCAGCGCTGCGGGAGCCTGAAAAGACCCTTATGACAGGAGGCCTATATGATTGGTTTATTTATTGCTTTGATTTCCGGCGCGCTGATGAGTATTCAGGGGGTTTTTAACACGCAGGTTACTAAGGCGTCCAGTATCTGGGCGGCCAACTGCTTTGTGCAGTTCACGGCGTTGCTTGTGTGTCTGGCCGCATGGGCGTTTACGGATAGGAGTTCTCTTCTCGGCGTGTTTCAGGTGCAGCCCAAGTATATGCTTTTGGGGGGCGCTATCGGGGCTTTCATTACTTATACGGTGATTAAGAGTATGGATATGTTGGGGCCGGCCAGGGCCGTTATGCTGATCGTGGTGGCGCAGCTGCTGGTGGCTTATCTGATTGAGCTGTTCGGGATGTTCGGTGTGGAGAAGACCGGATGGGAATGGCGGAAGGCTATTGGGATGGCGGTGGCTATTGCGGGGATTGTGGTGTTTAAGTGGGAGTGAGAGGGATAAGGGCAAGGGATTAAGGGATTAAGGGCAAGGGATTAGGGGTTGGGGGCGGGCGCCGGGGTTCGAGAGCTGCGCTCTCTCACTTTGCGGCTGGCGCCGCATAGGCAGGAACAACAGTCTTGCTGTGGGTGAGCAAGCTCCCCCGCAGCAAGACTGTTGTTCCTGCCTGCCCGGCTTGTAGCTGTGAAAAAAAACCACTCTCCTCTTGTAAAACTTTTCTTTTTATTTTACAATGGAAGGGCAGTGAGTTACGGGGGCCTTTTCGGGTGCGCCGGGAGCGGTGATACGTTGAAAAGGAGATAAAATGTCAAATTGCAGAATAACTCCAGTACTTGTTTTGGTACTGGTCTTTTCTTTCATATTCAGCGGATGCGGCAGGGATATGGATCTGCGGGAGCTTTCGCAGGATCAGGTTCCGGCAGGGGCCGGGGAGGAAGATGCGGACGGAGAAGGCGCAGCGGGGGAGGCGGAAGCGTTTCCCGGGGCGGGCGGTTCCGGCGGTGAGGATGCGTCCGGTGAGGCGGAGTGTGTGATACATATTTGCGGCGCAGTTGCTGTGCCGGGAGTGTACAGGCTGCCGGCGGGAAGCCGGGTCGTGGATGCCGTTGAGGCGGCAGGCGGCCTTGCGGAGGACGCGGCGGAAAGAGGTGTGAACCAGGCGGCGCCCATATCGGACGGGATGCAGATTGTGATTCCGACCCTGGAAGAAGCGGAACAGGGAATTTTTTCGCCGGACGGGGTTATGGAGGAAAATGGATCAGGAAAGGGCGGCCTTGTGGATATCAACACTGCGGATACGGCGGAGCTGATGACACTGCCGGGAATCGGTCAGACAAGGGCTGATGCGATTGTTGCCTACAGGCAGCAGAATGGTAAATTCCAATCCATTGAGGATATTATGAAGGTGGACGGTATCAAGGAGGGAAGCTTTGCAAAGCTGAAGGACAGGATATGCGTCAGACAGTAAAGATGGGAAAGGTCCGGCCGGCAGGAGCATTTGCTGCGCTGCATGCGGGAAAATGGTTCAGGAGTGCATAAATCCACCGCCGCAGGCGGTTTCGGATTGATTTGGCAGTAACTGTGAAGAAACCAGGCAGTTACGGAATAAAATCTTTGGAGGAGCTATGGGAAAGCGGGTTTTGGTTGTAGACGATGAGAAACTGATTGTGAAAGGTATCCGTTTCAGCCTGGAGCAGGACGGTATGGAGGTCACCTGCGCCTATGACGGTGAGGAAGCGCTGGAGCAGGCGAGAAATTCGGAATTTGACATGATTCTTCTGGATATCATGCTTCCCAGGCTGACAGGACTGGAGGTATGCCAGCAGATACGGGAATTTTCCAATGTCCCCATCGTCATGCTGACAGCCAAGGATGATGATATGGATAAAATCATGGGCCTGGAATACGGCGCCGATGATTATATTACAAAGCCGTTTAATATTCTGGAGGTCAAGGCCAGGATCAAGGCCATAATGCGCAGGACCACAGTAAGGGATAACGCGTCAAACGCGCCCAAAACCGTTGTGAACGGGGATCTGAAGCTGGACTGCGACAGCAGGCGCGTCTATATTGCAGGCAAGGAGGTCAACCTGACAGCCAAGGAATTCGATGTGCTGGAGCTGCTTGTCTTAAATCCCAACAAAGTCTACAGCCGTGAAAATCTTCTGAAGCTGGTATGGGGAAGCGATTATCCCGGAGACGTCCGCACGGTGGACGTCCATATCAGAAGGCTTCGTGAGAAGATCGAAAGCAATCCAAGTGAACCCAGATATGTGCATACAAAGTGGGGAGTCGGCTACTTCTTCAGAGCCTGATTTCCGGCTTTGGGGAATGTGCCAGGCTGAATGGAAGTAGAGGCTGCCAAAATGCTTACCAGGCTTAAAAAGCTATTTATGAAAATACCTGCTCTCAGGAGCATGAAGGTCTATATATTCTTTCTGATGCTGGTGATGGGCATCCTTCCCAGCTTCATCATGAGGGTTGGTATCCTTCAGAGCTATGAAGAACGTGCGGTGAATCTGCGTATCTCGGATACGCAGACGCAGTTCAAGATCATTGCCAACCATCTTCTGAACAATAATTATCTGCAGGATACCTCAAATGAGGCAATTAACGCGGAGCTGGAACAGATGTCCAATCTGTACGACGGCCGCGTTATTATCATTAACGACAATTTCCGTATAGTAAAAGATACATACAGTATCAGTGAAGGCAAAACGATTATTTCCGAGGAGGTCATCCGGTGTTTCAAGGGAGAGAGTACCACCCGGTATGACAAGGAAAACGGTTATATCGAAATGACCATTCCCATCGAAGCCCCCAGCTCCGGAAAGAATCAGACAACGCAGGCGGATGCGGGGAAGAAGCCGGAGCAGAGCCAGGTAGTTGGAGTTATGCTTGCCAGTGTTTCCACGGACAGCATAGCGACGACAATGGAAATCCTGAACCGGAAGGCCCTGATTATAGAGATCGTGATGATCATCTGTATTTTCGGTGTGGCTGTGGGATTTTCTTCCATTCTTGTCAAGCCCTTCAACCGGGTGACCCAGGCGATTACCGAGGTAAAGGACGGTTTTACGGACGAGCCCATTGCAGTTCCCGATTATATCGAAACGGAGCACATCATCGATGCCTTTAACCAGCTGCTGACGCAGATGAAGGTGATTGACGATTCCCGGCAGGAATTTGTTTCCAACGTTTCCCATGAACTGAAGACGCCGCTTACCTCCATGAAGGTTCTGGCCGATTCCCTCATGCAGCAGGAGGACGCGCCTCTGGAGCTGTATCAGGAATTCATGCAGGATATTGCCAATGAGATCGAGCGCGAAAATAAAATCATAAACGATCTTCTCTCCCTTGTAAAAATGGACAAGACGGCCGCCCAGATGAATATCACGGCGGTGGATATCAATGAACTGATAGAATCGGTGTTAAAGCGTCTCCGCCCCATTGCCAGGCTGCGGGATGTGGAGGTGACCTTTGAAAGCATACGCCCGGTCACCGCGGAAATTGATGAGGTGAAGATTACCCAGGTATTTACCAATCTGGTGGAAAATGCGATTAAGTACAACAAGGAGCATGGCTGGGTCAAGGTGCTGCTGGATGCGGATCATCAGTTTTTTACCGTGGAGATCTCCGATTCCGGTATCGGCATTCCGGAGGCGGACTACGATCATATATTTGAGCGTTTCTACAGAGTGGACAAATCCCACTCCCGGGAAATCGGCGGCACCGGACTGGGGCTGGCCATTACCAGAAATGCCATCCTTCTTCACCGCGGTTCGGTGAAGGTAGCCAGTACGGAGGGAGAAGGCACCAGCTTTACCGTAAAGATCCCGCTTACCTATGTAAGATGACGTGGTTTTCTGCGGCCTTTTTACAGGGGATTATCGTGCAGGAAAAATTGATAAGGCAGCGCAGGACTGTATCTGAGATACAGTTGGCATGTATGGAAGAACGGAAAGCCTGAACGGAGGTTCAAAAATCGAATGAAGGATGCTTCGAACAGAAAAAAGGATGCTTCAAACAAAAAATCGGCATGGGCAGTCAGCATGCTGCTGCTTTTCTGCCTGGTGCTTCCGGCCTGCAGTACGGGGGCGGCGGAACCGGAAGGAACGGCCTTTGATATCTATTATCTCAACAGGGAAGAAACAAAAATAGTCAAAGAGGTTCACTATATTGATTCCGGGGAGCAGTCAGGACAGATAGCAGGACTGCTGGAAGCTATGGAAGCGGTGCCGGGGGATGTGTCCCTGAAGTCTTCCGTGGGAAACAGCTTCCAGGTGACCGGGTTCCGGGTGGAGGAAGGCGGACAGCTGGATCTGGATGTGGATGAAAGCTACAGAAAGCTTGCGCCCACCACGGAGGTTCTGGTGAGGGCGGCGCTGGTGAGGACGCTTTCCCAGGCGGAAGGAATCAATCATGTGCTGATGACGGTGGGAGGACAGCCGCTTGCAGACAGCACGGGCACAGCAATCGGTCCCATGACTGCCGATGCGTTCATTGACAATGCGGGAAAAGAAATCAATTCCTATGAAATGGTGAAGCTCAAGCTCTTTTTTGCCAATGAAGCCGGGGATGGCCTGGTGGAAATCGTCAAGCCTGTGGAATACAACAGCAATATTTCCATGGAAAAGCTGGTGGTGGAATATCTGGTAAAGGGTCCTGACATCGACGGCGTATATCCGGTGATTAATCCAGGTACGAAAATATTGAGCGTAACCGTCAAGGATGGTATCTGTTACGTGAATTTTGATGAAAACTTCATGACGCAGCTTTATAATGTTACTGCGGATGTGGTGATTTATTCCATTGCCAACTCCCTGGTGGAGCTTCCCAATGTAAACAAGGTGCAGATAGCCGTAAATGGAAAGACAGACATCGTATACAGGGAGACTTTCAATCTGTCCAATCTTTATGAAAGAAACCTGGATCTCGTAAAGACAGGAGAAAATGTGGAATGAGACGGCCCTTATGCCTGGCAATGCTGGGCTTTACGGCCGCAGTCCGGATAATGACATGGATAAAGCCGCTGCCCCAGCCCTCCCCTCCGGCGGAGGACGGGCAGACGGCTGTGGTTGCCGGGACGGTTTCGGATATCACAAGCTATATGGACCCGGAAAACGGGCAGATGGTACATATCGTTTATCTGAAGGCTGCGGATGCGCTTCCCTTTCAGGGGGCAGAAATGCAATCGGATCTTAATTTTAAAGATCCAGATGTTGAGTTAATAAAAACTGACAGTATATCTCTTAATACAAATCTAAACAATTTCACGGCTGCCGGTATCAGGGCAGTAAATTTTTCAGACAGAGACTTAAAACAGAATATTACGGCGCAAAAAGAAGCGCAGAAGCAGCTGCAGGAAATAGATATGCAGGTATGGGAAAAGTCTGCTCAGGAACAGGGAATGCCGGCGCAGACACTGGAAAAGTCTGCTCAGGAACAGGAAATGCCAATGCGGTCACAGGGCGGTACCGGTGTGATGTGCAGGCTGCAGGAGGGGGAAGTGCGCCTGCCGGAGATCGGCAGCAGGGCCTGCTATCGGGGAAAGGCGCGCCATTTTAAAACAGCGACAAACCCCGGTGAGTTTGATGCCAGGGCATATTATGCAGGGCAGGGTATTAGCATGCAGCTTTCCCAGGCTGTGCTGACGGGGAAGAGCGAGGGCTATTCCGGCTGGCGTCATGCACTGTATCGTCTGCGTCGCCGCGCTGGGGAGGTGTTGGAAAATATTTTCCCGCAGAAGGAAGCGTCTGTACTGAAGGCCATGCTTCTGGGAGAAAAAAAGGGAATGGATTCGGAAATTAAGGCGTTGTATCAGGGGGCCGGGATTTCCCATATCCTGGCGATTTCAGGCCTGCACATATCCCTGCTTGGGATGGGGCTTTACCGTCTGCTGAGCCGCTTTTTATCACGAAAGCTGTCCGGCCTCCTTTCCTGCGGCGTACTTTTTTCCTATCTTGTCATGACCGGGTTTTCAGCATCCGCGGCCAGGGCGGGCATTATGTTTTTACTCTATATGACCGCCAAAATTGTGGGAAGGACCTATGATATGCCCACCGCGCTTTCCACGGCGGCGGCCCTGCTCCTGCTTGAAAACCCTGCCTGGCTTCAGGACGGCGGTTTTCAGCTGTCCTTTGCTGCGGCGGCCGGGGCAGCAGTCACCATTCCTGCCTTTGAACGGATGGGCAGTGATGCTGTAAAGCTTTTCGGAAAAGACAAAGGAAAGAAAAATTATATAAAAATGTATGGGGAAAAACAGAAGCATCCCGTCATGCAGAGGCTGCTTCAGGGATTCCGTTCCAGCTTCTGCATCAGCCTTACCACCCTGCCGGTGCTGCTTTCTGTGTTTTATGAATGGAACCTTCTGTCCATCCTGCTGAATGTGCTTGTAATCCCGCTGATGGGGATTCTCATGGGAGGAACGGTGCTTCTTGTACTGGCCGGAAGCGTTGTTGGGGGCATAGGAGAGCCGGTTTTTGTTTTCCTTCGTATGCTGGCGCTTCCGGTGAAAGGAATCCTTATTTTTTATGAAAAGCTGTGTCTGCTTTCCGAAGGTCTGCCTGGGATCTGGCATGCGGGAAAGCCGGAGCTGTGGCAGCTTCTTGTCTTTGCTGCAGGTCTTGGGCTTCTTCTGCTTCTGACGGAGAAAATCCCCAGGCCGGCAGGCGTGCCTGCCGCAGCGCTGCTGTGTCTTGTTTTTGCATTAAAACCTCAGGACGGTATGCAGATGACCATGCTGGATGTGGGGCAGGGAGATTGTATTTATATCAGAACGGAGAGCGGTAAGCATTATCTGTATGATGCGGGCAGCTCCTCGCAGAAGGATACCGGAACCTGGCAGGTGATCCCATTTTTGAAATATCAGGGTGTGGGCAGGCTGGAGGCGGTATTCGTAAGCCATTGGGATGCGGATCATATCAATGGGCTGGAGGCAGTTTTTGAATGGGCGGAAAAGAGCGGCGTTTCCATCGGCGGCCTGGTGCTGCCGCAGGCCCATGTCGTTCAGGATGAGCCGTCCCGGCTTGTGGAAATGGCCGGAAGCTATCACATTCCGGTGTACCGTATGGAGGCCGGGGATCTTTTAAAGGATGGGAAAACGGAATTCCTGTGTCTGCATCCGGATGGAAGGGACAGCTTTACGGACCGGAATACAGCCTCTCTGGTTGTGCAACTTACTTTGCGGGGGGAGAACGGGGATAAGGATTTTTCCATCCTGCTCACCGGAGATGTGGACGCGGAGGGGGAACAAAAAATTCTTGCCTCTTCCCCCGGACTTCTGCAAAGCTGCGATATTTTAAAGACCGCACATCATGGTTCTGAAACCTCGACCACCCGGGAATTCCTGGATGCCGCAGCACCGGCCTGCGCCCTTATTTCCTGCGGCAGAAATAATTCCTACGGACATCCGCATAAAGCGGTTCTTGAGCGCTTGAAAGCCGCACATATCCCGGTTTTTGTCACAAACGAATGCGGTGCGGTTATGGTGCGCAGAAGGCAGAAAAAAATTACGGTGGAGACTTTTTTGAACGTTGACTGATGGCCCGGAATATGTCATGATAATAAAAGTAAACCCCGGCAGTTCACAACCCAAAGGAATGAAGAGAAGAAAAAGTAACAGTTCAGCTGCCTGAACCGTTGCAGGAAAGGAAACTGAGAATGCAGCAGCTGTTGGAAGACATAAAGAAGAAACAGTTCAAACAGGCGTATCTGCTTTATGGGCAGGAGGCCTACCTGAAGAACCAGTACAGGGACAGGCTGAAGGAAGCGCTTGTACAGGAAGGCGATACCATGAATTTCACCGCTTTCAGAGGAAAGGATGTGAATTCCGGTGAAGTGATTGATTTGGCGGAAACCATGCCCTTCTTTGCGGACAGGCGTGTGATTCTGATAGAGGACAGCGGCCTTTTTAAAAAGGGCGGCGAACAGCTGGCGGATTATATGAAGGAGCCTGCTCCATCCGTGTGCATCCTGTTCATAGAGTCGGAGGTTGATAAGCGCAGCCGGCTGTTTAAGGCTGTCAGGGACTGCGGCTGTGCGGTGGAATTTGCCACACAGGATGAGACTACGCTGAAGCGGTGGATTCTGGGCAGGATTAAGAAGGAGAATAAAACGATTTCTCCTGCGGGCCTGGATTTTTTCCTGCAGAAAACAGGGTCCGACATGGAAAACATCAGCAGGGAGATGGAGAAGCTCTTCTGTTATACACTGAAAAAAGACAGCATTACCGAGGCGGATATAGAGGCGGTATGCACGCATCAGGTAACCAGCCAGATTTTTGACATGGTCGAGGATATTGCGCTGAAGAAGCAGCGGGAGGCGTTGAAGCTGTATTATGATCTGCTGGCGCTGAAGGAACCGCCGATGCGTATCCTGTTCCTGATAGGAAGGCAGTTTAATCTGCTGCTCCAGGTAAAGGAATTGAAGGCAAAGGGCTATGACAACAGGAAAATTGGGGAAAAGACAGGGCTTCACAGCTTTATAGCGGGTAAATACGTAAGCCAGGCTTCCCGTTTTAAAAAGGAAGAGCTGCGTGAAGCGCTGGAAGCGTGCGTGGATACCGATGAGGCGGTAAAAAGCGGGCGGCTGAACGATACGATGGGTGTTGAACTGCTGATTGTAAGGTACAGCTCCGGAGTAAACAAAAACAGCAATGCAGGTTAACCGCATTGAAAATCCGTTGCCCGCGTTTTAGTAAAAGGTTTCGAATCCTGGACGGGTTTGTGTAAAGACAGCCATTATGGTTCAGGGCAGGCAGTTTTCAGACACACTACGGAATAGCAAAGGAGAAAAGGTATGAGCGGTATTATTTCTGTAATCATATGGATTGTAATCATGGCGGCTGTATCCGGCGTATTGAAGGGAAAAAGTAACGGTTCGGGGACAAAGGACCGGAATCCCTATAATAAGAACGGCGCCGCAGTACCGCCGCAGAATACCTGGAACAACGGGAATGCAATGCCGCAGAGCCGCGCGGCACAGCCGGATTATTCCGCAGGTACGGTTCCGGAAAAGCACAGGCACGGTGCAGTGAAAGGAACTCATCAAACACCGCCGGCATCAATGGCAACAGAAAAGCAGGCCAATATGTCAACGACTGATTACCTGCGCCAGAAGGCTGTGCTGGATGAGGCGGATCACCTGCAGGATAAGCGGCAGGAGGAAATGCGGAGCAGATGGGAGACTGGCGGTCTGCCTTCTGCACAAAGATTATATGAGGGTGACAGCGTGCCCCAGGGCATGCGGGTGATAAAATGCTCCTACTGCGGTGCGGAAAATCTGGTGCCGCAGGGAAGCAGACAGAAGTATACCTGTTATTTTTGCAGGGAAGAATTATAGGAAAGAGGCGGGAGCCGCTGTAGGGGCGGCGGAACGGATGCTGGTTAAAAATCAATAAAGGCAAAAAGATTTTTCACCGTCCAAGCTGGGCGGATTAAATAACATGGGCGCCAAGGTGCGCAGAAGGGAGAAAATTATGAGTAAAATTGATGAAGTAAGAGCTGAAATGGTAGCTGCCATGAAGAATAAGGACAAGGAGAGGAAGGATACGCTTTCCATGCTTCTTGCGGCGCTGAAGAACAAGGCCATTGACAAAAGAGAGGATTTGACGGAAGCGGAAGAAAATGAGGTCATTAAGAAGGAAATCAAGCAGACCCAGGAAACAAAGGATCTGGCTCCCGCAGACAGGGCGGATATTGTAGAGGAATGCGAGAAGCGCCTTGCGGTACTCAGGGAATTTGCGCCGGAGGAAATGAGTGAAGAGGCCATCCGGAAAGAAATAAATGAGGTTCTTGCCGGCCTGGGAATCGTAACGCCAACTGTGAAGGACAAAGGGAAAATTATGAAGGAGCTTATGCCAAGAGTCAAGGGAAAGGCGGACGGCGCCCTTGTCAACAGGCTTGTGGGAGAAGCTCTTGTCCAGCCGTAATATCCGGCTGGCTTCATACCTGCCAGATATGGTTATCCAACCGATGTTTAATAAAATAACGGCAACTAAAATGCTGCCGGACAGCTGTAAATAAATCAAAAAATACCTCTGATGGGAAAAAAATTTCTGTCAGAGGTATTTTTTGATCTTTTTATAAAATACCGCCTGTACAGGAGACTGTTTGAATGAAATATAACAGGGTATTTTTAGAAGGTTTTTAGAGAAGTATATGTTACGCTTTAATAACTGTTAAACAGGTTAACGCATTTAGCTGCGCAGGCCAGCATGAAGCGCTACCCGTAACATAATTGGTTCAGGAGTGCTAAAATCCATCGCCGAAGGCAATTAGGATGGATATTGGCAGTAATTGTGAGGGAACTAAACATTACTTGCTTTTTGTAGTTAAAGCAAAGTATGACGAAATCTTATTGGATTATTTTTTTAATGCAATTTAGGAAAGATTTTTAAACTTTTTTCCTTTTCGGAGCATCTAATCTATAAACAAACATCATTATCATATAAAAAGTAAGACATAATAAAAAGAACTGATATCGGACAGAACAGGTGCCGCAAGGGATAAAAGGTGCGCAGGATGGAGGAAGAATCTATGGCAGAAAGAATTAAAAGCAGAGCGGGTTTGATAGCAGTAACCGTGGTTTTAATCGTGATTTCCGCATTTTGTATAGCAGGTACGGTGAAAGGACAGTCGAGGGATGCCTTCCGTGAGGAGGACGGATATTACAGCCGCCTTGAGGAGGACTACCTGGCTCAGGTCAGGAAGATTTTGAAAGAAGAGGGCTATGCCAATTCAGGGCTGACCCTGACCTTCAGCAGGGATGTGAGGGGAGAGAAGACCTATCTGCTGAAAATCCATAACAGAAGATTTGAAAATCTGGATAAATCAGAGATACAGGGTATTCTGGAGCGTATAGGCAAAGTGGAATTCGGTGCGCCGGACTGCAGGATTTATCAGGAATTTTTTTAACAAATCAGTCAGGGCACAGTACGGAACATAAGAGATGTGCGGACTGCGGGCATGTTTCAGTTATCTGAACTGTGACAGCTGTAATGAATTTCCTGAATCCCCGGCAATTGGGGAATGACAGAACACAGGTTTTGGGGTATAATAAAGCATAATCGGTGCCGGCCGCCGGATAAGGGACCGGCTGTTTTTAATGAATCCGTCTGTCATTAAGGGCGGAGCTGTATAAGCAGATGGGAGAAGCAAAATGGACAGAATCCCCGAACCAAATGAAATTTATCAGCATTTTAAAGGAAATCTCTATCGTATAATCACGCTTGCCACGCATTCGGAGACCGGAGAGGCTATGGTTGTGTATCAGGCCCTGTATGGTGATTTTCAGGTATTTGTAAGACCTCTTTCCATGTTTGTCAGCGAAGTTGATCACGAAAAGTATCCTCAGGTACAGGCAAAATACCGTTTCACCCTTGTGCCCCAGATTATGGATAAGCCGTCTGGAGCGCCGGTTGGAGAAAACGGATCGCCAAAGGCATGTGGGGAGGATTCTCCTGAAGAGGCAGAAGAAGAACTTAATCTGGATCCAATGCTGGTAGAGTTCCTGGATGCTGATACCTATGAGGATAAGCTGAATATTCTGGTGGGGCTGCACAGCCGTATCACGGACGACATGCTCAATACCATGGCGGTTTCCCTGGATCTGGAGCTGGAAGAAGGGGAACTTGAGGATCGCTACATGACGCTTAAGAACTGCATCGTTACTCTGGAAAAATATGAGTGCAACAGACTCAGATAGAATTTTTTCCGGGCAAAGGCGGCAGCAGTAGAAAGAGCAGCAGTAACAGTCAGGAGATTAACTGTTTTTATGAAATATAAAGATATCGTGAAAGGAACCTTTATAGAACGGCCGAACCGTTTTATCGCTTATGTAGAGATTGACGGCAGGCAGGAAAAAGTACACGTTAAAAATACCGGCAGATGCAGGGAACTGCTGCAAAAGGGCGTCACAGTCTATCTGGAAAAAAGCGGCAACCCCGAACGGAAAACCGACTACGATCTGGTGGCGGTGGAAAAGGGCGGGCTGCTTGTCAATATGGATTCGGCTGCACCGAATCTGGCTGCCGGGGAATGGCTGGCATCAGGAGGCCTGCTGGCTCCGGTAAAGCTGATAAAGCCGGAATGTACTTACGGGAATTCCCGTTTTGATTTCTATGTGGAATCGGAAGCTGTGAAAATGTGGCTGGAGGTTAAGGGGGTAACATTGGAAACGCAAAGGAAGGCGCTGTTTCCGGATGCCCCCTCTTTGCGTGCCCTCAAGCATGTGGAGGAACTCATCCAGGCTAAGGAAAACGGATATGAAGCGGGGATACTGTTCGTGGTACAGATGGAAGGAATCCGCCGTTTTACGCCTAACTGGGAAACACAGCCTGCTTTTGCCCAGGCGCTTGAAAGGGCGCAGGAGGCCGGTGTTGCTATTTACGCCAGAGGCTGTCATGTGACGCAGGACAGCATGGAAATCAGTTATGAGATCCCCGTTGTTCTGAAACCCGAAGCCAAAAAGCAGGAATGTTTCATCCAAACTGCCAAAGGACGAAGTATGGCAGACAGGCCTGCCGTATGCGAAGCGGATAACAATGAAAATCTCTGCGATATTGCGCAGCCGCTGTTGAAATGGTATGATGGACACAGGCGGGTGCTTCCCTGGAGAGAGAATCCCGCGCCTTATCGCGTGTGGGTTTCGGAGATCATGCTCCAGCAGACAAGAGTGGAAGCCGTCAAGCCCTATTTTGAGCGTTTTATGGAGGCGCTTCCGGGAATACCGGAGCTGGCGCAGGCGCCTGAGGATAAGCTGCTCAAGCTGTGGGAGGGACTTGGTTATTACAACCGTGCCAGGAACCTGCAGAAGGCGGCGCAGGCAATTATGGCGGAATACGGCGGCCGGATGCCGGACAGCCGGGAAGAGCTGCTGAAGCTTCCGGGGATAGGCAGCTATACGGCGGGAGCGGTGGCTTCCATCGCATATGGCCGGGCGGTGCCGGCTGTGGATGGTAATGTGCTGCGGGTAATATCCAGATACAGGGCGGACGGCAGGGACATGCTCAATGATAAGGTGAGAAAAAGCGTGGAAGAGGATCTGAAGGAGGTAATGCCAAAGGATCGACCGGGGGATTTTAACCAGGCGCTGATGGAGCTGGGGGCCGTTGTCTGTATTCCCAACGGCGCGCCGAAATGCGGGGAATGTCCGTGGGAATCCTCCTGTAAGGCGCACATAGAGGGCAGAGAAACAGAATTTCCTAAAAAGGCGGCAAAGAAGGCAAGAAGTATTGAGAAAAAAACGATCCTTGTCATTCAGGATGCCATGAGAGCCGCCATCAGGAAAAGGCCCGCAAAGGGGATGCTGGCCGGAATGTATGAATTCCCGTCGGAGGAAGGGCATCTGAGCCAGGAGGAGGTACTTGCCCTGCTTAAAGAAAAGGGGCTGCATCCTCTGAGGATACAGAAGCTTCCTGATTCCAGACATGTTTTTACCCATAAGGAATGGGATATGATTGGCTATGCGGTACGCGTGGATGAACTGGAGCCCGTAGGGGGAACGCAGGAGGGACTGCTGTTTATTAAGCCTTCCCTGACGGAAAAAGAATATCCCATTCCGTCGGCCTACGCGGCTTATACCGGATATCTGCAGATACGGCTGGGAAATGATAAATTCGAAGAAAAGAAGTGAGGAAGGGACAAAAGCGAAACAGACTCTCCCTTTCTGAAAAGAACGCGGACGAAACCGCGCAGGCGCCAGGCGCCAGATAGGAGCAGATATGAAATTGTTGTCTATAACAGTACCCTGTTATAATTCTGAAAAATATATGAGGAAATGTATTGATTCCCTGCTTCCGGGCGGAGAGGACGTGGAAATCCTGATTGTGGATGATGGCTCCACAGATGCCACAGCCGCGATTGCGGATGAATATGCGGAAAAGTATCCCGCCATAGTCAAAGCCATCCACAAGGAGAACGGAGGCCATGGATCAGCGGTAAATACAGGCATCGAGAATGCAGCGGGGCTGTATTTCAAGGTGGTGGACAGCGACGACTGGGTTTCTGATACGGCTTACAGGGAAATCCTTGACAAGCTTACGGAGCTTACAGGCGGCGAGGAAGTCCTGGATATGCTGATCGCCAATTATGTATATGAAAAAGAAGGGGAAAAGCGCAAAAAGGTAATCCGTTACCGCCATGTGCTCCCGGAGGACGAGATTTTCACATGGAATGATGTGCACCGGTTCCATAAGGGGCAGTATATCCTTATGCATTCCGTCATTTTCCGTACAAAGCTTCTGAAGGACTGCGGGCTGAAGCTGCCGGAGCATACTTTTTATGTGGACAATCTTTTCGTGTTTGAGCCGCTGCCGTACGTGAAGAAAATGTATTATATGGATGTGAATTTTTACAGGTATTATATCGGCCGCGCGGATCAGTCCGTAAATGAAAAGGTGATGATCGGGAGAATCGATCAGCAGCTGAAGGTAAATAAAATCATGGTGGATTATGTGACTGCTAAAAAGCAGTTTCTGGCAACGCATAAGAAGCTGCGCAATTATATGCTCAACTACCTGGATATCATTACTACGGTATCGTCAATTATGCTGATTTGCTCCGGTACGGATGAGAATCTGGAAAAGAAAAACGAGCTGTGGAAATATATCAAGCAGAAGGATCCGTTCGTGTTTTTCAGGCTGCGGTATGGGCTGCTGGGCAGTTATACCAATCTGCCGGGAAAGGGCGGCAGGAAGATCTCAGTGGAGGGCTATAAGCTCTGTCAAAGGTTCTTCAAATTTAATTAGAGCGGCGCCGTGGCGGAAGAAAAAGTCCTCCCGGAGGGGATAGTGGGGACGGAAGGGCAAAAGGACGGAAGGGCAAGGGGTGTAGAGGAAGTTGTTTAGGAGCGGGCGGGGAGATAGGGAGGATGTGGTTATAAAAAGGAGGCAGGTAATCTAGTCGGTTACCTGCCTCGCATATTGTTTTGCTTTAAATATTTTGCATAGAAACTTTTTTCATAAATCATAAATCAGCGGATTTTATGCGCGGCTCTTGCAGCACGTCTTGCAGTTCTGTATTGTTTCAGGTAGATGAGTACGTCGTAGTGGTAAACGATTCCGTACATGGCTGCGGCCATGACAAAAGCGGTAAGTACGTCGAAGACGGAATGCTGCTTCAGGAACATGGTTGCCAGGATAATGGAAACACAGAGAACCCCGGAGGTTCTGCGCAGCCATTTTTTTCTGCCCAGTTCTGAGCGGGAGAGTGCGAAATGCGCGCCCAGTGAGTTATATACGTGTATGCTTGGCCAGAGATTGGTGGGGGTATCCATTTTGTAAAGCGAAGCGACCATCTGGGTAAAGATATTGTCCCTGGGCATTACGGCGGGCCTTAAATGGTGTCCGTTGGGGAAAAAGGTGGAAACCAGAAGGAATACCGTCATTCCGGTGCAGAGAAAGATGGCTGTTCTGTAGTAGTCATCCTTATTGTGCAGAGCCAGGTACAGGACAACTGCCGGTACGTAGACAAACCACAGGAAATAAGGAATGATGAAAACCTCGTTAAAAGGAATATAGTTGTCAACCGCCATATGGATTACCTGATATTTCCATATATGTCTTTGCTCCAGCCAGGAGAACCAGGTCATATATACGAAGAAGTATAATGCAAAGGGAAGAATGTGTTTGTATTTTTCATAGATGTTTTTCATAATATTCGCCTCTTTGAAGGTCCCTGGTGTTCATTCCATGTGGGCATTGCCGACGGAACAAAGAACGGGGAGGATCGGATTAGCAGTTAGCGTTAATGTTCATAGTTACTATGTAATCAGGACGGCCGTCTTTCTGAATGGCTCTGCCACTCAGGAAGCATCGGATGTTCATCCGATGGGCATATAGGTAGAAAAGCGATCCTATAAGCCGGCTTTTGCAACAATATTCCCGCCGGCCTGAGTTGTTATGTTTAATAATAGAAACGGAGCAGATGCTTTGAACAGCTGACCGTAATATCGTCCGAGCGGCAGGCTACCTCGCCGTCGGTATGAACCCATAAAGGAGCGGAGGTGCGGATATGTATGGTCTGGCCGCCGTAACGCTCCACGCCATTGTAGCGATAGTGCTTTCCCTGAAAAGCGGTGGGAAGGACAAGCAGCACCTTCCATTTGGGAACGCCGCTGACCGTACACAGATCCAGCATGCCGTCCGCCGCATCCGCGCCGGGGCAGAAGTAGAAGCCGCCGCCCTCGTAACAGTGGGACATGCAGGCGATAAACATCAGGCCGGGGAGGCGGATGCTTTTCGCCGAAGGGCTGTTTTCATCTATAACCAGCTCAGCGCTGTCTCTTCCTGAGCGCATCAGCTGTTTCAGGGCGATTCCCAGATAGGTTAATTTGCCCAGACCTACTTTATTCAGGAAATCCTTCATGCGTGACTTCATGGCTTCCTGGCATACGCCGGCATCAAAGCCGATGCCGCAGCTTACGAGGAAACGGCGGTCCGGCGGTACGTCCGCAGGCCGGGAGGCTTCGGGCAGGTATGCCGTATTATAATGAAGAAAACCCACATCTATCCGCCGTTCGCGGGCGGAAGAGAGTATGCATTCCAGGGTTTCCAGGGGATTCCGGCTGATGCCTGCGTCGCGGGCCAGATCGTTGCTGGAGCCGGTGGGGATATAGCTGAACCGCGTCCTGGAAAAATTCGCAATTCCCTGCACTGCTTCGTTTGCGGTTCCGTCGCCCCCCAAAACAACAAGGTGGACGTCCTCTCCTTCTGGAGACAGGGAAGAAGTCAGCTGCCGGGAAAGCTTAACCATGTCGCCCGGGCCTTTTGAAAAAAAGACCTGATAAGGAATCTTCCTTTCCTCAAGGACAGGCTTTATCCGTTCCCAGTATTTCTGCCCTCTCCCGGAACGGGAGGCAGGATTTACCAAAAATGAATACATATGAATCTCCCCGGCTTTCCCTCAAATATTACAGTCCGGCCTCCGGAGGCTGTCCTGTAACCTCATAATTACTGATTTTCTAAGGTTGTATTGTAGCAGAAATGAAATGGCAAGTAAAGTGAAAAAGGGCAACTTAAGAAAAGTATAAGAATAATTTTATATTTGCATTTAATGGAATGTATGCTATAATCATCCCAACGCAATTTAATATATTAACGCGCCGCAACAGATGAATCGTAGCGGATATACTTATGCAGGAGGTAAAAGGATGTATTCTCTGGATGAAGTGAAGAAGACAGATCCGGAAATCGCGCAGGCGATTGTGGATGAGCAGGAAAGGCAGAACAGCCATATCGAGCTGATCGCTTCCGAGAACTGGGTGAGCAAGGCTGTAATGGCGGCAATGGGAAGCGTGCTTACCAACAAGTATGCGGAAGGCTATCCGGCCAAAAGATATTACGGCGGATGTGAATGTGTGGACGAGGTTGAGAACCTTGCCATTGAACGTGCGAAGAAGCTGTTTGGCTGTGATTATGCCAATGTACAGCCCCACTCCGGTGCACAGGCCAACATGGCGGTTCAGTTTGCCGTCCTGAATCCGGGAGATACCGTTATGGGTATGAATCTGGATCACGGCGGACATCTGACACACGGCAGCCCGGTGAATATGTCCGGAAAATACTTCAACATTGTGCCTTACGGCGTGAATGATGAAGGCTTCATAGATTATGACAGAATGAAACAGCTCGCCAGAGAATGCAAGCCTAAAATGATCATTGCAGGGGCTTCCGCCTATGCAAGAACCATAGATTTCAAAGCCTTCAGGGAAGCTGCCGACGAAGTGGGAGCCTGCCTGATGGTGGATATGGCCCATATTGCGGGCCTGGTTGCCGCAGGGCTTCATCCCAGCCCGATCCCCTATGCGGATGTGGTAACGACTACAACCCATAAGACGCTGCGCGGACCCAGGGGAGGCATGATCCTCTGCAATAAGGAAGCTGCGGAGAAGTATAATTTTAACAAGGCTATTTTCCCCGGGATCCAGGGAGGCCCTCTGATGCACGTGATCGCTGCAAAGGCCGTATGCTTTAAGGAAGCGCTCAGTGACGACTTTAAGGTGTACCAGCAGGGAATCGTTGATAATGCCCAGGCGCTGTGCAAGGGGCTGATGCGCAGAGAAATCAAAATCGTTTCCGGCGGCACGGACAATCACCTGATGCTTGTGGATCTGACTAACTTTGATCTGACGGGCAAGGCGGTGGAGA
Source organism: Eisenbergiella porci (assembly GCF_009696275.1). Classification (GTDB taxonomy): domain Bacteria; phylum Bacillota; class Clostridia; order Lachnospirales; family Lachnospiraceae; genus Eisenbergiella; species Eisenbergiella porci. The sequence goes on from NZ_VUMI01000018.1 coordinate 56,869, forward strand.
AGCTGCTTGACGAAGCGCATATTACCTGCAATAAGAATACCATCCCCAACGATCCCAAGTCTCCGTTCGTAACCAGCGGCATCCGTCTGGGTACGCCGGCCGTTACCTCCAGAGGCATGAATACGGAGGATATGGACAGGATCGCAGAAGCGATTGCACTGGTGATCAAGGGCGGCGAGGCAAAGATTCCGGAAGCGAGAGCGATTGTGCAGACATTGACGGACAAATATCCGCTTGTGTAATAAAAAGAGGAGAAATAACGGGGCGGCATGCCCCGTTATTTTTAAGTTGAGGTAATTATGAAAAGTAAAGGAAACACCCGGATTGTATTGAGAAACCTGCGGGATGCAAACGGCATGTTTTCAGAGGATGCGCTTAAGCTCCTGGCGCTTGTGACCATGTTTCTTGACCATGTGGGGGCCGGGCTGCTGAAGTATTTCCTTGTTCACACCATCCCTGAAGGCGGCGCGGCCTGGCAATACTGTGATGCGGCGTATCAGATTCTGAGGACTGTGGGACGTCTGTCCTTTCCCATATATTGCTATCTTTTGCTGCAGGGCTTTCTGCATACAAGGAGCGTGGCCAGGTATGCCCTGCGGCTTTTCCTGTTTGCCCTTTTGTCGGAGGTGCCCTTTGATCTTCTTTTTTATGGGAAAATGACAATGGCGCACCAGAATGTGTTCTGGACGCTTCTGGCCGGGCTGCTGACGCTGGCTGCGGTAAGACAGTGCCGGGAGCGGCTGAAGTCACAGGTTTTTGGCGGGCTGTGCAGCGCCGCAGCTGTGGCGGCGGGAATGACGGCGGCCGGACTGCTGCATACGGACTATGGATACAGCGGTGTTTTCCTCATTGTTGTGCTGTATTTGCTGCGCGGGGACAGGAGCCTGCAGTGTATCCTGTCCCCTGCGCTTTTTCTTGCCTCTTATTTCATCGGCGTGCCGCTGGGACTGCGCAGCCTGGAGAATGCGGTGGACAGCCTGGGGATAGAGGGCTTCTGCATTGCCGTATTCCCCCTGATCTATTTATGCAACGGAAAAAGATATATGAAGGGGCATAAATATTTCTTTTATCTCTTTTATCCGGTGCATATGCTGATTTTGCTCCTGCTGAGATATTTGCTGCTGTTTTTGCTGTAATGTATAATTGAATGCATATTTATGCAGTGTCAGGCGGATTGTATTTCTAAAAGTACAATCCGCCTGTAAATTTTTGTTGCTTTCCCGGAAACCCTATGCTACAATATCTCTCAGTGGCACACAATTGTTTGCAGTGGAAAGACATGATATGATAAGGGCCTGAAGGCATGAAAACAGCCCGGGATACAGGATGAGGAATATGCAGAAGACGAGCGATTATTATGTAGTAAAACAGAAGGCGGTGCCTGAGGTCCTGCTGAAGGTAGTTGAGGCAAAACGCCTGCTGGAATCAGGAAAAGCGGCGACAATACAGGATGCGGTGGAGAGAGTGGATATCAGCCGGAGCTCTTTTTACAAATATAAGGATGATATTTTTCCGTTCCATGATACTGCACAGGGTACCACAATTACGTTGTCCATGTCAATAGAAGATGAGCCGGGGCTTTTATCGGATGTGCTGAAGGTAATTGCGGATTTCGGGGCGAATATTCTGACAATCCATCAGAGTATCCCCATCAACGGCGTGGCATCCTTAAGCATCAGCGTCCAGGTGCTCAGCACGACGGGAGATGTTTCCAGGATGCTGGAAACCATGGAAGAGCGAAGAGGCATCCGTAACGTCAAAATATTGGCGAAGGAATAGAATTTCGTAACTGTTCAACAGGTCAGCGCATTTACTGCGTTGACCGTAAGAATGTGATTCAAGAGTGCTAAAATCCATCGCCAAAGGCGATTTAGGATGGATTTTAGCAGTAACTGCGAGGGACACTGAACAGTTACAGAATTTCATAAAAGTGGCAAGACGGAGGAAGAGATATGATAAACGTAGCAGTTCTGGGATACGGTACGGTAGGAAGCGGTGTTGTTGAAGTTATTGAGACGAACAAGGATGTCATTGACAAAAGGGCGGGACAGGAGCTGCATGTGAAATATATCCTGGACCTGAGGGATTTTCCCGGAGATCCTTATGAAGACAGGATAGTGCATGATTACAATATCATCCTGAACGACCCTGAGGTATCCATTATATGTGAAACCATGGGAGGCAACGAGCCTGCCTTTACTTTTTCCATGCAGGCCCTGAAGGCCGGGAAGAGCGTCTGCACCTCCAATAAGGAGCTGGTTGCAAACCATGGGGCCGAGCTTATCCGCACGGCGCGAGAGAATGAATGCAACTATCTGTTTGAAGCCAGCGTGGGCGGCGGCATCCCCATTATCCGTCCGCTGAATGTAGCGCTTACGGCAGAACGAATTGAGCTGATTAACGGTATCCTTAACGGAACCACCAATTATATATTGACTAAAATGGCGGAAGAGGGAAGTGATTTTGATTCCTGTCTGAAGGAAGCGCAGGATAAGGGGTATGCGGAACGCAATCCCGAGGCCGATGTGGAGGGCTATGACGCCTGCCGTAAAATCGCCATCCTTTCCTCCCTGATGACCGGGAAAACCGTGCGTTACGAGGATATTTACACAGAAGGAATCACGAAAATCACAAAAGAGGATTTCCTCTATGCCAAAAAGATGAATAAATTCATCAAGCTTCTGGCCAAGAGCCGTGAGCTGGACGGCGAATATTATGCCATGGTGGCGCCCTTTATGATTGGGGAGAAGAATCCCCTGCACGGTGTAAATGATGTGTTTAACGCTATTTTCATCAGGGGCAATACCTTGGGTGACTCCATGTATTACGGAAGAGGCGCCGGAAAGCTGCCTACCGCCAGCGCGGTGGTTTCCGATGTGATTGACTGTGCGAAGCACGGACGCAAGCACATCATCTGTATCTGGGAGGAAGAAAAGCTTTCCCTTAAGAGCGTGGAGGATACTTCCCGGAAATTCTTCGTGCGTGTTTCCGAAGGCTCGGAGGATGCGGTAAAGAAGCTGTTCGGAGATGTGGATAAAATAGAAGCGGAGGGAATAACCGGTGAATACGGCTTTGTGACCCCTGTTATGACGGAAAAGGAATTTGCGAAGAAGTCGGCGGAGCTTCCCGGATTTATCAGCCGGATCCGCCTGGAAGAGGACTAGAATGTATGGCAGGCCGCGGCAGGCGGCGGAATCGAGGAATGAATGAAATATGTGGTGGTGCTGGGAGACGGAATGGCAGATGAGCCCATCTCCCGGCTGAACGGAAAAACCCCCTTATCGTATGCAAAGACGCCGGCGCTTGATGCGCTTAGCAAAAAATCCGAAATCGGCATGGTAAGCACCATACCTGAAGGCATGAAGCCCGGCTCCGACACGGCGAACCTGTCGGTAATCGGCTATGATCCCAGGAAATATTATTCGGGCCGTTCTCCGCTGGAGGCATTGAGCATCGGGGTTCCCATGCAGGATACGGATATCGCCATGCGGTGTAATATAGTAACGCTTTCCGAGGAAGAGGGAATCCCTTTTTCCAAAAGGCGAATCCTGGATCACAGCTCCGGGGAAATCAGTACGGTGGATTGTGCGGTGCTGCTTCATGCCGTGATGGAGAAGCTGGATCGTGACCCTTATCATTTTTATGTGGGAACCAGCTACCGCCACTGCCTGATTTGGCAGAACGGCGAGGTGGAAGAGCTGACGCCCCCGCATGATGTGCTGGGCAGGGAGATAGCCCCTTATCTGCCCGCTGACAGAATGCTTTATGAAATGATGGAAAAAAGCTATGAGATTTTAAAGGATCATCCTATTAATAAGGAACGCAGGAAAAACGGATTGAATCCCGCCAACTGCTGCTGGTTCTGGGGAGCGGGAACCAGGCCCGCACTTCCCTCCTTCCAGGAGAAAACCGGGAAAAAGGGGATCATGATATCCGCGGTTGACCTGCTGAAGGGGATTGCCGTGGGCGCGGGGATGGATGTGGCGCAGGTGGAAGGAGCCACCGGCGGTTTACATACGAATTATGAAGGAAAAACGCAGGCGGCGGTGGACGCCCTGATAAAGGACGGCTATGATTTTGCCTATATTCATATAGAAGCGCCGGATGAGATGGGACACCAGGGCAGCGTGGAAAAGAAGCTGCAGGCCATCGAATATCTGGATGCAAGGGTGGTGGGACCGCTGACGGAAGCCCTTGACAGGAGCGGAGAGGCTTACAGGCTTCTGGTCATGCCGGATCATCCCACGCCGATAAGGATAAGGACCCATACGGCGGAAAGCGTACCCTATCTTTTGTACGACAGCACTAGCCCGCAGAAGAATGACTGGAATTATAATGAAGCAGAGGCTATCCTGAGTGGGAATTTTATCCCTGAAGGGTATAAGCTTATGGATAAATTCCTTGAAATCAAACAGAAGATGCATCTGTAAAAAGCCCTTACCGGCGCCTGGCCGCCGGTCTGGTCCCAAAGCATAAAAAAGAAAGGAAAAAAACGCCGTATCAGCAGGCGTGAGGATAGGTTATTATTATGAAGGTTGTGAAATTCGGAGGAAGCTCCCTTGCCAGCGCTGAACAGTTTATAAAGGCAGGCGATATCATCAATTCTGACAAGGAAAGGAGATTTGTGGTGCCCTCCGCTCCCGGGAAACGCAACAAAAAGGATACCAAGGTAACGGATATGCTGTATGCCTGCTACGCCGCCGCACAAGAGGATCAGCCCTTTCAGGATCAGCTGAAGGCGATTGAAGCAAGATATGAGGAAATTATCAAGGGGCTTTCCCTGGAATTGTCCCTGAAGGAAGAATTCAAAGTCATTTTAGATAATTTTAAGAAAAAAGCAGGAAAGGATTATGCTGCTTCCAGAGGAGAATATCTGAACGGCATCATCATGGCGGCCTATCTGAAATTTACTTTTATTGATGCGGCGGAAGTGATTTTCTTTGATGAGGACGGGAATTTTGATCCGTACAAAACGGATAAGGTGATGTCCGCAAGACTGGAAAAAGAAGAGTATGCGGTAATTCCCGGTTTTTACGGCGCTATGCCGGACGGTAGTGTCCATACTTTTTCCAGGGGAGGTTCCGATATTACAGGCTCCATCGTGGCAAAGGCTGTTCATGCGGAGGTTTATGAAAACTGGACTGATGTTTCGGGCTTCCTGATTGCGGATCCCCGTATCATCCCCAACCCCGTAGGCATCGATACTATCACCTATAAGGAGCTGCGGGAGCTTTCCTATATGGGGGCAACGGTTCTCCATGAGGACGCTATTTTCCCTGTAAGAAAGGAAGGGATTCCCATCAATATCCGCAATACCAATGCGCCGGACGATAACGGAACATGGATTGTGGAAAGCACCTGCCAGAAATCCAAATTCGTCATTACGGGAATTGCAGGAAAGAGGGGCTTCTGTTCCGTCAATATTGAAAAAGACATGATGAATGCGGAAATCGGCTTTGGCCGCAAGGTGCTCCAGGCCTTTGAGGACAGCGGCATTTCCTTTGAACATGTGCCTTCCGGCATCGATACCATGACAGTTTTCGTGCATCAGGATGAATTTATGGATAAGGAGCAGAAGGTGGTGTCCGCCATCCACCGTCTTGCCCACCCGGATACCATTGATATTGAATCCGATCTGGCCCTTATTGCAGTTGTTGGCCGCGGCATGAAGTCCACAAGAGGAACGGCCGGCAGAATCTTTTCCGCCCTTGCCCATTCCAATGTAAACGTAAAAATGATTGATCAGGGCTCCAGCGAGCTGAATATCATCATCGGCGTAAGAAATGAGGACTTTGAAACGGCAATCCGTGCAATTTATAATATGTTTGTGCTGGTTCAGATTTAACATACGGATTTGATACAGGCAGGCTAAAAAGAAAAAAGCGTGAAATTCCATGGCTCACGGCTGGAATTTCACGCTTTTTGTGCCTGCGCTCATTCAGATGCCGCGGCTGCGCTCATTTATTCTGCATCTGTTTCAGCTTATTCAGAACCCCAGATCCTCGGCAACCAGGAATACCTTAATCCGGCCTGTATGGCCGCTGCGCCTTGTTATAACAAGCTGGTTGCAGAAACAATCGGGAGACAGACAGTCTCCGCATTTCCCCGTGGCTGCGCAGGGTGTTTAGCGGTTCAGGCGGACGGCATTGGGCGGGCAGGCCATGGTGCGGACACGCTGGACGGCGCTTTCCAGGGAAGCTGTCACCTTATTCATCCCCATAATGAGCATCACATGCCTGGGGCCGTGAATCAGGCAGCCCACCCGGTTTCCGTTTCCGTCAAAGTTCACAAGTTCCCCTTCATAAGTAATTGCATTACTGCTCATAAAATAGTAATCGGACATAACGGTCCGGGCATAGATTTCACGCTGTTCCTCCGGTGTTTTGGCTTCAGAACGGTCAATCAGCCGGTAATTTCCCTGCTTCAGCGCATCCATCATCCCGCTCTCCTGTATGGAAGCGCTTCCTCCCCAGGATACAACGCTGCCTTCCGGCATCATCTCAAGTATTGCCCTGACACAGGAAACGCTGTCTTCGAAAAAGTACCCTTCCATATTCCTTTTTTTCAGATTGGCGATAATCCCCTCACAGGCCCTGGCAAAGGCTGTTTGTCTGTTGTCCATATGTAACCCTCCGTTCCGCCGCCGTATAACCGGCGGCAATTGTTATTAATGATAGTGTAAGGCGTAAAAAGGGCATTGTCAATTTATGTGGGGATAGGGAATAGAAGAACAAGAAATTAAATTGTCAGACAATTCATATAATTATATACAATATACATATAATTAAAGCTTAATTTTATTGAAAATGGAAAAATAACATTTTTTATTAAAAAAGACAAAAAATATATTGACAATTCTTATTTATACAGATATAATGAAGTCACAAACAAGGAAGAAACAAAAAAATATAGAGGAAAGGAAGGTACAGACCACCGAAAACATAAACTTTAATCTTTAAAAACAAAATTTTTAAAGAAATAATCAGACAGCGAAACACAACTTAATAAGGAAAGCCTTAAAGATTGTTCGATAAGAATAGGATTTTCTTTCACGAGAAGGACTTTAGATTGAAGGAACCGTGGTTATCTGACAGGCTGGTAACTGTAAAAAAGATTCTTTTGAGAACGAGAAAATTTCTGACAGCAAAGAAAATTATCTTTAGTTTAAAGAAACGACATAAGCCGACATCTTTAGTTTAAAGAAAAGGTTCTGAGAGCCAAGGAAACAGTATCCTTAGTTGAAAGAAGTAATTTATTATAGATGGCAGTCAGATAAACAAAAAGAGCCGTCATTTTAAAGGAATCCGGGAGAGAAAAGAATAGAATCTTTAAGAACAATAAAATATATACTTTAAGGACGATGCTAAGGACCGAAGCAGAACGAGTACACTTGCTTGAGTGACGAAGAATCATCATAGAAATAAGATGAATACCGTTGCAGTACACGAGTACAAAGAGTAGGAAGAGTGGAAAGAAAAGCGGAGGAGAAAAATGGAGGAAGAGGCCATTGGATAGCATAGTTTAGGAGCGGGTGTCAAGAATGAAAAATGATTGATACCCGCTTCTATTTGTGGTACTGTTAAAACAGAAAATCCAGATTTGATAATTCAAGAATAATAATTCAGAGTTCGCATAAGCCTGAGGACTCTCATATTGCTGGCGGGGCGCTGCTTCGGCGGCTCCGAATCAGGCGGCTGCAAAGAATGAATCAGATAAGTTATGTAAAGGGGTATTGGAATGAACCGGAGAGACATGCGGAGAAAAAGAAGGGTCAGAAACCAGATTGTATCATATATTGTGGCAGTGCTGATTCTGGCCGGAATCGTGACGGGCGGAGTGATGGGGATCCGGTCGATAGCCAGCGCCATGGAGGAGAAAAAAGCGGCGGAGGAATCTCAGGCGCAGGCGGAATCTCTGGCTCAGGAGGAAGTAATGATGCAGTCGCAGACGGAGAATGAAACAGGAGAAGTACAGACGGAGCCGCCGGTTGAGAATGTTCCATCTAAGGAAGAACTGCTGGAGGAACTGGTGGAATCCTGTGTAGCCAATATGAGCCTGGAGGATAAGGTGGCTGGTTTGTTCATAGTTACGCCGGAGCAGTTGACCGGAGTAACTAAAGCGGTTCAGGCAGGTTCAGGTACGGAGGAGGCACTGAAGAAATATCCGGTAGGGGGCCTTGTATATTTTGCGCAGAATATTCAGTCCGCAGAACAGCTGAAGGAAATGCTTTCCAAGACGGCAGGTTACGCGACCTATCCTCTTTTCCTGGGAGTGGATGAAGAGGGAGGCAGTGTCGCCAGAGTGGCGGATCAGCTGAAGCTGACCAATGTGGGCCCGATGGCGGATATTGGAGCGGGCGGTGACGCATCCGCTGCATATACGGTGGGACAGACAATTGGCACTTATCTCGGAGAATATGGCTTCAATCTGGATTTTGCGCCGATAGCGGACGTATTGACCAATCCGGACAATAAGGTGATTGGGGACAGAGCCTTCGGCAGCGATCCCGCAGTGGTGTCCCAGATGGTTGCAAGCGCCGTACAGGGACTGCAGGATACGGGGATAAGCGCCTGCATCAAGCATTTCCCGGGACATGGAAATACGTCGGGGGATTCCCATGAAGGCTCTGTGAAGACGGACAGGATGCTGGAAGAAATGCAGGCGGCGGAGTTCCTGCCTTTCCAGGCCGGGATTGATGCCGGGACGGATATGGTGATGGTAGGCCATATTTCGGCGCCGGGTCTGACGGACGGGGATGCGGAGCCGGCGTCCATGAATGAGAAGATCATTACGGATATTTTAAGAAAACAGTTGGGTTATAACGGCATTGTAATTACAGATGCCATGAATATGTCTGCCATTTCCGAATATTATGCGGCGGATGAGGCGGCAATAAAGGCTTTGAAGGCAGGCGCGGATATGATACTGATGCCGGAGGAGTTCGTGAAGGCGTACGAAGGCGTTGTGGCGGCGGTTAAGGATGGGACGATTGATGAAAACCGTATCAATGACTCGCTCAAGAGAGTGTACCGGGTGAAGTATGCGGGGACGCTGGAGGAGTAGAGCGGAGCGGCGGATGCCCTGAGGCAGCAGGCGGCAGGCCGTAATAATGGTGCCGGCCGGACGGCAGAAATAAAAAAATAAAAAAATTTAAAAATATAGTTGACAACAAATTAAGTTTATTGTATAGTAATACTTGCCCGTCGGACAGGCGGGCAGGTACATCACAAAAGGATATATTGAGTGATGCCAGAATGCGATAGTGGCGTAGTTGGTAACGCGCGACCTTGCCAAGGTCGAGACCGCGGGTTCGAGCCCCGTCTATCGCTCTCACAGAACAAAAAGATAACGGCTTCCGGAAATCGGACAGCCGTTATTTTTTAATTGCCGTTTAATTTATTCTTAAATCTTTCTGAATCCGATTCAGTTTTCGGCATGTTGTATGCTATACTAAGCGTGTTTGAATTTTGCTGAAAGCATGCTTGCAGACGATGGGAATGAGTTCCCAAACATGCTTTGCGTCACGGATAACAGGGTTTATTGCTGTCTGCATGGCCGGAGCGGAATTAATATAGGGCTGCGGCGGTTCTGCCGCGGAAGATAAAGGAGGCTGCCAGTGGGTAAAGAATCCGGTAATGAAATGGAGCAGATCCAGAGAAGCCTTGAGCAGTTTCTGGATCGGGAAGTGGCCAGGTATGAAAAACAGGAAAGCAGGAATACAGAACGCAGAAATACTGCCGGGGAAGAATATCCGGAAGAAGAATACTCTGACGAAGAGTATCCCGAAGATGGGTATCTCGGAGAAGAATACTCCGAAGAAAAGTATCCTGAAGACGAATACCCGGATGAAGATTATTCTGCAGAAGATTATTCAGGCAACGAATATCCTGAAGATGAATCCCATGAAGAGGAATATGCCAACCGGCGTTATCGGAGGGCCCCATTTCCGGAGGAGGAGTATGGGGACAACCCGCAGGAAAGATACGTAAGACACGGGAAAAAAGAAGCAAAACGGAAGAACGCGGGCCCAAGTTTCCCGGACCGGACCGGGCCGGAACTGGGGAAGCCCCCGAAGAAGCAGAAACCTGAGAAAGAAAAGGGCGGCGGAATGAAAGGAAATAAAGGTGCTTCCGGAAAAAAGAAAAATTCCGGCGGAAAGAAAAAGTCAGGCTTCAGGAAATTTCTCACCCTGCTTATTGTGCTTCTGGCGGTGCTGGGAGGAATCTGGTATGTAATGGTTGGACATATATATGGCAAAATGAGGTACGGACGCGTGGAAACGCTGGCAGGTGAGCCGCTGAAGGAACAGGGTGTGGTGAACATCCTGCTTATAGGAAGCGATTCCCGGACAGCAGGGGATGAAGGAAGATCGGATGCCATGATACTTCTTTCCATCAGTGATAAGACGAGGACGATTCATATGACCTCCCTGCTGCGTGATATGTACGTGGATATTCCGGGAAGAGAGGGCAACCGTCTGAACGCGGCCTATTCCTTCGGCGGGCCCGAGCTTCTTCTGGAGACGGTGAAGCAGAATCTGGGAATCGATGTGAACCGATATGCGGTAGTGAATTTCCAGGCATTTGCCAACCTGGTGGATGCGGTGAACGGGGTGGATATGGAGCTGACCAATGATGAAGTGCAGTGGGTCAACGCTTACCTGAATGAGTATAATGAGCTCCGTGGCATGCCGATAGATACCGATTATCTGGATACTTCCCTGAGCGGGACGATTCATCTGAACGGCCCTCAGGCGCTGGCTTACAGCCGCAACCGGTTTATTGGTACGGATTTTGGCAGGACGGAGAGACAGAGGAAGGTGCTTGCGGCTGTAATGAAAAAGCTTCCGGCAGCCGCGGTGACGAATCCGGGCGGCCTGATTGACGGCCTGTTCCCGAACCTGACAACCAACCTGACGCAGGCAGAATGTATGCGCCTGAGCCTGATGGCGGGTAAGCTGCTCACCTATGAACTGGTGCAGGAGAGCATCCCGCTGGAAGGGACTTATTCGAATGCAAGCATCCGTGGCATGGATGTTCTGCAGGTGGATTTTGATAAAAACAGCGCCTATCTCCGTGCGCAGCTTTACGGGGAGAAAGCGCAGTAAAATATAATAATAAACAGCAGTAAAATATAAAAATAAACAAAGGAGGACGGGAGCAGCCATGAAGGCGCTCCAGGGGAGAGATTATGAAAACCGAACAATATGGAACAAAGGAATTAATGCGGCGTTTTATGCCTTATTTTAAGAAGTATAAGGGGACGCTGTTCCTGGATCTGTTCTGCGCGTCTATGACTACGGTATGTGAACTGGTTCTTCCGCTGATTATGCGTTATATTACGAATGAAGGGCTGCGTGATCTGGCAGCCCTTTCCATAAAGACCATTGCGGGTCTCGGCTTCATTTATTTCCTGCTTCGTGTGATTGACTGTTTTGCCAGCTACTATATGGCCGGCATGGGTCATGTTATGGGGGCAAAGATAGAAACGGATATGCGCCGTGATGCCTATAATCATTTGCAGAAGCTTTCCAATACTTATTATAACAATACAAAAGTGGGACAGATTATGGGCCGTATTACAAACGACCTTTTTGATGTTACTGAGTTTGCTCATCATTGTCCGGAGGAATTTTTCATTGCGGGGATTAAGACGGTAATTTCCTTCGTGATTCTTGCACAAATAAGCCTGCCGCTGACTTTGATCGTATTCGTGTTTGTACCGATTATGGCCGGAGTCTGTATGACTCTGAATTTCCGTATGAGGAGCGCTTTCAGCAAACAGCGTTACCAGATTGGGGAACTGAATGCCAGAATTGAGGACAGCCTTCTGGGACAGAAGGTAGTTAAGGCCTTTACCAATGAGGATATGGAAAATCGGAAATTTGAGGTGGACAACAATAAATTTCTGGATATCAAGAGAGAAACCTACAAATATATGGCGCTGTTCCAGACTACAGTAAAAATGTTTGACGGTGTTATGTATCTGGCGGTAATTGTGGCGGGCGGCTTCTTTATGATAAAGGGTCTTGTTGCCCCCGGGGATTTGGTCGCTTTCATGCTGTATGTGACAACGCTGATTGCTACTATAAGACGTATTATTGAATTTGCAGAGCAGTTCCAGCGAGGAATGACGGGAATTGAGAGATTCCTTCAAATTATGGATGCTGATATAGATATTTTTGATGAGCCGGATGCTGTGGAGATGGGCACGCCGGAAGGGGAGATTACCTTTAAGGATGTTAGCTTTGAATATCCGGATGATCACAATATTGTGTTTACAAATCTGAATCTTTCTATACACAAAGGAGAGAAGCTGGCTATTGTAGGGCCTTCCGGCGGCGGAAAGACCACGCTCTGCAACCTGATTCCCCGTTTCTATGATGTGACTGCGGGACGTATTACCATTGACGGACAGGATATCAAGAGTTTTACCCTGAAGAGCCTGCGCAGGAATATCGGTATTGTTCAGCAGGATGTGTACCTTTTCTCAGGTACGGTTTATGAAAACATTGCCTATGGCCGGCCGGGAACGACGGAGGAAGAGGTGATGGATGCTGCAAAAAAGGCTGGCGCCCATGAGTTTATTATGGGACTGAAGGATGGCTATAACACCTATGTGGGAGAGCGTGGTGTGAAGCTCTCCGGAGGACAGAAGCAGCGTATCAGTATAGCAAGGGTATTCCTGAAGAATCCGCCAATTATTATTTTAGATGAAGCTACCTCAGCCCTTGATAATGAAAGTGAATTCGCAGTTGCAAAATCACTTTCCAGGCTTTCGGAGGGAAGGACAACGCTTACTATTGCCCATCGCCTTTCAAGCATCAAGAATTCCGACCGTATCCTTGTGCTTACTGAGGAAGGGATTGTGGAGGAAGGAAACCACAGCGAGCTGATGGAGCTGAAGGGAATCTACCATAAGTTTTACACCACAGCGGATTTGCTGAAATAAAATTGCCGATGGCCGCATATCATGTTATACTAATGATAGCAGGCCGGCCGTGCCAAAAAGGCCTGACGGATCAGCTTCCGCCAGGCCTTTTATATGTATGGAAAATTTTTCTTCTGAAAGTTTCCTGCGGGGTAATATTGCGTCTTTAGCGTGGGACGCAGAGAGCGGATAGCGCGGTATTTCTTAATCAAGGCCTGAGTGCGGAAAGCACAGAACAGGAGTATGCATGAAACTAATTTTTATCGGAGCGGATCATGAGGTAACGGGCAGCTGCCATTATCTGGAGGCGGCCGGAAAGCATATTCTGGTTGACAGGGGGATGGAGCAGGGGATAAATCCCTTTGAAAATGCGGAACTTCCGGTGCAGGAGGCTATGATTGATTATGTATTCCTGACCCATGCGCATGTGGATCATTCGGGGATGCTTCCTCAACTGTACGCAAGAGGCTTCCGCGGGGAAATTTTTGCAACCCAGGCGACAACGGAGCTTTGTGATATTATGCTGCGTGACTGTGCCCATATACAGCAGCAGGAGGCGGAGTGGAAGAACCGTAAGGCGAAGCGGCATGCCGGCTCGGAAAAACACGAAGCACCTTATACGATGGAGGATGCGGAGGGCACCATTGGCCTTCTGGTACCCTGTGATTATCAGAAAATAATTGAGGTTTGTCCCGGAATCAGGATCCGTTTTACGGACATTGGGCATTTGCTGGGCTCCTCCAGCATTGAAGTGTGGACACAGGAGAACGGAATTCAGAAGAAGCTGTGCTTTTCCGGGGATATCGGGAACAAAAACCAGCCGCTCATCAAGGATCCCCATCCTACCAGGGACGCCGATTATGTGATCATGGAATCCACCTATGGCGACCGTCTGCATGGGACGGACCGGCCTGATTATATTTCCGGGCTGGCAGAGGTGCTGCAGAAGACCTTCGACAGGGGAGGCAATGTGGTGATTCCCTCGTTTGCAGTGGGAAGAACCCAGGAAATCCTGTATTTCCTGCGGAAAATCAAGGAAGACCGCCTGGTGAAAAAACACGGCAATTTTCCGGTATATGTGGACAGTCCGCTGGCCGTGGAGGCAACGGGGATTTTTGAAAAAAATATTTATGACTGCTTTGATGAAGAGGCTATGGAGCTGGTGCGTAAAGGAATCAATCCCATTTCTTTTCCGGGACTGCGTCTGTCAATCACCAGCGATGAGTCAAGGGCGATTAATTTTGATGAAACGCCGAAGGTGATTATTTCCGCATCGGGTATGTGTGAGGCGGGGCGTATCAAGCATCATCTGAAGCACAATCTGTGGCGGGAGGAATGTACCGTGCTCTTCGTAGGCTATCAGTCTGTGGGGACGCTGGGACGGAATATCCTGGAGGGCGCCCAGGAGGTAAAGCTGTTCGGGGAGTCTGTGGATGTGCGGGCTGAAATCAAGGCGCTTCAGGGAATGAGCGGCCATGCGGATAAGAACGGGCTGATTGAGTGGCTGAATTGTTTTGAAAAGAAGCCGGAGCGGGTGTTTATCGTCCATGGGGAGGATACGGTATGCACCTCTTTTGCCGAATGCCTGCGCCATGAATATGGCTATGACACCTATGCGCCGTTCAGCGGAACACGGTTTGATCTGCTCCATAACCTTCTGGAATATGAGGCGGCGCCGATAGCCAGGGAAAAGAAGGCCAGGGCAGCGGTGGCAAACAGCGTCTATGCGAGACTGGAGGCCGCCGGGCAGAGGCTTCTGGCGGTTATCCGCAACGGAAAGGGTATGGCAAACAAGGATATGGCGAAGCTGGCGGATCAGATCAATGCGTTGTGTGATAAATGGCAGTAGGAAACAGGAAACTGATTTTAAAAACAGAATTCAGTATACAGATTTCAAGAAACTGAGTTCATGAAACAGCTTTTACAAAACAGAATTTACAGGACAGAACAGGAGAAAAAAGCAGAATGAGTCTGGCAGATATAACATTTATTCAGATGTGCAGGGATATCCTGGAGAACGGAACGAGCACCGAAGGGGAGAAGGTTCGTCCCAGATGGGAGGATGGCACGCCGGCCTATACCATCAAGAAGTTCGGCGTGGTCAACCGGTATGATCTTTCCAGGGAATTTCCCATACTGACCCTGCGCAGGACGGCGCTGAAGTCGGCCACGGATGAGCTTCTGTGGATTTGGCAGCGTAAATCCAACAACATCCATGATCTTCACAGCCACATCTGGGATGAGTGGGCGGATGAGGATGGTTCCATCGGAAAGGCCTACGGCTATCAGCTGGGGGTGAAGCATCAGTATAAGGAAGGCATGATGGATCAGGTGGACAGGGTGATATATGATTTGAAAAATAATCCCTTCAGCCGCCGGATTATGACGAATATATATGTGCATCAGGATCTGCATGAGATGAACCTTTATCCCTGCGCTTACAGCATGACCTTCAATGTGACCCAGAAAAAGGGAGAGGACAGACTGACGCTGAACGCTATACTCAACCAGCGTTCCCAGGATGTGCTTGCCGCCAACAACTGGAATGTGGTACAGTATGCTGTGCTGGTCCATATGTTGGCGCAGGTATGCGGCATGCAGGCGGGAGAGCTGGTGCATGTGATTGCGGACGCCCATATTTATGACAGGCATATCCCTATTATAAAGGAACTGATTCAAAGAGAGCCTCTGCCGGCGCCTTCGTTCTGGCTCAATCCGGAGGTGAAGGATTTTTATCAGTTCACAAGGGACGATGTGAAGGTGGAAAATTATGTGACAGGGGAACAGATTCAGGGCATCCCCATTGCTATCTGAAAACCGAAAAACAGGCAGAAGGGGGAAGGCTGGCGGCAGTCAGGCTGTCAGTGGGCAGCATGGGCCGGAAAAATATCCCGGCCTCCCTCATTTAAGAGTTAATTTGCGATAGGCCCGCTGCGGCGGGCGGTTAGGAGAAAAAATGAATATTATAGTTGCAGTAGATGAAAACTGGGCCATCGGATACCGCGGGGATCTTCTGGTAAGGATTCCGGCGGACCATAAGATGTTCAGGAATGAAACCATAGGAAAAGTGGTGGTGCTGGGAAGGAAAACAATGGATACGTTTCCTGGAGGGCTGCCATTAGCCGGCAGGACCAATATCGTGCTGACCCGGAATCCGGAATATCAGGTGAAGGACGCCATAGTGGTCCATTCTGTGGAGGAGCTTTTGGCGGAATTGAAAAATTATGACACAAAGGACGTTTATGTCATTGGGGGCGACAGCGTTTACAGCCAGCTGCTTCCTTACTGCGACACGGCCCATGTGACCAAAATTGACCGTTCCTACGAGGCGGATACTTACTTTCCCAATCTGGATACCTCAGGTGAATGGGAAATTACGGCGGAAAGCGATGAACAGAGTTATTTTGACACAACATATCATTTCCTGAAGTATGAAAGAAAACAGTAAGAGGGAGATTACAGAAAATAAATAAATTTCTGCTTCCATAACCGTAAACTTTATATTATAATATTTTTGTGCGCCTGCTTCCTGTCGGGCCGGAGAGGCCAAAAAGGGCCTTCTGACGGGCCGGCCGCTTCGCAACCGAAGCCGGTGCGTATGATCGCGTTTATGCGAATGATAAAAGGCAAACAGCAAAAGAGGTATATTTTATGGAAAGAAGAGTAGGAACCATTTCAAGAGGAATCCGCTGCCCGATTATCCGTGAAGGGGACAATCTGGCAGATATCGTTGTTTCCAGCGTGCTGGAAGCGGCGGAAAGTGAAGGCTTTGAGTTAAGGGACAGAGATGTAATCTCCGTAACGGAATCCATTGTGGCGAGAGCGCAGGGAAATTATGCGTCCGTTGCAGCGATTGCGCAGGATGTGAAGGAGAAGCTGGGAGGAGAGACTATCGGAGTTATTTTCCCCATCCTTTCCAGGAACCGTTTCGCAATCTGCCTTCGCGGAATCGCTATGGGAGCTAAGAAGGTGGTGCTGATGCTCAGCTATCCCAGCGACGAAGTGGGCAATGCGCTGGTTTCCCAGGATCAGCTGGATGAAGCCGGAGTGAATCCCTACAGCGATGTTCTTTCCCTGGAAAAATACAGGGAGCTGTTCGGCGAGAACAGGCATCCTTTCACCGGCGTGGATTATGTGGCTTATTACAGCGACCTGATCCGTGAATGCGGCGCGGAGGTTGAGGTTATTTTCGCCAACAATCCCAGAGTGATTTTAGATTATACAAAGAATGTACTCAACTGTGATATCCATACGAGAGCGCGTACCAAGAGGATCCTGAAGGAGTGCGGCGCCCAGGTGGTATGCGGTCTGGATGATATTCTTACATCCCCTGTAAACGGAAGCGGCTGCAATGAAAAATACGGCCTGCTCGGCTCCAATAAATCTACGGAGGACACCATCAAGCTGTTCCCCAGGAACTGCACGGATCTGGTGAATGATATCCAGAACCAGATTCTTACGAAAACCGGAAAGCATGTGGAAGTAATGGTTTACGGCGACGGCGCCTTTAAGGATCCTGTGGGAAAAATCTGGGAACTTGCTGACCCCTGTGTGGCGGTGGCCAATACGGAAGGCCTGGAAGGAACTCCCAACGAAGTGAAGCTGAAATATCTGGCAGACAACGATTTCAAGGATCTTTCAGGAGATGCGCTGAAGGAAGCGATTTCAGAAAGAATCAAGGGTAAGAAGGGGAATCTGGTGGGAGACATGGCTTCTCAGGGAACTACCCCCAGAAGGCTTACCGATCTGATCGGTTCTCTCTGCGACCTGACGAGCGGTTCCGGCGACAAGGGAACTCCTGTTATCCTGGTGCAGGGCTACTTCGATAACTTTACGGACTAGAGCGTGTTTGAAAATTCATTCCTGACACACTCTAAGGTGGCACAGCAAATATTTTGGAAGCCGGCAAACGCGTCTGGTACGTGGTGTAAGGGCTTCTGAATTTACACTGGAAGAAACAGAAGGGAGAAAGCTTTGACTGAGCTTTCTCCTTTTTGGAAGAAGGGAAAGAGTGAGCCTATGAAAACCGTACGGAAGGACAGGCACGGCGGAAAATATCAGAACCGGATTTTCCTGCTGCTTCTGCTCATGGCGGTGGTTCCGCTTCTGATAGCCGGAAGCATATCCTATAAAGTCTATCTGGATGAAGTGACCAGGCAGACGGACCTTTCCATGGAAGCGATTGAAGCCCAGATCTGCAATGATGTGGAGGTTACGCTTTCTTCGATCCGGCAGTTTTACAGGGAAATTTCCACGGATGATCAGATGAGCTGGCTGAAGGAGACGGGAAGCATACCCTACAGTGATTACAGCAATCTGAATGAGGCACAGAATCTGCTGAAGGGGCCTACCTATCTGGATGAATATGTGGGAAGCTATGCCTTCATCAATATCATGCAGGACTGGGTGCTTACGAATAACGGCATGTACCGGCTGAGCGAGGCCAGGAACAAGGAGCAGGTTGACGCGCTTCTGGAAAAAGCGGCGCAGTTTCCCTCCACGTTGTTCTGGATGAATAATGTGGGAGAAAAATCAGCCTATGTGAATGGAATTTATCAGAGCAAAACGCTGGATGTTTCCGGCTTCTAGATGATCATGAAGCTGCCGGGTAATGTGAACCGGGTGGATCAGATCGTTATGGTGCAGCTGAACCTTCCCAGGCTGAGGCAGCGTTTGGACAGCAACCTGGCCGGTTATGAGCTGTGCATATTCAGCAGTGATGCAAAGACCATATATTCTTCGGATGAGGTGCTGGAAAATTATTTTTCCGCGCATCCGGAGGAGCTGAAAAACGAAAAACGCATAGATAACCTGAAGATAGAAGACGGCGGTGAATACAGGATCCGGCTCAGCGGCACCTCGGGCAACGGCATGAATTATGTGCTGGCTTATAATCTAGGGGAGATGAAGGAGGGCGCGGGAAGAATCCTGGGAGTTTCCCTGGTGATCATGGGCGCGCTCATCATTCTGCTCATCCTCAGCCGGATTTTTACAAGCATCCTGTATCAGCCGGTGAAGAGCCTGAACGCGTATGTATCCGATATTGCGGGGGTGGATACGGAGGAAATGGACGAGTTTTCCGCCATCCGGGAAAATGTGGTACAGCTTGTGGACACGAAGGAAAGCCTGCAGCTCATGGTGCAGAACCAGCAGAAGATACTGGTGGAGCAGTTTATCATCCGTACCATCCGCGGGGAAATGACGCCGGAGGCGGTGGCAGGGGCGCAGGAGCAGTTCCAGCTGCCAAGGGCCAGGGTATATCAGCTCCTGACGGCGGTGTGTATGCTGGAAGGGGAAACGGATCAGGAAAGCGAGCTGGAAAATGAAGCGCTGAGCATGACCATTGTGAAGAAGGCGCCGGAAGGGATTGCCGCCGGGCTGATTACGCCGGTGCTTTGCCTGAACGGACAGATCCTGCTTCTGACGGGCGCCAATACCCAGGAGGAGCTGCGGGAAAAGACAATGCGCATCCACACCGAGTTTACGGAGTTTGTGGAGACGGAGTTCGGCTGTTCACTGATTTCCGGCGTCAGCCAGGTATTTCCGGGGCTGAAATATCTGCGCACCGCTTACAATGAATGTATGGAAACGCTCAAGAATACGGGGAGCGGGCCAAGGGATCACAGCGATATCACCTTTTATGAGGAAATCGCCAGGAACGACGGTATTATAAGCGGCTATGATTATGTTATGGAAAATGCGCTCACCAAAGCGGTCAATGACGGCGACTGCGAGGAAGCGGCGCAGCTGGTGGATAAATTCATCAACAGCCTGAATAACAGAGGTATAACCCGTCATGACAGGAACTTTTTCCTGTACCGGCTGGTGATAGCCGTGCTGGCCGTGCTTTCGGACGCGGGCCTGTCCGCCAACCAGGTGTTTCGGGACCGTTCCGAAGATATTTTCCAGAAGCTTAACTATATCTGTGAAAGCGACAAGCTCAAGAGCTATATGAATTCCCAGATCGTCCAGCCCTCCATCGAAGCGCTGCGGCAGTACCGCTATCAGGCTTCCTCCGAAATACTCAGGCGGATCATGGAGCTTGTGCATGATCGCAGGGGGACATTACGCTGACGGAATGCGCCGAGCAGCTGAATTATCACCCCAGCTATATCTGGAAAATCCTGAAGGCGGAACGGAATATGACCTTTACGGATCTGGTGAACCTGGAAAAACTGGAAACCGCCAAAGAGCTGCTGCTGAATACGGAGCTTTCCATCGCGGAAATATCGGAGCAGCTCAGCTATGCAAACACACAGAATTTTATCCGCTTCTTCAGCAAATATGTGGACAGCACCCCGGGAAAATACCGGAAAGAGCATAAAGGCCAGGAGGATAAAAGCCGGCTGTAAAATAATCATGTTGTAAAATACGGTAACAAAAGATGATAATCATATGATTTCCGGCGGGAAAGATAATGATTATTGACAGGAAAAGGGAGGCGGAAAGCCCGTAAACGGGGCTTTCCGCCTCCCTTTTTATTTTCGCTGAAATGGAAAGATATTCCTCATTGAAAAACGCGTGTAGTTAGATTACTATACAAAACGAACCAAGGGACACCGCATCCCAATAGTTAAAGAAGAGGAGGGCTTTTAGTGAGCAGACAAAAAGGGAAGGCAGCCGTTGTTCCCTATCAGAAGAAGGAATCGTTCCTGCATTTCGTGATAGCGCACAAATGGCTGTATATTCTATTAGTACCCGGCGTGCTTTATATGCTGGTGTTCAATTACCTGCCGATGGCGGGAATCGTCATCGCGTTCCAGGATTTCAGACCCTTCAGCGCAGACAGCGCCATCGGCGCATATCTGTCCAGTGAATGGGTGGGACTGGCGAACTTCAAGAAGTTTTTTATGGGCTATGACTTCACGATGCTGTTGAAGAATACCCTGTCCATTTCCATACTGAGTCTGATTTTCTTTTTCCCGGCGCCTATTTTACTGTCGCTTCTGTTAAATGAAATCAGATGCCAGGGGTACAAGCGGGTGTCGCAGACGCTGATTTACATACCGCATTTTATTTCCCTGGTTATTGTGGCAACGCTGACGCAGCAGCTGTTCAGCACCACGGACGGTATTATTTACAAGATTCTGGAAAGCATCATGGGCAGGGGCGCTGCGCCGGATGTCCTGGCGTCGCCCAAGTATTTTTACGGCCTGATTGTAGGACAGAATATATGGAAGGAAACCGGGTACGGCACCATCGTATTCCTTGCGGCGCTGGCCGGCGTGGATATGGAGCTGTATGGAGCGGCGAGAATTGACGGCGCTGGACGCTGGAGGCTGATGTGGCACATTACGCTGCCCGCCATCCGCGGAACCATCGTAATCATGCTGATTCTGAAGGTGGGATCCATCCTGAATACAGGATATGAGCAGATTTTCCTGATGCAGAACGACCTGAACTATACGGCATCCGAGGTAGCATGGTAATATATTTCTCCTCTTTTACCCTGCCGTCCGCAAAAAAGGTGGTCATCTTCGTCCCCGGAGCCGTTTTGACAGCCATTTCCGCCTTACCGTCCCCATTTGCCGGAGGATTTGGAGGCCGGCTGTTCCCATGAGGATAATTATGTCTGCAGTGCGGCGGATTACAGAGAGCATATGGCGGAGGTTTTCGCGCTCTGGTAGGAGCGCCCTGAGGTAAAGAGGGGAGAATGGCCGCAGACGCTGGAGGAATGCTGGGGCATGAAGCCAAGGGTGTCTTATCCTCTGACAAAGGAGGATGCGCATTTGCTTGCCGATATTTTTATCAGGGAATATGCGCCCTCCAGAAGTGAAAAGAACAGGCTGGATCAGTTTGAGGGCTTCATTTATGAAGGGCCGGAATATCTGACCATGTTTGCAGGGGACGGCAAAGAGCTGCAGACGATCCGTTTTCCTGTGGGAAGGCAGGATGACGGGCTTATCTGGGGGGATTATGCAATGCCCCGGATAGAACCCTGCAACCGGGTGGACAGATTCCTGTCAGGCGTGGCTTATCTGGATGGGGAGCGTCCGAATTTAATCGTCTGCCGGGGATATTATACCAGGACAACGGTAGTTGCGTATGATTTTTTTGAAAACCGGTTCCGGGAAACGTTCTTTGTGGACAGCGGGCATGTGCCCATGTCAAATCCTTTTAATGACGGAGGAGTCCATCTGCTGGAAGGGACGGATCCGGAATATGGAAGTCTGGCGGGGCAGGGGAACCACAGCCTTTCCACGGCGGATGTGGACGGCGACGGATGCATGGAGATCATATACGGCGCGGCCGTGATAGACCATGATGGCTCCCTTCTTTACAGCAGCAGTGACATACGGCCGTATGGGCTGCGCATCAAGCTGGGGCACGGGGACGCCATGCATGTGGCAAAAATCGATCCGGATCGGCCGGGCTTCCAGATCTTCAATGTGTTTGAGGGCGGGGAGCATGTGCCTTATGGCTTTGCGTTGCGCGATGCCTGCAGCGGGGAGGCTTTTTTCGGGGAATATGCCACGGAAGACCTGGGCCGGTGTATGGTGGGGAAAATCGATCCCAACACGAGAGGGCTTCAGGTGTGGGTGAACGAGGTGTTTGACTGTAAGGGGAATAAGCTGGACGTGCCGCTGCCCGGAACCAACGCCAATATCCGCTGGGCTGCGGATATGAGCACGCAGATTTTGGACAGCCCGCAGTACATCGGAACGGTACAGCCGGGGGTAATCAATGACAATACCCATGGCGTGATGCTGGATCCGGAGGATACTATGACAAACAACGGCACGAAGGGAAATCCCTGTCTTATAGCGGATATTTTCGGGGATTTCAGGGAGGAGCTGCTGCTTCGGAAAAAGGATGACAGCGCCATCCGCATTTATACCAATACGGAGCTGACACGGCACAAGCTTTTTACGCTGATGCATGATACAATGTACCGCTGCGGGGTGGCCTGGCAGAATAACTGTTATAACCAGCCCTGCTATACCAAGTTCTATTACGCGGATGACTGTGATTTCAAGGATGTGCTGCCCTGGCTGGAATAGCGGGGCCGGACGTGGATTTTATGCCTGTTAAAGCAGGCGGAAGGGAGCAGGGATGGAAGCGAAGCTGATAAACAGTTTTGATATTTCGGCAGCAGGAGGCGGCAAGGGCCTTCTGGGGGATA
The DNA here is from genome assembly GCF_009696275.1 of Eisenbergiella porci. GTDB lineage: Bacteria > Bacillota > Clostridia > Lachnospirales > Lachnospiraceae > Eisenbergiella > Eisenbergiella porci. Next base: position 79,922 of record NZ_VUMI01000018.1, read on the forward strand.
TTGACGGGGACGGCTATGACGAGGTGATGGCAGGCTATGCTCTGCTGGATCATAACGGAAGGGTTTTGTGGTCCTGCCATGATTTGGAGGATCATGCAGACTGTCTCTGGGTAGTCGATGTGAACGGCGACGGCAGGCCGGAAATCGCCGTGGGCGGAAGCGTGACCTGTCTGTACAGCGCGGATGGGGAGGAGCTGTGGCGGTATGACGGTTCCATAGAATCCCAGCATATCGCGCTGGGGAAATTTCTGCCGGGAGAGCCGGGGCTGCAGGTGGCGGGGCTTGACAGAATCCGCCGGGGCGACGGCTATAAGGGCCAGTGGGACGGAAAGGACGGGATGTTCCTTTTGGACTGCTGCGGCCGGGAGGTTTGGAAGGAGGACCGGAAAACCAGCGGATGGCTTACCATTGTGGACGCGCTTTCCAACTGGAACGGCGACGAGAAGGATTATATCCTTGCATACCGCAGAGGCGGCGGGGTGATGCCTGCGCTGTATGACGGAAACGGTGAGGCGGCGGTGACATTTTCCAATGACGGCTATGTGCTGCATGGAGATCTGTTCGGCCGGGGAAAGGAGGATGTGATCGTCTATTCCGGGGAAACGGCCTGGGTTTACAGCGGTACGAAGCCTGAACCGGGGAAAATGCCTTCCGGGAAGCCGGTGCCCCAGGAAAAGAGACTTTACAGATCCACGCTGTATCCCGGCGGGGAGAGGTAGGAAAGGCAACTGCGGGCTGAGCGGTTACGGAATATTACATTCATTTAATACATCCTTCGGAGTATAGAAAAAACGGTGGGTGGGAGAATAAGGAGAGGAAAAGATGGCGGCAGGAGATATGATTAAGAATCGGTTTCAGGAGTTTACGGATGAACAGACGGGAACGAGGGTGGTGAGGCTCACGGAGCCGGATCATGTGAGTCACCATATGTATTTTTATAACCGTATGACGACTGCGGATGGCTCTCATTTGCTGTATTGTGCGGAAATTGGCGGCGAGCGTCAGCTTTATCTTATGGATTTGGCATCGGGTGATGCCGTGCAGCTGACGGAAGGGGAAGGGCTGGACGATTACGGCGGATTGATTGCGGCGGATGACAGGCATATTTTTTACCAGCAGGAGCAGGCGATCTGGAAACTTTCCCTGGGAACGCTGGAAAGGGAGTGTGTATACCGCATTCCGGAGGGCTGGAACGGCGGAAACTGGGGAATGAGCGAGGACAACCGTTTCCTTGCCATTGTGGAGACGCGCAGGGATTCCCTGCCGGAGAAGAAGAAGGGGGCAAACTGGGACTTTTTTGCGATTACCTGCAAGGCGAAGCCTCACTGCCGCATCGTTTACTGCGATCTGCAGACAGGCAGCTTCCATACGGTGCTGGAGGATGACTGCTGGTTCGGGCATGCGCAGATCCGTCCCGGGGATCCGGATACCATCATGTTCTGCCATGAAGGCCCTTACGATCTTATTGACGCCAGACTGTGGCTGGTCCAGAGCGACGGGAGCAATTACCGCTGCTGCAGGCAGCAGCCTTCGGATTTGATTCTGACTCATGAATTCTGGCTTCCGGACGGGTCAAAGCTGGCCTTTGTCTATCGGGAAACCACCGGAGAAAAGGTGGAGAATATCCGTATGATCGATCCGGATACCATGGAGGAGGAGATTTTTATGCCTTGTTCTCCTTACGCCCATTTTATCTGTGACCGGAAAAACCGGTACATGGTGGGAGATGCCCAGGGCAGCGATGTGCCGATTCATCTGCTGAAGGACCAGCCGGAGGAAGGCGGTGAAATCAAGAATGATTTCATTTACCTCGTGGATGTGGAAAAGAGGGAGGAAAGGAAGCTGTGCTACCATGGGACGTCCTGGAGGGCGGTGCACGGCAATCCCCAGGATTCCCACCCCCATCCCTGCTTTACGGAGGATAACAGGCATGTGATATTTGTGTCGGACAGAGAGGGGAAGCCTTGTATTTATATGGCGGATTTGGCGCAGATGGAGCAGGGGACGGAGGGATAAGCAGGTGCATTGAGAACTGTTATGGTCCCTTTCCGTTCTGCCGTCAGGTGCCCGTGTCCCGTAAAATCCGGTTGGAAAAAAACATATAATTGTGTTATGATGGTTCTGAAATTACAGAAAAATGGTAACTGTGAGGGGGACTGAACAGTTATTAAAGTTATAAAGCGGGGAACCTGGCTATGATGAGAAGATATGTAACGGAAAAAAATCTGCTTCGCGAAGTAACGGATTTCAGACCCGGCGCATGGGTGAATCTTGTGAATCCCTCTCTGGAGGAATGCCTTCTGGTGGCGCGGGAATTTCAGGTGGATATCGCGGATATCCGGGCGGCGCTGGATGATGAGGAAAGCTCCCGTGTGGATGTGAGCAATGATTATACACTGATACTGTTTGACATACCGTCCATAGAATACAGACACAAGAGGGAGGCGTATACCACCATCCCTCTTGGTTTGATTTTTGCGGGGGATACTTTGATTTCGGTCTGTGCGGAGGATACGCCTGTGTTAAAATCCTTTGCGGATAACATGGTAAAGGAATTCAGCACGAAAAAGCAGATCCGTTTTATTTACCAGATTTTTCTGCGTACCTGTATGCTGTACCAGTCCTATCTGCGGATTGTGGATCGCAGGCGGAAGGAGATTGAGGAGCATATCGGCGGGGATACGGAAGATGTGGATCTTATCGATCTGCATGAGCTGGAATCCAACCTGGTATATTTTGACACCTCCCTGCGTGCCAACAAAATGGTCCTGGAGCGCCTGGTGCGCTACAGCAAGATAAAAAAGTACCCGGAGGATCAGGAGCTTCTGGAGGACGTGGTGGTGGAAAACCAGCAGGCCATCGAGATGACCCAGATTTACCGGGATATCATCAAGGGCACCAGGGAGCTGCTTTCGGCGGTGATTGACAACCGGCTGAATACCGCGATGAAATACCTGGCGTCCATCACAATCGTTATGGCGATCCCCACGATTATTTCCGGGATTTACGGAATGAACGTGGATGAAAAATGGATGCCGCTGGCGAATACGCCCTTTGGCTTCGGGATCATCTGCCTGATTACGCTGGGGCTGTGCCTGATTGTGATACGGATTCTGCGGAAAAGGAAGATGCTGTAGCAGCAGTGCATACAGGAGGATGGAATGGAGATCAGGGAATACCGGCCGGAGGACTGCCGGGAAATGGCGGCGCTTTTTTACGATACGGTACATGAGGTAAACGCTGCGGATTATATAAAAGAACAGCTGGATGCCTGGGCCGACGGCAAGGTGGATACCGCGGCCTGGAACCGCTCCTTTCTGGAGCATGATACTTTTGTCGCGGAGGAAAACGGCGTAATCGTCGGATTCGCGGATATGGATGCGGCCGGGTATCGGGTGATGAAGGAACAGCAGGTGGTGCGAAAGGGAGTTAAGCTCACGAATTATGTGATGAAAAAAATCTTTGACTGATAAAAAAATAGTGCTATAATAGGATTCAATGAATTAAATCAGTAAAGTTTATAACAAAGGAGTGAGCTGCGATGGAAAAGAAAAATATTGATTGGGCCAATCTGGGATTTGGTTATCACATAACGGATAAGCGCTATGTATCCAACTATAAGAACGGGGCCTGGGATGAAGGAACTCTGACAGAGGATCCTACCATTCAGCTGAATGAATGCGCAGGAATCCTGCAGTACTGCCAGGAAATATTTGAGGGGCTGAAAGCTTATACGACCGAAGACGGACGTGTCGTAACCTTCCGTCCTGATCTGAATGCGGAACGTATGATTGACAGTGCGAAACGTCTGGAGATGCCTGCATTTCCCAAGGAAAGATTCCTGGATGCCATCGATAAGGTTGTGACGGCCAACGCAGCATGGGTTCCCCCTTATGGAAGCGGAGCCACTCTTTATATCCGTCCCTATATGTTTGCAAGCTCTCCGGTAATCGGCGTTAAGCCTGCGGAGGAATATCAGTTCCGTGCTTTTGTAACGCCGGTAGGGCCTTACTTTAAGGGCGGCGCAAAGCCTCTGACCCTGTGCGTAAGCGATTTTGACCGTGCGGCTCCTCATGGAACCGGACATATCAAGGCCGGCCTTAACTATGCCATGAGCCTTCATGCATGTGTGACCGCACATGCTAATGGTTTTGACGAAAACCTCTATCTGGATCCTGCCACCAGGACTTATGTGGAAGAAACAGGAGGCGCGAATTTCCTGTTTGTAGATAAAGACGGCAAAATCATCATCCCCAAATCAGACAGCATCCTGCCTTCCATCACAAGACGTTCCCTGGTAGTCGTGGCAAAGGATATGCTGGGAATGGAAGTGGAGGAACGTCCTGTAAAGCTGGAGGAACTGAAGGACTTTGCGGAATGCGGACTTTGCGGTACGGCAGCAGTCATCAGCCCTGTGGGAAAGGTAGTGGATCACGGCAGGGATATCTGCTTTGCCAGCGGCATGGACGAGATGGGGCCGGTTATCCAGAAGCTGTATGATACGCTGACCGGAATCCAGATGGGAAGAATTGAAGGACCGGAAGGATGGGTAAGGACTATTCTGTAACATGTGTTGTGGAATGGTTATGGATATCCTGATATTTATTTGTTCTATTTATGAATAAAAAGATTTTTTTGGGACTGACGCACGTAAGGTAGTGTGTCAGTCCTTTTTAGCAGAAGGTGATTTATTTCAGCGAGCAATTATGTAACAGACTTCTGAGATACCACCTTCTATGGAACATATCATGTAAGGGTAAAATAGCATGTCGCCCCGTAATAAATATTTTGTCACGTTTTTTTAGAAAGAGCAGATGCGAATGGACGGACATCGTTTTTTTAATAATTCTGGCATTTTATAATATAGAAAATTAAATTTGCATTTTAATGTTGGAAAAAATACAATGCTATATAAAAAATTCTTTACTGAGATTTTTATTTACATTACAATGTAATTGAATAATTGAAAAAGAATTCAAAAATTACTTAATGATCCTGACAAAAACTAATTTTTTTTATAAGACGAAGGCCGGCATGGCAGTAAGTATGGATTTAGATTCCATTATAAGGGGTTTGTGGCTTGATGCCCCGTTGCCTGCGAAGCGGTATTTGATTGATATTTGGAGGATAAGTTAATGCAGTATCGCAGGGCGGCCTGCGGTCAGGGGGATAAAAATGAACATAGAATATAAACAGCATAAGGATTTGCCTTGTGATGAGTTATATCAAATATTTCTTGCGGTTGGCTGGGCAAAAGAGGAAGAGACGACGCAGGAGATGATTGATAATTTTAATATCGGCTTCCTTCATTCCACATTTGTGTTTTCTGCGTGGGCGGATGGAAAATTAATTGGATGTGTAAGGGTTTTAAGTGATCTGCATTTTAGGTCTGTCATTTACGATTTGGCCGTGCTGCCTGCTTTTCAACACAAAGGCATCGGCAGTGAATTGGTGCGAAGATGCAGGCAGGCCTGTGAAGGCTCTGAGTGGCTGGTGCAGACGGATATGGCCAGGGGATTTTATGAGAAGCTTGGTTTCAGGCAGAAAAATGATTACTTTCTTACAATTCCCAGCAAATGGTTTTAAGCTGTGGCAGGTTGGAAGCGGCGTGGAATTATTGCGAAGATGTATAACCATGATATTTGAGAGGAGGCAGTATGGCCAAAAAGCAGTTAAGTGCAGAACAGAAAAAACTGGATGTGGATTTGTGGATTGTAACAATTGTTACATTTGGAGTTTTCCTTTTGTTTGCGGTAATGAGAGAGCAACTGATGGGTTTTGTTAAAGACAGTGATATTTCAATTATTCCACGTCTGCTGCTGAATGCAGGTGTCCAGTTTGGAATTGCGGGGCTGGGAATTACCATTGTCTGTATTCTGCGGAAGGAAAAATTTACAGCATTTGGATTAAACAGAAAGAATGCTGGCAAGGCAGCAGTGGGAACGTTTTTATGTTTTATCCCCTCGATCTGTTATATTTTTGCCAGCGGACAGTTCGACGGTTATCGGCCTTTCAGCATTTTGATAACCAATGATGTGCTGGTGGCCGGTTTTCCGGTTTCGGTCCTGGGGATGGCGCTCATTGTAATTGTCTGGGGGTTTTTTGAAGGATTTAACTATGCTGTTATCTGTGAGATAATTGACAGAAGATATCCTTCAGAAAATCAATGGTTAGACTATGGCGCCATCACTTGTGGAATAATCTGTCTGCTGTTTCATCCGCTCAGTTTTTCTTTCTGGGGAATCATTGAATTAATTACTACTTTTATTGCAATCTACGGAATGTTGATAGTGAAGAAGAAAACAGGGAACGCATGGGGCTGTGTCCTTGCTTTTTGTTTTATCTGGAATGCATTGTAAACGGGAATTTCAGCGTTACTGTAGAAAGCATGGATTAGGAGAAAAATGAAATGACGGGATTGTGGGCGAATTCAGTCTGTATGCGCTGAAAGACGTTCCCACCGTGGTTTCCGCGTTTTCAGGGGCTGGTTTCAGTGCAATACCAGCCTTCACTGCGGCAATCGCGTGGACGATGGGATACATAAATGAAAAGAAAGCGGACGGATCTGTTTATCCCAGATGGCTTATCCACGGGGCGACCAATATCCTTTCGGGAATATTTTCCGCTTTTTAACATTCGTATTTTAATTTCCAGGGTATCCCATCGTCCGCGGAGGTGCAGCAGCCCTTATGAACGGTTCTCACCGTCTTTTTTGGCTGTGATTTTGAAGGTCAGTTCTGTCATGGTTATCATTAATATAATAAAAACAGCGAGATACACGGGAAGTATTCTGAAGCTGATTAAGCTGCCTAGAAGCCCAAACAGTGGCGGCATAAAGGTGGAGCCCATATAGGCGCTTGCCATTTGGATCCCTATAATCGCCCCGGAATATTCCGCGCCGAAATTATCCGGTGTGGAATGAATAATACAGGGATAGACCGGCGCACAGCCGAATCCGATAATGATAAAGCCAATAAGTGAGACGAGCTGATTCCCTGTGGGAAGCATCAAAGAAATGACCCCGCAGGATAAAATGCAGGTGCCGAGAAGAATCATCCTTCTGTCGCCAAGCTTATTCATAATAAAACCGCCGAGAAACCGGCCGATGGTCAGCCCTATGTAAAACAGCGAGGCAAATTGGGCTGCCCGGTCTACTGTTATGCCCTTTACTTCAACCAGGTAAGTGCTGGCCCAGTACATCGCAGTTGCTTCCACAGCGCAATAGGCAAAAAAGCCGGTTAAAAGAAAAGGAACGCCTTTGATTTTCAGTGCACCGATTATTCCGATGCTTTCTCCATTCGCATCTGCATTTTGCCCGTTAGTTTTCCAGACAGGGAGGGTTACAAGCAAAAGCACCCCTATGCCCAGCTGCAGGAATGAGACAATACGGTAGCCGTTGTTCCAGGTGGAATTTGTTAAAGCATAGCTCATGACGAACGGGCTGACAATTGTTCCCACGCCCCAGAAGCAATGCAGCCAGCTCATATGTCTTGACGTATAATGAATAGCTACATAGTTATTCAGGGCGGCATCAATTGCCCCGGCGCCGAAACCGTAAGGAATTGCGAAAATAATCAGCATCCAGAACTGGCTTGAAATGGAAAATCCAAATAAAGCAATCGCTGTCAGAAATACGCTGACAACAGTTACAATCCGGGTGCCGAATTTTCTTGTCAGCCTGTCGGACAGGATACTTGAGATAATCGTTCCTCCTGAAATAACCATGGAAACGATTCCCATAAAGGAAATCGGCACATTCAGGTCACTGTGCATAACAGGCCAGCCCGAACCAAGAAGCGAATCGGGAAGTCCGAGACTGATAAAAGCCACATAAATAAGCGCAAGTAAAAGTGAGTACATTTCTTTCCCTCCAAACTCTGATTAGCATTTCACTCAAATCCTTAGTATAGCACGAAATAATGAATACAGGAAGAACTGATTGGAAAAGAAATCCATAATAAAATTATATGGAAATTCGACGGTTCCAACAGTTTACAGGAAAAGTTTGTGTATGCGGGTGGAGTGTTGTATAATGAATATTGTGTTGTGGCGTTTGTATTACTATACCGATGACAAGCTATTTTATCGTGATATGGAGTGGGAAAAACTTGAAACAGTGAATTTTGCAAAGGAAAAATGGGACCTTGCCTGTCAACTTTTAGAACTGGAGGATGTAAAACTTACCTGTAAATATATCCCTATGGCTTCTGACCATAAGAATTTGCTGAAAGCGGAGTACCCCGCAGCACAGATAGACGGGCAGCAGATAACTTTTGCGGAGTTACTGTTTTATCTGGATGAAAACGGAGAATTTAACAAAGTGACAATGCACTGCACAAAAGAGGGAGAAAACTATATGTCTATTTCTTTCTTTCCCTATGAAGGTTCTACTGACTTACAGGCGGAGCGGAAATTGTGGTCTTTCGGCCGCGATTTGGAACTCACGGAGGAAAGTGTGCCTGCGCTTTCGCAACAGGAAGAAAACCGGGAATGGAGCAGGAAAATGATTGACAGCATGGATTTTGAAATACTTGTAGAACGGGCAGAATACGCAGAAGATTTAACTTTTCCCGACCTGCCAACTTTATTATCTGAAATGGCAAAAGAACGTGAAGCTGCGTTCTAAAGGAATTAGAGAGGACAAGACAGTTATATTATAAAAGGCTTGATGATATTGAATGTCTGCTGAATGGAAAAAGAAATGAAAGCTTTGAAAGTCTCTGATATTCCGGATATCTGGGGATAAAACAGGAATGGATTACTAAATGGCAGATAATCGGAGGTATGGAATGAATTATATAATCAGGGAAATAAATGAAAATGAGACAGCTGTTTTAGAGGATTTCTTATATGAGGCAATATTTGTTCCGGAGGGAGTACAGCCGCCGGAAAAAAATATAATAAAGAAGCCGGAATTACAGGTGTATGTAGCCGGGTTTGGAAAAAGGGCCGGAGATTTTGGCCTGGTTGCAGAGGCGAATGCTCAGATCATTGGCGCCGCCTGGGTCCGTATTATGGATGATTACGGCCATATAGATAACGAAACCCCTTCATTTGCGATTTCCTTATATAAAGAGTACAGAGGCTATGGAATCGGTACGGCTTTAATGAAAAGGATGCTTGCCCTGCTAAGGGAAAATGGTTATAAACAGGCTTCTTTAGCAGTCCAAAAAGCCAATTATGCCGTGAATATGTATAAAAATGTCGGATTTCAAACGGTTGCTGAAAATGAAGAAGAATATATAATGATATGTAAATTGTAATGCCCGGGCGGCAGTGAATCCAATGGATTGTTTGGTATTTAGGCATTAAGCGCAGGAAAGAGAGGATGAAATGAAGGATGGCACATGGAAATGTGATGATACCATATACAAGTACAGGCTGGAGTTAAACGGGAGAATGCCTAATGCTGAGAAAGACAGCTGCTTTGTCGTGTTGACAGATGATAAAAGCCTGAGTTTTGAAACTGTATCGAAAAGCCTGTACAGCAGTTTACTGAAGGATGCGGATGCAATGAAGGGGTCTGTCATTGTAGAACTGAAATGATTTCGGAGAAAATGGAATAATCCTGACCCTGCGTTTTTATCTGTGGGGGATGGAGTGTATTCGACAAATCAGAGATTGTACTGGACGCTTTGCTGCCTGCGAAAAAAATACATTATAAACGAGGATACAGGGATACTGAATTTAAGATCATTCCGGCAAAACATAATGACTTTTTGTGCTATGATGTTTGTGTAAAACAAATGTAAATTCCGGTATCAGATGGTAGAGTGGACTATGGAAAACCATGAGTATAAAGAGATAAGAAATGAGATTGAGCTGGTAATTAAGGAGTTCGGGCTGGATCGGTCACGGGTGTCGGAGGTTTCAAAAATCGCTTACGCCTCTATCCTGAGGAATGTGGAAAAAAAGTTTGTCCTGCATGGAAGGCAGCTCCACTGGTCAAATATGGGACTGCCAGATGGTTACGAGTACGGCGGTAAACTTACAGAGGAACAAATAAAATATGCTTATATTAACGGAACGGAGTATTATTTTGATAAGCATAGAGAAAATCTTTATGATTTTTATGTCTATCAGGAATGTGGAACTCCTGTAGATGATGAAAATGTTGATAATACGAAAAGACAATGGGCCTATGTTAGATGGAGTTTGAAAGAATAAAACGGATTTACATTGATTTTTGCGCTGCTTTATCGGGAACACAGGCAACGTATGATTTCCGGGTTATAGAATGATGAAAGTTTCTTCCTGCTGACAGAGGAATCAGCGGATCGTATAGCCAGGCTGGTCTGTGTGTAGGTTACTGTACATAAGTTGGCTTCCTGGCAAAAGAATAGTTGATTTTGAAGAGGTGAAAAGATGATAACAGGATACTATTGTACAAATATTTTTTCTGAGCATGCGGGAGAGCTTATTGAGTTTTACAGGCAAAATTAGGAATCCCTTTTCTTAAAACGGTGGTGATAATTCAAATGGGGTTTATCTGGGCTTTATCGAAAATGCCCCCACTCTTTGTATATGGGACTATGCTTTAATGTTTGCTCCATGCGGGATGAAGTGCCTTGTCTGCTATAAAGAATGTAGTGATTGTCAGGAAAAAATAAAATAGAAAGTGTTCAGGCACATGAAAGGATGATGTATATGTACTTAAAAGATAAAAAACTGATGCCTCCGCCCTGGCTGGCCTATCCGGAAATTGAGCGGTACTCTATTGGTTGGCGAATGGGCTATGGGGAAGATTATATAGGCCGTTTTTTCTCCTGGCTGGAAGACCTTTCTTCGGAGGAACTGGTCAGTTGTGCATACCTACTGCTGTATGGAGCAATTCATGATGGCAGCGAAAGCGGAGCTGTTTGGAGATGGGGAGATTCGCGCACAGATTTTGGAGAGCCGGGATCCGAAGCAGATTAAGGCGCTGGGGAGGAAGGTACGGAATTTCGACCAGACCCTGTGGGACAGGGCAAAATATTCCATTGTTTTGAACGGCAACTGGTGCAAATTCAGTCAAAACCGGGCGCTGCGCGATTTCCTGCTTTCCACCGGGGACAGCGTGCTGGCAGAGGCCAGTCCTTTTGACGGCATCTGAGGGATTCGTCTCCCGGCAGCTTCACCGGAGGCCAGGGACCCGTTAAAATGGCGGGGAGAAAACCTTCTGGGCTTTGCACTGATGGAGGTGCGGGATGAGCTGCGCAGGGTTACACAACGCGAAGCTCTGTGTAATTGGAGTGCGGTGGAGCGATAGTGCAGGCCAGACGGAAAAATGGTTGGATAAACTGACATCAGGTTTTACAGGAGGAAGAGTCATGACAGAATGGACAGCGGAAACGATTAGGGAAGCATATCCTTATTTATATGAGACACACCTTCACACTTCGCAGGGGAGCGCCTGCGGGAAAGCGGAAGGGGCACAGATGGCGTGGGCCTGTAAGGCGGCGGGCTATACCGGGATTTTTGTGACGGATCACAATTGGGGAGGCAATACGGCGGTGGACAGGTCGCTTCCCTGGGAGGAGTGGACGGCGGAATTCGCAAAGGGCTACCGGGAGGCAAGGGCAGAAGGGGAAAGGCTTGGCCTTGATGTTTTTTTCGGCTGGGAGGCCGGCTTTTGCGGGACGGAATTCCTGATTTACGGGCTGACGCCGGAATGGCTGGCGGCGCATCCCCAAATAAAGGAAGCAGATGTAAAGGAGCAGTACCGCCTGGTAAAGGAAGGGGGCGGCATGGTGGTTCATGCACATCCGTTCCGGGAGGAGGCTTATATCCCGGAGGTACGGCTGTTCCCTGAGTTTGTTGACGGTGTGGAGGGTCTGAACGCAACCCATACCAGTCCGTTGAGCTTATCCCATAAAAGCACGGTTTGGGACGGACAGGCCAGGGCTTATGCAAAGGAACACGGGCTTCCTGTGACGGGCGGCTCGGATGTCCATTCCACTACGATTTTCGGAGGAGGGACAGCGTTTCCAAGGAAGCTGGCTGATGGACAGGATTTCATAAAAGCACTGCGCGGCGGCGAGGATTACGTGATTACGGACGGCGTCCGCTGGTATGCGAAGGATGGCCGGCTGCTGGTGCAGGCCGGAGCCTGATGCATGGTTACGATATGCGCTGCACAGGCAGCGGAGGCGGGCTTATGCCTTTGTGCTTCTCTGCCCTGCTGGCAGAGAAAGGAGGAATCAGATGAAACTGATTCATACAGGGGATCTTCATATCGGGAAAAGCATGAATGACTTTTCACAGCTTCCGGATCAGCGTTATATCCTGGACCAGATGCTGGAAGCGGCCAGAGAGGAAAAGGCGGATGCCTTTCTGATTGCCGGGGATGTTTACGACAGGGCGGTGCCTCCGGCGGAGGCGGTGAAGCTGCTGGATGAATTTCTGACGCAGCTGCTTGCAGAGGGCATTCCGGTGCTGGTAATCGCGGGAAACCATGATTCGCCGGAGCGTCTTGGCTTCGGCGAGGCAATTCTGGAAAAGCAGGGACTTTATATTGCAGGGGCCAGCCGTTCTCCGTTGAAGCAGGTGACGCTTACGGATGAATACGGCCCGGTGAATTTTTACCTGATGCCCTTTGTGCGCCCGGCAGCGGCTGGCTGCAGGACGACGGAAGAGGCGGTGGCCTCTCTTTTGCCAAAAGAGCTGGATGAGCAGGAAAGAAATGTGCTGATCACCCATTTTTTTGTAACCTGGCAGGAGCGGGAGCCGGAGCTTTCCGACGCGGAAACAACCATTCATGTGGGAGGCATTGACAACGTGGACGGACGCTGCTTTGCCCCCTTTGATTATGTGACCCTGGGGCATATTCACAAGCCGCAGCAGATGGGGCCGGGAAATGTGTGGTATGCGGGAGCGCCGCTGGCCTACAGCTTTTCGGAATGCGGGCATGAAAAGAGCATCAATGTGGTGGAGCTTCTGGAAAAGGGAGAGGTTTCGGTGAAAAAAAGACCCCTTGTTCCCCTTCACAGGCTCCGTAAAATCAGGGGAAGCCTGGAGGAACTGATGGAGCAGGGGGGCGCGGAAGGCGCGCAGGCCGAGGATTATATTCAGGCCGTGCTCACCAACGAGGAGGAACTGATTGATCCCATCGGGACGCTGCGCAGCGTATACCCCAATATCTGTCAGATCGTGCTTTCCAAAAGGGAGCAGGAAATCCGGCTGTCGGCGATGCAGCGGCATGCCATCCGCAGGAAGAGTACGGCGGAGCTTTTTGCTGATTTTTACAGCCTGGTGCGCGGCAGTGAGATGGATGAAGCGAGGAAACAGGTGACGGAAGAAACGGTGAAGAGGGTGGAGCAGGTTTGAAAGGAATTTTTAAGCTGCTGGACGATGCAGTATTGCAGGCGGGCCTGTGATATACAGGAGGGATAGGAATGAAACCAATTACGCTGACGCTGTGTGGCTGGGGTCCTTTTCGGGACAGCCAGACCGTGGACTTTACAAAGCTGTCGGAAAACGGCATTTTTCTCATTACCGGACAGACCGGAGCGGGAAAAACAACGGTTTTTGACGGCATAACCTATGCGCTTTACGGAAACATGAGCGGGGAAATCCGGGAAAAAAACAGTGTGCGCAGCGACTTTGCGGAGGATGACACGCCCACCTTCGCGGAGCTTGTGATGCAGCATAACGGAGAGGGTTACCGGATTTACCGGAACCCGGAATACATGCGGCCGAAGAAGCGGAAAAACGGCAAAGCCGCCATGACAAAGGAGCGGGAAAAAGCGGTGCTCACACTGCCGGACGGGACCGCTGTGGAGGGCAGCAGCGAGGTGACCAGGAAAATCCAGGAAATATTGCGGCTGGATTACAGGCAGTTCAAGCAGATTTCCATGATCGCCCAGGGCGAATTCGCCCGGCTGCTCACGGCCTCTCCCAATGAAAAAACGCGGATTTTCCGGGAGATTTTTGATACGGCGCTCTATGATCGTTTTGCGGCAAGACTGCGGGAGGACGCCAATAATCTGTATAAGGAAGTGATGGAGTACCGTCACCGGATGGATGAGGATGTGCGCCAGTTTTCCACGGAGGATGAGATTTGGAAGGAACTCACTGAAGGCGGCGGTTATTCTTATGAGTTGCTGATGGAAAGGCTCGGACAGCTGGAAAAACAGTACCGGGAAGCGGAGAAGGCGGCCGGGAAGCAGGCAGAGAGGGTGGATGGAGAGCTTGTGGAGCTGGAAAAGCAGATGGAACAGGCGGAGAGCGTCCGAAAATCCTTTGCCAGGCTGCAGGAGACGCGGGAAAAGCTGGAGAGGCTGAAGGAAAAGGCGGAGGAAATGAAGCAGGAGGAGGAGCGGCTGAAGCGTGCGGAGCATGCGGCGGAAATCCGCGCGGAATACCAGCTGGTAAACTCCCTGGAAAAGCAGGTTGCGGCGCTTTCCCGGCAGCAGCAGGCGGAGCAGGAGGCTATCGTCAGGGATGAGGCCGGGCTTGCGTCCTGCAGGGAATTTTATGAAAACAGGGAACGGCTGCTTGCGTTTTACGATATCATGCAGGCGCAGGCGGAGCAGAAGGCCCGGCAGGAAGCAGGAGAGAAGCGTAAGAAACAGCTGGGGGAAAAGCTTCTTAGGCAGCAGTCGGATTACCTTGCCCAGGAAAAGGAGGCAGGGGAGAAACAGCAGGCTTTGACTGAGGCGCAGAACCGGTACCGCAGGGCCGTAATCGGGCTTGCGGCCCGGTTGGTGGAGGAGGGAAAGCCCTGTCCTGTCTGCGGTTCCCTGGAACATCCGAAGGTAGCGCACACAGATGAGGACGTGCCCGACGAGGAGCAGCTGAATCGGCTGCAGGAGGCTTATGAGGAAAGCAGCGCCAGGCTGACCCTGCTACATGGCCTGGCGGCGGCGGCCCGGGCGGAGCTGGAAGCCCAGGAGGAGCAGAACCGGCAGCTTGCGGAGGAGGAAAAACGTCTGCACGGTGAGATAGAAGCATTTCCTGAAACATTAGCGGATTTTGCCGGACAGCACAGCCGGGCGCAGGTGCAGGAGCAGGCGGAACGCTATGCAGGCCTGGTAACCGCGCAGACAGTGCGCAGGCAGAATCTGGAACGGCTGGCCGCGGATAAGGCGGCTCTGGAAAAGGAATGCCGGGAAGCCCGCGGCAAATGGCAGGCGGCTTTGGAAAACGGCGGATTTTCCGGGGAAGAGGCCTATCTGGAAGCGGTTCTTGAGGAAGAAGCAAGAAGGCGTCTGTCTGAGAGCATCTCCCGTTACCGGATGGAGGCCGCTTCTCTGACGGAGCTTTGCGCCCATATGGAAGAGGAGCTGAAGGGAAAGGAAAAGACGGATACCGCGCCTTTAGCCCAAAAACGGGACGAACTCAGGGAAGAAAAAAGAAAAGGAGAGCGTCTGCGCACGGACTGCAGTATTGCCGCTTCAGACGCCGCCCGTACCCTGCGGCTCCTGAAGGCGAAAAAGGACGATATGGAGAAGCGGGAAAAGGCCTATGGTATCATCCGCGATTTGGACAATATGGCTTCAGGGAACAATGCCCGCAAGCTGGTATTTGAGCAGTATGTGCTTTCCGGCTATTTTGAGGATATCCTGGAGGCCGCCAACCTGCGTCTGCGCCGGATGACGGGAGGCAGGTACGAGCTGTCCAGAGTGGAGGAGGCGGGCGACGGACGAAGCAAGGACAGCCTGGAAATCCGGGTTATGGATTATTACACCGGTAAATACCGTTCCGTGAAAACCCTTTCCGGCGGGGAAAGCTTCAAGGCCTCCCTTTCCCTGGCGCTGGGCATGAGCGATGTTATCCAGGCGGAGAGCGGGGGAATCCGGGTGGAAGCCCTGTTCATCGACGAGGGCTTCGGCGCGCTGGACTCCGAGTCCCTGGATCAGGCCTGCAGCGCGCTGATGGGACTGGTGGAGAGCGACAGGATGATCGGGATTATTTCCCATGTGCCTGAACTGCAGGAAAGAATAAGCAGCCAGATTTTCATAGAAAAGAAAAACACCGGCAGCCGGATTCATTCCTGAGGGGAGGCGGTGATGTCCGGAGCCAATGGCCTGTGCGGCGGGGCTGTCAGTTACCGGCGGTGCGGGGGGCCTGTCCTGGCGTATGGGGCCTTGGGGCAGAGGGCGGCGGGGAGGGGGATTCATCGATACTATTCAGTTTTGGGCTGTTTCTAAAAGTAACCGAAGGAAGCTTTTACAACCCTGATACGGCAGGAACTCGTCGCAGGCTCCTCAGACAGCTGCCGTATTGCGGGTAAAGCTTCCTTCGGTTACTTTAAGAAACAGCTCCAAAACTTCGTAAGTATCGGTGAATTCCCCCTCCCCGCCGCCCTCTGCCCCAAGGCCCCATACGCCAGGACAGGCCCCCCGCACCGCCGGTAACTGACAGCCCCGCCGCACAGGCCATTGGCTCCGGACATCACCTTTGGCAGGCAGAAGGTGAAAATGCCTTACGGGTATTACAGAAAAAAGTTGGTGTAAAGTAAGGATTCGTTATGTTTGAGTTGGCCTGAAACTATATTTCTTCGTGAAAAAGTTCTGTATCCGACTGAGTTTGATGTTGATATTATTAAATTAGTATGTTATTATTATTTCGTCACACAGCAGTATCTATGCTGCTGCAGTATTCGGCCGTCCGGCCGTTCTTTCATTTCGGCGCTTCCTTTTCGAAGCAATAATCCGTAAATGGCAAAAAACTTAATACAGGAGCTTCCTGTATAATTCAAATATAGGGAATTCCGAGAAAGAGGGTTGAGAAAAAAATACCTCAGAGTAAAATAAGATTACTGACTTTGCGGGTTAGTAAAAAATCTTATTAAAACAGTGAGGTAT
>NZ_VUMI01000019.1 GCF_009696275.1 Eisenbergiella porci
GAAGGCTACGAATGCCTAAAGGGTGTGGATAAAAACATGAAAAGGGCGTAGCGATGTGGAAAATAAATATTTAAGTATAAAAGTATCGAGAGGATTATTTACAACCTGCCAGCGCCTTTCGGCGCTGCATTTTCAAGGTTTTATTTGGTAAAACAAGAATTTTGTGGTATACTAATTAAAATTAAGCTTAATGTCAGTTCCTCTGCCTGTTTAACAGCTTTTTAAAGCGGCGGCAGCCTGCGGTGTAAAAGAAGACCGGCCGGATTCCGGCAGAAAGAACGGCTGCAGGGCATTTAATTTTTAAGGCGGAGACAAAGGAGAAAAATATGAGAACTTATTTGGTAACAGGCGGCGCAGGATTTATTGGTTCCAATTACATCCACTATATGTTCAGGAAATATGACAACGAAATCCGGATTATCAATGTGGATGCCCTCACCTATGCCGGCAATCTGGAAAATCTTAAAGATGTGGAGGAGAGGGAGAACTATACCTTTGTTAAAGCCAACATCTGTGATAAGGAAGCGATTGAAAAGATTTTTACGGAAAATGACATTGACAGAGTGGTGCATTTTGCGGCGGAAAGCCATGTGGACAGAAGCATCCGCAATCCGGAAATTTTTGTCCAGACCAATGTTTTGGGCACTGCAGTCATGTTGAACTGTGCCAAGGCGGCATGGGAGAATCCCGACGGCAGCTTTAAGGAAGGAAAGAAATTCCTTCATGTATCTACCGACGAGGTATACGGTTCCCTGGAAAATGAGGGTGAGTATTTTTACGAGACAACTCCTTATGCGCCTCACAGCCCCTATTCCGCAAGTAAGGCCAGCTCGGACATGCTGGTTAAGTCCTATATGGATACCTATCATTTCCCGGCGAATATTACCAACTGTTCCAACAATTACGGCCCTTATCAGTTCCCGGAGAAGCTCATTCCGCTGATTATTAACAATGCGCTTCATGGAAAGAATTTGCCCGTTTACGGAGACGGCAAGAATGTGCGTGACTGGCTGTACGTTGAGGATCATGCAAAGGCCATCGATATGGTACAGGAGAACGGCAGACTTTTTGAAACATACAATATCGGCGGACATAATGAAAAGCAGAATATACAGATCATTGAGATTATCATAGATACCCTCCAGGAAATGCTGGCTGAGGACGATCCGAGAAGGACGCTGGTTTCCAGAGATCTGATTACCTATGTGGAGGATCGCAAGGGCCATGACCGCAGATATGCCATTGCACCGGATAAGATCAAGGCGGAAATCGGCTGGGAACCGGAAACCATGTTTGCGGAAGGCATAAAGAAGACCATTGCATGGTACTTTGAGCATGAGGATTGGATGAAAAACGTTACCAGCGGTGATTACCAGAAATATTACAACGAGATGTACAAATAATGGTAGCGGTTCGTAACAGTTCAGCGGGCAATGTCATTTAGTTAAGACAGTGCAGACACTGCAGTGTAACAGCCTTAATTTTGCGGCAACACTGCAGTGCTTTATGAGATAAGGTTTCAGGTAAGTGATGAACGGCCCGGTGGAAAAAGGGCCTCTGAAAGGAGGAGCACGACCATGAAAGGAATTATTCTTGCAGGAGGAAGCGGAACCAGACTGTATCCGCTGACCAAAGCAATATCCAAGCAGATTATGCCGGTATATGATAAACCAATGATTTATTATCCTTTGTCCATATTGATGCTGGCGGATATCCGGGAAATCCTCATCATATCCACACCGAGGGATCTTCCGATATTTAAGGAACTTTTAGGGACCGGAGAGCAGCTTGGGCTGACTTTATCCTATGCCGTACAGGAAGCTCCGAGAGGACTGGCGGATGCATTTATTATCGGAGAGGAATTTATCGGAAAAGACAGCGTGGCGCTTGTACTGGGAGACAATATTTTCTATGGGCAGAGCTTTTCCAAAGTGCTGCGGACCGTTGCTTCCCGGGAGAAGGGAGCTACAATTTTCGGTTATTATGTACGCGACCCCAGAGAATACGGCGTAGTTGAGTTTGATGAGGACGGAAAGGCACTTTCCATTGAGGAAAAGCCGGAGCATCCCAAGAGCAATTATGCGGTTCCCGGGCTGTATTTTTATGATAATGATGTGGTGGAAATTGCAAAGAGCGTAAAGCCCTCCGCAAGAGGAGAGATAGAAATTACGGCTGTAAACAATGAGTACCTGCGCAGGGGTACTCTCCGTGTGGAAACTCTGGGAAGGGGCTTCGCCTGGCTGGATACGGGAAGCCACGATTCCCTGCTGGATGCGGCGGATTTCATATCCGCATTCCAGAAAAGACAGGGCCTGTATATCTCCTGTATTGAAGAAATTGCCTTTAAGCGCGGCTTTATATCCAGGGAACAGCTTTTGAAGCTGGCGGAGCCGCTGATGAAAACGGATTATGGAAAATACATGGTAGAGGTTGCCAACGGACTGTAAAGGCCTTCCTTTAGCGGGCGGCTGTGCTAAAGCAAAATATTGATATCAGAAACGAGGAATTACAGAAATGGGAAAAATTACGGTAGAAACATGTGAAATTGAAGGGCTGAAGGTGATTACTCCCACCGTTTTCGGCGATAACCGCGGATATTTTATGGAAACCTATAATTATAATGATTATAAAGAGGCAGGAATCGATCAGATATTCGTGCAGGATAATCAGTCTGCTTCAAAAAAAGGAGTGCTCAGAGGCCTTCATTTCCAGATACATTATCCCCAGGATAAGCTGGTGCGCGTCCTGAAGGGCGAGGTGTATGATGTGGCGGTGGATTTAAGGGCTGATTCCCCCACCTTCGGAAAGTGGTTCGGCGTGCTTCTGACAGAAGAGAATAAAAAGCAGTTTTTTATTCCGAAGAATTTTGCCCATGGCTTCCTGGTGCTTTCTGACTATGCCGAATTTGCCTATAAGTGTACGGATTTCTATCATCCGAATGATGAAGGCGGCCTTGCATGGAATGATCCGGATATCGGAGTGGAATGGCCTATTCCCGAAGGTATGGAGCTGATCCAGTCTGAAAAGGATACTAAATGGGGCGGAATCAAAGAGTATAAAGCGGAGTGAACCGGAAAACAGGAATGAATAACAAGAAGAGAAAAGAGAAGCCCGCGCTCAGACAGGGCATCAGCAAAAAGACAGGACTAACCATATTCACCCTCGTAATGTTAATCATGGGGGTGATTATTGCGTGTTACCATAATCCGCTGGCAAACCAGACTGACGAGCTGATAAAGAAGATTATCGCCTGCACGTTAATTGCGGCGGCGGTAGTAGCCGTACTGAAATTTTACGATAAGATAATCCTCCTCCCGTTTGAGCTTTACCAGAACCGGCGGCTGATATGGCGTCTGGCGAAGAACGATTTTAAACGCCGGTATGCGGGATCCTATATGGGAGGCATATGGGCCATGGTGCAGCCGGTGGTCACTGTGGCGATGTATTATGTGGTATTTCAGGTAATTATGCCGCAGAAGGCGCAGCTGTTGGGAGATGGGATTGAAGTTCCCTATCTAGTATTCCTGACGGCGGGACTGGTTCCCTGGTTCTATTTTTCCGAAGCGCTCACTAACGGGATGATGGCGCTGCTGGAATATGAATATCTGGTAAAAAAAGTAGTATTTAAAATAAGCATTCTGCCTATTATTAAAATTATTGCGGCCACGTTCATCCATGGCTTTTTTGTGCTGGTGCTTTTAATCATAGCATTTTTCTATGGTTTTACCCCCAGCCTGTATACGCTACAGACTTTTTATTACAGCTTCTGTATGTTTGCCCTGGTGTTGGCTATCAGCTATACCACCTGCTCCGTGGTCATTTATTTCCGCGATCTTCAGCAGATAGTGGGCATCGGCCTGCAGATTGGCATGTGGGCGACTCCGGTTCTCTGGCAGCTGGGGACTCTGAGCAAAAAGGCCCAGATGCTGGTGAAAATCAATCCGCTTGTCTATATTGTGGAAGGCTACCGCAGCTCCATTTATGAAAAACAGTGGTTCTGGGAGGATTTTTATTCCACGATGTATTTCTGGATTATCACGGTGGTGCTGTTCTGTATCGGCGCGCTTGTTTATAAACGCCTGAAGGTACATTTCGCGGATATCATGTAAGCGCCGTATCGTCAAAAACGCGCAGTTGGGAGCAAAAATGGAAGAAAGACAGCTTGCCATCCATGTGGAGGGCTTAAATAAAGTATATAAACTCTATGATCATAACAGGGATCGTCTGGTGGATTCCCTGGGCCTGGCCCGCAAGAAAAGGTACAGGGAGCATTATGCCCTGCGTAATGTGGATTTGGATATTTATCAGGGGGAGTGCGTGGGGATCATCGGTACCAACGGTTCCGGTAAATCCACGATTCTTAAAATCATTACCGGCGTGCTTAATGAGACGGACGGCGTGGTGGCAGTCAACGGGCGGATTTCCGCGCTGCTGGAGCTGGGCGCCGGCTTTAACATGGAGTACAACGGGATTGAGAACGTATATCTGAATGGAACCATGATCGGGTTTTCAGAAAAGGAAATAGATGAAAAGCTTCAGGATATCCTGGATTTTGCGGATATCGGAGAATATGTATACCAGCCCGTCAAAACGTATTCCAGCGGTATGTTTGTAAGGCTGGCTTTTGCTGTGGCCATCAATATCGATCCGGAAATCCTCATTGTGGATGAGGCGCTTTCCGTTGGCGATGTTTTTTTCCAGGCAAAGTGCTATCATAAGTTCGAAGAATTCAAGAAGCAGGGAAAGACCATTCTTTTTGTCAGCCATGATTTGAGCGCCATCAGCAAATACTGCGATCGGGCCGTACTGCTCAATCAGGGCGTAAAGCTGGGTGAGGGCAGCCCCAAAGAAATGATTGACGCCTACAAGCGCGTGCTGGTGGGACAGTATGAAATGCCCGAAACAGGCGGCAAAGGCGGATTGCTTCAGGATAAGGACATACGGGCTGCTGCGGCAAAGGCGGACGGCGGTACGGTCAATGAGAATGTTTTCGGAAACGGCAGCGCTCAGGAAAACAACAGTAAAGAAAACAACAGCGCGGAAAACGAAGCCTCCGCCAGTGAAAAGTCAGGTCGGACTGCGTTGAAAAAGCATCCCCGAACACAGGCGCAGGGAGTAAATCCTCAGGCGCTGGAATACGGAACGAAGGAAGCGGAGATTATAGATTATTATGTGACGGACGGAAATGGTGTGGAGACGACAACCATACTGAAGGGTGATCCCTTTACCATGCATATGAGGGTGCATATCCACGAGGATGTGCCCGCGCCGATTTTTGCGCTTTCCATTAAAAATATCAAGGGCGTGGAAATTACCGGGACGAATACCATGGTGGAGCGGGCGTTCCTGGAAGGGGTAAAGGCCGGGGAAGAGCTGGAAATTACTTTTTCACAGAAGGTGAGGCTGCAGGGCGGCGATTACCTTTTGTCTCTGGGAGTGACCGGATATAAGGGAGATTCCTTTACGGTATACCACCGTCTGTATGATATTATGAACCTGACCGTGATTTCCGACAGGGATACGGTGGGATACTTCGATATGGAATCTGATGTGAAGGTTGCCAGATTATAGAGTGCGAAAGGCAGGGGCCAAAGATGACTGAGCAGATAGGGAAAGTGAAACTGGACTTATCCTTTTACCCCGGAGAAGACTTCTACTGTGACGGAACGGTAGAGGATGAAATATTGGATATTGTAAAAAATTATCCGCCGGAGGAATACCAGAAAAAAATAGAGGAAAAGCGCAGCTGGCCTGTGTTTTATCATCTTTCGCCGCAGCGGGAAAATATTGCGGCCTGGCTTCCCATGGATAAAAATACGAAGGTGCTGGAGGTAGGCAGCGGTATGGGAGCGGTCACAGGAGTGCTGGCCCGTAAGGCCGGCAGCGTCACCTGTGTGGATTTATCCAAAAAAAGGAGTCTCATCAATGCCTATCGCAACCAGGAATATGACAATGTAACGATTTATGTGGGGAATTTCAATGATATAGAACCGATTCTGCCCTGCGATTACGATTATGTCCTGCTGATAGGCGTTTTCGAATACGGACAGAGCTACATTCCCACGGAAGCGCCCTTTGAGGATTTCCTGAACATTAACCAGAAGCATGTAAAAAAGGACGGCAACCTGGTCATTGCCATAGAAAACAAGATGGGGATGAAGTACTGGGCCGGCTGCGCGGAGGATCATTTATCCCGGTTTTTCGCGGGGATTGAGGATTATCCTGACGGCGGCGTAGTGCGCACCTTTACCAGGAACGGCCTGGAGAGGCTGATGCGTAAATGCGGTGTTGCTGACTATCATTTTTACTACCCTTACCCGGATTATAAATTTGCCGACACCATTTATTCCGACAGACGCCTTCCCAAGGTGGGCGAGCTGAGCAAGAACCTGCGGAATTTCGATGCGGACAGAATGCTTCTTTTCGATGAGAAAAATGCCTTTGATATGGTGATCCGGGAAGGCATATTCCCCATGTACAGCAACTCCTACATGGTGATGACAGGACCTGCGCCGGACACCGTTTATACGAAATTCTCCAATGACCGGGCGGATATTTATGCTATCCGTACGGATATTGTGGAGCAGGAAAAAAGGCGTATCGTCCGCAAAATACCGGATTCGCCGGCAGCGGCCGAGCATGTGGAAAATATAGCGAAATTTTATAAGGAACTGAAAAAAAGATACGAAGGAAGCGGACTTTTTATAAATGAATGTCATCTGATAAAGGACGGGAAGGGCCTGCCGGAAGCACAGTTTGAATATCTGGAGGGCTGTACGCTGGAGGAAATGATGGATGACTGCCTGGATCGGGAGGACATGAATTGCTTCCGCAGCCTTTTCGGGGCATATCTGGATAAAATCCGTTACAGGGCGCAGGTGCCGGTATCGGATTATGATCTGGTATTCGGAAACATTATTGTAGATAAAGAGGGCCGCTGGAACCTGATTGATTATGAGTGGACCTTTGAGGAATGTGTGGATTCCAATGCGCTGGCTTTCCGTGCGTTGTACTGCTATCAGATGGGAGACGGCAAGCGTAAGGGACTTCCTGTGGAGGAATTCCTGAAGGAGCTGGGAATCAGCGAGGAGGGGGCGCAGGAATACCGGGCCAGGGAACGTCGTTTCCAAAAGGCCGTTACGGGCAACCGTGTGTCGGTTTCCGATATGCGGGTGCTGCTTGGCAGGAGGGCGATCCCATGGCAGGAGTTTTTTTCAAGGCTTGATCGCAAAAAGGTGGAGATATTCGAAGATTACGGCGCGGGCTACAGCCCGGAGCATTCCTATCATCATTTTCCAAGCTATCTTGTGGATGATCACATGCGTATCAGTGTGCCTGTGAAGGAGGGCGTCAGGGGAATCCGTATCGATCCTGCGGAAAGCTCCTGTATTGTACGCATGGAGAGCGCCGTGCTGAACGGCATGGAGCTGCCGTTGTCGGAGCCGGCTTATCTGGCGATGAACGGATGGGAGCTGACGCCGAAAAAGGATCCCCATCCTGTATTCTTTTTCCACAGCAATGATCCCAACATCAATATCCGGCTGGATAAAGTGCCGGAGGGCGGCGATGGGATTTTAGAGGTGGAGTTCGAGATAGAATGGCTGTCGGAGGAAACGGCGTCCGCGGTGGATGCCAATCTCAAAAGGAGGCACTGGTTTTGAACCTGAAGAAAATATTGCAGGCTCCTATGCGGAGACGACAGACTTTAAAATATGAAAACAGAATCGTGAGTCAGACGGTTGCCTATCATGACTGGATTCTGAAAAAGGAACAGCAGGAAAGGGAAGGCTCTGTCCTGCTCGGGCAGGAGCTTTCCATGGAATATATCGCCTACAGCGGCTGCGGGGAAAAGTTTTCCTTAAAGGAGGTTGAGGCGGACATTGCGGTGTTCTATGGGGACGGCGGAAAACCGGAGAAGGAAGAAATGGCCCTTCTTGCAGATTATTTTGCCAGACATCCAAAGGCGCTGCTGGTTTATGCGGACGAGGATGAAATCGACAGCGCTTCAGGAGAACCCAGGCGCCGGAATCCATGGCTGAAGCCGGACTGGTCCCCGGATACGTTGATTTCCTATTTTTATTTTGGGAACCTCTTTGCGGTGAGGACCAAAAGCCTTCAGGATATCCCGTGGCTGGGCTCCGGGGATTTCAGAAGCAATCTGTATGATTTCTGTTTGAAGGCGGTGGAAAAGGCGGGGGAGGCCTGCCATTTTGACAGCGTGCTTTTCCATAATACAAGCCCCATCCGTCCTTTCGGTATGGAAGAAAAATATGAAGAGCTCAAAAGCGCGGCATACATAAGACGGGGATGGCCCCTGAAGGCGGAAGGCATGGTTTCCATCGTGATTCCCTCCAAGGACAATCCGGGCGTCCTGTCCACATGTATCCATTCCGTGATGGAAGCCAGCACCTACCGTAATTTTGAAATCATCGTCGTAGATAACGGCAGCAGTGAAAAGAACCGGAGGCGCATTGAACTCATGCTGTCCTTGATGACGCCGGAGTGCCGGTTCCGTTATGTGTATGAGCCGATGGAATTTAATTTTTCCGCCATGTGCAACAAAGGCGTGGGGCTGGCGCGCGGCGAATATGTAATGCTTTTGAATGATGATATAGAAATTATCCAGGAAGACTGGCTGGAAAAAATGATGCGTAAGGCCGTGCTTCCCCATGTGGGTGCGGTAGGTGTGAAGCTTTTCTATCCGGGCAGCCATACCATCCAGCATGCCGGGATCACAAATATCCGTCTGGGCCCGGCCCATAAGCTGCAGTTTCGGGATGACAGGACGGATTATTATTTCCTCAGGAACCGCCTGGCCTTTGATGTGCTGGGCGTGACCGGGGCCTGCCTGCTTGTGAAAAAAAGTATTTATGAGGAGGCCGGAGGTCTGTCCGAGGCGCTGCGAGTGGCCTTTAATGATGTGGAATTCTGCTATCATGTCTATGAGATGGGCTATTATAATGTGATCTGTAATGATGTGGCGCTTTATCATCATGAGTCCTTAAGCCGGGGCATGGACGACAGCGTGGAGAAGCTGAAACGCCTCCATCAGGAGCTGAATATGCTTTATGAGCTGCATCCGGATATTTACGGACGGGATCCTTTTTACCACAGATATCTGGTGAAGGATGTGTTGGATCAGGAATTTTACGCCGGAAACAGATATGAGTATACGGATCGGCTGGATACCGTGGAGCCTGAAAGCCTGCGGGATGGTTTACGTCCAGAGTGGTGCAATGAGGTGCTGCGCATGGGGATTGAATTTGCCGGTGATCTGTGTAAGTGGGAAACCGGCCGCAGCGGCGGCGGAAATTATTTTATCCAGGGCTGGTGCTATGCGCTTCAGGTGGACAACAGCCAGTATCGTTTTAACCTTCTGTTAAAGCCGGTGGATCGGGGCGACGGTCCGTCGGCGGAGAATGGCGGGGAGGAAGGCGCTGTGTGGAAGCTGCCTGTCAGCAGGCAGTACAGGCCGGATATCCAGGAAAATCTGGGCCATCTGCAGATGGTGGCGCTTACGGGCGTGTGCCTGCAGTTTGGAAGAGAGGCGCTGCCTGAAGGGGAATACCGCATCGGTTTCCTCTGGGAGGACTGCTGTTCCAGGCAGAAGCTGTATCAGTGGACGGCGGAAACCATGGAGATCGTACACTGAGCGGCAGCTGTGAGAATGCCGGCCGGCGGCCGTCTGGCTGTATGAAAAGGAAGGCGGCCGGCCGCGGCGTACTTTGAGAGGAGCAGGACAATTCGTATGGATCAGAAGAAAGAAAAGAACGGCGGACAGGAATCGGTCGTGCCGGAAAAGGATTATAAAGAGGCTTACGAGCAGGAGCATTATAAAAGCACCTATCTTGCGGGCCGTGTGGCGGAGCTGGAGGATCAGGTGGATGACCTGCAGTTCAAGCTGGACAGAATTAAGAACAACCCTGTGTGGAAGGCGAGCACCCCTCTGCGTAAATGTATGCATTTTGCCATCCGTCAGGTGGACCGTGTGAAAAACTGCGGCAGCATCGGCGGTGTTGTGACGAAGATGAAGTATAAGGCCAATGAACGCAGGGCCATGAAGCATTACGGTACGGAGAGCTTTCCTTCGGAGGAGGAAAGGAAGCGGCAGGAGGAAACCGTTTTTCCCAATATGGTGAAAATCAGTATCCTGACCCCCCTTTGGAATACGCCGGAAAATTTCCTGCGGGACATGATCGGCTCCGTGCAGAAGCAGACCTATGGGAACTGGGAGCTGTGCCTGGCGGACGGCTCGGATGATGCCCATGCTTACGTGGGAGAAATCTGCAGAAAGCTGGCTGAGGAGGATGAACGCATCCACTACAGGAAGCTGGAAAAAAACGAAGGCATTGCAGGAAATACCAACCAATGCCTGACAATGGCCACGGGAGAATATATCGGCCTATTTGATCATGACGATATGCTGCATCCCTGTGTGCTTTTTGAATATGTAAAGGCAATCAATGAGAAAAATGCGGATTACGTTTACTGTGATGAAGCCACCTTTAAAAACGGCGACATCAACCAGATGATTACCATGCATTTTAAACCGGACTACGCTATCGACAACCTGCGGGCCAATAATTATATCTGCCATTTCAGCGTTTTTTCCAGAAAGCTTCTGGACGGGACCGAGCTGTTCCGCACGAAATTCGACGGCAGCCAGGATCATGATATGATTCTGCGGCTTACGGATAAGGCGGAGCATGTGGTGCATGTGCCAAAGCTTTTGTATTACTGGAGACTGCACGCAGGCAGCGTTGCCTCGGGAATCGAAGCCAAGCCCTACGCCATTGAATCGGCAAGGGGTGCGGTGGCGGATCATCTGAGAAAGCATGGTTTTGAGCATTTTACCATCACAAGCACCAGGGCCTTTGAGACCATTTTCAAGATCACCTATGAAATCATCGGGGATCCGAAAATATCTATTATCATCCCCAATAAGGATCATGTGGAGGATCTGCGCAGATGCGTTACTTCTATTATAGAGAAGTCCACCTATGACAATTACGAAATCGTCATTGTGGAAAATAACAGCGAGACAAAGGAAATCTTCTCCTATTATGAGGAGCTAAAGAACAATCCTTCCATAAAAATAGTAACCTTCAAGGGGGCCTTTAATTACTCTGCCGTGAATAATTTTGGAGTGGGCGCGGCCACGGGAGATTACGTCCTGCTTCTGAATAACGATACGCAGGTCATAACCGTAAACTGGCTGGAGGAACTGCTTATGTACGCACAGCGTGAGGATGTGGGCGCTGTGGGCGGAAAGCTGTATTACGCGGATAAGACCATCCAGCACGCCGGCGTGGTAATCGGCCTTGGCGCCCACCGGACGGCGGGGCATACACATTACCGTCAGAAACGGGAAAACCTGGGGTATATGGGAAGGCTTTGCTATGCGCAGGATGTTTCCGCGGTAACCGGGGCCTGCCTTATGGTGAAAAAAAAGCTGTATGAAGAGGCCGGCGGCCTGGACGAAGGCTTTGCCGTTTCTCTTAACGACGTGGATTTCTGCCTGAAGCTGCGGCAGTTGGGCTATTTGAACGTATTTACCCCTTTTGCGGAGCTGTATCATTATGAATCCGTGTCCAGGGGACTGGATACGGACGGGGAAAAGGCGGCGCGCTATAATGAGGAATCCGCCCGTTTCCGGGAAAAGTGGAAGGTGCAGCTGGAGGCGGGGGATCCCTATTACAACCCGAATTTTACGCTGGATAAAAGTGACTTTTCTTTACGGGTATAAAAAAATGTAGTATACTGAACAAGGACAGTATGACTTCTTCAACGATTGAGATCAGAGATAACCGCCCGGCGGGGCGGCACATTTGCTGCACAGGCCCGCGGAAGCGGAAGAAAAGGAGGAGAAACACATGGGATATATGGAGGAATACAAATTCTGGCTGGAAGCTCCCTATTTTGACCCGAAGACAAAAGAGGAACTGAAGGGAATCGAAGGAAACGAAGCGGAGATCGAGGACCGGTTTTATAAGGAACTGGAATTCGGCACCGGCGGCCTGCGCGGCGTAATCGGCGCGGGAACCAACCGCATGAACATTTATACGGTAAGAAAGGCCACACAGGGCCTGGCAAACTATATTTTAAAGCAGGGCGGAGAGAAAAAGGGCGTGGCAATTGCCTATGACTCCCGTTTCATGTCCCCTGAATTTGCGGACGAGGCGGCTCTGTGCCTGGCGGCTAACGGCATTAAGGCCTATGTTTTTGATGAATTACGGCCCACACCGGAGCTTTCCTTTGCGCTGCGCACCCTGGGCTGTATTTCCGGAATCGTGGTAACGGCAAGCCATAACCCGCCGGAATATAACGGCTATAAGGTATACTGGGAGGACGGCGCCCAGGTGACCGCGCCCAAGGATAAGGAAATCATCGATGAGGTGAAGGCGGTTACCGATTATGCCGATGTGAAGACCATGGATAAGGATGCCGCCGCGGCAGCAGGGCTTTACCAGGTAATCGGCTCCGAAATCGACGATGCTTATATGGTAGAGCTGAAAAAACAGATCATCCATCCCGAAGTGATTCAGGAAATGGCTGACGATATCAAGATTGTATACACACCCTTCCACGGCACGGGCAACAAGCCGGTCAGAAGAGTGCTTTCCGAGCTGGGCTTCAAGCATGTGTATGTGGTTCCGGAGCAGGAGCTGCCTGATCCCGAATTTACCACGCTGGATTATCCCAATCCGGAAGATCCCAAGGCATTTACGCTGGCGCTTAAGCTTGCTAAGGAAAAAAATGCGGATATCGTGATGGCAACCGATCCGGATGCCGACCGTCTGGGCATTTATGCGCTGGATACAAAGAGCGGTGAATATGTGCCGTTTACAGGAAACATGTCCGGCATGCTCATTGCGGAATACATCCTGAGGGAACGCACCGCCACAGGGACCATGCCCGTCAACCCGGCCATGGTGAAAACCATCGTTACCACCAATATGGCAGACCCCATTGCGGCGGATTACAACGTAAAATTGATTGAAGTTCTCACAGGATTTAAATTCATCGGGGAACAGATCAAGCTGTTTGAGCAGACCGGATCCAACAACTACGTATTCGGCCTGGAGGAAAGCTACGGCTGCCTGGCAGGAACCCACGCGAGAGACAAGGATGCCGTTGTGGCGGTTATGTGTCTGTGTGAGGTTGCCGCATGGTGCAAAAAGCATGGCCTGACACTGTGGGATCAGATGCTTGCCCTCTATGAAAAATACGGATATTTTAAAGAGGATCTGTACACCATTACCTTAAAGGGCATCGACGGCTCCAGGCAGATCGGGGAAATGATGGATAAGCTGAGAAAGAATCCTCCCGCCCGTTTTGGAGAGCTGGAGGTGGTAAATGTCCGCGATTACGAGACAGGAATTACCAGGGAGCTGGCAACCGGGAAAGAAACCCCTACGGGACTGCCCAAGTCCAATGTCCTGTATTTTGACCTGACCAACGATTCCTGGTGCTGTGCAAGACCTTCCGGAACCGAACCCAAGATCAAATTCTACATGGGCGTTAAGGGAACCAGCCTGGAGGATGCGAAGGCTAAGAACGAAAAGCTGACGGAAGAACTGAAGGCAGTGATCGAAGCATAAAGCAAGGGAAGCTGCAGGGACGTTATTATGCTGCGTGTACGGACTGCGCAGTGTATGCGCAGTACCCTGACGGAAGCTTATTTTTACAGTAATGAATATCACGGCGCAGAAAGCCGGCAGGTATCGGTGCCCATCCGTTCTTTTTCGGGTGGACACCGCTTCTTGCACTTTAGAGTTTAAAAACAGGAGAGTTGCATGGGACATATTCTGAACCTGTCCAATTTCACAAAGGCATTCCGTTATCTGAAAAAAAACGGCTTGGGCGCGGCATTTTCTGCCGTGGAAGAACGTATTTTACAGGAGCGTTCCCTGGCGGAAGAGGCCGGAGGCAATGGTACGGGCAGCCGGTACCAGCCGCCCTCTGAGACAGAACTGGATGCCCAGCGCAGACGCAGCTGGCCTGAACCGGTGCTCTTCAGCATTGCGGTGCCGGCTTATGAAACCGATCCTGTTTACCTGAAGGAGCTTTTGGATTCTCTTCAGGAACAGACCTACCCCTGCTGGGAGCTCATCCTGGCGGATGCGGGCACGGGAGACAGTGTCAGAAAAGCGGCCGAAGCCAGGGCTGATGAGAGAATCCGCTACATCAGGCTGGCCTCGAATGATGGAATTGCCGGAAATACCAATGCGGCGATAGAACTGGCACAGGGAGCCTATATCGGCCTTCTTGACCATGACGATATTCTCACCCGGGACGCTCTTTACGAAATGGCCTGCGCCCTGGAAAAACAGGAACAAAACGGAATACATCCCGTATTTTTGTATTCCGATGAAGATAAATGTGACGGCGAAGCGCAGAATACCTACGAGCCCCACAGAAAAACGGACTTTAACCTGGATTTGCTGCTGTCTAATAATTATATCTGTCATTTCCTGGTGATGGACGCTGCGGTTATGAAACGTCTGCGTCTGCGCACCGGATTTGACGGCGCACAGGATTATGATCTGGTGCTTCGCGCGGCGGGACAGGTTCTTGAAGGAACGCCCGAGGAAGCCTATGTCCATATCCCAAAGATCCTCTACCACTGGCGCTGCCACCGTAATTCCACGGCCTCCAATCCTGCCAGCAAGACCTATGCCTATGAAGCGGGGAGGAGAGCCCTTGAGGATTTTGGCAGGGAACACGGCTGGAAAGTGCAGGCGGAAGATACCAGGCACCTGGGCTTTTACCGCCTGGAGTTTATGCCGGATGCGCTCAGCCAGCGCAGTGATCTGGGCGCTGTAGCCGGCCCCCTTCCTTCCAGGAATGGCCGTCTGGTGAGCGGAATATACGACGAATCGCCCGATTCTACTGTGACCATGCGCTATGACGGCCTTAAACGCCGCTTCAGCGGGTACATGCACCGGGCGGTCCTCACTCAGGATGTGGAGGCCGCAGACATCCGCACCATGCAGGTCCGGCCTGAATTCAGGAAGGATTTGGATCTGGCCCTGCAGGAAATACGCGCCGGCGCCGATCCGGTCAGGACAAGCATTGCCTTTTGCCTGACCTTAAGAAAACGAGGCTTCCGCATTCTGTGGGATCCGGACAGGAAAGAGGAAATCCATTGAAAACAACCGTAGTTATCCCCAATTATAACGGCATACAATATCTGGAAAACTGCCTCCGCTCCCTGGAACACTGCTTCCCGGAGCGCGGCGGACCCACATTTGCAGTCATTATCGTTGATAACGGTTCCGACGACGGCAGCGCGGAAATGGCGGAACGTCTTTTTCCCTGGGTACGACTTATCCGTTTTCCGGAAAACAGAGGCTTTGTGGAGGCTGTAAACGAGGGAATCCGACAGTCGGCAACTCCTTATGTCTTCCTGCTGAACAATGACACTACCGTGGATCCCAGCTGCATCCGCAGGCTGGAACGCCGTATGGACAGCGATCCTGCCCTTTTTTCCGTCGCAACCAAAATGCTTTCCATGGCACAGCCGGACGTCATGGACGGCGCCGGGGATCTTTACAGCGCCCTTGGCTGGGCCTATGCAATAGGAAAGGGACGGCCGTCCGCCGACTACAACGCTCCCGTGCCCGTATTTTCCGCATGTGCAGGCGCCGCCCTCTACCGCAGGGAATACCTGGAAAAAACCGGGCTGCTGGACGAAATCCACTTTGCCTACCTGGAGGATGTGGATCTTGGCTACCGCGCCCGAATCCTGGGCTACAAAAATTGTTACGAACCCACTGCCAGGGTGTACCATGCCGGCAGCGCCACCACTGGTTCCCGCTACAACCCTTTTAAAATTGCCCACTCCTCCAGGAATAACATATACCTCATTTACAAAAACATGCCGTTCTTCCAGTTATTGCTGAACCTCCCCTTCCTGGCCGCAGGATTTTTCATGAAAATCCTCTTCTTCTGCGCCAAAGGCTATGGAGGCGTATACCTTAAGGGCATGGGCCAGGGCTTCAGGCTTTGCGCAACGCCCGAAGCCCGCGCCCGAAAAGTCCGTTTCAAACCCGCCAATTTCGGGCACTATATAACCATACAGCTGGAACTCTGGCTCAATATGTTCCGCCGTATATAAGCCACCGGCCTGTCAAGCATTCAAACCGCCGGAAAAATTAAAAAAAATATTTATTTTTAAAACTTTCAGACAACCAATTACATCTTAATATAAGACATACCTTAGCTCCCCTCAATTTGCCCCGGCAATGTCCTCATAACCGGCTTTCGAAAGCTTTCCGACGTTATGTCTGTGGTACGTCAGCTATCGCTGCCCGGTCTGGGTCCGCTTCGGGTGGGAAGGGTCGTGGGTGAGGGGGATTTTCAAATGCCTGGGAAGCCTTGGAGCTGTTTCTTAAAGCCTGAAACGGCAGCTTAACCTGCCATACGGCAGCTGTCTGAGGAGCGCCAGCGATGAGTTCCTGCCGTATCAAGGTCGTCCAAGCTGCCGTTTCAGGCTTTTAGAAACAGCCCAAGGCTGATATGGCAATTGAAAATTCCCCTCATCCACGACCCTTCCCACCCGAAGCGGACCCAGACCGGGCAACAATACCTAACGCATGCGCCACAGACACAACATCACTGTCGTAAAATGGCGATTAAGGAAAATTTAAGTTGTGCTTTTAAGATTATTATTGTACAATACAATTTGTATATGGGGAAACAGGTGAAGCCATGATTAAGGACAACCAGCAATACTTTAACCGATTGCATGTCATAGTAGATGCATTTGTTATTGCAGGCTCCTATATACTTGCGTGGTATTTGAAAATAGGGAGCAATTTAAAAGATACGGGTCCTGAGGTGGGCGTGTTGGATATGAAGATATATTTCAGCGCCCTGTATTTTGTTGTGCCGGGATATCTGATTCTGTATTACTGGTTCAAGCTTTACTCACCCAAACGGGTTCAGCGCAGTGAATCGGAAATCGTTAATGTGTGCAAGGCGAACATCGTTGGCGTGACAGTTTTTCTGGCGGTGCTGTTTATGGTAAATAATACCTTCAGTTCCTTCCAGGTGCACGATTTTTCCCGTGGCATGGTTGGTATTTTCTGTGCCGTCAATACGGTAAATACCCTGCTCATGCGCGCCCTTATCCGCTATATACTGTATTATGTAAGGAAAAAAGGTTACAATCTCAAGTACATTCTTCTGGTAGGATATTCCAGGGCAGCGGAAGAATATATCAACAGAATCAATTCCAACCCTCAATGGGGATATGTGGTAAGAGGAATTCTGGATGATAAAGTGCCCAGAGGAGCAACCTATAAGGGAGTGAAGGTATTAGGATCAATTGACAACCTTCTCTATATTTTACCGGAAAACAAGCTGGATGAAATCGCCATCACGCTCTCCCTGGAAAGCTATGACAGACTGGAGGAGCTGGTGGATTTATGTGAAAAATCGGGTGTCCATACCAAATTTATACCGGATTATAATTCTCTGATCCCAGGAAAGCCTTACATGGAGGATTTGATGGGGCTTCCGGTAATCAATATCAGGTATGTGCCGCTTTCCAATACGCTCAGCGCGCTGGCGAAGCGCTGTGTGGATATTGCAGGATCTTTTTTCGGACTGATCCTGATATCGCCGCTTTTGCTTGTTGTGGCGCTTCTGGTGAAAGCTACCAGCAAGGGGCCGGTTATATTCAAGCAGGAAAGAGTAGGGCTTCATAATAAAACCTTTATGATGTATAAATTCCGGACGATGCGGCAGCAGCAGCCCGGTGAAGAGAAGAAGGGCTGGACAGTGAAGGGCGATCCCAGGATTACCAGAGTTGGGGCATTCCTGCGCAGAACAAGCCTGGATGAACTGCCTCAGCTGTTTAATGTCCTGCTGGGGGATATGAGCCTGGTGGGGCCAAGACCGGAACGGCCTCAGTTTGTGGAGAAGTTCAGGGAAGAAATACCCCGCTATATGATAAAGCATCAGGTGCGCCCCGGAATGACCGGATGGGCACAGATTAACGGCTACCGGGGGGACACGTCCATCCGCAAACGGATTGAATATGATATATACTACATTGAGAACTGGAGCATGGCCCTTGATATCAAAATCCTTTTTCTTACTTTTTTCAAAGGATTTATCAATGAGAATGCTTATTAGAAATACAGGAAACAGGAGAAAAAAGTATGGCATCATCATCGCAGAGAGGTAATGGAGGGAACCGGAACAGCGGCTCCCGCAACAGCGCGTCACGAAACGGCAGCTCACGCAGTGCAGGCGGACGTGATGAATACAGAGAGCCCCGCAGAGGCGGTTACCGTGACGAATATGACGAACCCCGCAGTTCCCGCGGCAGTTATGGCGACGGAAGGAATTCCGATGGAAGAGGCAGCAGTTCCAAAGGAAAAAAGTCCATGTCCAAAAAGAGGAAGGCCAGAAAGAGAAGAAGGATCATTATGTTTACGGTGGAAATGGTCGCTCTTGTTGTGCTGGCAGTTGTTCTCTGGGCGGTGCTGAAACAGACCTCCATTCAGAAAATCAATGTTAACGAAGAGGACATTGTAATCAACGATACGGTAGAGAATAATACAGCTATGAAGGGATACCGTAATATCGCTTTGTTCGGTATTGATGCCAGGAATGATAATCTGGATAAAGGAAACCGTTCCGATACAATAATGATCGCTTCTATCAATCAGGATACGGGAGAAGTGAAGCTTTGTTCCGTATACCGTGATACGTATATGAATCTGGGTAATGATAAATACAGCAAATGCAATGCTGCCTATGCGGCTGGCGGGCCGAAGCAGGCGATAGATATGCTGAACATGAACCTGGACATGAACATTACCAATTACATCAGCATTGGCTTTGAAGGTTTGATTGAAACAATAGACAGCCTGGGCGGTGTGCAGATTGATGTTAAGGAAGATGAAATTAAGCATCTGAATAATTACCAGGCCAGTATGTTCAGTACGGAAAGCAAGGAAAAATTAACGGATAATTATGTCAAGGTTACGCAGCCTGGCCTCCAGACACTGAACGGACTGCAGGCTACGGCGTACTGCCGTATCCGTTATACGGCAGGGGATGATTTCAAGCGGGCGGAGAGACAGCGTACCGTACTGCTGGCCTGCTTTGAAAAGGCGAAGACTGCTTCCGTATCCACTTTGAACTCGATACTGGATTCGGTTATGCCGCATGTGGCCACCAATTTAAATACGGCGGAGATGCTGGAGGTATTGGGAGAACTGACCAAGTATAAGGTAGTGGCAACCGACGGCTTCCCGTTTGAAACCAACAGGGTTACCGGAAAGGTCGGTAAGGCTGGAAGCTGTGTTATCCCCACCTCTCTGGAGGATAATGTAGTGCTTCTCCACAAGTTCTTCTTTGAGCAGGAGGAATATACACCTTCTCCGTCTGTGAAGAGCTACAGCGCTATTGTGTCAAGGGATACCGGGAGGTAACCGGAAATCAGGACAAAAAAGAAGATATTACCTGAAATGAGCTAAAAGGGGCCAATCCAAGGCCCCTTTTTCTAAAATTAAGGATAACTGTTTATAGTTATTCTTATGTGCTTTAATCCGGCAATGAATGATGCTGGCCGGAAGGAAAGGGAAGTTACGAATGAAGATTGATGTTATTATCCCTGTATACAAGCCGGAGAAAAGGTTTTTGGAGCTGATCAGCAGGCTGGAAAAACAGACTCTTAAGCCGAATCGGATCATAATAATGAATACGGAAGAAAAATATTTTGAAGCTCTTCTGTATGGTACAGATTTTGCCAGGGAGCACCCGAACGCCGAGGTGCACCATCTTTCCAAGTGGGAATTCAATCATGGTGGAACCAGAAATGATGGAGCGGCCCGCAGCACAGGGGATATTTTCGTATGCATGACTCAGGATGCGCTGCCGGCCGACAACAGGCTTCTTGAGGAGCTGACGGCGGCGCTGAGCGCGGAAGAGGACATTGCTGTTTCCTATGCAAGGCAGCTGCCTGAAAAGGACAGCGGAGAGATAGAAAAATACACCAGGCAGTTTAACTATCCGGAGGAGAGCTGTGTAAAGGGGAAAGGGCAGCTGCCTGAAATGGGAATTAAGACCTATTTCTGTTCCAATGTGTGCGCTGCTTATAAAAAAGAGGTTTTCCGTAAGCTGGGAGGCTTTGAACGGCATGTGAATTTTAATGAAGATATGCTGTTTGCGGCCAAAGCGGTGCAGGCGGGATGGAAAATTGCTTATTGTGCCGGGGCGAAGGTGTACCACTGCCATAATTATACCTGCGCAGAGCAGTTCCACCGTAATTTTGACAACGGAGTATCTCAGGCGCAGCATCCGGAGGTTTTTAAGGGGCTTCCTTCCGAGTCGGAGGGGGTTAAGCTGGTAAAACAGACGGCGGCCCATTTGTGCAGTATCCATAAGCCCTGGCTTGTACTGCGGCTGTTTGCGGAAAGCGCGGCCAAATATGCGGGATTTTTCCTGGGAAGGCGTTATAAAAGCCTGCCCGCAGGCGTTGTAAGGGCCTGCGCAATGAATAAAGATTATTGGAAACAAGTGTAATGTGATTGAATGGAGGCAAGTATGTGTGGAATTGTAGGCTACATCGGTAAAAATCAGGCAGCACCCATCGTCCTTGATGGACTCTCCAAACTGGAATACCGCGGATATGATTCGGCGGGGATGGCCATTTTTGACGGGAGCAAAATCAACATCACCAAATCTGTGGGAAGACTGAAGGTATTGCAGGAGCTTACCCATGACGGGGCGACGATGCCGGGAAATCTTGGAATCGGCCATACCAGATGGGCGACCCACGGAGCGCCCAGTGATGTGAATTCCCATCCGCATTTTAATGAAAAGGGCACAATTGCCGTCGTACATAACGGAATTATTGAAAATTATCTTCCGCTGAAGAAAAAACTGGAAAGCAAGGGCTATCATTTTGTTTCGGAGACGGATACGGAGGTTCTGGCCCATATGCTGGACTATTATTACAAGGGAGATCCAATGGGGGCTATCGTAAAGGTGCTTCATCGTGTGGAGGGATCCTACGCGCTGGGAATTTTGTTCTCGGATTTTCCCGGGGAAATGTTTGCCGTAAGGAAGGACAGCCCGCTTATTGTAGGGCAGAGTGGGGAGGGCTGCTTTATCGCCTCTGATGTGCCTGCCATACTGAAGTATACCAGAACGGTCACCTATATTGACAATCAGGAAATCGTCCGTCTGACTCCGGAAGGACTGCACATCTATAATGTGGATGAGGAAGAGCTGGAAAAAGAAAGCGTTACCATCGACTGGGATGCGGAAGCGGCGGAAAAAGCCGGCTATGAGCATTTTATGCTGAAGGAAATGTATGAGCAGCCAAAGACGGTAACCGATACCATAAGCCCCAGGATCAGGAAGAATGATATCGTCATTGAAGAGCTGGGAATGAGTGATGAGGATCTTCTGTCCGTAAGGAAAATCCATATCGTTGCCTGCGGCTCCGCTTATCATGCCGGAGTTACCGGGAAATATGTGCTGGAAGGGCTGGCACGTATACCGGTGGAGGTGGATCTGGCCTCCGAGTTCCGTTACCGCAACCCGATCCTGGAGGATGGGGGCATGGTGGTGGTGATCAGCCAGTCCGGGGAAACTGCGGATACCCTGGCCGCGCTGCGGGAATCGAAGAAACGTGGCTTTAAGGTTCTGGGCATCGTCAATGTGGTGGGAAGCTCCATCGCCAGGGAGGCGGATAACGTTATGTATACCTGGGCAGGACCGGAAATTGCGGTAGCTACGACAAAGGCCTATAGCGCCCAGCTGATTGCGCTCTATCTGCTTGCTTTAAAGCTGGCCCGGGTGAGACACACGGTAACGGAAAGAGAATTTGAGGGTATGCTGGAAGATTTGGGCCGTCTGCCCGATCAGATAGAACTTCTTCTGAATAATAAAAACAGGATTCAGAGATTTGCCAACAGGTATATTGCGGCAAAGGATGTTTTCTTTATCGGCAGGGGAATTGACTATGCCATTTCCATGGAAGGCTCTCTGAAGCTGAAGGAAATTTCCTATATCCACTCGGAGGCCTATGCGGCGGGAGAACTGAAGCATGGCACAATATCCCTGATAGAGGAAGGAACGCTTGTGGCGGCGGTATCCACGCAGCCCTCGCTGTACCAGAAAACCATCAGCAATATGGTAGAGGTAAAATCGAGAGGCGCATTTGTGCTTGCCGTGACCTGTGAAGGAAACAGGGAAATCGAAAAAGCAGCGGATTATGTAATCTATATCCCGCAGACCAATCCTTTCTTCGCCAATTCGCTGGCGATTATCCCGCTCCAGCTTTTCAGTTATTATGTGGCGGTTGGAAAGGGCTGTGATGTGGATAAGCCGAGGAATCTGGCAAAATCTGTTACTGTGGAATAAAAAGCGGCCTTTTTTCTTTTTTATAGGGGATTTAACATATTTTCTATAGATTTCACAGAAAGAACACAATTCCTGTATATACTTTAAATAAAGCTTGGGATAAACCTGAAATGATAAAGAAGAAAAGAGGTAAGCGATATGTTTGAAAACAATAATTATTCAAACGAAAACGTGAATGAACAAAATAATTCGCAGACTGTCCAGAGCGGCAGTGATGCTGCTCATACAGAACATAATAACGGACAGACGGCCGGCGGCGCCGCTGGCAGTACGGACAGTACCAGCAATACCGGAAGCTATACAGGAAGCGGCTATACGGGCGGCTATTCCGGGATGAATGCGGGCGGCTACCAGAACGGCGGACAGGGTGGTTACCAGAACAACGCAGGTTACCGGAGCGGCGTGGGAGCGCAGGGCGGATATCAGGGCAACCCTTATCAGACGGGCGGATATCAGAATGCGGGACAGAACGGGGCAGGACAAAACGGCGCCGGACAGGGAGGCATGGGGCAGAAAGGACAGCCACACGGCAGCTACAGCGGTTATGGCAGCTATCAGTCCCAGCAGGGAAATTACCAGTACGGCAGTACTTTTTCTAATAACGATTATGGCGCTGCAGCCGGAGGCGGACGTCAGGGAAAGAAGCATAAGGAGAAAAAGCCCAGGAAGCCAATGAACCCGCTGATGAAAAAAGTGATAGCTGTGGTGGTATGCGGCGTATTTTTCGGTGTATGCGCGGGAGTCAGCTTCCTTGCGGTAAATTCTCTTGGAAATGATAAGCAGCCCAAGGAAATCACCCAGGCCACTGCGGATGGAGCGGAGAACCCGCAGGATACACAGGAGTCTGGCGCAGCGAATGATTCGGGAATCAAATCCACAGTAACGCAGGGAACCTCCAGCGCGGTGGTAACGGATGTGACAAAGGTGGTGGAAGCTACCATGCCTTCCATCGTTTCCATAACAAATCAGATGATTATTTCCGGCACGGATTTCTGGGGACAGAATATGGAACAGGAGCAGGAAGCGGCGGGCAGCGGTATTATTATCGGTGAAAATAATAAGGAGCTGCTGGTGGTGACCAATTACCACGTGGTTGCGGATTCCACTAAGCTTTCTGTGAAATTTATTGACGATGAAGTGGTTGAAGCGCAGATTAAGGGAACCAGCCCTTCCATGGATCTGGCGGTGATTGCCGTTAAGCTTGAGGATATCAACAGCTCCACCAAGGGCAGCATTGCCATTGCGACCATGGGCGATTCCGATACACTGAAGGTAGGCGAGCCTGTTATAGCTATCGGCAACGCGCTGGGCTATGGGCAGTCCGTAACCACAGGCGTGGTCAGCGCCCTGAACCGTACGCTTGAGGTAAGCGAAACGGGTACCAGCAATGCATTGATTCAGACCGATGCGGCGATCAATCCCGGTAACTCGGGCGGCGCTCTGCTGGATATCAAGGGCCAGGTTATCGGTATTAATTCCAACAAAATCGGCGGAAGCACCATTGAAGGTATGGGTTATGCCATCCCGATTTCTTCTGCAAAACCGATTATAGAAGAGCTGATGAACCGGGAAACCAAGGAAAAGGTAGATGAAAGTAACAGAGGATTCCTGGGAATCTCCTGTATCAACGTAACAAAGGCCATGGGTGAGGCGTATGGTATGCCGGAGGGTATTTACGTTGCACAGGTATATCCTGCCACAGGCGCGGATAATGCAGGTCTGGTAAAGGGAGATATCATTACCGGTTTTGCGGGCGCTACGGTAACAACGCAGGATGATTTGACCAATTCCATGCAGTATTATGCTGTAGGAGACACTGTTGAGTTAACCATTATGCGCGGTAACCCGACGGAAGGCTATCAGGAGCAGAAGGTGAATGTAACCCTTACTTCCCAGGAAGCCATGAATACATCCGGCAGAAATTAAAGCCGGCGGGAAATTATTTGGATGTATAACGAGTTTTAAATTTTAGTGTAGATTTTCTAAAGTTATCTAATGTTTTGAAGCAGCTGCAATAAATTACAGTAAGAAACGGCCTTGTTTTTAAAATACAGCCGTCAGATGAGGACAGATGCCCGGCAGTAAGGGCGTCTGTCCTTGTTTTTGCCTGTTTTATTTAGTTTGTTTATAGAAACTTAACTTGTATGGATATACACGATGATTTATAATGAAAACAGTTGCAGCTGCCCAACTGATTGGGCTGGCTGCGACAGTTGCTGATACAATGTCTGTTGGCCGGAAACGTGAGCTTATGCTGTTGCGGCGGTGTCGCGGTGTGTATTAGCACAGGACTGCCGGAAGGGCACTAATTAAATCAAACGGAGGATTGCCAGATGAGCGATTTTGATAATAGAGACGAAGAAGAAAAGAAGGAAACAGGCCTGGAAGAAAATAAGGGCAAGGAGCCTTCGGATAAAAAAGAAGAAAAGACAGATAAGCCGGAAAAGGAATATGAGGATGTTTGTTTTATCTGCAGACGCCCTGAAAGCAAGGCAGGCAAGATGTACCATCTGCCCAATAATATCTGTGTCTGCGACGACTGCATGCACAGGACTATGGATGCAGTGAGCCAGTATGATTATCAGGGTATGCTGAACAATCCCGAAATGATGAACATGCTGAACAACATGAACAAGGACGGGAAATATTCCAATATCAGCTTTGTCAATCTGGCTGATCTTCAGGGAAACGACGGTATTCCCAACAAGCAGAAGATTAAAAAGAAAAAAGCTAAGGAAAAAGAGACTGAGCCTGTATTCAATATCCATGATATTCCGGCCCCTCATAAGATCAAGGCCAGCCTGGATGAATACGTTATCGGCCAGGAGCAGGCCAAAAAGATAATTTCTGTGGCGGTTTATAATCATTACAAGCGTGTTGTGACTAATACGATGGATGATATTGAGATAGAGAAATCCAATATCCTCATGATCGGGCCCACCGGTTCCGGAAAGACCTATCTGGTGAAAACCCTTGCCAGGCTTCTGGATGTACCGCTTGCCATCGCGGACGCCACCTCTCTGACGGAGGCCGGGTATATCGGCGATGATATTGAGAGCGTGGTATCCAAGCTTCTTGCCGCGGCGGACAACGATGTGGAGAAGGCGGAACGGGGCATTATTTTTATTGATGAAATTGATAAAATCGCCAAAAAGAAAAATACAACCTCAAGGGATGTGAGCGGTGAGTCCGTCCAGCAGGGGATGCTGAAGCTGCTGGAGGGTTCCGAGGTGGAGGTGCCTGTGGGCGCGAGCAGCAAGAACGCCATGGTTCCCCTTGCCACCGTGAATACGAGGAATATTCTGTTTATCTGCGGAGGTGCATTCCCCGATCTGGAGGGCATCATCAAGCAGAGGCTGACGAAGCAGACCTCCATGGGCTTTAACGGGGAACTGAAGGATAAATATGATAAGGACCCGGATATTCTTTCTAAGTTAACTGTGGAGGATTTAAGGAACTTTGGCATGATTCCAGAGTTCCTGGGAAGGCTTCCCATCGTCTGCACTCTGCAGGGCCTGACAAAGGAGATGCTGGTAAGAATTCTGAAGGAACCCAGAAATGCCATCCTGAAGCAGTATCAGAAGCTTCTTGCGCTGGATGAAGTGGATCTGCAGTTTGAGGAAGAGGCGCTGGCGGCCATTGCGGATATGGCCACGAAGAAGGATACGGGAGCCAGGGCGCTGCGCGCTATTATTGAGGACTTTATGCTGGATATTATGTATGAAATTCCGAAGGATGATAACATCGGCAGAGTGACGATAACGAAAAATTACATTGAAGGGACCGGAGGGCCGGCTATCCAGATCAGGGGGGCGGGCTACGCCATCCAGGATAAGCAGGCTGAGGCGGCGGAATAACAGACGACAGCATCGGAATAGCAACGGCGGCGAAGTAATAAGCGGCGGAATAACAGACTGCGGAAAAAGCATGTATGCCGGAAGGGCAAGCGACATACACTGATAAAAATGGTATAGGAAAGCTTGACATCTATGACATGTAAGGAAAAAATATTGTCAGAGGACTACATGGATCTGATTAACTATTTTATTCTTCCGGAAGGCATCGTGCAGGGAAATGATGATGTTTTCTGCTATATCCCGATTAATGAAAGGTTTCTGTCCATTTATTACAGCAGAGCGATGCTGCCGCCTTTGGAGGTTTCCAGTTATTTTTACAGATATATCCCCAGGCTGTACGGCCTGATGGATTTATTTGTGCCGGAAGCGCTGAACAGGAATTTCGATCCCCAGCCGCTGATACGCAGCGGGATTTCCTTCGTACAGAAGGAGCCGCTGAATCTGACGGGCAGGAATGTTGTTCTGGGATTTGCAGATACGGGAATAGATTACCGAAATCCTGTTTTCAGACGGGAGGACGGAAGCACAAGAATACTGGCCATCTGGGACCAAAGTGTGCAGACCGGCACACCTCCGGATGGCCTTATTTATGGAAGTGAATATACAAGGGAGCAGATCAATGAAGCGCTTCGGCTGGATAATCCGCTGGAGCTGGTGCCTGTTACCGATGATATCGGGCATGGTACAGCCATGGCATCCGCTGCGGCGGGAAGTGCGTTGAACGGCGGTATTGATTTTCTGGGAGCAGCGCCGGATGCGGATATTGTGGTGGTTAAGCTGAAGCAGGCGAAGCAGTTTCTGCGTGATTATTATATGACGCCTCCCGGAGTCCCGGCTTATGGGACCAACGATATCATGCTTGCGGTAAAATACCTGAGTTCCTTCTGCATTCCCTTTCAGCGTCCGGCGGTTATCTGCCTGGGGGTGGGAAGCAGCTTCGGGGGTCATACCGGAAACTCCGCGCTGTCCCAGTACATTTCCACCGTTGGGACACAGATTAACCAGGTGGTGGTGGTGGCAGGAGGAAATGAAGGTAATTCTGCCCATCATTTCAGCGGACATATTGATGGTACCGGTTCGGTCAATGTGGAGATACGGGTGAGTGAAGGGACGAGAGGCTTTCTTCTGGAAACCTGGGGAAGCGTGCCGGACTTCTTTTCCATTTCCGTCCGTTCGCCGGGCGGGGAGGTGATTCCTCCGGTAAGCGGACGGCTGGGGCAGAGCCTGGAGTATACCTTTGTGTACGAAAAAACGAGAATTCGTCTGGATTACCAGCCTGTGGAAGCGGATACGGGAAAGGAAGTGGCAGTGCTGCGTTTTGAAAATCCCACCCAGGGGATTTGGACGGTTATTGTCATCCGCGAGGGCGGAAACGGGAGCGGGAATTTTAACATGTGGCTTCCGATAAGGCAGTTTATTGATGGGACTGCGGAGTTCCTCCAACCCAACCCGGAGACTACGCTGACCTCTCCGTCGTTTGCGCAGCCGCCTATGGCGGTCACTGCCTATAACAGCAGAAACAACAGCTTTTATTATAATTCCGGCCAGGGTTTCGGTGCAGACGGTGAAATTAAGCCGGATTTGTCGGCCCCGGGGGTGGATATCTCGGTGGC
Source organism: Eisenbergiella porci (assembly GCF_009696275.1). Taxonomy (GTDB): domain Bacteria; phylum Bacillota; class Clostridia; order Lachnospirales; family Lachnospiraceae; genus Eisenbergiella; species Eisenbergiella porci. The sequence continues at coordinate 27,863 of NZ_VUMI01000019.1, forward strand.
TACAGGCACCATACAGGGGAGAACTGTTGTGGGAACCGGAACGGGAACCTCCCTTGCCGCCGCGCTGACGGCAGGCGCTGCCGCCCAGTTTATGCAGTGGGCGGTTGTGGAAGATAATTCGCCGTATGCCGGAGGAATTTCCACAAGGAATTATTTCCTGAGAGGAGCCGCAAGGGACGCGGCCTATACCTATCCCAGCCGCCAGTGGGGGATGGGGAGGCTTGATATGGAAGGCGTATTCAACTGGATTGCCGGAATACTGCCATAAGAGGGACAGATGAAAGATAAGGACAGATTTGGGCGGCGGTGCTGCGGCTTAAATCGGAAAGGTACAGGTGGCCGGATGATATATGCAGGTATTATCGCATTGATATTTATTGGAGAACTGTTTATTAAAAACCATGTGGAAAAAAACAGGAAGGATGGGGAAGAGAAAGAGATACTGCATGGCAGGATATTGTTGAGAAAGTATCACAATAAGGGAGCCTGCATGAACCTGGGAGAAAAGAAGAGGAGCGTGGTGGCGGCAGTTTCACTGATTCTGACGGCTGTTCTTACTATTGTGTTTCTCGTTACCCTTACGGCGAAGGGAAATGCATGGCTGAAGGCGGGGCTGTCTCTTCTGCTGGGCGGGGCGTTCAGCAATACCTATGACCGGCTTAAGCGGAAATATGTGGTGGATTATTTCAGTCTGGGCGTAAAATGGGCGCCTTTGAGAGCTGTGGTATTCAATATCTCGGATTTTTGTATTCTTGCAGGTTCGCTGATTGTGGCGCTGACCGGCGGGAATGGAGTGAAATAAGGGGCCCGGACGATAGAAGCAGAGCCTTTGAAAAAAAGCGGCGGAGCGGAACTTCGGCTGCTTTTTTTAGTGCGCTGCAGCATGGTGAGACAATGAAAGAACAGTATAATGCACATTAAATAGTGCACAAATTTTTATACATTTTTCTGGGAATTACTACAAAAACGTACAATATGTTAAATGGTTAACCAAAAATAGATTGGCGTATTGCAAATTCTTTTTTGGAATGGTAAGATAATTAATGTATTACAAAATGTATATGAATGTTTGAAAATATGATAATCCACCCGGGGATGATTGTCGGCTTTTTCGCATTCTGCAAAATCAGAGGAGGCAGACATGAGTATGACGAGAAGTGTCAAAACAGCCAGAAACGCGCAGCTTATGAAGCAGGTGAAGAAGCATGTCCCTTTTTACTTCTTCCTTTTGCCGGCGCTCGTTCTGGTTGTTGTATTCTGTTATTTTCCTATGTGGGGTATAGTCATTGCATTCAAGGATTATAAGATGGCGAGGGGGATCCTGGGCAGTGAATGGGTGGGTCTTTATCATTTTAAAAAAGTATTTTCCGATCCGAATTTTTACAGGGTACTGGGGAATACGATTAAAATCAGCATACTGACCCTGGTTACGTCTTTTCCGGTTACAATCTGCTTTGCCCTGCTTGTAAATGAGATCCTGAATATGAAATTCAAACGGGTGGTGCAGACGATTACCTATATGCCCCACTTCCTTTCCTGGGTTGTTGTCGGGGCGTTTGTATATCAGATGCTTTCTCCCTCCAGCGGTATTATAAATGCAGTGCTGGTTAAGCTGGGAGTCCTGGAGAAGCCCATATTTTTCATGGTACAGCAGAATATGTTTGTTCCCATATATCTGCTGACAAACCTGTGGAAGTCTACCGGCTACAGTATCGTAATTTATCTTGCGACCATTTCGGGAATCGATCCTCAGCTGTATGATTCGGCGGCCATTGACGGCGCTAACCGTCTGCATAAGGTTCTGTACATCACTCTGCCGGCGCTTTTTCCCACGATGTGCACACTGCTGATTCTGAATGTGGGTTCTCTTATCAGCGTTGGCTTTGATCCGATTTTCAACCTGTATAATGATGCGACCTATCCGGTGGCGGATGTTATTTCCACCTATGTTTACCGGAAAGGTATGGTGGACAGCCAGTATGATCTTTCCACGGCGGTGGGGCTGTTCCAGAATGTGGTCAGCCTTGTGCTGGTGCTGGGTGCGAACTGGCTTGCCAGAAAGGCAAATCCGGATTACAAAATAATTTAGGCCACAGGAGCCGTCCGGGACAGGAGCTGCGGGCTGCGCAGATCCGGCTGTCCGGAGGCAGGCCGTTGCTATGGGAGGGAGGATACCATGAATAAGCATGCTTATACTAAGAAAAATAAAATAAAAAAGTCAAAGGCAAGCAGGATATTCGATACTTGTAATGTTATCTTTATGATACTGTTCTGTATTACCATTTTGATTCCTTTCTGGGATATGATAGTCCGGTCCTTCTCCAGGGCGCAGGATATTTCCTACATGCATATTAATTTTTTCCCGAAAGTATGGACGCTGAGCGCCTATCAGTACTGTCTTCAGAATAATGAAATACTTGGCGCAGCCTTTGTATCGGTTGCGAGGACTGTATGCGGCACTGTTTTCCATCTGCTGGTGTGCTGCCTGGCGGCGTATTCGCTCACAAGGACACAGATGCCGTTCCGGAAAATTATCACAGCGGTGCTGCTGATTCCCATGTTTTTTTCAGGCGGCATGATTCCTGCGTATTTAAACATGAAGAATCTTCATCTTCTGAATAACTTTATGGTTTATATCCTGCCCAGCGGGTTCAGCATTTTTAACTGCATTATCATCCGGAATTACTTTTTTTCGGTGGATAAGGGAATGGAGGAGGCTGCAAGCATTGACGGCGCATCCCAGACAAGGATTTTCTTTTCCATTATGATGCCTCTGTCTAAGCCGGTTATCGCTACGGTGGCCCTGTGGCAGATGGTCGGCCAGTGGAATTCCTGGTTTGACAACATGATTTACTGCCGCAGGAGCGCCAGCCTGACAACGCTCCAGTACCTTCTGCGCAGAATGCTGGACAGCCTCAACCGGACGCCCGATACCCCTTATGAAATCGAGGCCATGGGAGAAATGGTGGATATGAACCCTGATACGGTAAAGGCGGCCACAACGGTCCTTGTCGTGCTTCCTATCATTCTTGTTTATCCGTTTTTGCAGAAGTATTTTGTGAAAGGAATCATGATTGGGGCCGTGAAGGGCTGATCTGAATTGGGACGCAGTTGCAGCAGAATGCGCGTTGGAACGCGCAGCTGTGAGGCGGTTGGAAAGCTTCTTTTAAACTGCTGATTTTGATGCGGTATTGCAGGAAAATGCGATATCGAGGGAGGAATGAGTATGAAAAGAATGGAATTGGGGAGTGTAAGTCTGGATCTGGTCCCCGGGCCGGACAATCCCAGAAACAGTGAGGGCGCGTTCCTGACGCTGCCGGATGGGGAAATTCTGTATGCGTACAGCCGCTATAAGGGGGAGAGCTGTTCGGATGAGGCTACAACGGACTTATGTCTTCTGCGGTCACTGGATGACGGAAGAACCTTCGGCGAGGAGAGTACCATTCTGACCTGCGAGGGTGAGGACGGCGTCAACGCCATGTCTCTGTCCATGATGCATATGGAAAACGGGGATATCGGACTTTTTTACCTGGTCAGGACCTCGTATACGCTGCTGCGGATGTTTCTCCGGCGTTCCCGGGACGGGGGAAGAACCTGGGGGGAACGGGTGCTGTGCACACCGCAGGAAGGTTTCTTTGTTGTAAATAATGACAGGGTGATACGGCTTTCCAGCGGAAGGATACTGATTCCGGCAGCATCCCACAGGTCGGGGCTGCGTGGTGATATGGAGGAAGGAAGCAGATTCTTTGACAGCCGCGCGGAGGATATGTTTTTTTATTCCGAGGATGACGGCGCCACCTGGAAGCCTGCGTCCGGGAAATGCAGTATGCCCTACTCCAGCTGCTGTTATTCCGGACTGCAGGAGCCGGGAGTTGTGGAACTTACGCCCGGACATTTGTGGGGCTGGGCAAGAACCGATTTGGGGCGGCAGTATGAAATGTTTTCCATGGATTACGGCAACACCTGGACCGCATGCCAGCCATCCCGGTTTACTTCGCCCAACGGTCCCCTGAGCATGAAAAGGGATGAAAATGGGGTGCTGTATGCCATTTGGAATCCTATCCCACAGTATAACGGAAGAGAAGAGCCGGGGAAGGTTTTTATGGGAGGCAGGACACCTTATGTGATTGCAGTCAGCAGAGACAACGGACAGACCTTTACGGAGCCGGTGAGCTTTGAAGAGGAAGAGGATCACGGTTATTGCTACTGTGCCATTCATTTTACAAAAGAGGCTATGCTGCTGGCTTACTGCGCAGGAGGGCCGGAGGACGGAAGCTGTCTGGCCAAAACAAGAATCCGGAGGATACCGCGTTCCCAGCTGGAGGAAATACGCTGAACCGCAGGGAGTTTTCATGATTAAGTAACTGAAAATGATTGGGAGGAGGAGAACAAATGAAGATAAGAGCATTGAAAAAAGGTATTGCATTGGGGCTGGCCTGTATTCTTACGGCATCGCTTGCCGGCTGCGGAGGAAATGCCGCAGGCGGAAATTCAGGTACGGCGGATGCCCTGGCAACACAGGAACAGGGAAGCGCGGCGGTGGAAGAGTCTGCCGGAGGCGGGGAAACAAAGGATGCGCCCGCGGATATTCCCCAGCCTGACCCGGATGAAAGGTACAGCATCAGCTATACCGGCATGTGGTCGGGAGCGGATTATGAGGACGGCTCTTACGTTGAAACCATGATTGAGGATGCGCTGAACGTTGACATCACGGTGGAAAAGGCGGAAACCAACGATACCATTGATCTGCTGCTGGCCTCCGGAGAGATGCCGGACTGCGGATGGTTCGACAAGACGGTTAACTGGATGTATGAGCAGGAGCTGGCCAGGCCGATTCCCAGGGCAATGGTGGAATACTACTGCCCGAAGCTGATTGAATATTATGAGGAATTCCCGCTGATGTATGAAATGACGCTGGATCCGGAAAATGAGGATCAGTTCCGGTATCTGACGGGGATTACCTTCCAGTTTGTGGATTATTATCTGCCCAATGATTATTACCGTTATGACTGGATTCTTGATCTGGGCATTGATTTGGGCGTGAATGTGGAGCAGATTTCCGATAATATTTATGTGGCTGACGACGGGATTGAGCTGAGCAAGTTCATTGAAATTATGGATGCTTTTGTAAATAAGGATCCCAACCATACCGGAGCCAGGGATACGGTGGGCGTTACGGCACCCAGCCTTACCCAGGGAGTATTTTTCTCCGGCTATGATTTCTACACCGGCGTGAATGATGTAAACGGCAGGGCGGAGCAGTATTATGTGATGGATGAATATAAGGAATTCCTGAAGGGCTTTGCGGATATGTATAAGCGCGGTCTGATTGATCCGGAAATCATCACGGGCGACAGAACCCTGTCCTGGGAAAAAGTGAACAATCAGACGGCAGGCTACTGGATTACCTCTACCAACGCCCTGAATTCCTGGGCAGTGGAACGTCCTCCGCTTACGCTGATTGAAAAATATCCCGATGTGAAAATCCTTGCCACGCCCGGAGTGAAGCCGGACGGCGGCGAAGTGAAGGCCAGAACCAACGAATCCCCCGCTTACGGCAGCTTTTACGTGAATGCCAATGTGGATGATCAGAAGCTGGCAAAAATACTACAGTTCCTGAACTATACACTGTTCGGAGACGGCGACCTTGACATCCATGCTTCCATGTTCTACGGGGAAAAGGGAGTTGACTGGGAATGGGATGAAACCGGGGAAATGCCCGTGAAGCTCAACGAAATGCCTTCTGGAAAGAAGGGAACCTGGACCTTCGGTCAGTACGGACAGGATCGTGACGTAACCAGATGGACCACCTATGAGCCGCTGTTTGTTGCAGGGCTGAAATACTGGTCGGCGGAAGAGAACGGAAGCTGGATGAAGTGGCAGACGATCCCTTATAAATCCGATATCAGGAGTGAGACGGATTATGCATCCATTTCTTCCGAAATCAGCAGCGATGTATGGGCCTATGTGAACAATTACTGTGCGGAAGCGGTTCTGGGACAGATAGATGTGGATGCCACCTGGGATGATTATCTGGCGGAGCTGGATCGTATGGGCTATAATAAAATGATGGATGAACTGGAAAAGGTGGAACCGCTGGAGGACATTATCGCCAGCTATGGAAAGTAAAAGCGGTTCTTATTGACAGCATGGAGCGAGCGAGAGATGAATATTTATTTTCAGGACATCATGGAAAGAATCCGGATGCACTATAAAAAGATGACGAATACGGAGCGTATTATTGCCGATTTTTTTCTCAGCAATACGGAAAAGATGGAATTTTCCGCCAAGGCGGTGGCTGCCAGGCTGCATGTTTCGGAGCCTGCCATGACCAGATTTTCTAAAAAAATCGGGTTTTCCGGGTACCGGGAATTCCAGTATTTATATGAAATTAATTTTCAGATGGTACAGTGTGATGATGAGGAGCTGCTGCACAGAATCATTGATACCTATCAGAAAATACTGCTGCATTTTGACGGCGGGATTACCAAACAGGTTTACCGGTTCTGCGAATCTTTATCGGAGGCTGCCAGGGTTTACATTTTCGCCCTGGGCAGCTCCGCCTGTGCGGCGCGGGAGTTCAAGCTGCGTTTCATGCGTCTGGGGCTTTTGGTGGAGGTTATCGACAATCCGCACCTGATGCAGATGCAGGCGGTGCTTACCAAGCCGGAGGATCTGGTGATTGGCATGAGCATCAGCGGGGAGACGGAGGCAGTGCTGGATGCGCTGCGCACGGCAGGGCTTCATCATACGGAGACGGTGCTGATCACAGCCTGCCGTAAGCAGCATTTCCAGGAGCAGTTCGGACAGATCCTGACGGTTCCGGCAGTGGAAGGGCTGTCTCTGGGGGACAATATATCCCCGCAGCTGCCGTTTCTCATAATTACGGACGTGATTTACAGCCTTTTTATGGGAATGGATTCCAAGTACAGGACGGCGCTTTTTCAGGATACGCTTACCGCTATCGGGAAAAAAGAAAGCGGACGGAGAGGGACGGAGGATGAGGTGTGCTGAATAACAGGCCTTGCCCGTATTGACATATTGTTAATGAGGATTGCCCTGGTTTTCCGGAAATTACTGGAAAATCAGCCGACCTATTACCGTACCAACCGGAACCTGCATGTATACGTCTATCAGGAGGAAGGGACGATTACTACGTCCTTCGATATGCGTGTGCAGAGTGAAATTGACCGTTATCATCTGGTGCAGTCGGTGATCAACAACCTGTCTCAGCTTGGAAACAAGAGCTCCTATCTGCTTCAGAAGATACAGCGTTACGTTTTCTTTACAAAAGCATTACAGAACTTTGATGTTAGAACTGCCCTTTTCCGGGCAGAATAAAACTGCGGGGATATTTGATTCAAATGGAACTGACTTTTTTTATCCGGAAAGGGGATTTTTATGAAATTTACAGAGAATTCAGTGAAGAAAAGAATGGGATTGCTGGGGCTGGGATCTGCGGTGCTGGTTGCGGCCGCCGCCCTGGGGATGCATGGGTTCCAGGTCCTGGGAACGGAAGCGGGACAGGAGTCACAGTTTGAAAGCGGCGCAGAAAGGGATGCGGCAGGGACTGGGGAGAATGCGGTTTTGGATGCGTATCCGGAGGAAGAGTTCTTTGAGACGGAGACAGATATGACGGAGTTTGAAGGAAAGCTGGAGGATATTAGGGCCTGAAAAACAGCTGCTGTGCAGGCCTGTGGAATTCAGGCCTATGAAGTTCAGTCCTGCGGAAATAATTTATTATCTGTGTACAGCGGATATCAGAAAAGGAGGATGCCTTGTAAAGGGGACATCCTCCTTTTGGTATTGTGATTTAAGCTGGCGGCGAGCTGAAGGGCTGGTTTTAAAGGGGCAGCGCTTTAAGCGGTAATCACCGTCCCGGCCTTCCCCTTCACCGCGTCCGCCACGAAATCCAGCGATGTGATCAGCACGCTTCCGGTAGGAACCGCCTCCAGATAAGAGATGGCGGCTTCGATTTTGGGAAGCATGGTGCCGGCTTCGAACTGGCCGTCTGCAATATAAGCTTTGGCCTCCGCTGTATTCATACGACGGATAGGGGCTTCCGTTTCCTTCTGGTAATCCTTGTACACCTGTTTTACACTGGTGAGGATGATCAGCTGATCAGCTTTCAGATCCACGGCCAGTTTGCCTGCGATGCAGTCCTTTTCGATGACTGCGGAGGCGCCTTTTAAGGCATGCTCCTGAGGGATGACGGGGATACCGCCGCCGCCGCAGGCGATGACCTCCTGACCGGCATCAGCCAGGGCGCGGATGGAGTCGATTTCCAGGATATCGATGGGCTTGGGAGCCGCTACGATACGGCGGTAGCCTTTGCCTGGTTCTTCTATTACAAAGTTGCCTTTTTTCTGTTCTATTTCCGCATCTTCCTTTGACATATAACGTCCGATGAGCTTGGTGGGCTCATAGAACGCTTCGTCATAAGGGTCAACGGTGACCTGGGTGAGGATGGTGCTGACTGATTTGGATATCCCGCGGCTTAACAGCTCTGCGCGAAGGGAATTCTGGATATCGTAGCCTACGTAGCCCTGGCTCATGGCATTGCAGACGCACATGGGAGCGGGGGTGTAATCAATGTAAACACGGCGCAGCTCTGTCATGGCCTTATGGATCATGCTTACCTGCGGGCCGTTGCTGTGGGTGATGGTCAGCTGGTAGTCCGCCTCAATTAAGTCGGCCAGCGCTTTTGCCGTCACTTTCACGGCGTCCAGCTGTTCTGTGGTGGTATATCCCAGAGCCTGATGCCCAAGGGAAACAACTGCTCTTATTTTGCTCATATGCGGTTCCTCGCTTTTATAGTTTGTTGGCGGCCCCGGCGGGCCGGGCGCCCTGTCTGTTTCATGCTTCTTCCGGCAGCTGCCCGGATGATTGGACAGTTACTTTTTTATGTTTCTATTATAGCAAAAACAAAAAAGTTTGTATACCGCAAAGATGCCGGATGACTTTTGCAGTAAAGTATGCTAGTATGCAATTAGACTACATGGCGGCGGTTTTTGGGGCCGGGAGGGCGGCCGTCGCTGCAGTAAGATAAGGGGTGAAGAATATGTATTTTAAGCTGATGAATAACAGGCCGGAGCTTCTGACCGGAATGAGAGAGCTGCTGGAGGAAAGGCGCCATCAGGTGGTTACAGACGCCCAGACGGTGAATCCGGTGCTGAACGGCGGGCTGGAAATGCCTGTGGAGGTTACAATGGATCTCACCGGCGTGGAAGATGGCAGGGAGGTGTCGGTTTCCTACGGCTGCTGTGAAGAAAAGGGCTGCCGCAAAGGGAAAGCGATGCTCAGGGCCTGCGGGAAAACGTTCCTTTTCCGTGCGCTGATGACGCTTGTACGGGAACTGGAAAGAAAAGGGACGGACGATAGCTTTGAAAAAAAGGAAACTGTGTACCTGGATAAAAACGGTACCATGCTGGACTGTTCCAGAAACAGCGTACTCAATGTGGAAACGATAAAGAAGTATATCCGTATCCAGGCAGCGCTGGGAATGAATACCATGATGCTTTACACAGAGGATACCTATGAAGTGCCGGAGTATCCTTATTTCGGCGCGTTCCGCGGCAGGTATACGAAGGAAGAACTGGCTGAGTGCGACAACTACGCAGCCCTGTTTGGAATTGAAATGATTCCCTGTATTCAGGCGCTTGCCCATCTGAAGACGGCGCTTCGCTGGGATGTGATGCAGGGAACCCGGGATACGGAGGATATTCTTCTGGTGGGGGAGGAGAAGGTCTATGATTTTGTAAAGGCCTGCATCAAGTCCGCTACGGAGCCTTTCCGCAGCAGGAGGGTGCATCTGGGAATGGATGAAGCCTGGTCGCTGGGCCTGGGCAATTACCTTCTGAAAAACGGGTATCATACCAAAGCGGAGATAATGACCGAGCATCTGAAGCGGGTTGCCGATATTTGCAGGGAACTGGGGCTGGAGCCCATGATCTGGTCGGATATGTATCTGCGTATGGTATCGCCGGCCAGCGAATATTATGATGTGCCGCTGGATTCCGATCTGTCGGATGCCGTGAAGCCGCCGCAGGAAATCGGGCTGGTTTACTGGGATTATTACCATGATGATGAGAATTTTTATAAGTCATATCTGCGTATGCACAGACAGCTGTCGGAAAAGACTGTTTTTGCCGGGGGCGGCTGGGTATGGAACGGCGTGGCTCCCAACTTCCGGGTGGCCTTTGCAACTACGGAAGCGGCGATGCGCGCCTGCAAGGCGGAGGGGGTCCGGGAAGCGGTATGCACCATGTGGCAGGATGACGGCGCGGAAACTCCCATGGCGGCAGGCCTTCCCTCTATTGTGCTTTTTGCGGAGCATGGATTTGCCAAGGAGCCTGACAGGGAGTGTCTGAAAGAGCAGTTTGAATTCCTTACGGGCAGCAGCTTTGACGCGTACCTTGCTCTGGGTGAATTTGACGCGGCGCCGGGAAGCGAGACCTTTGACAATCCTTCCAAGTATCTTCTTTATCAGGATGTGATGATGGGATTATTTGACGGGCAGGTGAAGGAGGCGGACGGTTCAATGAAAGCCGGCGGCGCTGCGGAATCCTGTCTGGAGCGTTATTATGAGCGGCTCCGGGAGAAGCTGCAGGGGCTGGCGGGAAGCGAGGCGGCTATTGAGGATGAGGTGCTGGAGCTGTATATTCATCTGGCGGATGTGCTTTCCGTAAAGGCCGGCATGGGCAACCGCCTGTGCGCGGCATATGCAGCTGGCGACAAGGCGGCGTTGAAGGAAATCGCGGAAAAGGAGATCCCTTCCTGCATGGAAAAGATAAGGGGGTATAAACGCTGTAGGGAGGAAATCTGGGATTCGGAGAGTAAAATTTTCGGCTATGAGGTGCTGGATATCCGTCTGGGAGGACTGCTGTCCCGTATGGAAACAGCGCAGCGCAGGCTGAAGGGCTATGTGAGCGGCAGACTGGATAAGCTGCCGGAGCTGGAAGAGGCGCGTCTGCTTTACCGGCCGGTGAAGGATGGAGAGGAGCATAAGCTGTGCAGCTGCAATAGCTGGCGGATGATTGTTTCGGCTTCGCCGGTGTAAGAAGAACAGCAAAAGAACAGAGATAATAGACTGAAGGGAACTGTCCATGAGGGCAGTTCCTTTTTAGCACTTTTGGGGAGAGGATGGGATGATGAAAAATAATTGGGGGAGGAAGTGGTTTTTATTGGATTGGAAATATATTCAATTTAATTTAATAAATGCTTTTTGAAAACCTGCCTTTTTATATTAGGCTTGAAATATCTGCTGAAAGGCATTTTGTTTACATTAAAAATTGCTAAAATCACTCTTTTGATTTTATGCAAATATACAAAATGGATGATATTATTAAAAAAAGTTTAATTAGTGGTTGATTTATTATTAAAGATAGTATATATTGATATTAGAAAAAGAAATGGCACATAAACTTATTGGAAAGATGTTTTTTGTATACATAGTGCCTAAAGTTTTATGGGGAAAAGGAGAGGATAAATTGAATTCGAAGAAAAGAAACAAGTACGCGTATCTTTATCTGGCACCATTTTTTATAGTTTTTTTAATATTTAGTGTATTCCCAATTGTATATTCCTTTGTGCTGAGTTTTTGCAACATGGATGTACTGTCCGGAAAATTCACATTTACGGGACTGGATAATTACAAGCGGATGATAGATTCCGGATATTTTTTCAAATCCATTCTAAACACGCTGCTGATATGGATTATGTCAATTATACCACAGCTGACCATTGCTTTTATACTGTCATTAATTCTCAGTAATAAATGGTTCCGCGGAAAATTTATTTTGAGAAATCTGTATTATTTCCCAAATCTGGTTACACCGGTTACCATTGGTCTTTTATTCGGGGCTTTGTTTTCCTATCCCGGCGGCGCGGTCAACAACATTATTACAATGCTGGGTCTGGAGGCGGTGGATTTTCAAAATCACCAGATGCTTGCAAGAATTGTTATTGCAATAGCTATCTGCTGGAAAAATTTCGGTTTTAATATCATTTACTTTACGGCGGGTATTAATTCCATATCAGATGAGGTTATGGAGGCGGCAGAAGTGGATGGCGCAAGTGCATGGCAGAGAATTACCAAGATTACAATTCCACTAATGAAGCCGATTCTGATTTACGTTATGGTTACCTCCATCATCGGCGGCCTGCAGATGTTTGATGAGTCTAAGCTGGTATTTACCTCTGTGCCGGGAGATGCAACCACTACAATGGTGAAATATATGTACGATTCTGCATTTGTGAGATTCCAGTTTGGATACGGCGCTGCGGTTGCCTATGGTATTTTCGTAATTATTGCAATTTTCAGCGTATTTTCGCTTCTCGTAACGAAGGACAAGCAGGATGAATATGGAAAGAAGAAGGGAGGAAAAGCCTGATGGATAATAAAGATAATCTTGTGATTCAAACTAAAATCAAACGTTTTATAAGCAGAGGGCTGATATATCTCTTCGCAATACTGGTGGCGGTTGTGGCATTTTATCCCTTTTTTGTCATGATTATCTCTTCCACACATGATAATTACAATATCGTTGCCAGAATCAATATTCTTCCCGGCACACATCTGAAGGAAAATTTCGAGCGTCTGACACAGAATATCGATTTGTACAGAGGAATAATTAACAGCCTGATTCTGGCAGCGGCTGTCACTATAATACAGAATTATTTTACGATGATGGCGGCGTATGCTTTTTCGAAGTATAACTTCAAGGGTAAGAATTTCCTTTTCTCAGTTGTTTTGGTAGCTATGATGCTTCCCGGACAGCTTGGGATTATCGGCTTCTATAAAGAAATCCAGGCATTAAAGCTGCTGAACAGTTATTTTACGCTGATAGTTCCCACAATTGCCAACTGTTTTGCTGTGTTCTTTTATAAACAGTATATTGACGGGGCGCTGCCCAATGAGCTGATTGAAGCTGCCATTATGGACGGCTGCGGAGAACTTACCATCTATCATAAGCTGGTGCTTCCGCTGGTAATCCCGGCACTCGTTACCCAGGGGGTAATGACTTTTATCGGAACCTGGAACAGCTATCTTACGCCTCTGATTGTATTGAATGATAAAAAGAAATTCACGCTGCCTCTGATGATTGCAACGGTGCGTGATGCAACACATGCCGATTATGGAGCGCAATATGTGGGTATGCTGGTTTCCATTATTCCTATGGTTATCGTATTCTGCTTCGCATCCAAAATTATTATGGAAAAGATTTCAATTGGGGCAGCGGTAAAGGGATAAACAGAAAAGACTTTAAAAGATATTTAATCAGTTACAGTGCTGATGAATATAGAAACTATGTTACAAAACAATATTTAAGGAGGGTTTTACTATGAAGAAGAAATTATTGTCAGTTCTTTTGAGTGCCACTATGCTGGCCGGTGTCCTTGCCGGATGCGGAAGCAGCGCACAGACAGAGAACACCAGCAGCAATGCAGAGAGCGCACCTGCAGCAGAAAGTACGGCGGCTTCCGAGGCTGCGGCGGAGACGACGGCAGAGAGCGCTGCGGAAGTTGATCCTGCAAGCGTAACAGGAGAATTTACATACTGGACCTATACGGACAGTGCAAATAATCTGGTAAGTGCATTCAATGAGGTTTATCCCAATGTGAAGATAGATCTTCAGGTATTTGGCGGTGATGAATATAAAACCAAAATCCTGACAGCGCTTCAGAGCGGCGATAATGTGCCGGATGTATTTGACCTGGAAGAAAATTATATGTACGAATTCCTGGACAGCGATTTGATTGCGGATCTGTCTTATATGAATATTGAAGAGCTGACAAAAGATTTCTACGACTTCCAGACTGCAGGAATGAAGGATTCCAATGGAAAGTTTAAAGCGCTGTGTTTCCAGTCTTCGCCGGTTGGATTCTGGTATCTGAGAGATGCCTGCGAAGAATGGCTTGGGACAAGTGATCCGGATGAAATTTCTGCAATGCTTACCGACTGGGATACAGTAATTGCAAAGGGCGAAGAGATTTATGAAAAATCCAACGGCACAGTACAGCTTTGGCCGAATATTACCGAGATGGTTAAGGTGGATGCCTTCTCCTTTGACCCGCTTGTAAGAGACGGTAAACTGGAAATAACCGATGATTGGACTGGTTTAATTGACAATATGCGCACCATGTTCGGCAGCAAGGCAAATGCTGAGCTGGGCAGCTGGGGGTCCGAATGGGCTGCGGCATGGAATGAGGGGACGCTTCTTTTCAGAGTAATGCCTTCCTGGGATTTCTTTACCGACTGGGATGCCAATAAAGGAAATGTAGGAATTGCAACACCCTTTAACGCTTCTTATGAAGGCGTTACCGGTACATGCGTATACAATGATTCAGAGAAAAAGGATCTGGCTGCAACCTTTTTAACCTATATTGCTTCCGATGATTTCCAGAAGCTGAATATGGAACAGTATAATCAGGTTCCTGCAAGCAAAAAAGTATGTGATGAGCTTGCGGAAGGATTTTCCTCAGAAGACTTCGGAGGACAGAATCTGCTGAAGACCTATAGTGAAATCTGTGATAAAATTGTTGGTATAACACCCGATAAATATACAAGAGCAACACAGAATTTGTTCCAGAAAGTAGCAACAGACGGAATTAAAGCCGGCCTGGATAATGATGGCATTATAGAAGAATTCAAAAAGCAGTTACGTGACCAGTATCCTGAAGTTACGATTGAATAATCTGCCTGATTATCCGGAGCCTGAGTAAGAAGTTTGGACAGGAAGCGTTCATGCTTCCTGTCCGAAAATGATAAAAGGAGCGAGGGGCAGATGGGAGAACAGACAAATCAGGTACAGCTGAAAAATTTTAACAGAAGGACAGTCCTGAATTATATCAGAAAAAATGGAACCGCAACCAAAGCGGGGCTGGCTTCGGTAACCGGACTTACCTTTATGGCAATCAAAAAAATACTGGAGGAGCTGGAAGAGCTTCAGCTAATCCGGTGTGATGAAATGGAAGCGGGCGGTATGGGAAGACGTGCGGTCACCTATGCTGTCAATGAAACCTACAGATATACGGTAGGAATACATATCAACAAGTTTGTGACCAGCATTGCACTGCTGGATCTTCGGGGAGAAATCCTTGAGATAGAAAGATGCTCCATGCAGCAGGAGTTCCCAAATCAAAGCGCGTTTGTGGAAATGCTGGCTGCTTCTGTGGAAAATATAATCCGCAGATCCGGTGTCGGTAAGGAAAAGGTTCTGGGAATCGGTGTGGGTGTCCCCGGTCCGGTGGATACGGAGACCGGTGTGATTATGACGCCGCCCAATATGCCGATGCTGAACTATCTGCCTTTGAAGGAAATACTGGAGCAGAAATGCGGATGCAGTGTTTACGTACAGAAGGATACCAATGTAATCGCTTTCGGTGAATATTGGTATGGAGAAGAAAAAGACTGCTATGACCTTGCCTATGTGGATGTGGATATGGGTATTGGTTCCGGCTTGATAATAGATGGAAAGTTAAATATTGGCGCCAACAGCATCGCAGGTGAGTTCGGACATATTACAATTGATATCAATGGTCCGCTGTGTAACTGCGGGAACCGGGGCTGTCTTGAGGCCATGAGTTCTGGAATCGCGGTGCTGCGGGAACTAAAGAGCCAGCTGGTAAAGGAGCCGGGGCATCCTCTCTACGAAAAGAGAGAGAGCCTGGTGATTGAGGATGTATTTGAAATGGCGGAAAAGAAGGATTTGCTGACTATTTCTATTTTGAATCAATCCGCCTTTTATGTGGGAGTTGCCATCAGCAATCTCATAAATATATTGGATCCTCAGATTATTATCCTGGGAGGGATCCTGATACAAAAATATCCCAGATATTTTGATATTGTTTCAAATGTGGCAAATGCAAGGAAGGTAAAGGGCGCTAAGGAAAACCTCCTTGCGATATCAAAGCTGGGAGAAAATGCGGGAGTTATAGGCGCAGGCGAAATTGTTGCCGATAATTTCTTTAATGAATTGGTTAACGAAGTATTTTCCAGGAATACCTGAAATGGAGAAAAAACATGTTTAGAAATAATACCGGAAAAGAATTCCCTGCAGTAGGCTCAATTGTTCTGGAAACGGAAGAAGGCATAGAGGTAAGGCTGGAAACACAGGTGGATACCGGGGAAGAACAGGCAGCGGCTTGCGGGAAAATCCAGCCGGTTATAAGCGGGCTGCAGCTTTTGGGGGATGAGAGTACCGCTGCAATTTATCTTCATGCCAGGAAACAGCCGAAAGAACCTTTTTTCGGACCGCAGACTTTCCTGGATGCCCGAAAGGGTGTCAGCTACCGGATGAAGCTGTCGGGAGTAAAACGTATGCTTGCTATTTACCAGCATAAGGACTGGTGGATACGTCCGGCATTTCCCGAAAGCTGCGAAGAGGTGCCTGAAAGGACGCAGCTTTTGATTGCAGAAGGGGAAACAGGTTATCTTGCCATACTGGCTGTATGCGGGGAGGAATACCGCACTGATATTGCAGGAGCGGGCCGGGAGCTTAGGATTACGGCGGCCTCCAACTGCATTAATAAACGCAGTGTGGATGATTTGGGGCTGGTTATGGCATCAGGGACCAATCCTTATCAGTGCTGTGAGCTGGCAGTGAAAAAAGCGCTTGCGCTGCTTGGAAAAACAAAGATGTTCAGACGGGAGAGAACCTATCCGGAAATGTTTGAATACTTTGGCTGGTGCAGCTGGGATGCCTTTTACCATGAGGTTTCACATAAAGGGATTATAGAGAAAATGCAGGAGCTGAAAGATAAAAGTATTCCTGCAAAATGGGTGCTTATAGATGACGGCTGGCTGGATGCCGATTATAAAAAACAGGTTCTGAAGGGACTGGATGCGGATGAGGATAAATTCCCGGATGGACTGGGGGCGTGTATTCGGGAAATTAAACAGGATTATGATGTAAAGCAGGTGGGCGTATGGCATGCGGTAATGGGTTACTGGAACGGATTAGAGACGGACAGCAGCGCCAGCCGGAAACTCAGGGAGGGGAGCAGGACGCTGGAGGATGAAAGGATCGTGCCTGATGTAGAGCCGGGCAGCGCTTTTGCTTTTTATGATACCTGGCATAGCTATCTGAAAAACAGCTGTGATGTGGATTTTGTCAAGGTGGACGGCCAGAGTGCAATCTCTTTATTTTATGCCGGCAGAAAGGAATATGGCAGGGCATCGGCCGGAATTCAAAAGGGCTTGAATGCTTCGGCGGCGCTGCACTTTAACAACAGGATTATTAACTGTATGGGGATGGCAGGGGAGGATATGTGGAACCGGCCCAGCAGCGCAATTTCCAGAAGCAGTGATGATTTTGTACCGGACGTGCCCCACGGATTCAGGGAACATGCAATTCAGAACGGCTACAATTCTTTGCTGCAAGGACAGTTTTTCTGGGGAGACTGGGATATGTTCTGGAGTGATCATGAAGAAAACTGGCAGAATTCCATACTCCGCGCCGTAAGCGGCGGCCCGGTTTATACGAGTGACAAAGTAGGACGTACGGATGGAAGGTTTATTGCGCCGCTGATGAAAAAAAACGGCAGGCTGATCCGTTGTGAAGAGGTAGGGATGCCTACGGTGGATTGCCTGTTTGAAAATCCGGTGGATACGACACATGTCCTGAAGCTGTTTAACCGCTATCATGAAAATTATGTGATTACGGCCCTTAATATTAATAAAGAAGACAGGGTATGTGAAGGACAGATTAAAGTCAGTGATATTCCGGGGCTTGCCGGTAAAGAGTGGATATTGTACAGCTATCGGGAAAGAAAAGCAGCCCTGCTTTCAGAAGCGCACAGCTATGAGTTCAGGCTTGCACCCAATGATGGGGAGCTGTTTCTTGTTCTTCCTGCGGCAGATTTTATCCCGTTAGGTATTCTGGAAAAATACATTGGCCCGGGATGTGTGGAAGCTGTGCTGCAGGAGGAAGGGCGGCGGACCGTAATCCTTTCCGAGGAGGGGACCTTTGGTTTTATCAGCAGCAGGGAACCGGAAAGGTTTTTGTATGATGGTAAGGAAGAAATGCTGGAAAAGGAAACGATAACAGGTTCCGAAGCCTGTCTGTATCATGCGCAGCCGGGAAACTGCGGGCCTGACAAAAAATATCATATGGCGGAAATTTTCTGGAAGGGGAATGACAGCAGCAGGGCTGATATGTCCGATGGAAAGGCTGCGGGAAAGTAAGCAGCCGGAATCTGAAAGGAGCGTTAACTGCCATGAAATCACTTGGAATAGATATTGGAACGACCTCCATATGCCTGGTTTGTTATGAGGAAGGAGCGGAGAGGCTGTTATTTACCGCATCCAGGCAGAATGCTTTTCTTCACGGAACCTTTGAACAGGATCCCGAAGCGATTATGGAAAAGATATATTCATTGCTGGAAGAAGCGGAAAACAGCGGTTATGGCCCGGATTGTGTATCTGCCGTGGGCATTTCCAGCCAGATGCATGGAATTCTCTATGTGGACGGAGAAGGGCGTGCGGTGTCCCCTTTTTATACCTGGAAGGATGAAAAGGGAAAACAGTTTATGACGGACGGAGAAACCTATGAGGCATATTTAAGCAAGAGGACAGGAATACCATTGTTTTCGGGGTATGGAACCGTAACCCATTTTTTCCTGTCCCGGAATGGGATGATACCCGGGGAAGCAGTTGCAATTGCCAATATAGGCGATTATGCTGCCATGCGTCTGACGGGGAGGAACCAGCCGCTTACAGACGAGTCAATTGCGGCAAGCTTCGGAGGTTTCTCTCTGAAAGAGGGCTGCTTTGAACGGGACAGGCTGCGTATGGCAGGCGTGGCGGCCGAATATTATCCTTTGCTTTCAGGAGAAAAGGAAGCGGCGGGATTATACAGGGGAATTCCGGTAAGCTGTGCTTTTGGAGATAATCAGGCAAGCCTTTACGGCGCGCTGGACAGGCCGGAGGAGCAGATAAGCATAAATGTGGGGACCGGTTCACAGGTATCCCTGTTTGACAGGCGGCTGATACCGGATGCGGCGGCAGATATCCGCCCGTTTTTTCACAAGGGGTTTCTTTATGTCGGGGCATCATTGAATGGCGGGAAGGTTTATGAAAAACTGGCCGCTTTTTTTGAGGAAATAATATACGAATTTACGGGCCGGAAAGTACAGGCTTTTGACCAGATGGAACGAATCGGGAGTGAAAAAAAGGATACGGATCTTTTAATAAATCCTTCTCTTTACGGGGTGAGAGGAAATCAGGGCATAAAGGGGAGCGTGCACAATATTTCCTTTGATAATTTGCATGCTTCAGATTTTATACGGGCCTATGTAAAGGGGATGGCAGAGGAGCTGTACAATATGTATGTCGCTTTTCCGGAAGAAATCAGAAAGGGGCGGTCAGAAATTGCAGCCAGCGGAAACGGCATCAGATTGAATCCGCTTATGGCGGAGGAAACAGCAAAAAGGTTCGGCATGCCTGTAATCTTTGGAAAACTTCAGGAGGAAGCGGCGGCAGGGGCTGCAAAAGCGGCTTTGGAGCTTCTTTTTTAAAAGGATATCGACAGTCAATACCCGTAGTTTCAGCCGGGAGCAAAAAGGAGTACGGAATATGAATGGAAAGCTGATAAGACCCGCAGACAGGATTGATTTGGGCGGCACGGACTGGAAAATGAAGGAATTTGTGGGAATGGACTGGATTTGGCGTGATTCGGTAAAGCAGGAAAGTCCGGATGTGCGTTGGTGGTATCCGGCCAGTGTACCGGGAAGCGTACTGCATGATTTGATGGAAAACGGGCTGGTTCCCGATCCGTATTATGAATTGAATTCCAGGCTGGCAGAATGGGCGCCGGAGAGAACCTGGGTTTATAAAAAAGAATTTTATATTCCGGAGGAACTGGAAGGCAGACAGATAACGCTGGTATTTGAAGGAATTGACTATAGCTCGGAGATTTTTCTGAACGGAGAATCGCTGGGAAAGCAGGAGGGGATGTTTGTTCCCTGGAGCTTAAATATCAGTGAAAGACTTCAATATGGCAGCAATAACCTGTTGGCCGTAGTACTGGAACCTGCACCGTTTGAACAGCCTCAGGTAGGAAAGACGAGTCTGGTGACCACACATAAATCAAGAATGACCTATTGGTGGGATTTCTGTCCCCGGATGATACATCAGGGTATCTGGCAGGAGGTATATCTTCTGGTGAACGGGGAAGCCAGGCTGACGGATGTATATCTGCATTCTTCTTTGTCTGAGGAAATGTCTGAAGCGGAGGTGTCCATCGAGGTGGAAGCGGAGGGTGCGGAGGGCTGCACGCTGGAGGGCCGCTTCGGAGAGCATGCTTTTACAGGAATATTGGAAAACGGCCGGTGTACGGTCGTGCTGCATATAGATAATCCAAGACTATGGTGGTGCAATGGTCAGGGCGAGCCTTATGAATATCCGGTGGAGGTGAGGCTGCTTGACCGTCTGGGCGAGGTGTCAGACAGACGTACGCTGGCATGGGGAATACGGAAGATAGAATTTCTCCCAAACGAGGAAACGGTTCCGGGAAGGGAGGATGTGACAGCCTCAAAAACAGGAAGCTTCACACTCTGCCTGAACGGAAGAAAAGTATATATGAATGGTTATAACTGGGTGCCCGCAGATGTGATGTACGGCGCCGTCCCGGAGGATACCTATGCCCGGCTCATCCGTCTGGCCAGGGAGGCGGGAGTTAATATACTCCGTGTGTGGGGAGGCGGCCTGATAGAACGCGATATTTTTTATGGGATGTGTGCGCAGGCGGGAATTCTTGTATGGCAGGAATTTATTCTTTCCAGTTCAGGAATCGATAATACGCCTTCGGTGTCCGAAGCCTATAAGGAGCTGATGAGAGGGCAGGCAGAGTCCATTATCAGACAGAAGAGGGGATTTACAGCGCTCGCGGTCTGGTGTGGAGGAAATGAACTGCAGGATGAAGCCGGGATGCCGCTTTCGGAGGAACATCCCTTGCTGCAGGTGATGGGAGAACAGGTAAAAAGGCTGGACAGGGACAGAAAATGGCTGCCCACATCCCCCTCAGGCGGCGTATTCCTCAATTCCTTTGAAAATCTGGAGAAATGTCCGGGAGAGCTTTTGGATGTGCACGGACCCTGGGAGCATCAGGGACTGGAAAAACACTGTGAGCTGTATAATCAGGGAACCTGCATGCTGCATTCCGAATTCGGTGTGGAGGGAATGACGAATTATGAGGCGCTGCGCAAAACCACGGCGCCGGAGCATTTCCTTCCGGCCAGCAAGGATAATGCGTATTATTTCCACAGGGGAGCCTGGTGGAATAATGAACCTCTGGTGCAGAAAACCTTCGGCGGTTTGAAGGAAATAGAGAAAATACGAAAGGGAAGCCAGTTCATGCAGTATGAAGGGCTGAAGTATGCGGTAGAGTGCAACAGAAGAAGGGCCTTTCATAACAGCGGCACCTTTCCCTGGCAGTTTAATGAACCATATCCCAATCTGTACTGTACCTCCTCCCTGGATTACTACGGTAATCCCAAGCCGGCCTATTATGGTGTAAAAAAGGTATATTCGCCTTATCTGGTAAATGCATCCTTTGACAGTGCTTCTCTTTATGGACAGGAAGCATTGGAGGCGGATATTTATATGGCGGCCAACGTTGAAGCAGGTGTTGCTCCCGGAGGCTATGAAGTACTGGCGCAGGTATATGCCATGGACGGCAGAACACTGATGGCAGAATGCTTTTCCAGTGATAAAGCCGCTATGAGCGCCGCCAAGGTAGGGAATATCCGCCTGCCGCTGGAAAAGCTGGAGGAGGAGCTGCTTTTGCTCAGACTTTTTCTGCGCAGGAAGACTGACGGGACTGTCCTTGCTGAAAATGAATATTTGTTTACCAGGGAATGCGATTTGGGGGCGGTGTTTAGAATGGAGGAGCCAGAGCTGAAAATGGCATGCCTGGATACGGGTGTGGAAATAGAAAATCTGGGAAAAACAGCGGCGCTGTTCCTGTTTTTAACCCGGGAGGATGGAAATCCCGTGTACTGGAAGGAGAATTATTTTACGCTTTTGCCGGGAGAAAAAAGAATAGCAGCCGGAGAAGGGGAGCTGAAGGAAGCCTCTGTCCAGGCGCTGAATGTGGAATATCGGAAAATCAGGAGGTAACACAATGCAGGTAGTGGTAGGAATAGATATAGGAGGAACGAAGTGTGCGGTGTCCTTTGCCAGACAGCATTCCGACGATATCATATTTCTTGATAAAGTGCGGATGGAGACCGAGACGGAGGATTTTGACAGGGCGATGGAAAGCTTTATCGAAATCATCCGGGAAAGATTCAGACGGAACCCGGACTGGAAGCTGACATCCATCGGCATATCCTGCGGAGGGCCGCTGGATGCCGGAAAGGGCCTGATACTGTCGCCTCCCAACCTGCCCCGGTGGGACAGGGCGGATGTGTACACACCGCTGAAGAAGGCCTTCGGCGTGCCGGTGATGCTGCAGAACGATGCGGATGCCTGTGCGCTGGCGGAATGGAGCATGGGAGCGGGAAAAGGCTGCAGGAATATGATATTCCTTACCTTCGGGACAGGAATGGGAGCGGGGCTGATTCTGAATAATGAGCTGTACAGCGGTACCACAAGCATGGCCGGCGAGGTGGGGCATATCAGGATGGAAAAGGAAGGCCCCTTTGGTTACGGAAAGTATGGATCGTTTGAGGGCTTCTGCAGCGGCGGCGGGATCGCCAAGCTGGGCCGGATGATGGCGGAGGAAGCGCTTCGGGAAGGGAAAACGCCTCTTTTCTGCCAAAGCGAGGCGGAGCTTGACAGCATTTCCTGCAAGTCCATCGCGGAGGCGCTGGAACAGGGAGACGAGCTGGCGGCGGAGATTTTTGATATTGTGGGAACCTATCTGGGAAGAGGGCTTTCCGTGCTCATCGATATCCTGAATCCGGAAATGATAGTGATTGGCAGTATTTACGCCAGGCAGAAAAACGTACTGGATAAAAAGATGAGGGAAGCGCTGGAGCAGGAGGCGCTTCCTGTATCAAGAAAGGCATGCAGAATCGTTCCGGCAAGCCTGGGCGAGCTGATTGGGGATTACGCGGCGGTTTCTGTAGGAATCAAGGCTTATCAGGATCTGTACCGGCATGCGGAGCGGTTCAGCGTGCAGATGAAGTTGGATACGGAGGAATATCAGATATGAAGCTTTTAACGAATATATACCAGGTTGGCGGCCCCAGCCTGACCCATTTCTTTGATGCCACGGTTACTCTGCTGAAGGGGAAGGACGGATGGTTCCTCATAGACTGCGGTACGCCGGAAGGGTATGAGCAGGTGAAGGAAAATATCAGAAAGGCCGGCGTGGAGCCTTCGCAGATAAAATTTATTCTGGGAACGCATGGACACTACGACCATGTGGGGGCGGCGCATCTCTGGAAGGAGGAGTTCGGCTGCCGGCTGTTCCTCCATGCCTTGGATCGGGAGCAGGTGGAAGCGGGGGATTCCGTAAAAACCTCCGCTGCGCTTCTGTACGGAACGCAGTCCGTGCCTTGTCTTGTGGATGGGCTGATTGCGGAAGGCGACGCCTGGGAAGGGGAGGGCTTTACGGTGGAAGCGCTGTATACGCCCGGACATACGATGGGGTCGGTAAGCTTTGAGGTTACGGCAGGCGACTACCGGCTGCTGATAGCGGGGGACGCTGTTTGGGGCGGCTTCAGTGAGAAAATCGGTTCCAGCGAGGAAGCATGGCGGGAGACGCTGGATAAAATCACCTCCAGACATTATGATTTTTATACCTTCGGGCATGTGAATCCGCAGCTGATAGCGGATGCGGATGAACGGCTGAAGGAAGCGAAAATGGCTTTTGGAAATTATTATAATCCCTGGTTTAAGACTTTCTTCGAAACCTATAGGTATTAGATGAGTGGGGCCCCGGTTCGTCCTGTTTTTGTCCGGCGCAGTCTTGCGGGGCTGTGGGCCTGCGGTAGGGCGCTCACCGGATGCCCACAGCCCCGCAAGACTGCGCCGGACAAAAACAGGACGAACCGGGGCCGCGGAGGTTGTTGGAAGAGAAGAAGGACAAAAGATAAAAAGGACAAAGTTATTTAGGATTGGATGGGATAGAGTGTTATGAAGAATAAGATTATGTTGATTACGTATGCGGACAGCTTCGGGAAGGATTTGAAGGAGCTGAAATGGGTGGTGGATAGGTACTTTAAGAGGGAGATCAATGGGATTCATGTGCTGCCGTTTTTTCCTTCTTCGGGGGACCGGGGGTTTGCGCCTGTGAATTACAGGGAGGTTGATCCGGCGTTCGGGGACTGGGAGGATGTGAAGGCGCTGGCGGGAGAGTATGAGCTGATGTTTGATTTTATGATCAATCATCTTTCGCGGAGGAGTCCGGAGTTCCTGGATTTTATAGAGAAGCATGATGCGTCGGAATATGCGGATATGTTTCTGCGGTTTAAAAAGTTCTGGCCGGGCGGGGAGCCTACGCAGGAGCAGGTGGATTTGCTGAATAAGAGAAAGCCTTGCGCGCCTTGCGAGGAGATTCGTTTTGCAGACGGAAGCACGGAAAAAATATGGTGTACATTCGACGATGAGCAGATGGATCTGAATCTGGAATCGGAGGCGGCATGGAAATTCGTGGAGAGTACGCTGCGGTTTCTGATGGAGCAGGGAGCGGGGATGATTCGTCTGGATGCTTTTGCGTTTGCCACGAAGAAGCTGAATACCTCCTGCTTTTTTATTGAGCCGGAAATGTGGGATATGATGAAGCGTGTGCAGGGGATTCTGGATGAGAAGGGGATTCCCATGCTGCCGGAGATTCATGACCATTATACGGTGCAGCTGAAGATTGCGGAGCATGGGTATACGGTATATGATTTTGTGCTTCCGGTGATGGTACTGCATACGCTGTACAGTCAGAGCAGCAGGCGTATCAGGCATTGGCTTTCCATCTGTCCAAGGGATCAGCACACTACGCTGGATACGCATGACGGGCTGGGGACTGTGGATGTGGAGGATCTGCTTTCCGAAGAGGAGCTGCAGGCGGTAATTGATCAGACGGAAAAGTATGGGGCGAATTTTAAATGGGATTACAGTCAGAAGGCTTTGGGAGAAAAGCGGGTGTATCAGATTAACTGTTCTTATTATTCCGCAGTGGGTGAGGATGACGACAGTTATCTGCTGTCCCGGGCGATTCAGTTTTTTACGCCGGGTGTGCCGCAGGTATATTATATGGGGCTGCTGGCCGGGGAAAATGATTATGAGCTGATGGAGCGGACCAATTATGACAGGAATATCAGCCGGCATAATTATACGGTGGAAGAGATTGAGGCAGCGGTGGAAAAGCCTGTTGTGAAACGGCTGCGGCGTCTGATGCAGTTTAGGAATGCGTATCCGGTGTTTGACGGGGAAATGTCCCTGCCCGGGACGGAGGATTCCAGGCTGGTGGTCAGGTGGACGGACGGCGGGCTGGAGGCTGTGCTGGATGTGGATCTGAAGGCGAGGACGTTTGTGATTACCTATCTGGATAAGAACGGTATGGAAATGATTTTGAACCTGGAAGAGGATTTTTACTGGGATGAGTGAAAAAATAACTGGTCTGCCCATAATCGGTGATGTGGATCTGTGCGTGCTGGGAGGAAAACTGCATACAGTGTACCGGGCGCTTTCGTTGGCAAGGCAGGGAAAGAAGGTGCTGTTGGCGGTGAAGGAAAGCTGTCTGGGTGAGGATATCTGCCAGACCTTCCGTTACCGGCTTTCGGAGGAGGAGTGTTCTTTTTTCCCGGAGGAGACGCGTACGAAGAAGCTGGGGCTGCTGCGGCCGGACGAGGGAAAGAGATTTCTGGAGGATTGCTGCCTGGAGGCGGGGATAACGCTGCTTTATGGGATCTGGCCCGTGGATTGCCCGGAGGAGGGCAGGGATAGCTCCTGGGAGGCTGCCGGCAGCAGGAAGAGGCTGGTCCGCGTTGCTGCAAAGGGCGGCCTGTTCGGGATTCTCTGCGATGAGGTGTGGCAGGAGGAAGCTGCCGTTGCGGAAAATGGTTATGAGTATACGGTCCTGGCAGGCGGTTTCCCGGGAATGGATGCCTTTGAAAAGAAGGGAAGCGTACGGTGCGGGGAGAAAGAGGTCTTCTTCTGCCTGGAAGGGGAAGAGGGAAAAGGGCTGCTCACCATTTCCCTGCCGGACGGCGCATTGTGTAAGAAGGAGTCAGGACAGACGGATGGGTCTGCATGGCTGCTGACGGAGGCGCAGGAAACGGCGGCTGAAGTGTTCGGCAGGCTGAAGCAGGAGCTGCCGTGGCTGCAGCTGGGGCGTTTTGCGCCGCGGGCGGCGGTGACGGTGGATGCTGCGGAAGGAAAAGGCGGGGAACATAAGGCCGGGATGGCAAAAGGACAGGAGAACCGCCTTTACGGGCCGGACTGGAAGCGGTTTCCGGCGAATAAGGCGGAGGGCTGCAGAACGTGTGCCATAAGTTCGGGAGATCCCTCGCTTCGCTGCGGGGAGGCGGGAATTTACAGGAAGCTTCCGGTGATGGATTCGGCGGCGCTCCGGGAGGAGCATTACGACCTGGTGGTGGCAGGCGGCGGGACGGCGGGTGCTATGGCGGCTTTGTATGCGGCCAGAGGAGGCCTGCGCACCGTGCTGCTGGAGCCGATGTATACGCTGGGCGGCACGGCCACGGCGGGCGGCGTGAGTACCTATTGGTTCGGGAACCGGTTCCATGATGTACGGGAGATTGATGCGGAAACGGAGAAAATGGCGGCGCCGATGGGGCTTCCCCGCAGAGAAGGGATCTGGGATAGGGCGGATGATTTCCATCCGGGGATCCGCGGGACGGTTTTGGCCAGACTGTGTCTGGAGGCTGGTGTTGAGCTTCGGTTTGGCAGCATGGTTTTCGGAACCCTTTGTGAGAGGACTGCAGAAGGCAGGCGTTGCTGCGGGGCTGCGGCAGCCGGGCCTGACGGTTTGTACGGATATTACGGCAGGGCTGTGATCGATGCCACAGGCGACGGGGATCTGGCGGTATCCGCAGGGGCGGACGCTGTATACGGTTCGGAAAGGGATTGTATCACCTATTGGGCTTCCCTGGCGCAGTATACGGATGTGAACCGTTACCGGAACAATTTTTCTTCCATGGTCGTTTCTGCGGATCCGGCGGATATGACACGTTTTATATTGCTGGGAAGGCGCAGGGGGGAACAGACCTGTGATCACGGCGGTTATGTCAGCATGCGGGAGAGCAGGCATGTGAAGGGAGTATACACGGTAAACCTGAAGGATTTGATGGATTTTCGCACCTATCCGGATGCTTTGTATACCTGCTACTCCAATTATGATCCTAAAGGAAAGCTGGATGCGGACGTTATCTACTGCGGTGTGCTTCCTCCCCAGGTAAAAATACAGATTCCTCTTTCCGCACTGCTTCCCTGTGAGGAAGGGGGCGGACGGATAGAGGGGCTTTATGTGGCGGGCAAGGCTGTGAGCGCCACACATAATGTGTTTCCAAGCATACGTATGCAACCGGATTTGATGCATCAGGGAGCTGTGCTGGGCGGGCTGCTGGCTGAGAGCCTGAAGCAGGGCATACTGCCGGAACAGATGGAGTGCGCAAAAAGAAGGGAATTCCTTTTAAAGCTGACGGAGGATCCGCTGACGCTTCCTGCCTTGGAAGGAAAAAACGGAGAAGCAGGAAAACAGGCTCTGGAGAAGACGGTTTACAGGATAACTGCCGCGTCCAGGACCCACTGGGTGGATGTGCCATTTATATATGAAGAAACAGAGGAGTCTCCTGTTACGGCTGCAGTGACGGCAGAGTCGGAGGAGGTCCTTCCCCTTCTGCTGAAAAGGCTTCAGGAGGAAACCTCGCCATATGACTGGAAAAAAGGCGAAGCTTCGGATGGATGTCCGCAGGAGTGTGTGGGAGGCCTGCGTATCCGGCTGATCGGCCTGTGTCTGTGGCATGGCTGGGAGGAGGATGCGGAGGAATACGCCGCATTCGTAGAGCAGGAGCTGTCCGGCAGCGGGCTTCCGGAAAGAGCCGGATCTGTCATGTGTGCACAGCTGCTTCCGGATCATGGCGTGATGCCGGAGACGGTTTACCATATGAATCTTCTGGGAAGAAGCGGGAAGGACTGTATTCTCCCTGTTTTTGAAAGGGCGCTTATGCTGCTGGCTGCGGCGGACCGGGATTATGAGGATATCCATCGGGGAATTTACCATTATGTGGAGAGCTTTGCTTATGCTGCGGAGCACAGCGGCAGAAAGGAGTTTATTCCCATGCTGCAGAAGCTGATCCGTTTTCCGGAATTCGCAGAGTGCATGAAGGAGGAACGGCAGGTAGTGCTTATGACGGAACGGCTGCAGATTTTGTATCTGATTCTCTGCCGCGCGCTGGCAGGGCTGGGAGAGGAGGACGGCGTGCGGGGACTGCGCACATTGCAGAGTTATCCGGCAGGCCTTGCCGTCCGCCTTTCGGCAGGAAGAGCCGAAAGGGAAGAGAGAAAGCGAAGAAACCAGAAAATATGGTAGCGGTTCAGCCCCGTCTGAACTGTTATAACGATTCAGTCACAGGAAAACAGACAGAAAGAGGCGGCGGGAACCGCCGGAAAAGGGTTATATCGTACTATGAATAAAAAAGAACTTTACATGATAGGAAATTCACATATCGATCCGGTCTGGTTCTGGAACTGGGAGGAAGGGATGCAGGAGGTGAAGGCTACCTATGCATCGGCCCTGGAGCGGATGAAGGAATTTGACGACTTTAAATTTACCTCCACCTCCACGCTGTTTTTTGAATGGATAGAGGGAATCCTTCCGGAGATGTTTGAGGAGATTAGGCAGCGTGTGGCGGAGGGAAGATGGGAAATTACAGGAGGCTGGTTCCTGGAGCCGGACTGCATCCTTCCCTGTGGAGAGGCTTTTGTCAGGCAGGGGCTGTACGCCCAGAGGTATCTGCTGGATCATTTCGGGAAGCTGTGTACCATCGGTTCCAATGTGGACAGCTTCGGCCATAACCATGTTCTCCCCCAGATATTGAAAAAAAGCGGCATGGATTCCTATGTGTTCATGCGCCCCAGGCTGGATACCCCGGTTTTTGTATGGGAGAGCGATGACGGCAGTCGTGTAAATGCAATCAGCCTTCCTGCGGAATATACCACCTGGTTCCATGAACCCACGGTAAAAAATATAGAAACCACGCTGGAACGCACCATGGAGTATGATAAAATGCCCTGCTGCTACGGTGTGGGCAATCACGGCGGAGGTCCCACGATAGAAAACATCAACAGCATACTGAGCCTCCGGAAGGATAAGGAAGCCTTTGCCGCCTATGGGGACGTACAGCTGAAATTTTCCACCTATACGGAATTCCTGGAAGCGATAACCGGGGATGCGGCCGCATCAGGTACGAAGCTGCCTGTGTTGAGAGGCCCTTTTGAAAAGGTAAATGAAGGCTGCTATTCCATTGATTCAGAGTTCAAGCGACTGAACCGGCTGGCGGAAAGCAGGCTGATGGAAGCCGAAAACCTGATGAGTATGGAGGCGATGCTTTCCGACGGCGGTGACGGGAGCGAGCTGGCCTGGAGGAAGCAGACCGGGGAAATGGAAGCGCTGTGGAAGGTTCTTTTGTTCAACGAATTCCATGACACCATGGGCGGAACCACCATCAAATCAGCCAGGGATGAAGCCATTATGCAGCTTTCCGGCGTATGTGCCCAGGCCGGCAAAATAAAGGCGCTGGCAATACAGGGAATTGTAAACAGGCTTTCCACCAGGGGAGAGGGCTTCCCGCTGGTTCTGTTCAACACGGACAGCCAGCCGTTTGATGATTATGTGGAGGCCGAGCTGGAATGGTTCTGCCAGGCCCCGCTGAAGCTTCTCGGCCCGGCGGCGATAGCTGCGGATGCATCCATGGATGCTGTCTCTTACCAGGAAATCCCCTACCAGAGAATCCATACGGATGCCAAGGTAAGGCATACCACGCTGGGCGGCAGGAGGAGATTTGTTTTCAGGGCGCAGGTACCGGCCTTTGGCTTTGCCGTATACCGTACGGTGAAGGAGGAGCCGTCCCTTTGCTTCAATAATTCCATGGAAATTGACAATCCCTGTGCGGATACCCTGGAAAATGAATTTATTTGCGCTCGGTTTGACACCGCTACGGGAGCGCTGGTTTCCCTGACGGATAAAGAAACGGGATACGATGCCCTGAAGGGACCGTGCGGCGTGCGCGTGTACACGGATGAAAGGGATGCCTGGGGTGGACTGCAGGGCAGGAGATATGAGGACAGGAATGCTTCCTTCCATCTGCTCAGTATAGAAAAAGTGGAAAGCGGCAGAGTCCGGGAGGTTATCCGTGTGCGTACGGCCTTTGAAGGAACCACGCTGGAGCAGCTGTATTCCCTGGGAGCGGAGGAAAAAGAGCTGAGGGTGGAAAACAGGCTGATTTTCAATCATAACTGGACGCTGCTGAAGGCGGCCTTCCCCACCGGAAAGGAATGCATCCATATGGCGGCGGAAACAGCCTATGGCATTCTGGAAAGAGATCTGAAGGGGGATGCCGCGGAGTATTATATGCAGCGCTTCCTGGATGTGCAGGATCAGGAGGGCAGAGGGCTGGCCATTGCCAATGACGGGAAATACGCCTTTAACATGACGGAGGGCAGAACCCAGATTACCCTTTGCAGAAGCGCCATTTATGCCCAGGGCAACAGCCCGGACTGGTACAACGGAAAGGAAAGCTATCAGTATACGGATATTGGGCCTCAATGCTTCCGGTTTGTCCTGAAGCCTCACGGAAGGAAGCTGCCGTCCTCAGAAT
This sequence comes from Eisenbergiella porci, assembly GCF_009696275.1. Lineage (GTDB taxonomy): Bacteria > Bacillota > Clostridia > Lachnospirales > Lachnospiraceae > Eisenbergiella > Eisenbergiella porci. The sequence goes on from NZ_VUMI01000019.1 coordinate 58,643, forward strand.
ACTACCGGATTGCCGTTAAAATAAATTCTCCGGTTTCTTATCTGGCGGACAGCGCCCATGAGGGAAGCAGGCGGCTTACCGCATGCAGCCTTGCAGGAATCAGAAAAGGCGGAGCGGCCGGAGGGGACTGCGACAATGTCCGCATCATGCTGATGAAAAAATGTGAGGACGACAATTCCCTGATAGTCAGGCTTCTGGAAACGGAAGGAAGGGACACACAATGTGTACTCACGGTAAATAAAATAAGCTATCCGGTGACCATCGGCCACCGGGAAATCCTCACCCTGAAGCTTCCCGGCACCCGGACGGCCGCGGGGGAGGCCACGGAGGTAAACCTGCTGGAATTTGCAGACTGTCAGGCCCCGGACGGCGGTAATACAGAGTAACCTATAAATTTTCTGATATACAGTGCGGCGCACAGCAGCGCAGACAGGAGAGAGTATGGAAAAAGAAAAGACTTTATATATGATCGGCAACGCCCACCTGGATCCGGTATGGCTCTGGCAGTGGCAGGAAGGGTATCAGGAGGTTAAGGCCACCTTCCGTTCGGCCCTGGACAGGATGAAGGAGTATGACGACTTCTTTTTTACAAGCAGCTCTGCAGCCTACTATGAGTGGGTGGAGGAAAACGAACCCGCCATGTTTGAGGAAATCAGGGAACGGGTCAAAGAGGGCCGCTGGGTAATCGTGGGCGGCTGGTGGATTCAGCCGGACTGTAATGCGCCGGGCGGGGAGTCCTATGTGCGCCAGGGGTTGTACGGTCAGCGGTATTTTCAGGAGAAGCTGGGAGTGACTGCGCAGACCGGATATAACGTGGACAGCTTCGGCCACAACGGCATGCTGCCGCAGATTCTGAAAAAATCGGGAATGGACAATTACGTATTCATGCGTCCGGGACGTCATGAAAAGGGACTGGAGGGTGAAACCTTTACCTGGACCTCCAATGATGGTTCCGCGGTGACTGCTTTCCGGATTCCCTTTGAATACTGTACCTGGCCCAGGGAGCTGAAGGAGCATATAGAGCGCTGTGCCGGAGAAATCAAGGATCCCAGGGGCAGCATCATGTGCTTTTACGGTGTGGGAAACCACGGCGGCGGCCCCACAAAGCAGAATATTGAAAGCATCCATGAGCTGAACCGGGCCGAAGATATGCCGCGGCTGATCCTATCCACGCCGGATGACTATTTTCAGGCGGTTAAGCAAAGCGGAAGGACGCTGCCTGTGGTATCCGGCGAGCTGTTCCACCACTCCAGCGGCTGTTACAGCGCCCATTCCGAGGTGAAGCGGCTGAACCGTCTGGCGGAAAACCGCCTTATTATGGCGGAAAAGCTTTCTGTTGCAGGAAAGCACTGGGCAGGCGGAAAATATCCGCTGGAAAAGTATACGGAAAGCTGGAAAAAGGTGCTGTTTAACCAGTTCCATGACATCATGGCGGGAACCTCCATAGAACCTGCCTATGAGGATGCCAGGGAAAGCTACGGCGCTGCGCTGGATACGGCGGCGAGAGGGCTGAATGCGGCAGTGCAGTCCATATCCTGGCATATTGATATCCCCATGGAAGAGGATATGAAGCCCATCGTGGTATTCAATCCCAACGCCTTTTCCGGTAAATTCGAGGTGGAAATGGAATCCCCCTGCCTGAAGGAAAATCAGGTTCTGGTGGATGAGGAAGGCACGCAGATACCGCTGCAGACCGTACAGTCGCTGGCCTCCAGCAACGGACGGACGAGGCTTGTGTTTATCGCCGAGCTCCCGGCCCTTGGCTACCGCACCTACCGTCTGGTTATAAGGGAGGCGGCCAGGACCTTCCCGGATGTGGAATGCAGCGGGAATACGGCGGAAAACAGATGGTTTAAAATCGCATTTGATGAAAAAACAGGCTATATTTCTTCCCTTTACAAGAAAAATGACGGTACCGAATATTTCAGCGGTCCGGCGGCCGTGCCTGTGGTGATAGAGGACAAAAGCGATACCTGGTCCCATGGCGTGCGTATTTTTGACAAGGTGAAAGGCCGCTTTGAAGGCGTTTCCGTAAAAAGAGTGGAATGCGGTCCCGTAAAATGTGTGATCCGTGTCACCAGCACCTATGGAAGCTCCCGTATTTTCCAGGATTTTTCCATCTACAGGGAACTGGATTATATCCGCGTAAAAACAACGGTGGACTGGCATGAAAAAATGTCCATGCTGAAGCTGCGCTTCCCGATGCAGCTTAATTACCTGCGGGCCAGCTGGGAAATCCCTTACGGCGTGGCGCAAAGAGAACCGAACGGAGAGGAATACCCTATGCAGAATTTCCTGGATACGGAGGGCGCCAATCCGGGGCTGGAAACGGCAATAAACGGACTTTCCTTCCTCAATGATGGGAAATCCAGCGGCAGCATTGCGGGAAAGGAAGTCTCCATGACTGTGCTGCGCAGCCCGATATATGCCAATCACGAGCCTTACCAGCCGGATGAAAATCTGGAATATGTATATGTGGATCAGGGTGTGCAGACCTTTACCTACGGCCTGTACCCCCATGACGGCAGCTGGGAGGATGCCTGCACCGTACAGCGCAGCCGGGAGCTGAATGAAAAGCCCATTGCCCTGTTTGAAACCTATCATAAGGGTGAACTGCCCCAGAGCGCCTCCTTCCTGAGCGTATCTGCGAATAATGTGCTTGTGACCGTAATGAAGGAAGCAGAAGACGGAAGCGGGGACCTTATCCTGCGCCTTGTGGAAACAGCGGGCAGGGCCTGTGAAACACAGGTTGAAGTTCATGGGCTTAACAGGGAATTTACCCTTGCTTTCACCCCGTTTGAAATCAAAACCGTGCGCATCCCGGTTCACAGTCAGCTGGAAATCCTGGAAAATGATCTCCTGGAAAGGGAAGAAGCGCGCAGACAGGAGGATTAATGCAGTATCACGGGCAGAGATGTGATATGCGGAGGAGAAATTATGAAAAAAATAGCGGTAATCCATACAACCCCTGTAACCATACCCACGTTGAAAAAGCTGCTTGATACGGCTGCGGGACAGGGGGAGGCAGTTGAAGTTGTGAACCTGCTGGATGACAGCATGCTGCCGGAAATCAACCGGGAGGGACAGATAACGGAGGGCGTGAAGTACCGCCTGAATTCCCTTCTGCTGCTGGCGCAGACCACAGGGGCGGACGCAATTTTGTGCGCCTGCTCCTCCATCGGCGGGCTAGCGGAGGAGGGAAGGGCGATTGTAAATATTCCCGTATTCCGCATTGATGAGCCTATGGCGGGCCTGGCGGCCGGTTATACCCGCGTAGGCGTTGCGGCAACCCTGCAGTCCACCATTCATCCCACCACAGCGCTGATCCGCAGAAAAGCGGAGGAAGCGGGGCGCGCGGAAACGCTTGTCCTTAACAGCCTGGTGATTGAAAATGCGGGCAGCCTGCTGGCGGAAGGCCGGGAAGCGGAGTATGACCGGATGGTGGGTGATAAACTGAAGGCGCTGCTTGCCGAAAATGAGGTGGTGGTACTGGCGCAGGCGTCCATGGCAAGAGCCGTGGAGAACTGGCCGGAGGAAGAGAAAAAGCGTTGCCTGACCAGCCCGGTCAGCGGCACGGAGGCGGTCTGCGCCTGGCTGAAGCAGAGGTAACAGGCAATGGAATTATTTCTGGGAATTGATATTGGTACGACACATTTGAAGGTATGTGCGGTAAGGGCGGACGGCTCCGTCTGCCATACCGTTCTCCGGGATCAGTCCGTGCGGGAGCTTCCGGGCTGGGGGCGCTGCTTTCGTGCAGAGGAGCTTTGGGAGAAAACGGAGGACTGCCTGAAGGAGCTTTTTTCTCAGATTGACCGAAAGCAAATCAGGGCCATAGGCATTACCAGCATGGCGGAAGCGGGAGTGGCGGTGGATGCGGATGGTGTTCCCCTGACGCCTGTTGTGCCATGGAACGCCGGGCAGGGAGGGCCGGAGGAAGCGGATTTTCCCGCCTCCCTGAGAGGATTTTCCCTGTATCGGAAAACAGGGCTGCTCTGGCACCGGAAATATACCATCAACCAGCTGCTTTCCCTGAAAACCAGCAGGCCGGAGCTGTTTGAAAGGATGGACTGTTTCCTGTCCGTTTCGGATTATCTGTTTTTCCGTCTTACGGGAGAACGCAGGACGGAGGAATCCCTGGCCTGCAGGACGATGCTTTATAACATATTTGAGGGCAAATGGGACAGTGAACTGACAGCATTTGCCGGCGTGACCGGGAAAATGCCTCCCGTGGGAAAAGGAAGCGCCGGATGGCCGGTCCTGAAAAAAGAACTGGCGTCAAGGTACGGGCTTCCCGATAAGATAAGCGTTCGAATTGGCGGGCACGATCATCTGTGCGCTGCCTGGGCGGAAGGGCTGGGCGAAGGCGATGTCCTCAATTCCATGGGAACCTCGGAGGTTTATCTGGGCTTTCCGGACAGGCTGCCTGAGCTTTCCGGGCTGTATGAGCGGGGGATTCAGCTGGGAGTTTTCCAGGGGCGGTTTTACTGGATCTGCAATATGCCCTCTTCAGGCGCTTCCGTGGAATGGCTTCGCAGTTTTCTGCAGGCGGCGGGAGGGCAGGCCTCTTATGAAAGCCTGATGAAGCAGGAACGGCAGGTGCCGTCTAAAGTCATGTATCTTCCCTTTGTTAACGGAGGCGGGACACACCGGAAAAAAATGATCCCCGGAGGCCTTCTGGGACTGGATATGACCACAGGGCCAATGGATGCGGCCCAGGGGATTTATGAAGGAATAGCCTGCGAAGCGAGGGTAATCCTGGAGCTTATCGAGGATGCAGGGCTTCATGCGGATCGCCTGATCGCTGCGGGCGGAGGAACCCGGAATCCGCTGCTGATGCAGGCAAAAGCGGATATGACAGGAAGGCGTTTTATCCTTTCACAGCAGACACAGGCAACGGCTGCAGGCGCGGCAATGCTGGCGGCAGAGGCCGTGAAGGAACCGAAATGCCCCGGGGATTTCTCCGGGGAGGGTTCCCAGAAAGAAGCGGATATCGAACGGAAAACGGCGGCTCCCCGGAAGGAATATGGGGAAGCCTGCCTTGCAAAATACAGAACCTATCTTGCCCTGACGGAAGCGGCGGCGCGGGAAGGAACAAAGGAAAGGCAGGAATTTTTATGGAATTGACAGCAGTGACGAAGATGCTTAAGGATGCGGAAAAGGGAGGCTATGGCGTAGGTTCCTTTTCCGCCAGGAATACCTTTTTAATTGAATATATTCTGCGGGCCGCACAGGAAACAAAGGCCCCTGTTATCGTACAGATATCAGCCAATGAATTTAACTGGTTTGATGTTACCGCAGAAGAATTTGCCCGGCGTTTTTATGAAATCCACGAAAAATATCAGGGAAAAGCGGCGCTGCATTTGGATCATACCAAGGATATGGAGATAATCAGGGCAGCGATTGACGCCGGTTTTCAGTCCGTCATGATTGACGCTTCCCAGAAAAGCTTTGAGGAAAACGTGGCCATTACCAGGGAAGTAGTGGAATACGCGCACGAAAGAAATGTGGAGGTGGAGGCCGAGCTTGGTAAAATAGGGGCCACGGATAAGATAGAAACGGACAATGACGAGAGCCTGTATACCGACCCGCAGGAGGCGGAGGAGTTCGTTGCCAGAACGGGTGTGGATACCCTGGCTGTTTCCATCGGGACGGCTCACGGCGTATATCCGGTAAAAAATCCGAAAATCGATCTGGACAGACTGATTAAAATCCGGGAACGGGTGAGCATTCCCCTTGTTCTTCACGGCGGCAGCGGCCTTCCGGCCCAGACGGTACAGGCGGCAATCACCATACCCGGAGGGGGCGTCAGCAAAATCAACATTGCCACGGATCTGGAGCAGGCCTTCCTGGGTTCTCTGGGATGCGCAAGGAAATCCAACCGGGAAATCCTGCAGATGGACAGGCAGGCGCTGGAAAAAGCGGGTGAGGCCGTTGCACGTGTGGTAGAGGATAAGATCAGAAATTTCCTGCTTTGGAAATAGGACGGGAGCGGATATGAAAAAAAGAATAGGGGTTGTTGCCGATGATGTGACCGGCGCCAATGACATAGGGGTTATGTTTAAAAAAGGAGGCTTTCGCAGTGCGGTGTTTCCGCAGAGCCTCATTTCCCTCTGTGATATACGCAGGGAAAGCGAAGGGCTGGATGTGATTATTATTGATACGGACAGCCGTTTTGATGCTCCTGAGACTGCAGCGTCAAAGGTTGCCAAAGCGACGGCGCTTCTGCAGACGCTTCCCTGTGATGTTTATTTTAATAAAACCTGTTCCGTGTTCCGGGGAAATATTGGTTCAGAATTCGACAGCATGCAGGATGTGCTGGGAGTTGGATGTTCCATGGTTATCGCAGGCTTTCCGGGAAATGGGCGGACGACGGTGGACGGCATACATTATGTCTATGGGACGAGGCTGGAGGATTCGCAGTTTCGCACCGATCCCATCCATCCCATGGACTGCTCTTTCCTTCCGGATATTATGCACAGACAGACTGACCGGCCGATCGGGCAGATTACCTGGAGCGATCTGGATCAGGGCCTGGAATTTGTAAAAAGAAAAAAAGAAGAGTTAAAGCGCAGCTGCGCTTATATTCTTTTCGATGTACGGCATCAGGAGGACCTGAGGCTGGTGGCGGATGCGGTGGCGGATGAAGTCAATATCTGCGGAAGCTCGGCTATCGGACAGGAGCTGCCCGCAGCCTATCGCAGGCTGGAACCGGAAAAAGAAGCGCCTGTGCTGCTGATTGCGGGAAGTCTGACGAAACAGAGCATTTCCCAGACGGAGCTGCTGCGCCGGAAGGGGTATCCCATATTCACCTTTGATACGGAAACGATTTTTGATGAAAAAGCGCTCGCTGCGGAGGAAAGACGTCTGACGGAAAGCGCCGTCAATGCCTTAAGCGGCTCCAATTCCTCTAATGCCATGGTTCTTGTGCATTCAGTGCAGGAGAAGGAAAAGGTGCGGCGTACCAAGGAAACCGGTCAAAAGCTGGGGCTGACCCATGAAGAAATCGGGAAGCGGATTTCCGGCTGCCTGTGCAGGGTGGCGCGCAGTGTACTTGTCCGGACGGGCTGCCGCAGGCTGGTGGTGGCAGGCGGCGATACCTCGGCGGCTGTTACAGGAGAGCTGGAGATTTACCGGATGGAAATCGGCGAGGAGATCGAACCGGGCGTCCCGGCCATGACCGGAACTGCAAATCTGGGAGAATTGCAGCTGGTTTTGAAATCAGGGAGCTTCGGGAGCGAGTTTTTTCTGGAAAAGGCGGCCCGGTATCTGCAGGGAGAACGGGCATTTGATTCCCGCGAGCAACGAGCCAAGGTCAAGCTCGCTTGACTTTGGCGACTGCCGCGAGGGTCATATACCCCGCAGCTCGCTGCGTTGCAAATTTGATGCCCAGCAGCTTGCTGCGGGGTATATGACTGTAAGCAGGAGGATTAAGAATGAATTATCTGGAACGTTTGGTGGAGAGATATCCGGCTTTGGACGGAATGAAGGATACGATTGAAGAAGCCTTTCAGATCATGAAGGCTTCCTATGAAAACGGCGGGAAGCTGCTGGTATGCGGCAACGGCGGCAGCGCTTCCGATTCTGACCATATTGTGGGAGAGCTGATGAAGGGCTTTTATAAAAAACGTCCCCTCAGTGAAGCCGAAAAGGAAAAATTCGGCGGGCTTTCCGAGCATCTGCAGGGAGCGCTGCCGGCGATTTCCCTGGCGGGCCATCCTGCATTATCCACCGCTTTTCTGAATGATGTGAACCCGGAAATGATTTTTGCACAGCAGGTTTATGGATATGGTCTGAAAGGGGATGTCCTGATCGCCATGAGCACCTCGGGCAATTCCGCCAATGTCCTGAATGCGGTCAGGGTGGCAAAGGGCAAGGGGATGAAGGTGATCGGTTTTACGGGTCATGACGGCGGGGCGCTGAAGGCGCTGTGCGATGTGTGCCTGATTGTGCCCAGCAGCGTTACGGCGGATATCCAGGAATATCATCTGCCCGTTTACCATACACTGTGCGCGATGCTTGAGGAACATTTCTTCCCCACAGCCTGATAATATTATATGCGCTGCAGGGAGAGGATTCCGGAAGGCGTCGGGCAGAACGCGGGTAGGCAAATAAAGGATGGACAGGAATAGGAAAGAAATGGAAGATAAAAAAGAAATGCAGAATAAAAGGAGCTGATTTGCCGCATCGCCGGACTGCTTTTTGAAAAGGGGCTGGTAAGCGGCAGGGATGGAAATATCAGCATCCGTACGGGAGAGGATGAAATGCTGGTCACACCCTCCGGCATCTGCAAAGGCTTTCTGATGCCGGAAATGATAATCAGACAGCGGTTTGACGGCGCGGTAATTGAAGGAAGTTATAAATCCACCAGGGAGGCGGCCATGCACAGCAGGCTGTATGAGCTGCGCCCGGATATCGGGGCGATTGTCCATACCCATCCGGCCGCTGCTACAGCGTTTGCCGTCTGCGGAAAAGGATTTCCCGAAAACTGGGTGCTGGAAGTACCTTCCCTGATTGGTAAAATCGGAATTGCAGGTTATGCGCCCGCAGGCAGCAGACAGCTGGTGGAGGAAGTGGAAAAGACGGCGGACAGCGACGTCATTTTTCTGCAGAACCATGGTGTTATAACGTATGGCCCGGATATTTACGATGCCTTTAGCAGGATGGATGCAGTGGAAAATACGGCGAAGACCATATTGTATGCACAGTTTTTAGGGGGTGCGAGGGAATTTTAGACTGTCGGCGGGACTGCCGGCAGTCCTGTTACGTTATCCAGAAATGCTTTTGAACCTGTTGCACCTCTTTGTCCCTGATATTTTCCCCTGTATGGATGCAATGCATCTTTATCAAGTTGGGCAAATACTAGCTGCCTGACTCTGCGTCCTGCATTTATTTCAATGGCACATCTGTTTGCATTAAACAATTCCTGGGTTATTTCGCCCTTAAATTCAGGATCAACCCAACCTGCATTTTGAATAAACAGTCCCATTCTTCCTAAAGAACTGCGTCCTTCAACAAATGCTGTGAGATTATCAGGCAATTCGAAATATTCCATTGTTGTTGCCAGTACAAATTGTCCCGGAAGCAATATATATTTTTCTGCGGTAATCTGCTTGTATGATATTTCATCATCCAAATTAATTATGCCTGAAGACGAGTCCCTACAATACTGTATGTGTTTCCAATACGAATATCAATGCTTGCAGGCTGTATCACCTCAGAAAACCCAGGTACCATTCGGCCGTTCCATATTATTTATAATACTATCTGTCAGGTCTTAGGGTTATATTTTCCCAATTCATTTCTACATGATATAACAAAAAAGAAAAACATATAATTTTCTTGACACTGAAAAAATTCAGTAGTATAGTCAATTCATAATAAACCTACTGAAATACTAGGAATAAAAGCATCGTAACAGCTCAGCAGCCCGGACTGTTACAATACCTCGGCGGCAGTCAAATAAAAAGGAGAACAGACTATGGCAAATATTAAAAAAAGTGCGGAAGAACTCATTGGAAGAACCCCTCTTATGGAGCTGGTGAATTACGAAAAGGCAGCAGGCGTTACAGACGCTGTGATTCTGGCGAAGCTGGAGTATTTTAATCCGGCTGGCAGCGTAAAAGACAGGATTGCCCTGCAGATGATTCTGGATGCTGAAGAGCAGGGGCTGCTGAAGCCGGGAGCCACCATCATTGAACCCACCAGCGGAAATACCGGAATCGGCCTGGCGGCTATGGCTGCGGCCAAGGGCTACAAGGCAATTCTGACCCTGCCGGAAACCATGAGCATGGAGAGGCGGAAACTGCTGAAGGCCTATGGCGCGCAAATCGTCCTCACCCCGGGTGCGGAGGGAATGAAGGGAGCCATTGCGAAAGCGGAGGAGCTGCACAGCCAGATTCCCGGTTCCTTTATCCCCGGACAGTTCGAGAATCCGTCCAATGCCAAAGCGCACAGACTGTCCACCGGCCCTGAGATTTGGGATGACACGGATGGAAATGTAGATATTTTTGTGGCGGGAGTAGGTACCGGGGGGACACTGACCGGCGTAGGCTCCTATCTGAAGGAAAAAAATCCGGCGGTCAGGGTGGTTGCGGTGGAACCGGCCCAGTCGGCCGTGCTTTCCGGCAAAAAGCCCGGCCCTCATGCCATCCAGGGAATCGGGGCGGGATTCATTCCCGGCGTGCTGGATCAGGAAATCTACGATGAAATCATACAGGTGGAAAATGAAGATGCCTATGTTACAGGAAGGACTATTGCGCAGACCCAGGGCCTGCTTACGGGAATTTCCTCCGGAGCCGCCCTGTATGCGGCAACTCTTCTGGCGAAACGCCCAGAGAATAAAGGAAAAGTAATTGTTGCACTGCTTCCGGATTCCGGCGACAGGTACCTTTCTACCCCGCTTTTTGGCGAGGAATAGATGAAGTCCCGCAAATGTCCGCCAGGGAAGGATTTATGAAAAAGTCTTTTTTCTGAAAATTATGGGACGATATAACCGTTCTAATTCCATCACAAAGACTGCCAAAAACCATCCTGAATCGCCTGCTGGGATACTTTTTGGCAGTCCTGGATCACTTTCCTGTGTTCAGCACAGTAAATGTGTCGGCCTGCGTGACAGTTACGTCTCGTTTACTATTTACAGGATTAGAAGAAATGTGGTATGATAAAGCTTGCGCGGGAATCGGGGAAGCCTGCCGGATTCTGACGGCAGCCTTTGACGGGCGGCAGAATTGCTGCGTTCCTGCAGTACTGGTTTGAAAACATTTGTCCGCATATGGCGGACAGGCAGAAGCTAAAGCGAAAGGGCTTGAGAAAATGGAACAGCCTATCATACAAATTAAAAATGTGACCAAAACCTTCCAGACGAGGGAAAACAGGGTGGAAGCCCTGAAGAACATCAATCTGGAAATCAATAAGGGCGATATCTACGGCATTATCGGTATGTCCGGCGCCGGAAAAAGCACGCTGGTACGCTGCCTGAACTTCCTGGAGAAGCCCACGGGGGGAACGGTTCTGATCGAAGGGCAGGATCTGTCGGCCTGTACCGATAAGGAGCTGCGGAAGGTGCGCAACAGCGTTGCCATGATTTTTCAGCATTTTAACCTGCTGATGCAGAGAACCGTGCTGGACAACGTATGTTTTTCCCTGGAAATTCTGGGTATGAAGAAAAAAGAGGCCAGGGAAAAGGCCAGGGATCTTCTGAAAATCGTGGATTTGGAGGCAAAGGCTGACGCATATCCGGCCCAGCTTTCCGGCGGACAGAAGCAGAGGGTGGCAATTGCCCGTTCCCTCGCCATGAATCCGAAAATCCTGCTGTGCGACGAGGCTACCAGTGCCCTGGATCCTACGACAACCCGGTCCATTCTGGCACTGCTTAAGGATATCAACCAGAAATTTGGAATTACCATCGTTATCATTACCCATGAAATGGGCGTGGTACAGGAAATCTGCAGCCACGTGGCGATTATAGATAACGGAGAGCTGGCGGAAACGGGAACCGTGGAGGAAGTATTTTCCGCCCCTAAGTCCAGGGCCGCCAGGAAGCTGGTGTTCCAGGGAGAGAGGAAATACAGCCTGATGAAGAGCAAGCGCTGTATCCGTATTGCTTTTACGGAAAATTCCTCCTTTGAGCCGGTGATCGCCAACATGGTTCTGGAATGTAAAGCCTCCGTCAATATTCTTATGGCCGACACACAGGATGTGGGCGGCATAGCCAGAGGCCAGATGGTGCTGCAGCTGCCGGAGGACATGCAGATTGCGGAGAAAATGATTCAATACCTGAAGGACAGGAATCTTACCGTAGAGGAGCTGGATGATTATGTGGAATAGTGCAACGGTTATGATGATCGTGGAAGGTACCTTTGCTACCTTATATATGACGCTGGTATCCACGCTGATGGCCTATGTAATCGGCCTTCCCGCAGGCGTGGCCCTGGTGGTGACCGGAAGGGAGGGACTCAGGCCCAACAAGCCGGTGAGCAGGATCCTGGATGTGCTTGTCAATGTAATGCGAAGCATCCCATTCCTTATTCTGTTGATTCTTGTCATCCCTCTGACAAGGGCGATTGTTGGCAAAAGCTACGGCCCCAGCGCCACAATTGTGCCGCTGACCTTGGCGGCAGCCCCCTTTATTGCAAGACTTGTGGAATCCTCCCTCCTGGAGGTGGATAAGGGAGTCATTGAAGCTGCCCAGAGTATGGGGGCCGGGATTACGATGATTGTCATTAAGGTAATGCTTCTGGAGGCCCGTTCTTCCTTGCTCAGCGGACTTGCCATTGCCCTGGGAACCATCCTGGGATATTCCGCCATGGCCGGAGCTGTGGGCGGCGGCGGACTGGGAGACATTGCCATCCGCTATGGCTACAATCGATATCAGCTGGATATCATGATCGTGACGGTCATTCTCCTGGTGGCGCTGGTACAGATCATGCAGGCTGTCTGCATGAAGCTTTCCCGCAAGCTGGACAAGAGGATTACCGGATAGCGGCGCAGCCGCTTTACACCGAAGCCATGTACCTGCAGGCAGGCCCTGCAGAGGCTTAACATAGAAATACATGTTTATGTATGGATGAATGGAGGAGAAAATTATGAAAAAGAAAGTTTTATCTTTTGCCCTGGCCGCTGTTTTATCAGCAGGCCTTCTCACCGCATGCGGTTCCGATGCGTCAACTACTGCTGCGCAGACCGATGCTGCAGCTCCTGAAAGCACGGCGGCAGCTGTGACCGAAGAGGCAGGCAGCGAAAGCACTGTCGCCCAGGAAGCTGAAAGCACAGCAGAAACTGCTGTGGAATCCAAAGGAAAGGTTACCGTTGCGGCAACCAGCGTTCCCCACGCGGAAATCCTGGAAGCAGCAAAACCCTTAATGGCAGCCAAAGGCTGGGAGCTTGTAGTAACCGAATTTACGGATTACGTACAGCCCAATGAAGTAGTGGAAGCAGGCGATATGGATGCCAACTACTTCCAGCACATTACCTACATGGAAAGCTACAACGAAGAAAAAGGCACACATCTGGTAAATGCCGGAGATATCCACTACGAACCCCTGGGAGTATATCCCGGAAAGCAGAGCGACCTTGCAGCCATCACTGATGGCGCTGAAATTGCAGTTCCCAACGATACGACCAACGAAGCCAGAGCGCTTCTCCTGCTTCAGGAACAGGGCCTGATCACCCTCAATGACGGAGCAGGCATCACTGCAACCGTAAACGACATCAAGGAAAACCCCCATAAAATCAAATTCGTAGAGCTGGCGGCAGAGCAGATTCCCAGAAGCCTTCCTGACTTTGACTTTGCCGTAATCAACGGAAACTACGCCCTGGAAGCAGGCCTGAACGCAGCCGACGACGCCCTGGCCGTAGAAACCTCCGATTCCGATGCAGTTAAAAAATATGTCAACGTCATCGCCGTAAAAGAAGGCAACGAAAACAACGAAGGAATCAAAGCACTCGTAGAAGTCCTGAAATCCGATGAAATGAAAAAATTCATCAACGACACCTACCAGGGTTCCGTTGTACCTTACGAAGGATAATCTCTTCGATAACTTTTTAGAATTTCTGGAATTAAAAGACAAACATTTATCTTTCCAGGATTCAAATTAAAACTAATATATTTACAAAAAATCTGCGCCCTCCGTTTCCCGCAAAGAAACCAGGCCGCAGATTTTTTATTAAATGCAATTACCACCACAAAAATAAAGCCTTATCCCCCACTACATATCGGTCTTGACTTATACTATTCATACTGGTATGGTATAGATACAGACAACCATGGAAAAAACAAATTTAAAGAGGTAGAAAATGAGTGCTATGAGAATTTCGACCAAAGGAAGATATGCAGTGCGTGTTATGCTTGATTTGGCAGTTGACAACACCGGAGAATATATCAAAGTAAAGCAGATAGCGGATCGCCAGGGAATTTCAGAAAAATATCTGGAGCAGATCATAGCGATTCTGAATAAGGCCGGCTTTGTAAAGAGCACAAGGGGCGCCCAGGGAGGCTATCGCCTGGCAAGGGATCCGGCCGAATATACAGTGGGACAAATCCTCCGTCTGACGGAAGGCTCTCTGAATCCGGTGCCATGCCTGGACAGCTGCGGAGGGAAAGCAGACTGCCTGCGCTATGATACCTGTGAAACCGTGGATGTGTGGAAACAGCTGGCGGATGCCATTAATGGTGTGGTGGACAGCATTACTATTGCAGATCTGGCTGAAAAGCACGCGAAACGTATGGAAAGTATGAATTATATGATTTAAAGCAGCCGCAGGGCTGCTTTTTATTTGCGGTAAGATGCTGGTCCGGGCAAAGCTGCCATCCTACAGGATGCGGCCGGCGATTCCGGAGGGCTGGTGCCCGGCCGCATCCAGAAGCCTGCGAACCTCCATCAGCATGGCGCCAGCCTGCAGATATTCATCCGGGGCAGGGGGCCTTTGTTCTTCGGCGTAATTGTTTGGTTTCCCGCATTCCCTGAAAATATGGTATTTCCCCGGAGGGCAGGTAAGGAAACCGGCGCTCAGGCGGGGAGGCACAGGCTTTCCGTGGAAGAGGACAGGAAGGCAGGAGGCCTGCCGTACCAGCTCCAGCAGCCTGTTTTGCAGCTCCTCATGGGATATGCAGCCGCAGGCGAGAAAGAAGATTGACTCATCATAGCGGGCCAGGAAGCTTCCGTCCCCTGTGTCGGACAGTATTTCCCTGGCGGCATCGGCCACAGCGCGCAGTACGCCCTTACAGGCCAGTTCGCCCAGGTCCCGATCCTCAAGCAAAATATAGCGGCAGATGCCGCCGGCGTATTGGGCGGAAAGAGTTGACATACCTTCCAGGTATTTGTAATATGAAAGTAATGCCAGCCGGAGCAAGGTTCGATTGGAGAAAGCATAGGGCGATAAAATGGATAAAAAGGTGCTGCTGTCCACGACGGACAATAAGCAGATTATGGAAGTATTTCAGGCGCTGAACCAGACAAGCGATGATTATTTTTTCATATTGGATATAAAAGAAGACAGCTGTTTTTTCTGCGACAGGGTGCGGGAGAGATTTCATATATCCTCCGATTTCATATGTCCGGCGGGAGAAGGGCTGCGGGAGCTGGTAGCAGAGGAGGATTTTCCCCTGCTTATAGAGGATTTAAGGCGCATCCGCACCGGAGAAAAAAAATACCATGACATGGAATATCGCTGGTACAGTAAAGATAAGGAAATCATATGGATCCACTGCCGGGGAACGGTGATTTATGACGGGGAAGGCAGTATCCGTCTTCTTGTGGGAAGCATTTCCGAGGTAAACGGGGAGGAAAAGCGTGACCGTCTGACCGGGCTGCATGGGGAAGGCCGGTTTGCCCTTGACCTGGGACGATTGCTTCAGAAGAAACATGGAGCCGGATTTCTTCTGCTTATTGGCGTGGATGATTTTAAAGAGATCAATGAAAAATACGGGATAGAATCGGGAAATACGCTGCTTAGGGAGCTTACGGACATTATCAGGGAATGTATGCTGCCGGGAATGCAGCTTTATCGGCTGGTTGCGGATGAATTCGTTCTGTTCGGGCAGGATGATATGTGCTCCGCGCAGGTAGTGGAGTTATTTGAAAAGATCAGGCGTAATATTTTCAGACATATAGAAGAGGAGGATTACCGTAATTTCTATACGGTATCCGGCGGTTTGCTCCAGCTGCCTTATCCTTCTGCCGATTACAGCGAGCTGGTAAAATATCTGGAATTTGCCCTGAATGAAGCAAAGCGCCGGGGAAAAAACGCGCTTGTGGCATTCAGCAGGGAGGATTATGACGCCTATGTGGGCAGGCTGGAAATCAAGGAAGAGCTGCGTAAGGCCATATTTAATGATTATGAAGGGTTTTCCCTGCATTATCAGCCGATAGTGGATGCAAAGAACTATGAAATCAGGGGAGCGGAAGCGTTGCTTCGGTGGGACAGCAGCAGATACGGGAAAATGCCGCCGGGGGATTTTATCCCGGTGATGGAGGAAAGCTGGCTTATCATTCCCATGGGCTCCTACGTGATAAAGGAGGCGGTGCTCTGCTGCTGCAGATTGAAGAAGGTTATCCCATTGTTTCATATGAATATCAACCTTTCCTACGTACAGCTGAAAAAGAGCGATGTGCTTCAGGAGCTGCGTAACCACCTGGGAGTGGCGGAGGTGTGCCTTGAAAATATCATGCTGGAAATTACGGAAAGCGGATATATTGAAACTGATCCTGCCTTCCGGAAGGCCATGGAGGAAATCTGCGGGCAGAAGCTGAGGCTGGCCATCGATGATTTCGGAACAGGCTATTCCAATCTGCGATATTTGAAGGATCTGCGTGCCGATATGATAAAAATTGACCGCTCCTTTGCGGTACGGGCATTGGAAAGCGATTATGACTATACGCTGTTGGGACATATTATTGAAATGGCCCACAGCATTGGCCTGCGGGTGTGTCTGGAGGGTGTGGAAACGGAAGAGGAGCTGGTGCGTTTACAGCGGCTATCCCCGGATTACATTCAGGGATTTTTATTCGGCAGGCCTGTGCCTGAGAGGAAATTTGTTGAAAAATATCTGGGAGGCGGCGCCTATAAGACCTGGCAGGAACAGGCCGGGCCGGGAGAGGGCGGCAAAAGGACCAGGGGAGAGACGGAATGAAAAGGTTTGGAAATGTAATACTGAAAAAATGGTACTGGTTTTTATTTGCGGCCGTGGTGCTGGGTGAAGCTGCGGTGTTCCTCTTTTTCGGGGAGGGCAGCTATATCGCTACGCATGATAACCTGGATCTGTTTATGGGACACTTCCAGGCTATGAAGCTTTGGGACGTGTTCTTTGCCCACAATGCTGAGGTGCCGATACTGGGCGGTATCACTAGGGACTATTTAAGCTCGGAATTCAATCTTTATAACATCCTTTTTTATCTGCTGCCGCCCTTTGCGGCATACATGTGCGGGTATTTTCTGAAAATCCTGATTGCGGAGGGCTCCGTGCTTCTGCTGGCAAAGGATGTTTACCGGGAAAATTATAAGAAATATGAGCCTGCGGCAGTGATAATCGGACTTATTTACGGACTGCTTCCTCTGTTCCCGGCCTATGGGATCGCCTTTGCGTCTATTCCGCTTGCCGTGCTTTTGCTGCGCAGGATTTACAGGGGGGAAAGCCGGTGGGACTATCTGTTTTTGTTCCTTTATCCGCTTCTTTCCTATTTTTCTTATTTCGGTTTTTTCATCCTCGGATATCTGGTCCTGGCTATTGTGATACTGGCGGTGCGGGATTGCGGCAGGATGAAAAAGGCGGCGCCGGATGAAAAGAATGGACAGGAGGATGTGCGGAAAAATGTCCAGGAGAACGCACGGAAGAACGCACAGAAGGATGCACAGGGGAAAACGCGGCGGCCCTCCTTCCTGCGGTCCATAAGTCTGCGGCTTGCGGCGGCCCTGGTCATCCTTTCGGCAGGCTATATTCTGTTTGAATACAGGCTGTTCGGGGAGATGCTTTTTTCCGACGTGGTGACCATGCGCACCACGATGGCAGAGGATAACTTTACCGCAGGACAGATTGTTTCCTCCATATGGGAGGTGTTTTATCAGGCTATATTTCATGCCCAGCCTTCCCATACCAGGTTTGTGCTGCCTTTGTGCATGCTTTTTCTTATTTACCGTATTTTCTGCTTCCTCCGGGAAAAAAAGCCGGGGAAAATAGTGACGGACAGCTTCTGCCTGGTTATTTACTTTATAATAGGAAACTGTCTGGTTTATGGCTTCTATTATTGGGGCGGCTTCCGCAGACTGTTTGAGACGCTGGTGCCCCCGCTGAAGGGCTTCCAGTTCAACCGCACCGTTTTTTTTAACCCATTTCTCTGGTACGCAGCGCTGTTTTTGC
Organism: Eisenbergiella porci; assembly: GCF_009696275.1. Taxonomy (GTDB): domain Bacteria; phylum Bacillota; class Clostridia; order Lachnospirales; family Lachnospiraceae; genus Eisenbergiella; species Eisenbergiella porci. The sequence continues at coordinate 76,497 of NZ_VUMI01000019.1, forward strand.
TGGTGAAGTACCTTATTGATAAAAGGAAGCAGTGGCTGGGTTATCTGGTTTCCCTGATTGCGCTGGCGGTGGTAGTCCTGACTCCGGCTGTATACAATGATTTTTATTCCACCTGCTATTACAATGCCTATCGGATTATAAAGCATACACAGGTGGAAAACCTGAACTACCGGGAGTTCTATTCGGAGAAGCTGTTTGAGGAAATCAAGGCGGATATCGGCTATGACGGAGAGTACAGCGCTGCTTACGGAATGCATCCCGCGGTGCTTTCCTATAACGGAATCGCCACGCTGGACGGTTATCTTGGCTTCTATCCCCAGGAATATAAAGAAGAATTCGGAGCCATGATCGCCCCCGCCACGCAGAAGGTGGAGGAATGGAATACCTATTTCTGGGACTGGGGCGCCAGGGCATATCTGTATTCCGGTTCAGGGGAAAATACGTGGAACGCGGTCAGAACCATGGCCACGGCCGATGACAGGCTGTATATAGACGGTGACATGTTCCGCAGGCTCGGCGGAAAATATCTGTTTTCCCGGATTAAAATCAGCAACGAAAAGGAACTGGGCTTTACCTTAACCGGAACCTATACCCAGGAGGAATCCCCTTATACGATTTATGTTTATGATGCCGGTTAACCATTGGTTGCAAAACTGCCCGGATCCAACTGGAAAGTGGGCGGATAACCGTAAAATGATAAGCGACGGATTTGACAATGCCGTACCTGTAGTGTTATGATAAAAAAGTCCGGGCTGTGAGGGTCCGGGCGGAAAGAGAAACGGATTACCCCAGAGAAGGAGAAATAAAATGCCAATCAGAATCCATAATTTCGCCGGTAAATTCGGATGGAATATGAGAAAATATTTTCCCAAGCTGGCAAGCGAGGGATATCTTACCTTTCAGTTTATGACCCGTGGTAAATCGCAGAATGAATACATCAAATATTTTATGTCAAGTGATCCGATACCGCATCCCAATGTGGTGAACCTGGAGACCATCAACCGTTGCAACAGCACCTGTGAATTCTGCACGGCCAACAAGAACGCGGAGAAGCGCCCTTACGCCCGGATGGAAGAAAGCCTGTATTACAATATTATTGACCAGCTCAGGGACTGGGGCTACAAAGGCCATCTGACCCTGTACGGAAACAATGAACCTTGGCTGGATACAAGAATTGTGGAATTCCACAAGTATGCCAGGGAACAGCTGCCGGAAGCGTTTATTTTCATGTCCACCAACGGACTGCTCCTGGATGTGGACAAGGTAAAGGCGATTGTCCCTTATGTAAACCAGCTGATCATCAACAATTACTGCCTGGATATGAAGCTCCATGACAATATCAGGGTGATTTATGAATATGTCAAGGCCCATCCGGAGGAGTTTAAGGATGTGGACATACTCATCCAGATGCGTTACCTGAAGGAGGTGCTTACAAACCGCGCCGGAAGCGCGCCCAACAAGGCGGCTACGGAAAAGGTAGTAAAGGAAACCTGCCTGATGCCCTATACGGACATGTGGATTACGCCGAACGGTAAGCTGGGTATCTGCTGCTGTGACAACTTTGAGGTTACGGAGGTGGGCGATCTGAACACAATGCCCCTGAAGGATGCCTGGAACAGCCCCGCATACCAGAAGCTGAGAAATGCGGTTAAGGACGGCCGCCAGAATTACCCGTTCTGCAAGCACTGCGATTTCATTGATGCCGGTTTACGTATGGATATTGTGAATGACATTTTGAAGAAGAATAAAAAGTAAGCTGTTTTTAAAATATTAAAAAAGCGCAATATGAAAAAGCCGTTCCTGTCAGCAAGCGACAGGAGCGGCTTTTATATCTTTATTTGTAATTGTTCAGTATCCCTCATATTTACTGCCAAAATCAGTTCTGATTGGCTGTGGATTCCAGGTATTCCTTATCCGTATTCACATTCCAGATGTTGGAGCGGTCACGGACGCCGTTCAGAATGTTATGCACGGTTTCAAAGGAGGTCACCATGGAATGGTCGATATTATTATACCGGTGCTGGCCGTTGCGCCCCACGCAGTAAAGATTATCAATGCTATCCAGATACGCCCTCAGCTCATCAATATCCTTGTAAGTATCAAAATAAGCAGGATAAGCCTTTTTCACCTTTTCCATATGGGTATCCATTACCTGGGAGGGACTGTCGATAAGTCCCATTTGTACCATTTCCTTAACGGCAAAAGCTGAAAATTCCTTTTCGTCCATCTGCCAGAGGGAATCCCCTTCATTACAGAAATACTCCAGACCCACCCAAACGGTATGCTCCAGATCCTTTACCATGTAAGGCGACCAGTTATTGTAAATCTGGAACCTCCCCATCTGAACGGTACGATCATGTACATAAATCCAGTCATCGGGAACGATATTGGAAATAGTCCTGATCTTCGTCTTGTTTTCCAGGTTCAGCCTGGGGACCAGGACGCCCAGAGTCATATAATCCCGGTAAGGAAGACCGGCGGCGATGGCTGCTTCTTTCTCCGGCACCCCGTTCATGCCGCCCACAAGATCCTTTACCGGCATGGAGGAAATAAAAATATCCCCCTCCATCGTAAATTCCTTCCCATTCTTTTCATAGGTCAGGGAAGTGATATGATTATTTTCATCCTTATGAAGCTTCGTAACACGGCAGCCGCGCCAAATCTGCCCGCCCAGCTTTTCGATTTCACTGCCGGTCACATCCCACAGCTCACCGGGGCCCAGCTTGGGATAACTGAATTCCTCAATCAGGGAAGTTTCCACATGGCCGTTTTTCTTACCGGGGAAAATTTTGCGGAACATATCCACCACAATCGCCATGACAGAAAGCCCCTTGGCACGCTGCGCGCCCCAGTCGGGAGCAATTTCCCTCGGGCTCCTGCCCCACAGGTTCTCCGTATATTTTTCAAAGAACATGGAATAAAGCTTCTTCCCGAAACGGTTGATATAGAAATCCTCCAGGGAGTTTTCCTGCCGTTTATGAAGCACGGAGGCCAGATAACTGAAGCCCGCCTGCATCGTGGTCAGGAAGCCCATGTTCTTAAAGGTTTCCCATTTCAGGGAAATAGGGTAATCAAAAAATTTCTTATCAAAATAAATTCGCGATACCCTGTTCCTGGTAAGCATAACCCTGTCCGTTTTCTCCGGATCAGGGCCTCCCGCAGCCAGCGGCGGCGTCCTGTGCAGAACGATATCATCATAAGCCGGAGCCCCCTGGGGAGGAAGCATTTCCTTCCACCAGGCATTCACCTTCGGATCCTTTGAAAAAAAACGATGCCCGCCCATATCCATGCGGTTCCCATTATAGTTTACAGTCTTGGAAATACCTCCCAGAAGCCCGCTTTCTTCCAATACAATGACTTCTATCTCCTCCGGAGGATTCTTTGCCTTGCTTCCCTTCAATAATTCATAGGCCGCAGTCAAACCGGCCGGACCGCCGCCTATAATCAAAGCTCTTTTCATATGAATGAGATTCCTTTCTATGGCATGCATCTGAACTGGCACGCCTGTTTCAGGTCGTTATTATTTTTATCTTACCATATTCTACGCCCTAATTCAAATAGGAAAGATTGGGTGGATGAAGATAAAAGCGTTGGGGGGTGAGGGCCGCCTCTCTTTGCGGGCTGTGGAGCCGGGGGCTTTGCCCGGAGACGGCGGGGCGGTTTTGTCCCTTCCGGCTGCGGGGGGCGTATTTCGTGTTCCAGTCTCAAAAAAGGGGTGTTTCTAACTGTCCCGGAAGGACAGGTTTCTGTCAGCGCGGCTGAACTCCTCATCCTTTGATGATAGCCGCGTATTATATTTTCTTGGCTGCGGCAGGTATTGGTGCGGCTATCGTCTTCAGGATTCGTCAGACAAGCCGCTAGGGGCGACAGAAGCCTGTCCTTCCGGGGCAGTAAGAAACATCTCCTTTTTTTCCAATGGAACACGAAATACGCCCCCCGCAGCCGGAAGGGACAAAACCGCCCCGCCGTCTCCGGGCAAAGCTCCCAGGCTCCACAGCCCGCAAAGAGAGGCGGCCCGCTAAGGTTTTTATCTACATACATCCGGATGTTGCAAGGAATCCCTGTTTTGCGGAGATGTCATCAAGGCCGGCGAGATAATCAATGGTACATCCGAAAGCAAGGGAAATCTTTAAGACACTCTTTAATGAAGGATTACAGATCTTGCCACTGGCAATTTTTTTGATAGTTTCATACGGTACACCGGATTTGTCAGACAAAATTTTCAAAGACCAGTTATGCGCAGACAATTGACTGGATATTCTGCACATAAGTACCTCCGCAAGCTTCAACTCTTCTTTCTTTTGATCATAAACGTCCATCTCATTCTCCTTCTTTCCTGATACAACAAAATTTTCAATTTTTGTAACTGTTCAATACTTTACAATCACCTGTTTTTTCCTAATTAGTCTCATCTTAGATTTTGGGCTATTGTAACCCCTCGGGCAGTTGGGAGTGTGGTTTGTGGGGCGGCTTTGGGCCTGCGGCCGGGATGTGCCGGGGCTTTTTGGATGGGGCGGGCGGCGGCGGGAGGGTTCCTGTATGGGTCGTATAAAAACGCCGGTCCTTGCGTTGTGTCCTTTACAACGCTAGTACCGCTGCGTTTTTAACCGAGCGAGAGCGTGCCCATACAGGAACCCTCCCGCCACCGCCCGCCCCGCCCCAAAAAGCCCCGGCACACCCCAGCCGCAGGCCCAAAACCGCCCCACAAACCACACTCCCAACTGCCCGAGGCCGGTTTTAACATCCCCAAAATCCAACCATGAAACTACCCATCTATCCCGGTTGGTGCCATGAAAGGTACGGAAAAAATAAAATTTTTATAAAATTGTGCCATAAATTACCTTTACAAATAAAAATTATCTGATAAAATAGTAAAGTAACTGCTAATTGTTAATACAATTTTGTGGGAAATGATACGAGAGGAGAAAGCATATGAGTTGTATGTGGGTATCTGTGTCTGACTGTAATCAGTCACACATATTTCAACTTACCCAGTTACTAAGGCAGGACAAGGATCTTCAGATCATTTTATCCTACGGGGCGCCTGGTGGAGACAATAGGGGGAGTGGCTCTGCACAAAGGCGTATTGAACGGCTTCTTTCAAGAATTGGAATGCCGTCGCATCTGAAAGGATATCAGTATCTTAAGACCGCTCTTGAGATCTGCCTTAATGACATGGAGGCGCTGGATGGAATTACCAAAAGGCTATATCCGGAGGTCGCCAAAAAGCACAAAACAACAAAGGAAAAAGTGGAGCATGCCGTAAGACATGCTATTGAGTCTGCCTGGAAACGGGGAGATGAAAGAGAACATAAAAATCTGTTCGGTTATTGTCAGACGGAAGGAAAACGTCCTACTAATGCTGAATTTATTACAAGAATGGCGGATTATCTTTTACATGACACAACTTCATTTCTATCCTGATAACGAGGAACAGGAGGACTTAGAAGGTGCGCAGAAAAGAAAATCAGGGATATAGAGAAAAAGATCTTAAGAGCGTCTGGAATCGGCAACCGGGCGCTTTTCTTATGCTCAAAAAAAGGAAAGTGAACATTGTTTGTTTGTGAATAATGCATATTGTAGTTTGATTTTGTCGGTGGTATACTTAGTTGATATGGACAATATGACAAACTGATTTGAAAAGAATGGGCATATTGACGGTATAAAGGCAGGAGGTAGCGTATGGAAAAAGCCGTAGATGAAGTGATCAGCAGGCTGGCGGAGATTGAAGATACTGCCAACCGGATGAATGAAGCGGTAGAAGTTCGAAAGAAAGAAATTTCTGCCGAAATAGAAGCGAAGACAAAGGATTTCGATGACAGGCTGGCTGCTGAGACGCAACGCAGGCTTGACGAACTGCAGCAGAAGCTTGAAAAAGAAAAAGAAGAAGCGCTCGCCGGCCTGAAGGAGGAAACAGCGCAGCGGCTGGAGAATCTGCAGCGTAAGTATGACAGGGAACACGAAAAAATGAGTGACGGGCTTGTGAAGGAAATGGTCCGTATCTGAAAGGACAGGTATTATGAGTTTATTCCGTTACAGCGGGCTATCCACGAAGGTGAAGGCCATGAAGGGCCGTCTGCTTTCGCCGGAGCAGTTCCGTGAAATGAGTGATCTGCACAGCGTACCGGAAGTCCTTTCTTATTTGAAAAAAATACCTTCTTATGAGAAGGTGTTGGCTGACAAGGATGAGGCTCATCTGCACAGGGGTGCGGCGGAGGCGTTGGTAAAGCAATCGCTTTATTATGATTTTGGCAAGCTGTACCGGTTTGCCGATTTGGAACAAAGAGTTTTCCTTGAGGATTATTTCATGCGCTATGAAGTAATCTTTCTGAAAAATGTGCTGCGTTATCTGTTTGACAGCAACGAGGACAGGGCGGATATTGATTTGTCTGCCTATCAGGCGGTGTTTGAGCGGCATTCGGAAATGGATCCCAATGTGCTGATGCAGGCGGAAAGCGTGGAGGGTCTGATTGGATTGCTCCAGGAAACCATTTATGGAAAAACGCTGGAGATGGTCGGCCGGTCAGGGAAAGCGAATCTTTTTGATTATGAGAGCGCCCTGGATATGCTTTTTTTCAAACAGCTCTGGCTGGATGCCAGGAAGCATCTGAAGAAGGCGGATCTGCAGGTGATCCAGAGGTCGGCGGGGCTGGAGGCAGATACGCTGAATATCCAGTGGATCCACAGGGCGGGAAAGTATTATCATATGGCGCCCGCCGATATTTATGAATTCCTGATTCCCATCCACTACAGGCTTTCCACTTCCCAGGTGAAGCAGCTGGTGGAGGCGGAAAGCGCCAAGGATTTCATGGATGTGCTGCAGGGCACCGTTTACGGAAGGGATATGCAGGAGGCGGGCACAGCCCAGCTGGAGGGCATCTGCGGTCGGCTGATGGACAAAGTGCATACACTGAATCTGCGCACACAGCCCTATTCTGTAGCCTGTCTGGATACATATCTGTACCAGAAGGAGCAGGAGGTGAATAAGGTTATTAAAGTAATAGAATGCGTCCGCTACGGCCTGGCCGCAGAACGGATTAAGGAATATCTGGCGTGACTGTGAAGGAACTGGACAGTTGCGCCTGTACAGGAGGTGTGAGCAGTGGTAGAAAAAATGAAGTTTATCAGCATCGTCGGACCAAAGGAAGAGATTGACAGGGTGACATCCCAGTATCTTTCCCGGTACGAGATTCAGCTGGAGAATACTTTATCAGAGCTTAAAGATCTTAAGAATATCACTCCCTGTGCGGACAGCAATCCTTACCGGGGTGTGTTGGCCAGGGCGGAAGAACTGGCCGGCCGCGTCCGGGAGATTGGGAACGCTGCGCCGTCGGGAAAAAGAATGGAAACGCAGGCTGCTGTTGCCCTGACTGAGGAGCTTTACGCAGAACTGGAAAAATGCAGGGCGCAAAAAAGCGGGCTGGAAGCGGAGCGGAAAAAAGTTGTGGAGCTTCTGGTGAATATCAGGCCGTTCCAGAATCTACATTATGATGTGGCGTCCATTCTTCATTTCAAGCATATTAAATTCCGTTTCGGGAAAATTCCTGTGGAATCCTATTCCAAATTGAAGGAATATCTGATGGATGATATCTGCACCATCTTTGATGAATGCGGAAGAGATGAGAATTATATCTGGGGCGTTTATTTCGTCCCTGCCGCGGAAGAAGAGAAGGTGGATGCGGTTTATGCATCCCTTCATTTTGAGCGTACCTTCATTGATGATGATTATGAAGGCACGGTGGAGGAAGCGTTCGAAGCCCTGACCAGGCGGCAGAAGGAGCTGGAGGAGAGCCTTGCACAGATAGAGAATTCTTTTCAGGAAAAGCTCATGGCGCGCGGGGGAGAGATGCTTGCTGCCGCCGAATCGATTTCTGACAGCGCGGAATATTTTGATGTGCGCCGCCTGGCAGCCTTTACGAAGGCAAAGGACACGGTTTTCTTCATCCTCTGCGGCTGGATGACCAGGGAAGATGCGGAACGGTTCGAAAAGGAAATCGAAGGGGATGCGGATGTTTTCTGCATGGTGGAGGACGGCAAGAACGAAAGCCTGGAAAACAGATTCCGAAAACCGCCCACAAAGCTGAAGAATCCCAGGATTTTCAAACCCTTTGAAATGTTTATCCGGATGTACGGCCTGCCGAATTATCAGGAATTTGATCCCACGATATTTGTGGCAGTGACTTATTCCATTATATTCGGAGCCATGTTCGGGGACGTGGGACAGGGGCTGTGCCTGTTTATCGGCGGCATGCTTCTGTATAAATTCAAAAAGCTCAATCTGGCGGCCATTGTGGGAAGCTGCGGTATTTTTTCCACGATATTCGGCTTCTGCTTCGGCAGTGTGTTCGGCTTTGAGGATGTGATTGAGCCGTTGTGGCTGCGGCCTACGGAGGCCATGACCACGCTGCCTTTTATCGGGAACCTGAATACGGTTTTCGTGGTGGCGGTGGCGCTGGGCATGGGGCTGGTGATCCTGATGATGGTTTTCCATATCATCAACAGTCTGCGCGCAAAGCAGCTGGGTGAGGCATTGTTTGATACCAACGGCGTGGCCGGGCTGGTATTTTACGGTGCGGTGGCCGCAGTGGTGGTCCTGTATATGACAGGAAATGCCCTTCCGGCAGGAATCGTGCTTGTTGTGATGTTCGTGGTGCCGCTTCTGGTGATTGCCTGCAAGGAGCCGCTGACGAACAAGCTGAATAAAAAGAAGGAACTGATTGAAGGCGGAAAGGGAATGTTTGTGGTACAGGCATTTTTTGAAATGTTTGAAGTGCTGCTCAGCTATTTTTCCAATACGCTTTCCTTTGTCCGTATCGGCGCCTTTGCGGTGAGCCACGCCGCCATGATGCAGGTGGTCATGATGCTGGCCGGCGCGGAAAACGGGGGAACCCCCAATATTATAGTAGTTATTATCGGCAACCTGATCGTACTGGGCATGGAAGGCCTGATTGTTGGAATCCAGGGTCTGCGTCTTCAGTATTATGAATTTTTCAGCCGTTTCTATAAGGGCGACGGCAGGGAGTTCAAGCCGTATGCGAAGGCGGCAAAGAGCAGCTGATGCACAGACGGGGCGTCTTTGGCAAATCGTTATGAGAAAAGCTGTACCAAATAAAAAGCTGTACCATATAAAAAGCAGTACCACATAAAAACTGATATATTTTAAGGAGGTCATTATCATGGCAAAAGTTTTGTTATTCACAGCATTGATTTTAAGCATTGTAGTTCCTTTTAGGATGTATTTTAAAGGGGAGAGAAGCAAAAGAAGATATAAAATCTCCCTGGCGGTGAATGCGCTGGCGTTCTTCGGCCTGATGCTCGGCGCCGGACTTGTGATGTTCGGAGGAAACGCCTTTGCAGCGGAAAACGCAGGAGCGGCAGCGGCTGCCGCAGGAACCGCAACAGGTCTTGGCTATCTGGCTGCCGGCCTTTCCATCGGCCTTTCCTGCGTGGGCGGCGGCATCGCCGTAGCCAGTGCGGCAAGCGCAGCGCTGGGCGCAATCAGTGAAGATTCCTCCATCCTTGGTAAGTCCCTGATTTTCGTAGGTCTTGCCGAAGGTGTCTGCCTGTACGGTCTGATCATTGCCTTCATGATCCTTGGTAAGCTGTAATGAAAATGTATCTTATCAGCGACAACATTGATACCTACACCGGCATGAGGCTTGCCGGCGTAGAGGGTGCGGTGGTTCATGAGAAACAGGAGCTGAAGGCAGAAATCGACAAGGTGCTTGCCGATAAGGAAATCGGTATCCTGCTTCTTACGGAAAAATTCGGAAGGAATTTTCCGGATGTCGTCAACAATGTGAAGCTGAATTGTAAAGTGCCGCTTGTGGTTGAGATACCTGACAGGCATGGTACCGGCCGGAGGTCGGATTTTATCACGGCGTATGTAAATGAGGCAATCGGTATCAAGCTGTGACGGGCAGGGCTGCGCAGCGGCAGCGAGTTATAGGAGGAAGGCTTTATGACAACAGAGGAAAAGTTAAAACATTTTCTGGATGTGACGACAGAGAGCACCAACGCCAGAAATGCCAAAATCCTTGAGGATTATACAAAGGCCCTGGAAAAGGCGTTTGAAGAACATAAGGAAGAAAGCACCAGGAAGGCAGAGCTTCAGGTGAAGCTTTCCGAGGACAGCTTTAAGAAAAAGCAGAATACCGAAATTGCCAGGGCGCAGCTGGGAATCCGGGAAAAGGTGAGCGAGCTTTCGGAAGAGCTGAGGGCAAAGCTTTTTACCGAGGTACGGGATAAGCTGGAGCGCTATATGGACACCAGGGAGTACCAGGATTATCTGGTGGCGGAAATCCGGAAGGCGAAGCAATTTGCAGGCGATGAGGAGGTGCTCATCTATATTGATCCCGCCGATTCCGGCAAGCTGAACTCTCTTGCCTCCATGACCAACACAACGGTTGAAGTGAGCAAATACGGGTTCGGCGGAGGCATCCGTGCATTGATCCGCGCCAGGAATATACTGATAGACCAGTCCTTTGAGACGAAGCTGAAGGAAGCGGAAGAGGCGTTTGTGTTCAAAAGCTGATGCGTGTGCTGCGGCTTACGGGATATGCTCCTGATAACCGCCGCAGGCTGTAAAAGCGGCAGAAAGAGAGAGCTTGTAATGGAAAGAACAGGAAAGATTTATGGTATCAACGGGCCTGTTATTACGATAAAAGGCGATGTTGGTTTTTCAATGGGGGAAATGGTCTATGCAGGGGAGGAACGGCTGATAGGCGAGGTGATTTCCCTGACAAAGGAATTTACAACAATCCAGGTATATGAAGAAACCTCAGGAATGAAGCCCGGTGAAATCATTACGGGAACAGGAGCCACGCTGTCCGTAACGCTGGCCCCCGGCATCCTCAATAATATTTTTGACGGTATCGAGCGGCCTCTTTCCGAGGTGGCGAAGGTATCAGGTGATTTTATCAGCAGGGGCTTCGCCGTGGATTCCCTGGATGTGCATAAGGAATGGGATACCACCATGGTGGTGAAGAAGGGGGATAGGGTTTACGGCGGAACCATTATCGCCGAGGTGCCGGAAACCCCTGCCATCATCCATAAGGTGATGGTGCCTCCAGGCATGGACGGATATCTTGTAAGCGTGGCTGCGGACGGTAAATATACCATCAATGACACGCTGGCTGTCCTGCAGAAGGCGGACGGCACGGAGGTGAACCTGACCATGGTGCAGAAGTGGCCTATCAGGCGTTCCCGTCCTTCAGCGAGAAGGTTTCCGGTTTCCCAGCCGCTGGTGACAGGGCAGAGAATCCTGGATACGCTGTTTCCCATTGCCAAGGGAGGTACGGCGGCAATTCCCGGCGGCTTCGGCACGGGGAAAACCATGACGCAGCATTCCATTGCCAAATGGTCGGATGCGGATATTATCATATATATTGGCTGCGGCGAGCGGGGCAATGAAATGACGGAGGTTCTGGAGGACTTTTCCAAGCTGATCGATCCCAAGTCGGGCAATCCCCTGATGGACAGGACCGTGCTTATCGCCAATACCTCCAATATGCCTGTGGCAGCCCGTGAGGCCAGCGTTTATACAGGCGTGACATTGGCGGAGTATTACAGGGATATGGGGTATCATGTAGCCATCATGGCGGACTCCACTTCCCGTTGGGCGGAGGCGCTTCGTGAGCTTTCCGGACGTCTGGAGGAAATGCCCGCGGAGGAAGGCTTCCCGGCGTATCTTGCCAGCCGTCTGTCCGCTTTTTATGAAAGAGCGGGTATGGTTCAGAACTTAAACGGCACGGAGGGAAGCGTTTCCATTATCGGTGCGGTATCCCCTCAGGGCGGCGACTTCTCCGAACCGGTAACGCAGAATACAAAGCGTTTTGTCCGCTGCTTCTGGGGGCTGGATAAGGCGCTGGCCCATGAGCGGCATTTCCCGGCCATCAGCTGGTTGTCCAGTTACAGTGAATACCTGCCCGATCTGGCCAGCTGGTATGCGGACCATGTGGGGAGCGATTTTATCGATAACAGGAACCAGCTGGTTTCCATTCTGACCCAGGAGAGCAGCCTGATGGAAATCGTCAAGCTGATCGGCGGCGATGTGCTTCCCGATGATCAGAAGCTGACCCTGGAAATTGCCAGAGTGATCCGCCTGGGCTTCCTGCAGCAGAATGCGTTCCATCCGGAGGACACCTGCGTGCCCCTGGCAAAGCAAAAGCTGATGATGGAAACAATACTTTATCTGTACCAGAAATCAAAGGTCCTGATTTCCATGGGTATGCCCATGTCCGTGCTGAAGGAGGATCCGATTTTTGACCGGGTGATTTCCATTAAGTTCGATGTGGAAAATAACAGGCTGGACAAATTCGATGATTATAGAAAGGCAATCGACAAATTCTACGATGATGTCATTGCCAGAAATGCGTAAAGGAGGCACGTCATGGCAGTAGAATATTTGGGCCTGAGCAGTGTGAACGGCCCGTTTGTAGTATTGGAAGGCGTACAGGGAGCTTCCTTTGACGAGGTGGTGGAAATTACCTCCACAGGAAACGACGGCCTGCAGGAAAAGAAGCTGGGCCGTGTGGTGGAAATCAATGATGATAAAGCGGTGATACAGGTTTTCGAAAAGACGGAAAACCTGTCCCTGCAAAATACCCATATCCGTTTTACCGGACGTCCCATGGAGATCGGCCTGTCGGAATCCTTACTGGGAAGAACCTTCAACGGCATCGGGGAGCCCATCGATAACCTGGGCGAGATCGTGGCGGAAAAAAAGGCGGATGTAAACGGCAAGCCTTTGAATCCGGTGAGAAGGGAATATCCAAGAAACTATATCCGGACCGGGATCTCCGCAATTGACGGCCTTACCACGCTGATCCGCGGGCAGAAGCTTCCTATTTTTTCCGGAAACGGACTTCCCCATGACCAGCTGGCCGCGCAGATCGTGCGTCAGGCGTCCCTGGGAGACAATTCCGATGAAAAATTTGCTATCGTGTTTGCGGCCATGGGTGTAAAATACGATGTGGCGGAGTATTTTAAAAGCACCTTTGAGGAAAGCGGCGTATCCGATCATGTGGTGATGTTCCTGAATCTGGCGAATGACCCGGTGGTGGAAAGGCTGATTACCCCCAAGGTGGCGCTCACCGTGGCGGAATATCTGGCTTTTGAGAAAAATATGCACATCCTGGTAATTCTGACGGATATGACTTCCTTTGCGGAGTCCATGCGTGAGGTTTCCTCCAGCAAGGGGGAAATCCCTTCCAGAAAGGGTTATCCGGGCTATCTGTACAGCGAGCTTGCCACCATTTATGAGCGCGCAGGCATTGTGGAGGGCGTGGACGGCTCCGTAACGCAGATTCCCATTCTTACCATGCCCAATGACGATATTACCCATCCTATACCGGATCTTACCGGGTATATAACGGAGGGGCAGATCGTCCTGGACAGGGAGCTGAACGGAAAAAGCGTATATCCTCCCATCAATGTGCTGCCTTCTCTTTCCCGTCTGATGAAGGACGGCATCGGGGAAGGGTATACCAGGGCGGATCATGCAGACGTGGCCAATCAGCTTTTCGCTTCTTATGCGAAGGTGGGAGACGCCAGGGCGCTTGCCAGCGTTATCGGTGAGGATGAGCTTTCCCCTCTGGACAAAAAATATCTGGAGTTCGGCAAGGCCTTTGAGGCTCATTTCGTAGGCCAGGGACAGGATGAAAACCGTACCATTCAGGAAACCCTGGATATCGGCTGGAAGCTGCTGCATATGCTGCCCAGGGAAGAGCTGGATCGTGTGAATACCAAGATTCTGGAACAGTACTATCCGGCGGAGGAAAAAGAACAGCAGCCGGCATGACTGCAGTTTTTGCATTTGAACTGCATCCGGCACTGTTTTTGCAGGAATGCCGCAGTACTGTGAAAAGGAGGTAGCACATGGCGGAGAAGAATATTTTCCCTACCAAGGGAAATCTGATCATAGTGAAAAATTCCCTGGAGCTGGCAAAACAGGGATATGAGCTGATGGATAAGAAGCGGAATATCCTCATCAGGGAGCTGATGAACCTGAACGAGGAAGCCAAGGCCATCCAGTCCGAAATCAATGAGACCTTTACCAACGCCTATGAGGCCCTTCAGCAGGCAAACATTGAGGTGGGCATCCATTATGTCCAGGAAATTTCCCATGCTGTGCCCATCGAAAGCTCCATACGGATTAAGACCAGGAGCATTATGGGAACGGAAATTCCCAAGGTGGAGTACACCCCGGAGGATGCCGGTCCCAGCTATGGTTTTTACAGCACCAGGGAATCGGTGGACAGGGCCAGGGAGGGCTTCCTGAAGGTAAAGGATCTGACGATAAAGCTGTCCATGGTGGAAAATGCGGCCTATCGCCTGGCCATGAATATCCGCAAGACGCAGAAGCGGGCCAATGCGCTTAAAAATATTACCATCCCTACGTATACGGTTCTTGTAAAGGACATCAGCAATGCGCTGGAGGAGAAGGAAAGAGAAGAATTCACCAGACTGAAGGTTATTAAACGGAATATGAATAAGAAAGCATAACGGTTCCGGGTATCGCATTGCTCCTTTCGGCGCTGGGCATGCCGCGGGAAACAATTGTCAGGGATTATATGATGGTGAATGAATTTACCGGGGATGTGGTGGAAGGCCATCTGGAAAAGCTGAAGGAACGTCTGCATAATCCACAGCTTATCAACTGCATCCGGGAGCTGATGCAGGTGAAGGAGAGCTATATTTACAGTGTATTCGCCGCCATCGATGAAAATTTCGGCGGGATGGAGAATTTCCTGAAAACGGAAATGGGGCTGGACGGCGGAAGGCTGGAGCTGCTCAGGGACAGGTATCTGGAGTAGCAGCGGCGTGCGGGTATCTGTATTGGTGCAGTTGATGAAAATTGTATAAAATTTTTGAGAAAACGTGTTTCCAATGGCGGAGGGCGTTTTCTTTTTTATTTCTCTTTTAATTGTGAGCCTTTTCTTGTCAATCATTTTAGGCATTTGAACAAAGAGTTAGAAAATGCTCTTTGGGCTGAATATATTGCAGACAGATATTTTGCCGAGATGGCATAAAGTTAGTATTTCTTTGGTATATCCTTTTGCTTAAGCAGCCGAGTAGCCCGCTGGGCAGTTCTTTAATTTAAAACCCGGAGGAGAGCGGAACGCGGACGAAAACTTCAGTTCCCTTGCCCGGGCGGCTTTCGAAATAAAGGTGAAAATCAGCGCCGTAATACAGCTGGAGGCGGGAATTAACGTTCTGGATTCCGTAGCCGTGGCCTTCGTCGGGGATCTGCAGATTCTTGTTCAAAAGAGCAAGCTGTTCCGGGGACATGCCCACGCCGTCGTCGGCGATGATCAGGCAGAGGAGCTGCGGCTCTTCATGCCAGGAACGGATGGATATGGTCCCGCCCAGCTTGTCCTTTTCAAACAGTCCGTGCTGAATTGCATTTTCCACCAGAGGCTGGAGAATCATTTTGATGATGGGCTGGTTCATAAAACGCTGCTCTATCTGGCAGTTATATTGTATCGTATTTTCAAAACGCAGGTTTTGCAGCCGTATATAGGCTTCCACCTGGGCCAGCTCATCCTTCAGGCGGATCTGTTCCTTACCATTGCTTAAGCTGATGCGGTAGAAGGTGGCAAGGGAATTTACGGCAGTATCAATTTCCGTTACCATATTTTCTTCTGCAAACCAGTGGATCATATCCAGGGTGTTGTAGAGAAAATGGGGATTGATCTGTGCCTGGAGGACACGAAGCTCCGCGTTTTTTATTTCTTTTCCGTTCTCATATTGGGTTTCTATCAGAATCTCCATTTCCCCAATCATGTAATTATAAGTATCCATCAGCTCATCAATTTCATCCCAGGCGTACTTAGGTCTGGCCTGGGGCAGAGGGGTGAGCTTTCCGGTACGTACTTCACGCATCTTGCTGTTGACGTGGGACAGCCGGCCCGTAATGTTGTCGGCGGTGGTGTTGGCGAAGAAAAAGCAGGCGGCAACCAGAGTGACGCCGATAACTAGCATGATGTTGCGCAGAACGGTGATATCCTTTACCACATTCTGATAGGGTATCAGGGTGGTAAGTGTGATGGAGTAGGATTTCATCGGATCGGTTTTCATCAGATAGCGCACATTTTGAATGGTTACCTTGTTCCATTCCGCTGTACGGTAATCTGGCGAAGAGGCAAAGGCAAGGCTCTCTTCATACAGAGGAAGCAGGCCGGTATCGGAGCAGGCGATCATATTGTCGTCCGCTGCAGTGACAAAATTGACAACGCCATCCATGTTGGTGTTGCTCACAGAAGAATCCAGGTAGGAGCGGGGGATATCCAGCACGATGACAGCAAGGGGATTGAGATAATAGGAGGTATCCACGATAACCCTGGCCAGGGAAAAACTGTCCCGGCCATAGGAGGAAGCCTGATTTTCTGCGGGAGTGATAAGGTAGAAGGAGGTTCGATCTTTTTTATAGCCCTCCATAATTTTCCGGAACCATTCTTCATCTTGTGCATCCCTGTAATTATAATACCGTGTGTGGTTATTAAAATAGGGAAAGGTATCATTAAAGTAAATACGGATATCACATACGGTATTAGAATTTTCTATCCTGGTGGGGATGCAGGAAAAAAGCGTGCTCTCAAAATTAAGCTTATCCAGCTTCTGACGGTTGATATTGTAATCCGTCAGATCCTGTCCGAGCAGGTTCTGCACACTTCCCGAAAAGGAGTAGGAAAGTGTAAGCGCATCATATTTGTTAATGAAGCTCTGCAAAGAGTTCTCCGTCTGCTTGATAGTATCGCTGGCAGACTGCAGCAGCCTCTTTTCCATCAGCCTGGCGCTGGCAAAATAGGTTGCTACGGAAAGCAGGCAGAGCAGGGTGACGCTTGGGATCAGATAAGAGATCAAAATTTTAAATTTAAGTCTGTGCGGCTGTCTATACCAGGCAAAGCATTTTTGTTTCATAGATTATCCTTCCACGTGCAGATCCCTGTAAACAGAGGGGGAACATCCGGCCAGTTTTTTAAAGGTTTTTGCAAAATAATTCTGATTGGCAAAGCCTACAGCATCTGAAATATCAGCGATTTTTCGGTTGGTATTCACAAGCAGCTCCTTCGCCTTCCAGATACGGTATTCATTCATATAATGATTAATGGTTGAACCTGTCTCCTGTTTAAAAAGAAAGCTGAGATAGGATACGGAAAGGTTCAAACGGTCACTTAAAAACTGAATATCCAAATCAGGATTCTGATAATTGTCTATAATCGTATTCTTGATTAGCACGGATGCAGAAGCTTCCCGTCCTGACTGTATGGCGTCAAAGGAAAGGGAAATATAGTTCCTGGTAAAGGAAATCAGTTCATCCAGCGTGTTGGCTGAGAAAATAAGTTCCCACAGATAGTTTTCCGTATCCAGGACATCGGAGCCAGTTTTGTTTTTTACATAGCTAATCAGCCAGGAGAGCAGGCGGTAAAAATTTTCTTTAGTATTGCTGATAAGAGTACCGGGGTGGGAACGGAAAGACTCTTCAAGTTCTTTTAACATCCGGAAGCATTTTTCCTGTTCGCCGTTGTGAATAGTCTGCTTTATGGCATCCAGCAGCTCCTGGGACATGGAATAACTGTCTGTGGGCATTTCATCAGCAAAGGAAATGGAGTTAATGCCGGTATAAAACAGCGTCTGCAGGTTTATGGCAGCCGCATTGTAGGAGCGGTATATTTCCTCGGGAGAGGAAACGATAGGACCGATGCTGACAAAATGAGGATAAGCAGCGGTCTTTTCCGAAATCTCCCGCATCAGATTTTCCCAGAAAGCCCTGGAAAAGGAGGATACCATCCTGTCAGGAGTGGAAAGAAAATGAAGGATCAAATGATTTTCCCTGTAATCGGTAATCAGGAAGGGAAGATGCTTATTGCGGATAATTTCCGATATCATTTCCTGACATTGTTCCAGTGTGTCATGAAACCCCAGTTTTTCATCAGAGGCATCCGGCCCGGGGAGAAACTGGAAAATGACAGTGAGACTGTCCCTGAAATCTTCATAGGTATGTCCGCTTTCAGACAGCGCGACAGCCAGCTGGCCATTGGACGGCGGGCTGGAAAGGAGAAGGCGGGCAAGCCTTTTCCGGTTGGCTTCCCTGACAAACTTCCGGGAATAGCGAATTTCGTTGCAGTAGCTGACTGCCTGGGACAGGGCCTCCTGCAGCGCTCCTGTGTCCACCGGTTTGTCAATGTACTGCAGTGCCTGCATGCTGATAGCGGAGCGCAGATATTCCTTATCCGAATAACCGCTGAGAAATATGATGACACAGTCAGGATAAAGACGGCGGATTTCCTGACACATTTTAATGCCGTCCATACGCGGCATGCGTACATCGGACAACACAATGTCCACGGGAGAGTATTGTGCAATAGCCAGGCCTTCTTTCCCATCCCTTGCTTCCAGAACCACAGATATTCCATCAGGTTCCGTTGGAACCTTTTTAATGATTCCCTTTCTGGTAAACATTTCATCATCCACAACAAGAAGTGTGTACATATCTCATAATTCTCCTTTTATATACCGACAGTACAGCTGTGTTCTTTTTTATTTTACTTCATATATTAATATTTTCAAACTGAAAATCTTAGAGAAACAGGCTTTTCAAAGAAATTACCAATCATCAAAGGATATTGCTAAATAGTAGAAAAAGATAGTACAGATATCCAAGGATTGTCTGATTGTATGCGGAGGGAATGGTTGTTAAAATAAAAACCGTAAAAAACGAAAAGATAGTGTCAAATGATGTATGAAAAAAAAGAGTCAAAAAAATAGGCTCAAAAGAACCTTGAAAACTGCAGATATTGATACTTGAAAGCTCTCCGAGGGCATAGGGCTCTGCCCTATGTACCCGCAAGGGACTTGTCCCTTGACCCATTATCGGGCGTTGCCCGAACCCATCCTCGCCGGAAGGCAGGAAAAGGGCGCATTTGCCCCTTTTCTGCACAGACAGGATACTCCGTGAACCTTATGTCAAGTGACTTTCGCGGCATAACGGGGCGTAGCCCCATTATTCCACGGTTCACCTGACAACGGTTCCGCTCCGTTATGCGGTTGCCTGATTTTGAAGGTTCAGGATCGTTTGTTGTCCGAGAAAGATAAGGAGCTGCCACTTGCCCGGCATGTTGTCGGCACCTTTCAGCATCTCAACCTCATTCAATACTTTATATCCGGTATGTTTA
>NZ_VUMI01000002.1 GCF_009696275.1 Eisenbergiella porci
AAGGGAGTGATAAAAGGGAAGAGAAAAGAGGAAAAAACATAAAAAAACATCGAAGAAGTTAGCGAAGGCTACGAATGCCTAAAGGGTGTGGATAAAAACATGAAAAGGGCGTAGCGATGTGGAAAATGAATATTTAAGTATAAAAGTATCGAGAGGATTATTTACAACCTGCCAGCGCCTTTCGGCGCTGAAACAGGAGGAACCGGGTGGACAGGAGAGAAGGAAGGTGATAGATTAAAGATAAAATCAGCCGGTGCCAGTTATTATAAAAGCGCAGGAGGAAGGGGTCGGAGGACAGCACCAGGGAAAGTTTCAGGGAACAGCGCCAGGGAAAGTTTCAGAGGACATTTCCAGGGAAAGTTTCAGAGGAGAGCGCCAGGAAAAGTTCCAGAGGGCAGTTCCAGGGAAGATGCTTTCGGGGAAAATGGAGCGGGCATTGGCCCGGGAGAATATATCGGGCTGGATTTCTGCTTTAACCCGGGAGAGCCTGTTGTTCATTCAGATGAAAACAGGCTTGTGATGCGTGATCGTTTTTTCAGGCAGATTGCGTGGTAGGATAATAATTTATATCGCCGGATAAAATACGGGAGCTGCTCAAAGGAACGGCTCCCGTAAATATTGATTATTTTAATGTAAATTTAATCCGCAGTGTTAAATTTCAGTGTCATCCTCAGTATTGTTATCATTTTCCGCTGCTTCACGGGCGGTACTGCTGTGCGGCATCCTTAACGCTGTCTGTAATGTCATCCGCCGCTTCTTTGACAGTGTCATCCGCCTGTGCCGGTTCCTGGGAAGGAGCTGCTGATTCATCGGTAGTATTTTCGCCGTCTTCGAAAGTGGAGCTGTCGGCCTTTCCGGCCATATCTTCCGCAGCGCCCATGGTTGCATTTATTTTCTGGCCGACCTTGCTGACTGCCCTTTCCGTGGCTTCCTTAACCTTATTGAGGGCGGATTCCATCTGTTCGTCAACATTGGCGTATTCATTGCTGTTAATAATTCGCTCTACCGCGTCATTTATTTTGTGGGTGACCGATTCAAACTCTTCGGAATTCTTCAGCTTGGTAACCGCTTCGTCCACTTTGCTTGTCACCGTCTCATATTCTTCGGAGGCTTTGATTTTCTGAACGGTGTCTTCCACCTTTTCAGAAACATTATTGAGGAGGGCGTCCGCCTTTTCCTTCGCTTTCTTCAAATCAAGAGAAACATAGGAACGGTTTCCTTCCGTATGAGCCTCGGAGGAGTGTGTCTGGTGTTCCTTGCCGGCATCCGCATTCTCCTGTGTCTCTCCGGCAGCGGAGGAGGCTACGTCCGTATCGTCATCGTTGAGTTCGTCATCATCAAACTCATCGAAGTCATCAAATTCATCACCGCTGTCGTCACTGTCATTATTGACGCGGGAATCCCTGTTTTTCAGGTAGTAATAGGTGCCGGCCGCTGCTGCGCCGACTACAGCTGCTGCAGCGAGTAATCTTCCAAATCCATTTGACTTTCTGGCCATCGTAAAATACCCCTTTCTTAAGGCTGTGATTAAGCTGAGCAGCACCCTGCGGACAGGTTCAGACGAAAAGTAATCCCTGAACGGCAGGGCGCTATACTGCTATAAAACGGACCGGATGCACCGGACCTGAAATCCCTTCGCGGCGAAATCCGCTTAGTGTTATTTTAATACTATTTTGCGGAATTGAAAAGAAAATATGTATTAAAATTGTATTAATTTCCCAATATTTTTATGACAGGGTTTCCGTATATTTGTTAAAATGCGTGGAGGAATGTTTCCTTTTGACATAACGGACGGTTTAATTTATAATATACTTAGCAAGACAGCCGACGAGTAGATGCACACTACCCGTTCCGGCAATATTATTCAGCTATAAGAAATAGCCGCCTATCTTTTACCAGAGACCAGGGCGGCTATTTCTTATTTGTATATTTGAGAATTGCTACGATTAAGCTGGCTGTTGTCAAAATAATCATTAGTGTCTCATATGTACTCATAAGCATTTCCCCTTTCTGCAAGACTCAGAATGGGTAATGAACCGCCACTGTCGGCTGCCCGGGTAAATATATTAAAAATCATTGAAAAACCTTAGCTGCCGCCGGTATTCTTACAGCGAATTAATTCCTTTTCTAATACCATATCCACCATATCTTTACCGTATTTATCGAGAAGGCGGTGCTTCCCTATATGCTTCATTTACTGTATACTGCGGGATGCTGTGGGATATAAGTGTATGAGGTATGAGTCATATATAAATGCCTGCAATATTATAGGTAGGATAACCGAAAGAACAGGGATTTCCTGGTTTAAAATGTTTATTTTTCAGGGATTTCAGGGGTGTGGATACGGAGAACCTATTAAGATATCCCAAAAAAGAAAAAATATGTTTTTTCAGGGTGTATTGATGTAAGATGACGTGTATACTAAATGACCTTTTTGTGATTGGAGGAAATAAAATGGAATACAGGAAACGTGTGGAAAAGCTGCTGTTGTCTTTGGGAAGAGAGGGGATGGAAAAGCTTCTGGAATGGATGGCGGAAAACGGCTATTATGATGAGCCGGACTGTGACAGCCAAAGCTCTCCGGCGGGCGGAAGCCTGGCAGCGCAGAGCTTGTATGTTCTGGGAATCATGGAGGACATGGCCTATCTTCTTCTGCATGATAATGAGGATACATTGGAAGCAAAGCGTAATTCACTGGCTGTCTGCGCCCTGCTGCACAGGATTGGCATTTTGGGGACAGGACTTGAGGAAACAAAGGAGGGCGAAGCGGAAAAAAAGGCTGTCGATATCGTATCTGCATTTATTACGCTGCACAAGGAAGAGGAGCGGGCGCTGTTATGTAATGAGGTGGTAGGTCGTGACTTCGCGGCCAATAAGGGGGCTGCCGGGATGGATTATGCCCTGCTGTTATTCTTTGCTGAAAAATGGGTGGCAAACGAAGGAAAAAACGGGGTAAAAGGGTGAATGATATGGTATAATGGCGTTATGTGATTGGCGGCAGAATCATAGATGGCATAAATCTGCAGGTAGAAAAATATGATTGGAGAATCGTGATATGAAGATGTTGCTTGTGCTGTTTGATAAGCAGGGGCAGATTCTGCTGTGCAGGAACCCATCGGGATATTCTGTTCCGACGAATGGGGCCGAGGTTGATGAGGGCTTTGGCTTTGGTTCACCACAGGAAGAAAACAGGTGGTTTTGGGAAAACTGCGGTCTGCTTGTATACCGGCGTTATATTTGCTTTTATATGGATTATTGTGCCGCTGTATTTGAGCTGTATGGCGAAGGTAATGTGGGAAAAGAGTTTATCTGGATGGACAGCGGCAGTTTAGATAAATTTATTGTGGGGAACAGCTTAACAGTCCTGCTGAAAGCTGTGGTGACAGAGAAACAGGATGCATTTTCCTCCAAAATACCATTATTACATAATTACACTGCTGAAGGGATTATGAAGAGAATTGATAACTTCCCGTCAGAGGTATCCGGCATTTTTGCATTTTTGAACGAACAGTCCAATGCGGTAGATGTGCATGTGACGCGCAGACAGCTTCCGCAGGAAATGCAGGAAAAAATAAAGAATACATATCTAAAGCAGTGGGAAACGTATGGAACGGGAAAAGATATACTGCGGATCTATGAGACAGTAGAGAGGCTTAAGGACTTTTTTATGGTTTTGGCGGATGCGGACTGGCTGATGGAGACGATAGAAGCTGTTGGAGGCAAGGTGCCGGAGGGCTCTATGGATAGTTGGTTGCTAATGCGTCGTATTTACTATTTCAGGAGAGTATTGGGCCGGTTCCTGGCGGGAGATAACAATTAGTATTGCAGGGGTATACCAAAGAGGAGGCAGGATGATGAACGATAAGTTCTTTGATGTGAAAAAAGAGAAACAGGACAGGATAATTAATGCTTCCTTGAAGATGTTTGCGTTAAATGGCTACAGGCATGCCAGTACGGATGATATGGTGAGGGAGGCGGCTATCAGCAAAGGGCTGCTGTTCCATTATTTTGGAAGTAAGCTGGGGCTGTATGTGTTTTTGTATGATTACAGCACTAGATTTATGCTGTTGGAGTTTTCCAGGGAAATTAAGGCTGTGGATACGGATTTCTTTGTGCTGGTGGGGAAAATGGAGACTGCGCGGATGCGGGTGATGAAAATGTATCCCTACATGAGGCGTTTCCTGGATACGGTGCAGAAGGAAGACTGTGCGGAGGCGGCGGAGGCCGTACGGGAAATCCGGGAAAAATATCAGGAAAGCCTGAATAAATACATAGGACAGGCCGATTTTGACAGGTTTGTACCGAAGGCAAAACCGGAAATGGTGATGAAATGTGTGGAATATACGCTGAACGGCCTGACGGAGGAGTTCAGCGGCAGGGGCGGTTTGGAAACAGAGGCTCTGAAGAAAGAAATAGAGGATTATCTGCGGATGTTTGCCGCAGTGTTTCAATAAAGGAAAAACGATGGACAGAGAGGCCTTTTTAAAGATATTGACGCCATTGGATGTGCATGATACATATCGGGAGCTGTACTTTCAGAATCCGGCGGCTTTTGCGGTGCCGGTCAGGAGCTGGGAAGAGTTCTGCGGGCGTTATAACGAGCTGGAGGGGGAGGGAAAGACAAAGCTCCCTCCGGTGCCGCCCACGCCGATTGCGCCTGTTTTTTCGGAGGAGGAGTATTTTCCGCAGGAGGACTGGGGAGAGGTGAGCGTGATTGTAAACGCCCGCTACTGCCCGGCTTTTCTGCATGAGCTGGAGTTTATCAAAATTATTTATGTATTCCGCGGGAGCTGCTTTTTTTATATTGACGGCAGGTGGATATCCATGACGGAGGGAAATGCCTGTATTGTGGCGCCGGGGGTGGAGCAGACCGTTTTTTCCTGTGCGGATGAGGATATTGTGCTGAATCTGCTGATTCGCAGGAGTACCTTTGCGGAGTCCTTCTGGGAGCTGCTGGAATCCAATGACGGCGGCGTGATTGCGGATTTTTTCTGGAAGATGCTTTATCATAAGCCGGGCGGGGAGGTGCTGCTTTTTAACAGCAGGCCGGATATGCTGCTGGAGGAGAGCGTGATGGATCTCTATGAAGAAGCGCTGCTGCAGCCGGTGAAAAGCGGCCTGGTCATGAAGAGTATGATGATGGCCATATTTGCCTATATTCTCAGATGGAAGGAAAAGGACGTGGTATGGCTCAGAAAAAAGGAAAAGCACAGGGAGTATCCCCTGGCACAGTATCTGCTGTACATGAAGGAGCATATTGACGAGGTGTCTCTTGCTTCCCTGGCGGGGAATTTTTATGTGAGCGAGGGGTATCTGAGCCGGTATTTCCGCAGGGAAACGGGATTTACCTTCAGCCAACTCCTGCAGGAAATGAAGATGAAAAGGGCGGCGGAGCTGCTGATAAAGACGGAATGCAATATAGAGAAGATTGTTGCGCTGATCGGGTATACGGATCAGAGTATTTTTTTCAGGAATTTTAAAGCAGCCTATGGGATGACGCCTCTTGTTTACAGGAAGAAAAAACGGCAGGCGGAATTCATGTATACATAAAACAGGGGGGAACGGTTTGCGGCTGAGTGAAGGTCTGGGAGAAGAGGAGCAGTTATATAAAAGCCTGTATGCAAGGTGCCCTGAGGTCTGGGAGGAGCCGGTGGAGGACTGGGCCGGGCTGGTGAGGCGGTGTCATAAGGCCGGAATAAACGATATTCCGAATGAAGCGCCTTCCATGATGGGCAGCGTATTGACGGAGGATGATTTTTTCACAGAGAATTTCAAGGAGGTTGTCTGCTTTAATAACCTCAGGTATTGTCCGCCGTTTCTTCATAAGCTGGAGTTCATCAAGATTATTTATGTGTGGAGCGGAAGCGTGACCGTGTATCTGGATAATGTGAAATATGAGCTTTTATCGGGGAATT
Organism: Eisenbergiella porci; assembly: GCF_009696275.1. Classification (GTDB taxonomy): domain Bacteria; phylum Bacillota; class Clostridia; order Lachnospirales; family Lachnospiraceae; genus Eisenbergiella; species Eisenbergiella porci. The sequence continues at coordinate 5,916 of NZ_VUMI01000002.1, forward strand.
TCTGCATAATTACGCCAGGAATCCGGCATACGGTGTTTTCCAGGCACGATGAGGATGTGATCATCAATATCCTCATGCGCATCAGTTCCTTTGCCAATGCGTTTTCGGGGATCTTGATGGAACAGAATATCCTGGCTGATTTTTTCTGGAAAATCCTTTATACGAAGCACAGCAACCGGGTATTGATGTTTGGCTGCAATAATGATCCGAAGCTGGACCGGTGGGTGGAGAGGATGTTTGATGAGTCAGCGCGGCAGCAGGCGGCAAGCAACCTTCTGATGAAAAGCTATGCCATGATTTTCCTGGGTATCGTTATGAGGGAGCATCTGCCGCAGCTGCAGCTGAAGGAAGAGCTGACGGACGAGGTTTATGTGCTTCCCGCCATCATCCAGGCGATCAGGCAGAACCTGAAGAGTATTACGCTGGAGGAGCTGACAAGGCAGTTCGGTATGAGTGAGAGTGAATTAAAACGGTATATCGTCAGGGAAAGCGGCTATACCTACCGGTATCTGCTGCGGGATCTGCGGCTGAGAAGGGCGGTGGAGCTGCTGCGGAATACCAACCTGAGTATGGAGAGAATTATGGAGGAAACCGGGTACAGCAATATGAATAATTTTTACCGCAGCTTTAAGGAGCATTTCGGGCAGACGCCTCTGGAGTTCAGGAAAAACGGGGAAGAGATTTTGATTTGAGGGAAAAGACGGCTGGCAGGAGAAAAAATATCATAAACTGTAATAAATTCAGACAAAGGAGCCAGTACGATCATTGGATTGTACCGGCTTTTTTCTGTACTGACGGGGCTTGGCTAATAGAGGATGCCTGAAAGAGAATGGCCAAAAAAGGTCATATAAAACAAGTTTTGTGTAGAGTGATAAAGTAAGATGCTAAATATATAATAAAACCACACAAAACATACAAAACGGATCCAAATAAAAGGGGATTGTATTGTAAAATTATCAAGGAGGGAATGGAAATGGCTAAAAAATTGTCAGCAATAGTTTTGGCGGCAGCATTATCATTGTCATTATTGACAGGCTGCGGAAGCGGAAGTACGGATACCGCGGCTTCGGCGCCGGCCGAAACAAAGGGGACGGAGGGAAGCGCAGCAGCGGCGGCTCAGCTATACGCCAATGGCGGGGCTAGTCATTGCATTCCAGAAATTCATACCCAGCAAGGGGATGTTCGGGGATCAGCAGTGGGTGGGGCTGGGAAATTTCAGCTATGTGTTCAGCCTTCCCGGTTTTAACCAGGCTTTGAAAAATACGATCGTTATCGCCTTCTGGAAAATCATACTGGGCCTGGCGGTGCCGATTGTTTTTGCCCTGATGTTAAATGAAGTTAACAGAAATGGCTTCAAAAGAACTGTGCAGACTGTGGTGTATCTACCCTACTTTTTATCATGGGTGGTACTGGGCGGTATTTTCCTGGATATGCTTTCCCCCAGCAGCGGAATCATCAATCAGATCATTACGGCGCTGGGAGGAAAGAGTATTTTCTTCCTGGGGGATAACCGTTATTTCAAGCCTACGCTGATCGTGACGGATATCTGGAAAAATTTCGGCTATGGAGCAATTGTTTATCTGGCAGCCATATTGGGAATCGACACGGATCTGTATGAGGCGGCGCAGATCGACGGGGCCAACCGCTGGAAACAGGTGTGGCATGTGACGCTTCCGGGAATGCGTATGATCATTGTGCTGATGATGGTGCTCAGCCTGGGGAATGTGCTGAATGCGGGCTTCGACCAGATTTTTAACCTGTACAGCAAGGCCGTGTATGAATCAGGAGATATCCTGGATACCTTTGTATACCGTCTGGGCCTGATAGACGCGCAGTACGGGCCGGCGACCGCCGTGGGGCTGTTTAAATCGATCATTTCCACGATGTTTATTTCGGTTTCGTACTGGCTGGCCTACAGGTTTGCGGATTACCGGATTTTTTAGGGGAGGGAATCACAGTGAAAAAAATGACAAAGGGACGTATTGTCTTTCAAATTATCAATTATACGGTTCTGATTCTGTTGTCCGTCCTGTGCCTGTTTCCGCTGCTGAATATACTGGCCATGTCCTTTTCCAGCGCAACGGCGGTATCTGCGGGAAGGGTTTCCCTCTGGCCGGTGGAGTTTAATACCTATGCCTACAGCTATGTTATCGGAAAGCGGGATTTCTGGAATTCTCTGCTGAAATCCGTGGAAAGGGTATGTATCGGCGTACCTTTTTCCATGCTGATTACCATTCTGGTAGCCTATCCGCTGTCCAAGGAACGCACGCAGCTGAGGCTGAGAAGCTTTTATTCCTGGATTTTCTTTTTCACCATGCTGTTTTCCGGCGGGCTGATCCCGGGTTATCTGCTGATACAGAACCTGCACCTGATGGATACCATCTGGGCGCTAATCCTGCCTATGGCGGTGCCGGTTTACAACATCGTGCTCATGCTGAATTTTTTCCGGGGTATTCCCCATGAGCTGGAGGAGGCTGCCCTGATTGACGGTGCAAACCAGTTCCAGACCTGTTTCCGGATTTATGTGCCCTGTGCCAAGCCGTCCATTGCGACGCTGACCCTGTTCTGTTTTATTACTCATTGGAACAGCTACTTTGATGGATTGATTTTTTCCAATTTCCCGGAAAGCTATCCGCTGGCTTCCTTCCTGTATACGGTGGTGGTGCAGCGGGATATGAGCCTTTTGAGCATGGAGCAGATCAGGGAGCTTTCGCTGGTGGATGACAGGACCATCCGCTGCGCGCAGATTTTTATTGCGCTGATTCCCATTATGCTGATTTATCCGTTTGCCCAGAAGTATTTTGTAAAGGGCATGACGGTGGGATCCGTGAAGGGCTGAGTGCTGCCGCCCGCAGCCATTGTTTCGTGGGAAAGCGCCGGGAACGGAGGAAAAAAGTAACTGTGAAGGTACGAAGCAGTTACGGAAACGGCGCAAAGGCAGCTGAAATGAGATTACATACCGGGAGAAGGATTTTATAATGAAGCTTACCAGACTTTTAACACAGAATTTAGATAATCCCATTGGCCTGGGATGTACAAAACCCTGCTTTTGCTATACCCTGCAGTCGGAGGAAAGGGGCAGCAGGCAGACTGCCTGTCAGATACTTGCCGCATCCTCGCCGGAGCTTCTGGAGGAAGGACGGGCCGATCTGTGGGACAGCGGAAAAATGCAGGAAGAAAGAAATTATGCCATTCCCTATGAAGGCGCGCCGCTTGCGTCCAGGCAGGAGGTTTTCTGGAAGGCAAGGGTGTGGGATGAAAAAGGGAACGTTTCGCCGTGGAGCGGACCCGCCTCTTTTGAAATGGGGCTGCTTGAGGAGAAGGACTGGAAAGCGGCCTGGATCGGCCAGGGGGATGATTTTACCGGAGATAAGTCGGCGGCGCCGGCCATTGTGGGCCGTTTTACGGTAAAGGCCCGGGACAGGGTAAAAAGGGCGAGGCTATATATCAGCGGCCTGGGGCTTTTTACGGCGGGCGTCAATGGAAAGCCGCTTTCCGAAAACCTGTTTGAGCCGGGGGAGAGTGAGTTTAACCGCAGGGTATATTATGTTACTTATGATATCCTCCCTTTTCTGCAAGAGGGGGAGAATGCGGTGGGTGTGGTTCTGGGAAATGGGCAGTATGTGAATTTTGCCGTGGATCCTGTGATGAAAAAAGGGGATGGAACCCTGTCGGAAAAGCATCGTTACCAGAAGGATGACACGATTTTTCTCAAGGACGGCATCTGCGGGAACAAGAAGCTGCTTGCCCAGGTGGAGCTGACCATGGAGGACGGAGCTGTGGTAATAGCGGCGGCCAGCAGTGAAGCCTGGAAAACAGGGGAAAGTCCTGTGACCTTTCAGAACTGGTACGGCGGAGAGGATTATGATGGGGTGAAGGCGCTTCAGATGAAGGGCTGGGATACGCCGGAGGCAGAACTTAAGGGCTGGGGGAATGCGGCAGTCATGGAACCGCCCAAGGGAAAGCTGGCGGCAAGGGAATTCCTGCCCATACGTATCTGGGAAAGATGGACTGCCGCGAGTGTTGTCAGGCTTCCAGACGGTAACTGGCTGGTGGATATGGGGAAAAACAGCGCGGGTTTTGTCTGCCTGAGGCTGGAGAATACCCAGCCATATGCGGGGCAGAAAATTGAGCTGTATCCGGGCGAGGTGCTGAAGGCGGACGGCAGCGGTGTGGATCAGGCCTCCTGTACCCAGAGCTGCGATACGTTGTATCAGTGCAGGGTGATGGACAGCTATGTTGTGGCCGGAACCGGAAGCGAGAAGTGGCATCCGCATTTTTGCTATCATGGTTTTCAGTATGTGGAGGTGGCGGGCTTCCCGGGCATTCCCACCGTGGAAAATTTTGAGGGCTGTGCGGTCAGGCTGATGAATGAAAAGCATTCGGATTTTGAAACGGATCAGGAGATACTGAATGCGGTGAACCGGATGACAGACCGTTCCATTGAGAGTAACATGATGTGCAGCTTTACGGATTGTCCGCAGATCGAAAAACTGGGGTGGCTGGAAACAACGCAGCTGATGTTTTCTTCCATGGCGGCAGGATATGATATCCGCAGCTGGATTCCGAAAATCATGGATGATATGCAGGATGCGCAGGTAACGGAGGAGCTGCTTGGGGAAGCGCCCATGAAAAACGATCCGAAAAGCTATCCGGGCTTTGCGTATGACCGTTTTGACAACAGGGAGACGGAGGAGGCGGGCTTTGTGCCGGGGATAGCGCCTGAATATTTCAGGATTGGACGTCTTTTTAAGGATCCCAACTGGGGCGGGTCCTGCGTGATGACACCCTGGTATTACTATATGGAATATGGCGACGAGGGAATCCTGCGGAAGAATTTCGGCATGATGAGGGGATATGTGGATCATCTGGAACGGCAGTCCGTGAACGGCGTGCTGAAGGGGTATGCCCATATGGGAGAGTGGGGACAGCTGAATGAGGAGACACCCACTACGCTGGTGGCAACCTGCGCTTTTTATCTGCAGGCGGTGACGCTTTCCCGGATAGCCGGGATTCTGGAGGAGACGAAACTGCAGGAGCGTTACCGGAACCTGGCGGAGCGGATACGGAGCGGATTTTATGAGGATGGGGAGTGCTGGCGGCCGGAGGAGGAAAGCTATGGAAACGGCAGCCAGGCAAGCTTTGGCTGTGCATTGTTTTCCGGTATTGTGCCGCAGGAGAAGGAGGAGGCCGCGCTGCGCGGGCTTATGGCTGCGGTAGCGGCGCGGGGCGATCATTTATCCTCCGGCGAGGTGGGATTAAAGCAGGTGTTTCATGCACTGGCCTCCCGCGGGGAAAATGATACGGTGTACCGTATGGTTATGAACCCTACAGCCCCCAGCTACAGGCACCATGTGGATCAGGGCCTGACCACACTGCCGGAGTTCTGGAATTATACGGAGCTGTGGAACGGGCTGGGACGCTCCCGGAACCATGCGATGATGGGGCATGTGAAGGAATGGCTGTGCCGATTTGTGCTGGGAATTACGCCTGTTGAGCCAGGGTATGGCAGAGTGAGGATCCGGCCGTGGCTGAATGAGGAAATCAGCCGGGTGAAGGGTTCGGTATTCACCGTGCGCGGAAAGGTTAAAGTGGAATGCAGCAGACGGGACGGACAGATTTTGATGGTAACTGTGATTCCTGTGGGAGCAAAAGCGGAGGTCTTTGTGCCCTTTGAAGAGGGAAAACGGTGTTTCCTGGACGAAGAGGAATTCCATGATTTTGTAAAAACGGGGGATGGGTATATCAGAATTGATGGGGTGCCTTCCGGGCGGTATGAATGGAGTGTCAGGTGACAGCAGGGGAATGATGGATGCTGATTAATCCGGATAGCGGATACAGAGAGCGAAATTTGTTTGTAAGCCGGACTGTAGAACCTTGGCCTGTAATTTATAAAAAGAGCTGGGAGAAAGGAGGAGTTATGACCTTTCACGCCGGCTCTTTTTTGCTGTTACATTGGGAAGCTATATGTTTAACAGTTTCCCGCATGCCCCGGTCTATGTTTGTACGGGTATTCTAATCGGTTGAATAAAATGTAATTGCCACCTCCAATACACTTTTGGTACAAAAAAGGATACATCAGCTTTCACGGCTTTTGTATCCTATCATTTGAGTTTCTAGCAATTCCGGCCGTCCTTGCCATCCAGTTGGTATTAATACGCTTCCGTTTATTACCGGATGAACATATCTGTGCATATGTTGCTTTTAATTCCGTAATGGACTTGATCATATTAATCTTTAGAAAGCTCAATATCTTTTTCAGAAAATTGCTGCTTAGAGATTTTAACGTTCCCGTGATAAGTATTACGGATTAATTTTACCAGATTTACATATTCCGGGCTGGCCTTTAAATCAGGAGTTGAAGAAGTAACGATTGCCCGGCCATACACATGGGAAAACTTTTTGAAAAAGTCTTTAAATAAGAAAAGTGTATCGCTTATCTGTTTTAAAGCCTTGGATACATTAACTCCTTTAAGTTCAGTTAATATGGCAATGGATTCTGAATTATTGATAACATAAAGATAATCACATTTATTCGTACCCTCCGGAACGTACTTGTCAACAGCAATAATGCCGCCATCCATTTTATAGGAAATAATGTGATTCTTCATAGTATTTTCAAGAATATATTTTTTCTTTTTCTCTACACATTTTACAGAAGGCCTTTTGTCGGAGGATTCAATACAAAAACTTTTGTTGTGATTTGTACATTCAGGTGGAGTTTTTACGAAGAGCTGGCTGTTTACGCATAATTGAAGTTTGTTACATATCATCGTTTATCTCCATATCAAGCAAGTGTTCCAGTTCGTTATTGGTGATTTCGGAAACTTTATCAATATAATTAGTACTTATCATATGGCTGTTTTCATCCATGAGAGATGTTAAAGAATCTGCTGCATTTTCTACTTTATATGCAGCAAATTTATGATAGGATAATCGTATGCTTCGGGGAATTACCGGTTTTTCTTCTCCTCTATAGTTATTTTCCACCTTTTCTGAATATAATAAAATATTTGAGGAAGTAAGAATGTAAGGACTGTGTGTGGTGATTATTACCCGGCTGTCGGTGGCATTTACCATTAAAGCAATAAGGCTTATCATATCTTTTTGGGCTATGGGAAATAAGTGGGCTTCCGGTTCTTCAATAACAACAAAGGCCCGTCTGTTTTCTAAAATAATGATTAGGGTCAGCATTAAAATCCACAGGGCTTCCTGTTGTCCGGAGGATCCATACATCAGCTTTACCCAATGATGTTCATCAAAATAAATTTTTTCACCGTCGCTGTCATTTACATAATCGGCTTTCAATATTTTTTTAATCAGTTCATATGCATGGGTGACTGCTGAATTATTAATTTGTCCTTTCACTGTTTTTGTATAGTTCTGAACCATTTCTGGTATCTTTGTACCAAATTGGCTTTTTGTAGCTCTGATTAACTTTACAAATTCCTGCATGGTCAAATCCATTTCACTAACAGAGATATCATGTAGCTGCTCTGACATAGTAGCCAGCAGGCTTCTTCCTGCCGGAATATAAATGATTTCAGCTTCATTTTTGAATATGGAGAATAGAACTTCGGTTAAATGGCGCTTCATAACTCCGATTGCAGTTATATTATCCATAATAGAAGCAACCTCATTGTTGAGCCGGTTCAGGAACATATCTGAAGCTTCTTCAATCAGAGAATAAATCTCCATTTTTAAAATGTCGTTGAAAGAGAAACGGACATAACCATCATTATTTAGACAGATCTCTATTTTCTTTTCATCAAACAAATAAGTGATACGGAACCTTTTCATATGCTTTGTAGTTCCAAAACACCCAATGAACTGTTTCGTCATATATTTTAAATAATTGTTGAAGTACTCATTTTTATGATTTTTTGTAAATTGCTCTGAGTTCATCAGAAAATCCAGGGTATAATCCCTTATTTTTTGGCAAAAGTATACGATTTTACATAAAGTACTTTTTCCGGAGGCCTGGGAGCCGATCAGGATTTGGAAATTATTATTCAGATGAATCTCAGCATCTTTGATTGGGCCGAAATTTCGTATTAAAATTTTATTATTCATAATCTGCTCTTTCTGCACCTGTATTTGATTATTTATTCATTTTATACACCGGATCCGCCGGATACCCGCCCTTGAGCTTCTGCATTCCGCGCTGCACCGCGTCTTTGGAGGTCTTCCAGTCCGCGTCCTTGTTCCGGTAGTCGAATTTTTCAATAAGCCAGTCCACATCACCGGAAACGCGTTCCATATTTTCCTCCATCAGGCGGAATACCAGAGGATAGAAGTCCTTTTTCTCAGCATCACCCAGATGGGCGTCCGCATTTGCGCACAGATCTCCGAAATGATGGAGGCAAAAGCCCTTGCTGTTTTTCAGCTTTTCACGGAAGGCTTCGTCATTTTTATACAGGTAGAAAAAGGTATCCATGTAGCGTGCGTATTCCTTGGTGAAATAATCACAGATATAGCAGGTTTTTTCCTTTTCCACAACCCAGGAGGCGATGGCGTTGGCATCCGCGGGCCTGCCCTTCAGCTTATTCATCAGGGAGGTTTTGCCGGGAGTAAAGTGGGAGAACTGATCCTTCATTTCCGCAATGAGCTTCTTATAATGGGTCTTCAGAATCCAGCCATTTCCCAGCGTGTTGCCATAATCGAACATTTTCTTGTAGTGCATGCGGCAGAAGCCGGCTTTGTCGGTGGCCTCCCTGGTATCGCTTTCCATATAGGATGCGCAGGAGCCGAGAACATAGTCCATGATATCCTGCTCCACATTTCTTTCGATAAAGCAGAAGGGACATTCGTCCTCCGCATTCATGGCATCGTTGAGCGGGATGGTGTATAGTTTTTCTTTCATTAATCTTTCCTCCGGGTATAGGTGTATGTTTGTTGCCTGTTGCAGTTTGGCCGCAGGCCAGGCTGCAGCGTCCGTCTGCGTCCGGTATTTCGGACGCTCTGTTTCTATTGTATCGGATTGGGGGACAGAATACAATCACATATAAGCTTTAAATACCCTTTAAATTTTAAAAGCAGCATAGTTCCGGTATACAGTGCAAAGGGCAGTGAATGGTTTGGGAACGAAACAGTCTTTAATAGAAGATTCCCGCGGTGTGAAGAGCAGTCCACCGGACGGTTCTTTCCTACAAAAAATTAACTCCTCTTTCATCAAAATTTACCGTTGTGCACGCCCGCCGGATATGGTAGTATCTTAGGAAGAGTATTTTGGAGGAAAACAACAGGAGAGGAGACAAGATTTTGAGCACGAAAGAACAGAAAGTAAAAGTGGATGCGGATTATTCGCTGATGCCCGTTCCCAGACATGCCCGCCGGAACATCGTGACAATGTTCATGATCATGTTGGGGTTCACTTTTTTCTCAGCCAGTATGTGGACCGGACAGGAGCTGGGAATCGGACTTGATTTGAAAGGTTTCGTCGAAGCATTATTGCTGGGCGGCGCAATTCTTGGTATTTATACGGCACTACTGGCCTATGTTGGCTGTAAAACCGGTTTATCCATGGATTTGCTGGCCCAGCATTCTTTTGGTAAAAAAGGCTCTTATCTGCCTTCCGCCATCATCAGCTTCACACAGATAGGCTGGTTCGGCGTGGGCGTGGCCATGTTTGCCATTCCGGTTGCCAAACTGATTGCGCCGGACAAGCCGTGGGTGGTGCCGCTGCTGGTGGCCCTTGCGGGTATCTGTATGACTGGCTCGGCCTTCTTCGGCATCCGACACCTAAACGCCGCCAAAACCCTCCATCTGGGAGAAAACTACGGCATCCGGGAAAAGAATCCCGCGGATTTCATCATCCTGAACGCGGATAATTTTTACGATGCCCTGAACCAAAAGCGAGGTGCTCTATTCCTTCCGGGGCGGGAAAATGCTTGCCCAAACCGTACCGGCGCAGACGGAGATCTGTTTCTAGCCGTCGTCTGTCATCTCAATTTGTCAAAAAGCCGAAAGGCTTTTAAATAACCTGTTTAATACTATACTTATGAGGAGGATTAAAAAAAATGGGTGAAAGAACCAAGAAGCAAAAGCTGATTCTCGGCATTCAGCATACCCTTGCCATGTTCGGCGCCACGGTGCTGGTTCCGGCATTGACAGGGCTGAATACGTCAATCACACTGTTTTGTGCCGGACTCGGCACGCTGCTGTTCCACTGGGTAACGAAGAAAAAGGTGCCCGTATTCCTGGGCTCCAGTTTTGCCTTTATGGCAGGAATCATGGCAATTATCGGGGACTCACGCATGGGGGATCCGGATTTTATGGAGAAGCTGGCCTCGGTCAAGGGCGCGCTTATCATTGCCGGCCTGGTATATGTGCTGTTTGCCGGCCTGATCAAGATTTTCGGCTATGAAAAGGTGAACAAGCTGCTGCCTCCTATCGTGACCGGCCCGATTATCATTGTTATCGGCCTGCGTCTGAGCGGCACCGCCATCAACAGCGCTTTTTATTACAACGGAGAATTCAGCCTGAAATCCGTGCTGGTTACGGTGGTGATTCTGACGGTGGTCATCTGTGTATCCATTTTTGCAAAAGGAATTTTCAACCTGATGCCGATTCTGTTTGCCATTATCGCAGGCTACCTTGTCTGCCTGCCGCTTGGCTTCTGCGATTTTACCGCAGTGAGAGAGGCGCACTTCCTTTCCTTTATGGATAAGGACATTGTGACGCAGCTGCTGTGCATACCTCAGTTCAAGCTGGACGCCATCCTCGCCATTGCCCCGATTGCACTGGTTACGATGATTGAGCATGTGGGCGACATCACCACCAACGGCGCCGTGGTAGGCAAGAACTTCATGGTGGATCCGGGCGTTCACAGAACGATTCTGGGCGACGGTCTTGCAACCGCGCTGGCAGGCCTTCTGGGCGGCCCTGCCAACACAACCTATGGAGAAAATACGGGCGTTCTGGCCGTAACCAAGGTATACGACCCTTCCGTTATCCGTATCGCGGCTGTGTTTGCTATGATTCTGGGCATCTTCGGAAAATTCGGCGGATTTATCACAAGCATCCCGTCACCCGTTACCGGCGGCATCAGCATCGTGCTTTACGGTATGATTTCCGCAGTGGGCGTGCGTATCCTGATTAATTCCAGGCTGAACTTCGGCAACAGCCGCAACCTGCTGGTGGCCGCTATCATCCTGGTTCTGGGAATTGGCTGCGACAGCATTCCCGTATACGGCGCGGTTACCATTTCCGGCCTGGCGCTGGCAGCGGTTGTTGGCATCATTCTGGCATTCATCCTTCCTGAAGGGGACGACAGTGTGCTGAACTGACCTGCATAATTTACAGGTTATAGGTAACAGCTCAGAACGGCAGAGCCATGAAAGAAGATGTCCGGCCTGGACTGTTACATTTCCAAAATAAAAAGACGTCTGAGTACTTCCGCATAGCGGCAGCATCCAGACGTCTTTTTTCCCTTACAGGCGGCGGAACAGGCGGAGAGCGGTGAAACCGGTGTATAAAGCAAAACCGGTGGATAAGGCGGAATCGGCGGATACGGGCGGAACCGGTGAATAGCGGCGGGAGCGGCAAATAAATAAACGACCGCGAACGGGGCTGTTTCCTCTATAAAAAGATCATGGACACCCATCCCCATGCTTACAAACTCACCGACGGCTGATTTTTCCTTTACCCGGCAGACATATTCCTGTCCTGTATTTCATAAGGTTTATTAGAGCATGTCTGAAAAATCACCGCACCCTCCAACCGGATGCGCGGACGCTTCAGACAGGCATCAGGACAAGATAAAGGAGTGGGAACGTGTTTGAGTCAAAAAGCATTCAGGAAACATGCATACAGCTAGACAGCGATATAGACAAAGGACTGACGGAAAAGGAAGCGGCGAGGCGATACCAGGAATATGGAAAAAATGAGCTGAAGGAACCGCGGAAGAAAACTGTGATTGAATCCTTCCTGGAGCAGCTTAACGATCCGCTGATTTATGTGCTGCTTGCAGCGGCCATCATTTCCCTCCTGCTTCATGAGGTGAGCGATGCGGTGATCATAGCCATTGTGGTATTCATGAATGCCATAGTGGGGATGATTCAGGAGGGAAAGGCACAGAAGGCCCTGGATTCCCTGAAAAAGCTGACAAGTCCCAGGGCCTACGTGATAAGGGAAGGGAAGGAGCGGGAGATTCCGGCGTCACAGCTGGTGGTGGGCGATATTGTCTGCCTTGACGCAGGCTGCCAGGTGCCCGCGGATCTGCGCCTGACCAGAACAAGCAGCCTGAAGGTGGAGGAATCAGCGCTTACCGGGGAGTCCCTGCCTATTGAAAAGGACGCCGCTTTCATCGCCAGGGGTGCAGCCGCCTTCGGACGCAGCTCACAGTCCGGGAAAATGTCCGATCTGGCGGCAGCGGATTCCGGCCTGACGGCTGCGGGCAAACGGGAAGCAAAAGTACAGAAGGAGATGCACATTCCCCTGGGAGACCGGTATAACATGGCCTACATGTCCACCATTGTGACTTATGGAAGAGGAGAGGGGATCGTTACCGCCACGGGCATGGACACGGAAATTGGGAAAATCGCCTCCCTCATCAACGAAAGCCATGAGGATATCACTCCCCTGCAGAAGCGTCTTGGGGAACTGGGAAAGATTTTGAGCCTGCTTTCCCTGCTTTTATGCGCGGCGCTGTTCCTGATAGCGCTGATTCAGAAGAGAAATATGATTGAAATGCTCATCACCGCCATATCCCTGGCGGTTGCGGCGGTGCCGGAGGGGCTTCCCGCGGTGGTCACCATCTGCCTGGCCCTGAGCGTTACAAAAATGGTGAAGGTACATACCATAGTCAGAAAGCTCCCCTCAGTGGAAACCCTGGGCGCGGTCAGCGTTGTGTGCACGGATAAAACAGGCACGCTGACCCAGAATAAAATGACGGTGGAAACCTGCTTTACCAACCAGAAAATGGTGGGGAAAAAGGAACTGGCCCGGGAAGAATACCGGGAATTTTTAAAGGGCATGACCCTGTGCAACGACGCCGTACTGGAAGGCGGGGAACGAATCGGGGATCCCACGGAGCTGGCGCTTCTGGATTTGTCCGCGCGCTACGGCCTGCACCGGCAGGCGCTGGAAAAGGAATATCCTAGAACCAGGGAGCTTGCCTTTGACTCCACACGCAAGATGATGTCCACCTTCCATCAGCGGGGAAACCAGACGGTTACCTATACGAAGGGCGCGCCGGATGAAATCCTGAAAAAATGCACCGGCGTCCTGCTGTACGGAAAGCCTGTGCCCATATCGGACCAGCAGAGAAGACAGATAAAAAAAGCGGTGGAGGAAATGTCCTCCCAGGCGCTGCGGACCCTTGCCGTAGCCATGCGCACCGGCGGCAGCGGCCCGGTGGAGGCGGAGCTTACCTTTGTGGGGATGGTGGGAATGAAGGATCCGGCCCGTCCGGAAGCGGCGAATGCCGTGGAACGGTTCCGGGATGCCGGCGTTACAACGGTGATGATAACCGGGGATCATGTGGATACGGCCTTTGCCATCGGAAAGCAGCTGGGGATAGTGAGCCGCCCGGAGCAGTGCATGACAGGGGAGGAGGTATCGCATCTGCCGGAGGAACGTTTCCTGAAGAAGCTGGATCAGGTGCGGGTGTTTGCCAGGGTGTCGCCGGAGCATAAGGTGAGGATTGTAAAGGGCTTTAAGGAAAAAGGAAATATCGTGGCCATGACCGGAGACGGCGTAAACGACGCTCCCTCCCTGAAGGCGGCGGATATCGGGATTGCCATGGGAATGACAGGAACCGATGTGGCAAAGCAGGCCTCTGACATCATCCTTACGGACGATAATTTTGCCACGATAGAAAAGGCGATTGTGGAGGGCAGAGGGGTGTATGAGAACATCAAAAAATCCGTGATATTCCTCCTTTCCTCCAATCTGGGCGAAATCATGACCATGTTCCTGGCGGTGCTGTGCGGCCTGGCCTCCCCGTTGAAATCCAGCCACATCCTGTGGATTAACCTGATTACAGATTCCCTTCCGGCGCTGGCGTTGGGGGTGGACGACAATGATGAGGAAAGCCTGATGCGCCGGCCGCCCCGGGATCCGAAGGAAAGTCTTTTCGCAGGCGGCGGCCTGGCCTGCACCTGTTTTTACGGACTGCTGATTGCGGGAATCAGCCTGACGGCATTTTTTACCATTCCCTATGCTGTAATTCTCGAAAAACAGATTCCGCTGACCATCAATAATTTTGCCACGGTGCTTTCCCATGAAGCTATCCTGAACCGGGCGCAGACCTATGCCTTCACGGTTCTTGGCATGTCGCAGCTGTTCCATGCGGTGGGAATGCGGGATATGCGCAAATCCATATTCCGGATGAACCACTTTAACAACAAGCTGATGATAGCGGCCTGTGTGATCGGATTCCTGCTGCAGTTTGCCGTGACGGAAATACCGTTCCTGACGGCGGCGTTCGGAACCGCGCATCTGTCCCTGCGGGAATGGCTGCGTCTTGGCATCCTGGCGGCCTTCCCGCTGCTGGCCCATGAGCTGATGATCCTTTTTTCCTTTGACTTTGTAAAAAAAGGGAACCGGAAGCACAAGCTGCAGGCCAATACCGTTTCGGAATCATAACAAGCAGCTGTCCAGGACGGCGGAAATAAGAACAGACTGAATAAACCGGCCGGAATCCGGCCAGGCTTTATCAGTCTGTTTTTTTAAATCTTTATTCTGGCCTGTACAGCCTTTCCAACATATCTGCGATCAGCTTGGTATCGTAATCATTTAACAGGCGGATATACTGAATGGCCCTTTGCTGCTGGGCCGAAGTATGTTCCGTATCGTTAAAAAATTCCATGGGCGTAATGTTGAAATAATCGCATATGTAAAGAAATTCTGTCATGGAAGGCAGAGCCCGGCCGGAGGCAATGCTGTGAATATAGCTTGTACTGTGTCCGAGTTCAATGCTCATTTTTCTCTCTGTAACGTCTTTTTGGAGCCGAAGCTCGGTTATCCGATCCCGAATAAATTGTTCATCCATGAAATCGCCTCCCTCCATGTGATAATCATAATATACAATTGTTATAATTACGAATATTTATAGCGTCTGATATTGTTGAAACGTACGCTGGAATCGTCTATAATGAAGTAGCAGATGCACATAACAGACGTCTGCCGACAGGAGAAAATAATAAATGAATAAAAAAAGTATTTATCGGAAGGTGGCAAAGGAGTATGGGGTAAGCGTCCAGGAAGTAAAGCAGGAAATGCAGGCAGCGTTGGAGCATACATACAAAAATACGCCAAATGACGGAATTACCGGAGCATGGCAGAGCAAGGTGCCGAAAAAAGGAAAAATTCCCACCCCGGATGAGCTGCTTCGGTATGCGCAGAGGGAACTTTTATGGAAGGAAAACGGAAAGGGTTAAACCGGCTTGCCTGCAGTTTTTAAAATGAACATAGTACACGGCAAATAAGAAGCCCCCACAAAAAATGTGGAGGCTTCTTATTCTTATGAGGGGGGAGATAGTTTAACAAAACTTGTGAGTTATTGTTTGTCTATCTGTTTTTTATGATACAGGAAAAGTGTGTCCTAAGTGTGACGCAAATCAAAAAATCTTATAAAAAGTATGAAGGATTTCTTTCCAAAATATAAAAAGAAAGCTTTTGGGGAGACTGTTTAATAAAAATAAAATAAATAACTGACTTACTATTTACAAAAAGTCAGTCAGTTGCTATAATACACAAAAAGACGGCAGAACAGACAATGGCAGGTGACAGAATGCGGGTAACGAAGGAACCGGAAATACGCCGGGCGGAGCTGATAGAAGCGGCCCGGCAGCTGTTTGACAAAAACGGAATCAAAAACACACAGGTCAGCCAGATTGTGGAAAAGGTAGGCGTTGCCAAGGGACTTTTTTACTATTATTTTAAATCCAAGGATGAAATAGTTAATGAGGTTGTGGATTTGGTAATGTCGGAGCTTAAGGAAGCCTCCCTGAAAATCCTGGCGGATACGCAGCTTACTTTTTATCAGAAAACGTCGGAATTCGTTGCGCTTTATATGCACATGATTGACCAGTTTTCAGGAGATGAGGAAGAGAATCTGGACAGCATGCTGGAAATCATTTCCCATAACCCCATCGCCCAGGATGCCAATGAGCTTCTGCAGGCACAGCTGGAACGGCTGATCCGGCAGGGGGTCAGGGAAGGGCATCTGACCATTGAGTATCCGGAGGAAACCGTAAGAGTCCTGATTTTCGGACTGCTGGCGCAGTCCAGGAAGCGGCTCCTTTCCATGGAACAGGTGATTACGATCGTAGAGCAGACCATGCATCTGCCGACCGGGTCACTGAAAGACGAAATGGTTTGGCAAAAGGAGCACAGGGCTTTGAACGGACCGCAGTAAAAAGAGAACGGATAATTCGGAGGAAAATCTTCGCTCGCCAGAGGGCTCGCATTTTCCTTCGGAAAACAAGGAGGAAAATCCTCTGCTCGCATAGAGCTCGCATTTTCCTTCGGAAAACAAGGAGGATTGAAAATGGCTCAGTATAGTAAACCATTGGATGAAGTAATAAGTGAACTGCATAGCAGCCGGTCGGAAGGGCTGTCGGGGGCACAGGCTGAGGAGAGGCTTGCGCAGTACGGACCTAACCGGCTGCGGGCTAAGAAGAAGAAAAGCAATCTTCAGAGATTTCTGGAGCAGTTCAAGGATGTGATGATACTCATATTGATTGCTGCGGCAGTCGTTTCTTTTATCGTTGCCTGCAACGGCCATGATACATCGGAATTTTTTGAACCGCTGCTGATTCTGGTAATCGTGATTCTGAACGCCGTTATGGGCATGGTGCAGGAAAGCAAGGCGGAAAAAGCCATGGAAGCGCTGCAGAGTATGTCGGCGCCCCATGCCAGGGTTATCCGTGACGGGAAAGAGCTGCTCATTGACGCCGATAAGGTGGTTCCCGGCGACATTATATTGGTGGAAGCAGGCGACAATATCCCTGCGGATGCCAGGCTGATTGAATCGGCCAGCCTGAAATCGGAGGAATCGGCGCTCACCGGAGAATCCGTGCCCAGTGAAAAGGATGCATCTCTTCAAATAGAAGAAAAAGCGCCTTTGGGAGATCGGGCCAACATGATTTATTCCGGCTGCAGCGTTGCCTACGGACGGGGCAGAGCTATCGTTACGGCCACTGGGATGCAGACGGAAATGGGACATATCGCAGGGCTTCTGGAGGGCGAGTCGGATACACAGACTCCCCTGCAGCAGAAGCTGGCGCAGCTGGGCAAATACCTAGGCTTTCTGGCGATTGCCGTATGTGCGGTCATTTTTGTCATTGGGCTGATTGACGGCATGGCCGTGATGGAGATTTTCATGACAGCCGTATCCCTTGCCGTATCCGCGATTCCGGAAGGGCTTCCGGCGATTGTTACCATCGTGCTTTCCATCGGCGTGCAGCGTATGGTGAAGCAGAATGCCATCATCCGCAGGCTTCCCGCCGTGGAAACGCTGGGCAGCGCCTCTGTTATCTGCTCGGATAAGACCGGTACGCTGACCCAGAACCGCATGACCCTGGTGAAGGCCTATGATGCGGCAGAGGATCTGATGGAGGACATTTCCGATGAGGATACGCCTGCCATCCGCAGGCTGCTGCAGTATGCTTCCCTTTGCTGCGACGGTTCAGTGATTGTCAAGGACGGAGAAGTACAGCATATCGGGGATCCCACGGAAACCTCCATTGTATATGCCGCCATGAGAAACGGCAGCCCCAAGGAAACCCTGGCCAGGGAATATCCCAGATTGACGGAGCTGCCCTTTGATTCCGACCGTAAGCTGATGACCGTTGTCTGCAGAATCGATGGGAAAAATGTGGTCATCACCAAGGGCGCCTTTGATTCCATGCTGCCCATCTGCACCACAGGCGATATGAAAAAGGCGCAGGAGCTGGTTGACTCCATGAGCTCCAACGCCCTCCGCGTCCTGGCAGTGGGCTATAAGGAAATCGACAGCGTGCCTGAAAATCCCACCATTGAAGAATTGGAAAGCAATCTTACCTTTATGGGGCTTGTGGGCATGATCGATCCGCCCCGCCCGGAGGTACGCGATGCTGTGGCTGTCTGCCGGAAGGCCGGCATTAAGCCTGTTATGATAACCGGCGACCATGTGGTGACGGCTTCCGCCATTGCAAAGGATCTGGGAATTATGGAGGAAGGCGACGAAGCCATTACCGGCGCACAGCTGGCGCAGATGAGCGAGGAAGAATTGAACCGGAAGGTACGCCATATATCCGTATACGCCAGAGTTTCTCCGGAGGATAAGATCCGCATCGTCAAGGCCTGGCAGGCACAGGGCGAAATTGTTTCCATGACGGGAGACGGCGTAAACGATGCGCCCGCGCTGAAGGCGGCGGATATCGGCTGCGCCATGGGCATTACAGGTACGGATGTGGCAAAGGGCGCGGCGGATATGACGCTGACAGATGATAATTTTACCACCATCGTTTCCGCAGTGAAGGAAGGCCGGGGGATCTACGGCAATATCAAGCACGCGGTGGCGTTCCTGCTGGGAACGAACATCGGCGAGGTGCTGACGGTATTTTTATCCATGCTGTTCTGGAAGCAGAGCCCGCTGCTTTCCATGCAGCTTCTGTGGATCAACCTGGTAACAGACAGCCTGCCCGCCATTGCGCTGGGTATGGAGGCTGTGCCTGATGATGTGATGGAGAAGAAGCCTAAGCCGAAGAATGAAGGCATTTTTGCCCATGGGCTGGGCGTGCGGATCGTTCTGCAGGGCGCCATGTTCGCTGCCCTGACGCTGTTTGGCTTCTGGCTGGGATGGAATGAAACGGGCACGGTGGAAGCGGGCCGTACCATGGCTTTCATGGTGCTGGCATCCACGCAGGTGTTCCATGCCTTTAATATGCGATCCAGCCATTCGCTGTTTAAGACCGGATTTTTTACCAATAAGTATTTAAACGGCGCGGCTGCCCTGTCGCTGGTGCTGATTGCACTGATTACCTTTGTGCCCCCGCTGGCGTTGGTTTTTGGCCTGACTGCACTGCCCGGGCATCTGTATCTGACGGCCCTCGGCCTGGCGCTGGTGCCGGTGGTGGTGCTGGAAATCGCCAAGGCGGCGGGGATGATTACGCATCATCAATAAGCTAGAGATGGAAATTTTTGCAAAATATATGGAGAAAACAGCCCTGTCACGGATGTGGACTGTTTTCTCCATTTTTTTATGCCCGGAAGTAACACAATATCCATGTTAAAAAAGCGATCCTCCATGCTAGAATCAGTTAACAAATTGCAGGAGGGAAAAATATGAACTGGAAAAAAAGCAAATCCATTCAGACGGGTCAGAAAAAGCAATTCGCTTATAAGCCCATGTATGGCATTATCATTGCCTTTAAGGATTACAGCATGAGAAAGGGGATCACGGGAAGCCCATGGAGCGGCTTTGACAATTTTCAACGACTGTTCAGCTCCTATTGGTTCCCCATCATATTAAAAAATACGTTAACCCTCAGCGGGTTGTCCCTGGTGTTGGGGTTCCCGATTCCGATCATCCTGGCGCTGACCCTTAATGAGGTATCAAACAAACGTTTCCGAAAAGGCTTTCAGACATTGTCTTATGCGCCGCATTTCATATCAACGGTTGTCTTATGCGGTATGCTTACCTTGTTTCTGAATCCGACCTCCGGCGTAATTAACAGGTTTCTTTCCATGCTGGGCAGCGATACGGTCAATTTCCTTCAGGAACCGGCCATGTACAAATGGATTTACGTGCTCAGCGGCATCTGGCAGGAGATGGGCTGGGGAAGCATTATATACTTTGCCACATTATCCGGAGTGGACAGGGCGCTGCTGGAGGCGGCCGATATTGACGGCGCTTCAAGGCTGCAGGAGATCTGGTATATCAATCTTCCGGTGCTGGTGGCGACGATTCTGATACTGCTGATACTTAACTGCGGCTCCCTGTTAAGCGTAGGGTATGAAAAGGTATACCTTTTGCAGAATCCTACGAATCTGAGCGCTTCGGAAGTGATTTCAACCTTTGTATATAAATCCGGTCTGGAAAAGGCGGACTTTTCCTTCGGAGCGGCGGCAGATTTGTTTAATTCAGTTGTGAACACGATTGTGCTGGTGCTTGCCAATACGATTTCCAGGCGTACTACGCAAACAAGCCTGTTCTGATGGGAGGGGAAAGAAGAGATGAAAATAAAAAGGCTGAGTAAGACGAAAATAAATAACGGGATTTTTAATTTTATCGTATACGCCCTGTTGATTTTTCTCGCAGTGCTGATGCTGTACCCGCTGGTTTTTGTATTAAGCGCCTCCTTCAGCGATCCCAAGGCCGTCTCCGGCGGGGAGATGCTGCTCCTTCCGATACGGCCTACCCTGGAAGGATATAAATACCTGCTGCAGTATGAAGAAATCTGGGCCGGTTATATGAATACCATTTTTTATGTGTTCGTGGGTACGGTACTGAATCTGGCGGCGACCCTCCCCTGTGCCTATGCCATGTCCAGAAATGACCTGAAGGGCCGGAAGTATCTGATGATTTTCTTTATGATTACCATGTACTTCAGCGGAGCATGATGCGTCTCATTCGATTAATATATTGAATGCAATCGAACTGGTTTTGGGACGCAAGAGAGTAAAGGAGCTGTCAGCAAGCGATTTATGGCTTCTATTGGAGTGCGCTTATTTTCATGATACAGGAATGGCATTAAGCAACGAAGAAATCAGGGAACTTTGGACCGGAAATAACGAATTTAAATCTTTCTTGTATACAGCCATGGAGACTAATGATTTTGATAAGAAACAGGCTGCTTTGTATTATAAGCAGATGAATGATCTTTTGGCGGGAAGGAAACTGAGTGGGCCTAAGATAGAGTTTCCTTTGGATTGGCCAGTCGAAATGGAAAAGAATATCACTCTTTTGACAGGGGAATTTATCCGTAAAAATCATCCCCAAAAAGCCCGTGAAAACATGGAGTCAATGTCCGTGCAATAGAACATTTCGGTAAACTGCCCGTCTTAAGCGAAACTCATTATAAAAAGCATAAGGCGCTTACGAATTTCTGCATTGAGGAACAGCAGATAATGGCAGAATCTTTTTCAGACACGGAAGAAGTTTGCCGCGTAACAGGAGAATGGTTTCAATGGCTTGATTCGGAAGTGAATAATATAATATGTGGTCGGAATGGAAGAGGAATGCATCAACAATCTGTCAGTAATTGGAAGGAGCTGGAAAAACCGTAGCCTATATCAAAAAGCAGCAGTTGAAATGCCGGCATGGCTGAAACCTACAGGTGGTTTTGGGATTGGTTTACAATCCGCATTTATGTTGACAGATCAGGTAAAGATAATGACTAGATCCGTACAGGAAATAAAAAGTCATAAGTTGATATTGGATTCACCTGCCAGGAAGGGAACCGTAACCAGATCGGAGGAAGGAGATGTTCCGGTAGGGACAGAAATTACCTTTGAGGTATTGCTGGATAAGATGTCAGGCCTGATCAAAGAAGCAGCTGAACTGAAATTGGATAGGCATACCGAATTAAATCTTACGTTTGATAAGGATTGTGAAGACGGCTTTCGTAAAGAAAACATAACAGATTATATGATACGATTTTTGAAATATTATGTTGCAAGAGCTTTTCCGGATACATTATTTCCCATACAGCTTTATGAAGGAGACGGAAAGGTATATACCCACAAAAGCTTATTTGCAGATGAAAAAAGAGGAGGGTTTGGTCCTTGCAAATTAAAAAAATAAAAAGGGGTGATGAGGAATATCGATATCATATATCGGAAAATATGTCTGTTAGGATATGGGATGTAAAGGATAATTCTTTCGTCTGTATAAAAAGCTGGCCCAGTCAAATTTCCGGGGCGGGAACGATGGCTACCACATTGCTGAATACATTTTGTTATAAAGGGGCAAGAGTGGAAAAGCTGAGGGAAGAAGACAGGAATATAAATTTGATATGTCTTTCTTCCGATTAACAGAAGATGAAGAGTGTATTTACGCTATGATTGTTGGATTTAACGGTGATTGGGAATATTGCGATCAGATAATAGTTGAAAAAGAAGCGTTTTTAAAAAAGGCATTTCGATGGAACCGGGTACGATATATCGGAAAAAATATCAGTTGCCCTGAATATGATAATCTGCGGGTGGATGCACTGCCCATGCAGAATGCTTCAAAATGGTTCGGGAAACGTAAGGAGCGATATCTTATATCTCCTATAAGCAATGCTGTTTATTTGGAAATTTTGAAAGAGGCAGATATTCAACAGGATGAACTGAAGGAAACTGAGAAAATCATAATGAAGCGATTTATCAGTCAGGACAGATTTGTGGAAATTGTTACCGGGGCGGAGGAATATAATTTTCTTATTTCCTGGGTGAGGGAACATCAGGCAGAAAGCGAAAAACTGGACATGGATGAGATCCGAAATTTATACCAAATAATGGTCAGAGATATTTATGACCTAAATTTACAGGAAAAGCCGATGGAAAGCGAGGCATAATATGGGCGAGAACAAGTTGAACCATGTGGGCGTTATTATGGATGGTAATCGGCGCTGGGCCAAGAAGCAAGGGCTAAAATCAGTACTGATGGGGCATGAGAAGGGTGTTAATAAATTAATGGAATTATGTACCTGGTGTCTTGATAAGTCTGTTCCATATTTATCGGTATATGCATTTTCAACAGAAAATTGGAATAGATCGCAGCCAGAGATTGAAGGCTTGTTTGCTATCATGGAGAAGTTTTTTCGTGAGGAATTAGGGACTGCATTGAGAAAGGAATCAGAATAAAGGCAGTTGGAGATATTGGCAGGTTGGGAAAAAAGCAACAGGCTTTGATAAGCGATGCACAGCATCAGACTGCTGAATACAAAAATCTGGTAGTTCAGATTGCAATCAGTTATGGGGGAAAGGATGAAATCACCAAATCGGTTAGGAAAATAGCGGAAAAACTGAAGCTGGGGGAAATCAGCTCGGATGATATTACAGAAAAAACGATAGAGAGTTGTCTTGATACAGCTGATATACCTTCCATAGATGTTGTAATTCGCACGGGTGGTAATCACAGACTCAGTAATTTTTTTACATGGCAGACCGCATATTCGGAAATTTATTTTACGGATACGTTGTGGCCTGATTTTTCTAGGGAAGAATTTTATCAAATTGTAGCTGATTATGAAGGTGTTAGTATAAATATGGGAAGATAGGATAGTTATGAAAAAGTTAACTCTGATAAAAATGGGTGGAGCGATTTTGACTGATAAGTCAAAGCCATGTGTCATACGATATGATTTGATAAAAGAACTTACAGGGCAGATACGGGAGTGTCTGCCTTTTTTGAAAGGTTCTGTAGTCATTGGAAATGGAGGAGGTTCTTTCGGACATTATTTTGCGGAAAAGTATTCTCTGATGGATGGAATAACCAATGAAGATGGATGGATGGGATTTTGCAAAGGGAAAAATGGGAATGCTTTCCTTCATACAAAATTAATAGAGGAATTTATAAATCAGGGAATTTTAGCATGTCCTTATCCAATTGACAATATTATGAACGATAATATTAACAAGGGAGAAGGTATCAATCGGTGGAACCAGTTGTTTACTTATCTTGAACATGGCATTTTACCAGCTGTCTATGGAGATATAATATATGATTCGGTAAAAGGATGTAAAATTGTTTCTACAGAAACTGTTTTTTCCTTGTTAAACAGGGCCGTTATATTGAATCCGGACTGGGGGTATTCCATAGATAAAATTATCTTTTGCACAAATAAAGATGGAATAGAAAATTTAAAAGGAGAGTTGCTTCCTTTTATTGATAAAACACGATTTAACCAATGGGAAATATTCAGAAAGAGTGGAGACGGATATGATGTGACCGGCGGTATGTACGGAAAAGTTATGATGGCTATGAATACAGAAATATCTTGCCCTGTCTATATTGTAAATGGAAATCATCCAGAACGTTTGTCGGGATTGCTCAGAGGGGAGGAAATAATTGGGACCTGTATCTATTCCAATGTTTAAATGGGCATGGATAGTAACGCCGGGTATCCGTTCAGTTCTCGAACAGTTACAACACCGGAAATCTACAAGCATGTGCAAACTATAATCCTGGAACTAAAGGTGGCGCATACCTATGCTCTGCTTGAAGAAAATGCAGAGGAAGCCTTACAGAAGGTGGAAGAAAATGGTATGATGCACAATTACGGCTGGAAAGATACCAAACATTTGTGAAATATGGGATTGCTTTTTATAAGAAGCTGTGTAAGGTGATTAGTAAATAGCAGGAAGGAATTGAGCAGATTTTGTTCGCTCAATTCCTTTTTTGATATGTGCCTTTGTACGGATTGATTATTAGTTAAAGCGGATTACTTTATTGACAAGATGTCTGATGCAACATATGATAGGAAGAATATAATTCGTATATCCGTATGCTGCAAATGGAACATTTGGAGGCTGGGATTTTTGAAATCCGGGAAGAATAAGAAAGAAGTTTTGGAGCATGCGCAAAGATTAAGCTATAGTGTAGGAGGTACTGCTGTTTGACACTTTCATTGATTAAGCCTTTTTATATCCATCTGCTGTTTACCATTCTATGGTTTCTCTTCATGACCTGGTTGTCCCACCAGGACGGCGAACACACCAGCAAAACAAGTCTGGAGCTTGCAAATCATATGAAGTATTGGTTCCCGGTAAAGGATATCGGTAAACTTAACAAACAGTTGAGAAGGTCGGCCCATGTGATTCTTTTTGCAGTCCTTACAATTTTACTCACAGGTACCCTGAGTATGGCTAAGGTATCCGCCGCCGGTATGGCGGTGGGATTAATCCTGTCAGCCTTCTGGGCATGGGCGGATGAGGCAACCAAACCGTTGATTCAGGGACGTCATTTTTCCTGGTTTGATGTGCGTTTGAACTGGATTGGAATCGGGATTGGTATACTGGGGGGAAGCCTTATTTATAAATAATATGTAGCTGTCCGGTGCCATTACGGTTATTATTCATATCCATCTGAATCCATACAAAACGAACATGTCTGCCTGTGCGACATTAACATAAATGAAAGTTGATTGCTCCGTACCGTGCATTCCTGTAATTTGCAGACGGCATTCACAGTTCGGTATGCCGGCTTTCTTGTGTTCCAACCGGCTTGCTCTGTCAAATGTCGATGTGAAGCTGCAAGCAAGCTTGCCCATTCACATCGCCGCTTGCAGGAACTTTCACAGCAGATCCCCTTCAGGGATGTTTTTTTAGCACTCGTGAATCATTTGTTTACGGTCAGCGCGAAGCACAGGCCAGCGCAGTTACTTGCGCTGGCCTGCCGGATAGTTACAATAATATCTTCATAAAACTCCTGCGAATGCTGATTATCGGTGTTATTTCTTCTTGACCTTATTCAACTCCGCATTCACCACCTGCAGGGCATTTTCCGGTACATTATCACCCATGCCCATTCCGGTCATCATTTCCATCAGCCCTTCCACGCTTTTTTCGCCCATCATCCCCATCATACTCTTCTTCAGCTTCATTCCCGTCATGGCATAGAGCGCACCGGCCAGCACAGCTGCGGCGTCCTCCTGGTCCAGAACCTCCTTCACCGTGTCCTTTATGGAAAAGAACCCCTCCGGAAATTCCATAGCCGCATTGGCATCCACAACCGCAGCCTCGTCAAACCAGTTAGCGGCGCCCTCCATATCGTCCTCATCCTCTTCCACAGGAAGCGTATAGATTTCAGGCTTTGTCTCCACCTTTTCCAGCGTCATAGTATCGGAACACTCGCCCGCATAGGCGGTCAGGCAGGTAAAACCGTCAAAAAGAGGGACCTGCTCAAACAAAAATACCTTATCACCCTTCAAGGTCTGATATAACTCCCCGTTTACATACAGGCTCACTTCCGGCTGATTGGAATACACCTTTACACGGGTACTTCCGCCGCCGGCCATGGAAGCTTCCGGGACGCTGTTTCCGTTGCCTTTTTTATTCTCAGCGGGGTTTGTACCATCCAGGCGGTCCGTATCCCCGGGTCGCTGCGCATACCGCCGTCCGCACATATGCACAAAGGGCTCCCTGCTCCAATACGCTTTATAAAGATAAAAAGCATCCTTTTTAATTTTCCGATCCAGCGTCACCAGCCCCTTATTATTCCGGCCTGCAGTGCCGCCTTCGTTGCGCGCCGCGCAGCCGAAATCAAACATATTCCACACATGGGTGCTCCATAAATAGGGGCGGGCCATAAGGATTTCGGCCATGTGCTCGTGATACTCCGCCTGATAGCTTTCCGAGTAATCCCGGCATTTCGGCTCATCGGGCTGATAGGTTATGATACCCTCCGCGCCGTATTCCGACAGTCCAAGGCAGATTTCAGGATGCTTTTCGTGAAAATTATCCAGCCATTTTTCATTATCTGTGTATTTTCCGCCGTACCAGCCAAAATAATGATTATAGCTTTCCAGATCCGTGATGCCGTGAAGACGGCTGTCCAGGGGAACCATGCTCACATGGGCCATGGTAGTCAGGCGGGTGGGATCGATCTCTTTTACCAGCGCGTTCAAATCCTTATGGTTTTCCACAAGGCCTGGTTTTTCGCCGGCGATGGTGATTTCATTGGAAATTCCCCAGAAACAGATGGATGGGTGATTATAATTCTGATACACCAGCTCCTGCATCTGTGTCCGGCAGTTTTCATGCGCCTTTGGGTCGTCGCTCTGGCTGCTGATATAGGGAATTTCCGCCCATACTATAAAACCATATTCGTCACAGGCATCATAAAAATCCCTGCTGTGCTGGTAATGGGCAAGACGCACGGTATTCGCTCCCAGCTCGTGGATGAGGGCGGCGTCCTTATAGTGCTCCTGCCTGGTGAGTGCATTTCCTTTATAAAGGCGATCCTGATGGCGGGAAACACCGCGCAGCATCATAGGTTTACCGTTAAGGAAAAATCCCTTTTCAGGATCCACGGCAAAGGAACGGATGCCGAAACGGCAGCTGATTTCGTCCACGGTTTCGTTCCGGTAAACAAGGGCTGCGGTGCAGGTATACAGATAAGGATCTTCCACACCCTGCCACAGATGGGCTTTGGGCAGAAAGACGCTTGTCCCCGGATTTTCGGCAGGCCGCCAGCATTCGGCCGTCTTTTTGCCCTGTGCGTCCGTAATGGTATAGCATACCGTATAATCGGCATCCGCATTTTTTACCCAGCTTTGCAGCTTCAGGAAGGCGCTTTCCCCATCCGGCTGGGAGGTGACGGAAAGGCCGGGCGCGCCCCAGTATTCCAGGTCAAAGTGTACCCGGGGAACGATAATGAGGTTAACGCCGCGGTACAGTCCGCCATAGAAGGTGAAATCCGCCATACGCGGGTAAATATGAGGGCGGTCGGAATTGTCCGCTGCGATGGCGATCAGGTTGGCTTTCCCTGAGCCTTCCGGGTGGAGATAGTCCGTGATATCAGCGGTAAAGGAGGAAAAACCTCCTTCATGATAAGCGGCTTCTTTGCCATTGACGAACACCCTTCCGGAAAGGGAAGCGGCCAGGACCTCCACATACAAGCGGCTGTCACATAAGCCGGAGGGCGTGGGGAATTCCTTTGCATACCAGCAGGCGCCTCTGTAGTAGCTGCCTTTGCCGTCCTGTCCGTCCACCGCATTCCAGGTGTGGGGCAGCGTCACGGTTTCCCAGTCAGCAGGAAGCGTCAGGGGAAGTCCCGTATCTTCTTTTCGGAAGGACCAGTTTTCGTTGAAGGGAATCACTTTTCTCATAGTTGTCTCCTTTTTTTTATTTGTAAAATTCCGGGAAGCCGGGGAAAACAGCGCGGCCGGTCATAATTAGTAACGGCCCGGAATTGTCCAGCACGTTTCCAGTTACGATAGTATTACCTATATTTTACTTTTTATCATGGAAGAAAACAAGGCAGGGATAGAATTTGGAAGCTGTCAGGCCCTGGGAAATATGGTATAATGTCGACGTAGCCGACATTATACCTGCGCATACTGTTTTCTGCGTTCACCGCAGAAAATCAGGCGCTGAATTCTGCCGGAGGCCCGTATCCGCGAAGCGGATATGGTATAATGTCGACGTAGCCGACATTATACCTGCGCATACTGTTTTCTGCGTTCACCGCAGAAAATCAGGCGCTGAATTCCGCCGGAGGCCCATATCCGCGAAGCGGATATGGTATAATGTCGACGTAGCCGACATTATACCTGCGCATACTGTTTTCTGCGTTCACCGCAGAAAATCAGGCGCTGAATTCCGCCGGAGGCCCATATCCGCGAAGCGGATATGGTATAGTAATTAGGGAGTAATTATTCAGTCAGGCCATATCACCACAGGAGGAAAAAAGCGTGTCATTACGTTTTTATACAGGAGCATCCGGCGCGGGAAAAAGCACCGGATTATATAAGGAAATCATTGCGCGGTCGCAGCAGGAGCCGGATCGGAATTTCCTGATCATCGTGCCGGATCAGTTTACGATGCAGACGCAGAAGGATTTGGTGATGATGCATCCGCGGCAGGGGATCATGAACATTGACGTACTCAGCTTCGGACGGCTTTCCCACCGTATTTTTGAAGAGGTGGGGGCGGATGAGCGGCCGGTGCTTGATGATACCGGCAAGAGCCTGGTGCTGCGCCGGATTGCGGGGCAGCTGAAGGGGGAGACGGCGGTCATCGGCGGCAACCTGAATAAGACAGGCTACATCCATGAAGTAAAATCGGCTATTTCCGAGTTCATGCAGTACGGGATCGGTGTGGAGGAGCTGGAAAAGCTCACCGATTTTTCAAAAAAGAGAGGCCAGCTGTACCATAAGCTGAAGGATCTGGGCGTGCTTTACCGGGGCTTTCAGGAGTTTATCCATGAAAAATATATCACTACGGAGGAAACGCTGGATCTGCTTGCCAGGCTCCTGCCGAAATCCCGCCTGGTGAAGGGAAGCGTCATCGCCTTCGACGGCTTCACCGGCTTTACGCCGGTGCAGAACCGGGTTCTGCGGCAGCTGATGGAGCTGGCGCAGGAGGTAATCGTAACAGCAGTGCTGGACGGCAGCGAGGATATGTATGATGAAAAGGAGGAGCAGAACCTGTTCCATCTGAGTAAAAAAACGGCGGCCTCCCTGACCCGGCTGGCCGCGGAGGCGGGCGTGGCCAGGGGGAAGGATGTGATCCTGCGGGATAATCCGGTGCCCAGGTTCCGGGACAACCCCTCCATGGCGCATCTGGAAAAACATCTGTTCCGTTACCCCCTAAGGCCTTATGAGGGAGAGACGCAGATTCGGATCATGGAGGCCTCCAGCCAGCGTGAGGAGGTGCGCCAGGTCTGTATTGCGATCCGGGAATATCTGCGCCGTACGGGAAACTGCTACCGGGATGTGGCGGTAATTGCAGGGGATTTGTCGGCCTATGCCAGCTTCCTGGAAACAGAAGGCGGGCTTTACGGAATTCCCTTCTATCTGGATCAGACGCGGGGAATTGTGCTGAATCCGTTTATCGAATATCTGAAGAGCGCGCTTCAGATCGTGACCCAGGGCTTCACCTACGAATCGGTATTTCACTATATCAGAAGCGGCCTTGCCGATTTTACCCCGGAGGAAGCGGACCGGCTGGAAAATTATGTGCTTGCCACCGGCGTGCGGGGGAAAAAGAGATGGAATACACTCTTCGTGCGTAAACGTCCGGATATGGAAAATGAACTGGAGGAGCTGGAGGGGCTGAACGAAAGCCGGCGTAAGCTCCTTGACCAGCTGGAGCCTTTGATGGGGCGCTTTGCGGACACGAAGGCGCTGGTGATGGGGCTGTATGCTTTTATCGAACAAAACCAGGTACAGCTGAAGCTGAAGGTCTATGAAGAACAGTTTGAAAAAGAAGGGGATGCGGTAAAGCAGAGGGAATATGCACAGATTTACAGGCTGGTGATGGACCTGCTTGACAGCATCGTGGAGCTGATTGGCAGCGAACCGGTAAAAATGGATGAGTTTTCCAGGATTATGGAGGCGGGCTTCCAGGAAATCCAGGTGGGAACCATCCCTCAGAACGTAGATCGCGTCGTGGCCGGAGATATGGAAAGAACCCGTTTAAAACAGGTAAAGGCGCTCTTTTTCCTGGGTGTGAACGACGGCTATATCCCGAAACAGGCGGGAAGCGGCGGCATTATTTCGGATATGGACAGGGAATTCCTGGCGGAAAGCGGGATGGAGCTTGCGCCTACCCCCAGGCAGCAGATGTATATACAGAAGCTGTATCTTTACATGAATATGACCAAGCCTTCGGACTGCCTGTACCTGTCCTATTCACGGATGAGCGGGGAAGGCCGTTCCATGAGGCCGGCCTACCTGATCGATACGGTACAGAAGCTCTTCCCTTCCATAAGAATAGAAAAGCCGGAGGAGCTGCCAAAGCTTGCACAGGTGCAGACGCTGGAGGACGGCAGATCGGGACTGGTGCAGGGGCTTAGGCAGTTCGCAGATGCGAGAATGAAGGAAAACAGCAGGGAGGAGCAGGATTTCCGTCATTTATACCAGATCTATGTTACCGAGGAAAAAACGCAGGACTGGACGAAGCAGATGCGGGAAAAAGCCTTCTACAGCTACCGGGACAGGCCTTTGGCCAAGGAGGCGGCGCTGGCACTGTTTGGCCGTACCCTGCTTGGAAGCGTCAGCCGGCTGGAGCAGTATGCCTCCTGCGCCTATGCCCACTTCCTGCAGTATGGGCTGATGCTTAAGGAAAGGGAGGGCTACAGCTTTGAGGCGGTGGACATGGGCAACCTGTTCCACGGCGTGCTGGAGATTTTCGGGGAAAAACTGAAGGAAAAGGGCTGGAGCTGGTTCGATTTTCCCAAGGAAGAGGGGGATAGCCTGATAGAGGAGGCGGTGGAGGCCTATGCGGTCACCTACGGAGAATCGGTGCTTTTTGACAATGCGCGCAACCAGTATATTATCACCCGCCTGAAGCGGATTTTGAAGCGGACCGTGTCCACCCTGCAGTACCAGCTGAAAAAAGGAGCCTTCCGGCCGGAGCAGTTTGAGGTGTCTTTTTCCGTGCTGGAGGAGCTGGAGTCGGTGAACATTTCCCTTACCGGAGAGGAAAAGCTGCGTCTGCGCGGGCGGATCGACCGGGTGGATGTATGCGAGGAGGAAGACAAGGTTTACGTGAAGGTCATAGACTACAAATCCGGGAACCGGGATTTCAGCCTGGCGGCGCTGTATTACGGGCTGCAGCTGCAGCTGGTGGTCTACATGAACGCGGCGGTTGAAATGGAGGAAAAAGACTATCCTGACCGGAAGGTGGTACCGGCGGCCATGCTGTATTACCGGGTGCACGATCCACTGGTGGAAGGCGAGGAAACGGATACGCCGGAGCAGATCCAGGAAAAAATCCTGGCTGGCCTGCGGATGACGGGCGTGGTAAATGCGGACGAGAAAATCGTGGAAAGCCTGGATCGGGAGTTTGGCACGAAATCCGACGTCATCCCTGTGGAGAGGAAAAAGGACGGTTCTTTCAGCGCCCGTTCCAGTATTCTTGAAGAGAATGATTTCCGGGTCATATCGGATTATGTCAACCTGAAAATCAGGGAAATCGGCAGCGGCATCCTGAACGGAAACATTGCCCTCAACCCCTATGTCCAGTCTGGCGGCCAGACGGCGAAGGATGCCTGTACCTACTGTCCTTACAGCAAGGTATGCGGCTTTGATAAGAAAATTCCCGGCTACCGGAAGCGGGAGCTGGAAAAGCTGGAAGAACAGGAAGCCCTGGAACGGATGAAAGAGGCTTTGGAGACGGAAGGAGAAGACGATGGCAGTGACATTTACACCGGATCAGCAGGCGACAATTGATGCCAGGGACAGCAGCATTCTGGTGTCTGCTGCGGCCGGCAGCGGAAAGACGGCGGTATTGGTGGAGCGGATCATCCAGATGGTGAGCGACGCAGAGCATCCCGTGGATATCGACAGGCTGCTGGTGGTGACCTTTACCAATGCGGCGGCCGCCCAGATGCGCGAGCGAATCACCCAGGCGCTTTCCGGCAGGGTGGATGCGAATCCGGGGAACGCCCACCTGCTTAAGCAGCTTACGCTGATACACAACGCGCAGATTACCACCATTGACAGCTTCTGCCTTTATATTATAAGGAATCATTTTGATGAGATTGACCTGGACCCGGATTTCAGGGTGGCGGACGACGGGGAAATCAAGCTGCTCCAGCAGGACGTGCTGGCGGATATGCTGGAGGAATATTTTGCTGCGGGAGATGAGGAATTCCTTTCCTGTGTGGAATATTTTGCCCCGGCGGGGAAGGAAAAAAGGCTGGAGGAGCAGATTCTCGGCCTGTATGAGTTTGCAATGAGCTATCCCTGGCCGGGAGAGTGGCTCACCGGGCATCAGGATGACTATGCGGTTACGGAGGACAGCCTGGATGAATGCAGCTGGATCCTTTTGCTCAAAAGCTATATCCGTTCCATGCTGGAGGAGGCGCAGGAGCTTCTTGCCATGACAAAGCGGCTGTGTGAGGAACCGGGCGGCCCCTATATGTACCTGGATACCCTGGAGGCGGACGGGCTGCTGATAGACAGGCTGCTGGCGGCGGATACGCTGGAGGAGATGTATGAGGCATTTTCAGCTCTTGTTTTCGGCAGAATCAGTTCCAAAAAGGACGAAAGCGTATCCCCTGAAAAAAGGGAGCAGGCAAAACAGATGCGCAATGGCATCAAGGATCTTTTAAACGGACTTGCAAAAAAATATTTTTCCGCCTCTCCCCGTGTACAGGCGGAACGCATGGCGGAATGCGCGCCCTATGTTTCCAGGCTGCTCGCCCTGACCGAGGACTTCCGTATCCGTCTGGACGGGAAAAAGCGGGAAAAGAACCTGATGGACTTCCACGATATGGAGCATATGGCCCTTCAGATACTGACCAAAAAGACGCCGGAGGGGGTGCAGCCTACCGCCACAGCGCTGGAAATGCGGGAATTTTATGCGGAAATCATGATCGACGAATACCAGGACAGCAACCTGGTGCAGGAATATCTTCTGCGCAGCATTTCCGGGGAAGAGGAAGGAAAATACAACCGTTTTATGGTGGGGGATGTGAAGCAGAGCATCTATAAATTCCGTTTGGCCCGGCCCGAGCTTTTTATGGAAAAATTCGATCGATACGGCAAAACAGAGGGAAAAGAACGCAGAATAGACCTGAAACAGAATTTCCGCAGCCGCCGCCAGGTGACGGACAGTGTCAATGCCTGCTTTGCCTGCATGATGGGCCGGGATCTGGGCGGCGTGGAATATGACAGGGACGCGGCGCTGTATCCCGGAGCATCGTTCCCGGAGCCTGAAGGGCAGGAGGAAGGGGACGTTTATGAAACCGAGGTCCTGCTGACGGCAGCCGGGGAGGACGGCCTTGATGACCGGGAGAGGGAAGCGCTGGCCATTGCAGGTAAAATCCGCCAGCTGACGGGAACGCTTCCTGTCACCGATAAAGAAACAGGGCAGCTGCGCCCCGCGCGCTACTCAGATATCGTAATCCTGCTTCGCACTACGGCGAACTGGGATGAAACCTTTAAGAAGGTGCTGGAGGAATGCGGAATTCCTGTCTATATCACCTCCAAAACCGGGTATTTTGCGGCAACGGAGGTGCAGACGATCCTGAATTTCCTGAAGGTGCTGAACAATCCCCTGCAGGATATCCCGCTGTTTGGCGTCCTGAAATCGGAGGCGGCCGGTTTTTCCGATGAGGACATCGCCCGCATGAAAGCGGAAACCGGGGCGGAGGGCAGGCGGCTTTACACCTGCCTGACGGTTTATGCCACAGAGGGCACGCAGGAGGAGCTGAAGGAAAAATCGCTGCTTTTTTTACAGCTGCTGGACCGCTTCCGCCGATATGTGGCCTACATGCCCATACACCAGCTGATTGAAGAATTCCTGAAGGAAACCGGCTATTTGTATACCGTATCCGCCCTTCCCGGCGGCGAACAGCGCCGGGCCAATGTGGAGATGCTTTTAACCCGTGCGGAAAATTTTGAAAAAACAAGCTATTTCGGCCTGTTTCACTTTATCCGCTACATGGAACAGGTGGAGAAATACGATATCGATTACGGCGAAGCCAACGTGCAGGATGAAAATGCGGATACCGTCCGCATCATGAGCATCCATAAGTCCAAGGGCCTGGAGTTCCCGATCTGTTTTGTGGCCGGCCTTTCCAAGAAATTCAACATGCAGGATACGATGAAGCCTGTCATCATGGATATGGATTACGGCATTGCCCTGGATTACGTGGACATTGACTCCCGCGTCAGGGGAAGCACCCTGAAAAAAGCCGTGCTTTCCGGCAAGCTGCGCAGGGACAGCCTGGGGGAAGAGCTGCGTGTCCTCTATGTGGCCATGACCAGGCCGCAGGAAAAACTGATTCTCACCGGCAGCTGCAAGGACGCCGAAAAGGTGCAGCGCATTCTGGACGAGGGCGGCGCCGGTTTGGTGGCGGCATCAGATACCCCGTACGGCCCGGGGCGTCTTACCTTTACCCTGCGTTCCGAGGCATCGGGCTATCTGGACTGGCTGCTTCCCGCCTGGGCCGTGTGCGGACAGCAGGTACAGATTCTCACCGCATCGGAGCTTCTCCAGGAACAGATGGGAGAGGAGCAGGGCCGCGAGCAGCTGAAGGCCCGTCTGCTTTCCTTTGAAAAAGAGGCCGCAAGGCGTTCCGCCGGGGAGGAAAACGAGGAAATACGCCTGCTCAGAGAACGCATGGAAAGCGTCTACCCTCACGAAAACCTGAAAAACCTGTATACCAAGACCACAGTTTCCGAACTGAAAAAAGCAGGCATGGAGGAAGCGGCCGAGGAAGCCTATCACCTTTTTGAGGAAAAAGAGCTGGTGCCCTACCTTCCCCGCTTTATCCGGGAGGAAGAAAAGGTCAGCGGGACCGCCCGCGGAAGCGCTTACCATAAAGCGCTGGAGCTGTTTCCTTTTGCCGAATACGCAGGAAGGCTGGGGAGGAAGGCTGCCGGCGGAGCGCCTGACCCGGCAGAGGTAAAAGCAATCCTGGACCGCATGACGGAGGAGGGAACTCTTCTGAAGGAATTCCGCGAAGCCGTAAATCCCGGGAAGATAGCGCAGTTCCTCGAAAGCTCCCTGGCGGCCAGAATGGCGCAGGCGGCGGCCCGCGGCAGACTGTACAAGGAACAGCCCTTTGTCCTGGGCCTGCCCGCTAAAACACTGGATGACAGCTTCCCGGAGGAGGAAACCGTGCTCATCCAGGGAATCATCGACGTCTACCTGGAGGAAGAGGACGGCCTGGTGGTGGCCGACTACAAAACGGATTCCGTCACACGTTCCCAGGAGCTGATAAACCGCTACCAGGTCCAGCTGGATTACTACGCCCGCGCCTTGGAACAGCTCACCGGAAAAAAGGTGAAAGAAAAGATCATATACTCCTTTGCACTGGCCGCAGAAGTGCCTCTTGCATAAAAAGAACCATTGCAAAAGAGGTGGAAATCCGATATAGTTAGGAGGTAAGCGGAAGCGGGTAAAATACTTCCGCAGGTTACAGAAGAACGGCATCTTTGCACCGCCATTCATGCAAAAAAGAATACGGTCATACAGATGCCGAAAACACTTTACTCTATGAGGAGGAGATAAAATGAAACTCAAATTTGGTGTAAAAGAAGTTGTTGCTACCGGTATCGGAACCGCTCTTTTTATCGTGCTTACCAATGCACAGGTTCCCTTCGGCATCATTCCCAACACCGCCCTGCAGTCCAGAGTCGCTGTCCTGACCTTTTTCTCAGCAGTGTTCGGACCCATCGTAGGCGGCGCAATCGGCTTAATCGGCCATGCGTTAGGTGATGCTATTTTCTACGGAAGCATTTACTGGAGCTGGGTATTCCCGGATGCCCTGTTCGGTATTCTCATGGGCGTATTCGCTGCCAAGTTCGCCATCAAAGACGGCGGCTTCGACGGCAAAGCTATCGCCCTGTTCAATGTAGTCCAGGTCATTGCCAATGCACTCGCCTGGATCCTGCTTGCGCCCGTCCTTGACATCCTGATCTATGCGGAACCTGCCAAAAAAGTATTTACCCAGGGCATTCTTGCATTCATCGGAAACATTATCGTGGCAGCTGTGCTCGGAACCCTGCTCGCCTTTGCCTATTCCAAGATCGGAGCAAAGTCCTCCAGCCTGTCCAAGGAAGACTAATACTTAGTAACAGTTCATGACGATGGCCGTCCTGAACCGTTACCATATTTGATAAAATACCGGATGATGCGGATACTGACATATATAATATGCTTTTATCTGCATCATCCAGCGTTCTCAGAAGGCCTCAGAGCGCTGATTTGACCCTCGCGGCAGCCGCCAAATATCCATGCAGGCATGGCTGTCTGGCCGGTTGCCCGCGGAAATAAAGAGAGGTAAAGGATGAAACCGATTATTGAATTCAAGGATTATACATTTAAGTACCGCTCACAGGTAGACCCCACCCTGTATAATATAAACCTTGCGGTTTATCCCGGGGAAAAGGTTCTGATTGTGGGACCGTCCGGCTCTGGAAAATCAACTCTGGCGCACTGTATCAACGGACTGGTTCCTTTTTCGTTTCCCGGGGAAAGCACGGGAGAACTGCAGGTAGGGGGAGAAGACCCTTCCAGGGCGGGGATTTTCGGAATGTCCAAGCTGGTGGGCACCGTACTGCAGGATACGGACGGACAGTTTATCGGTCTGACGGTGGCGGAGGATATCGCTTTTGCCCTGGAAAATGACTGCGTGCCCCAGGATGAAATTTTTTCAAAGGTTGATGAAGTAGCAGAAATCGTAGATGTGAAGAAGCTTCTGAAGCATGCGCCCACGGAGCTGTCCGGCGGCCAGAAGCAGAGGGTGTCCATGGCAGGTGTCATGATAGACGATGTGGACATTCTGTTATTTGATGAACCTTTGGCCAACCTGGATCCGGCCACCGGGAAAAAGGCTATCGATTTGATAGACAAAATCAGCAGGACCACGGGAAAAACCGTACTCATCATCGAACACCGCTTGGAGGATGCCCTATACCGGGATGTGGATCGGATTGTGGTGGTGGGAGAGGGACGCATTGTGGCCGATATGACGCCGGATGAACTGCTCTGTACGGATGTTCTGCAAAAGGAAGGTATCAGAGAACCTCTTTATATCACGGCCCTGAAGCATGCGGGCTGTAAGGTAACCGTGGATGCCCGTCCCCAGCATATAGAGACCATGGATCTTGCACCCTACCGGGAAAAAGTGCAGGCATGGTACAAGGAAGCTCAGCTTCCCCCGCCCCGCCCCGGCAAGCAGGCGGCGCTGGAGGTGCTGGATCTGGATTTTTCTTATATTACGGGGAATCCGGTCCTCAGGAATATTGATTTTAAAATTGAAAAAGGCGAGATGCTCAGCATAGTCGGCAAAAACGGGGCCGGAAAGAGCACCCTGTCCAACCTGATTTGCGGCTTTATCAATCCTGACCGGGGAAACATCCTTTTGAACGGGGCCGATATTGCTGACAAATCCATTAAAGAGCGTGGAGAAGTCATCGGACTTGTGATGCAGAACCCCAACCAGATGATCAGCAAGCCCATGATATTTGACGAGGTTGCGCTGGGCCTTGCGGTGAGAGGCGTGCCGGAGGACGAGATTAAGGAGAGAGTCCACGAAACGCTGAAAATCTGCGGCCTGTACCCATTCCGTAACTGGCCCATCTCGGCCCTGAGCTTCGGACAGAAGAAAAGAGTGACCATCGCGTCCATCCTTGTGATGAACCCTGAGGTCCTGATTCTGGATGAACCCACGGCGGGACAGGACTTCCGGCATTACACGGAAATTATGGAATTCCTCAAGGAACTGAATGACCGTCTGGGAATTACGATTATCATGATCACCCATGATATGCACCTGATGCTGGAATACACGGACCGCGCCATTGTCATAGCGGACGGTGAAATGATAGCGGATGATATTCCCGCCAGGGTCCTTACCAGCGAGGCCATTGCGGACAAGGCTTATCTGAAGAAAACCTCTTTATACGATTTGGCGGTAAAATGCGGTATTTCCGACCCGTCGGGCTTCGTGGAAAGATTCATATTTTTTGAAAGGGAGGAGCGGGCCAATGGCTAGAGTGCTTACCTATGCGCCGAAGGATACCTGGATTCACCGGCTGAGCGGCGTGACAAAAATGATTTTCTTCCTTCTGTGGTCAATTGCCGGCATGCTGACCTATGACACAAGGGTTCTGGCCGTTATGCTGGCCTTCAGCCTTGTCATTTTCAAAGTGTCCAAAACCGAGTGGAAGCAGGTGGGAACGGTTTTCAAGTTCATCCTGTTTTTCCTGTTCCTGAACCTGCTTACCATTTTCCTGTTTTCCCCCTTCCAGGGGACTGAAATTTACGGGACCAAAACGGTGCTTTTCCACATTGCAGGCCATTACAGCATGACCACGGAGCAGCTTTTTTATGAGTTTAATATCATGCTCAAATACTTTACGGTGGTGCCCGTGGTTCTGATGTTTATGGTGACCACCAATCCCAGCGAGCTTGCGGCCAGCATGAACCGCCTTGGGATCAGCTACAATATCGGCTATTCCATTGCCATCGCGCTGCGCTATGTGCCTGACGTACAGGCGGATTTTTCCAAAATCAAGCATGCCCAGGAAGCCAGGGGAATCGAAATGTCCAGTAAGACATCCTTTTTCAAACGGCTGAAGAGAATGGCAAACATCATTTTCCCGTTGATTTTTTCCAGCATGGACAGAATTGACGTAGTGAGCAATGCCATGGAGCTGCGCGGATTTGGAAAGAACAAAAAGAGAACCTGGTATATGGGGAAAAAACTGCAGCGCAATGATTATCTTACGCTTGTTTTTGTTATCTGTTTTGTAATTGCAGCTATGGTTTTCACATTTTATGACGGGAGCAGATTTTATAATCCGTTTCAGTGATGGACGGATAACTGTGCATCGGCATCGGTGGATGCTGGCGAAAAGAATAAGAACCAGGAAGGGGAAGGATCATGAATTATACGATTGCAAACGACAGACTTACAGTACAGATAAGCAGCAGGGGCGGGGAGCTCCAGTCAATTATCAGAGACGGGAGGGAGTATCTGTGGCAGGCGGATCCGGCATTCTGGGACGAGAAAGCGCCTAATCTTTTTCCATATATCGCCCGTATGACAGAAGGAAAGTATACGCTGGATGGCGTGACCTATCATATGCCAATCCATGGTTTTATCCATGTGACGGAGCTGGCGATGGAGGAACAGAGCGGGGAGCGCATTGTTTTCCGGCTGGATGCCAATGAAGAGACAAGAGCCTGTTATCCTTATGAGTTTACATACCGCGTGATTTATGAGTTGGACGGGGATGTGCTCAACATCACCTACCAGGTAGAGAATCATGATGGAAAAACCATGTATTTCGGTATCGGCGGGCACCCCGGATTCCTGGTACCAATGGAGGATGGGCTGAATTTTGAAGATTACTATCTGGAATTCGGCGGACAGAAGGAATACGATACCCCTGTTAAAATTGGAATTTCACCCAACTGCTTTGTAGACGGCAAGGATACGCCTTATCCCCTTACCGATGGGAATAAAATTCCTCTGAAGCACAGTCTTTTTGATGATGACGCGATTGTACTGACCCATATGCCCAAAACGGTTTCCATTAAATCCGATAAGGGAGAGCGGCGCGTGACGGTGAGCTACCCGGATATGGATTATGTGGGCTTCTGGCATGCCACCCGTTCGGAGGCTCCTTATGTCTGCATTGAACCCTGGTCCTCCCTGCCTTCCAGACAGGATATTGTGGAAGACCTTTCCACACAGCCGGGATTGAAGAGCGTGCAGAGCGGCGGGGTGTACAGGAACGGTTGGAGTGTTGAGATTCGATAGATGGATTTTGATGGATGGAGCAGTGACTGTGCTTGTTTTGCAATAGAACGAAATATATAAGGTGTGAAGTGTGACGGTCCTGTTGGGTTTTGGCAGGGCCGTTTTTTTGTGGTATAAGTATCATGGATAAAGAAAAGCAGCAGGCGGATTTTGCCTGCTGTTTTTCTTTAGTACAGCTGTTCAGTACTCTTGCGGTTACTTTTTATCATATAAAATCAGGCTATATAATGATGTGGTTTAGTTGCTGCTGGTAGCCATAACCTTCAGCCTGCCCATCACCTTCTCAACCGGCGGCAGTGCAATCAGAATTACCGTAAGGATTGCTTCCGGAAGGATATAGCTCAGGTTATAGAGGGTAGAAGCCCAGATTGCAGCCATGTTTCCTCCAAAATCTCCCACGTATGTAGTGTAGAAAATAAATCCGGAAATTTCATGGAACAGGAAACGTCCTGCCACGCCTACAAGATAACCCTTCAGAAGCCCATGCTTGGATTTGCTGAAGAAGCCGGAAAGGCCGAGCGCGCCGAAGGCAAGCGGGTAGTCCAGGAGCACCTGGGCGGGATGAACCACGTAAGGCCCGGTAATAAACTGCAGAACGCCGTAAGCCAGCGCAGCGATAATACCTACCTTGGGGCCGTACCAATAGCCCACCAGGCATACGATTAACATGGAAAACAAAGTGATGGAACCGCCGTTGGGAAGGCTGGGCAGCTTGATAACGGTGGCGATGACAGTTGCCAGTGCAATGGCAACGCCAGAATAAACGACCTGCTTTACAGTGATAGAACTTTTACTCATAAAAAAACCTCCTTGGTATTAGTACGCAAAGAGGGGAAACAATGAAAGTAGGCGGCGATAATGACCATTACAGTTATATCGCGGACAATTACAATCATATGACGTTCCTTTGTAAAGGCAAATGTAGAAGGTATAAGCAGTTTTTTATTTGCTTTTACAAAGGTGCTTCCTTACGCCGGTATTACCCGGGTCAAGTGGTAAGGGTCAGAAACCATCGGTTTCAGTCTCAGCAATCGGCTCCCCTAGCGTGCATCTGTATTAAATTCTTATTTACTATAAACTGGCAGCGCAGAAAAGTCAAGAGTGTATCTGGAAAAGTACAAGTTTATGAAAATAGATTGGAGAATGTAAAATTATCACTAGCCAGATTGACATAAAGTAATTATACTATAAAAAAGTAGTAAAAAGGAATGGCAGGGATATTAGAGATGATTGACAGATTGTTTGCAGAACGGCTAATAGATAAATTATCACAGTTTACAGAATATAATATTAATATTATGGATGAAGATGGGATTATTATTGCAAGCAGGATGAAAGAACGTGTCGG
This sequence comes from Eisenbergiella porci, assembly GCF_009696275.1. Classification (GTDB taxonomy): domain Bacteria; phylum Bacillota; class Clostridia; order Lachnospirales; family Lachnospiraceae; genus Eisenbergiella; species Eisenbergiella porci. Next base: position 47,135 of record NZ_VUMI01000002.1, read on the forward strand.
TTCATTCCATGAGGTGGCATTTCAACTGATGAAGGGAGACGAGGACAGCAGGGTTGTTACGAAAGAAGATTCGGATAAAGGCGTAAAATGCGGCGTTAATATGGTGGTTCATGTAAACAAAAGAAAAGAGGGGGTGGTTGGTCTTTCCGGAGATCCACGTGAGATTATGCCAGTTGCAAAGATTGTAAAAATGTCTGTTGAATTGATGCTTGAGTACGAGTCCTACAAGTTTGAAAGTCTGCGAAAATACAATTTAAAGGAACAGCTGGTACATCTTATCCTGTATAGTGATGATTTTGTTAGAGAGGATTTGACAAAATATATCGTTGCACTGAATCTGGAAGAAGAGATGGTACGTGTTCCCATCTTGATAGAATGTAAGGATAGTGCGGTAAGTGGCGAAAAACTGAGGATGCTGTTGGAGGATAACAAATTCTTTTCAAGACAGGATTTTGTAGATATTACAAGAGAAGGTTTTCTGGTAATTTTTAAATCTATTGACTGCCCAATCGGATATATTATGCAGGATTATAAGTATATGATTGCAGAGTATTTGGCGTCATTCCTGCAATATATAAGAAATGCAGATATTAAGTCCAGCATATATATAGGGCCGCTGCAAAATGATATCATGTATTACCGACAGGCTTATCTGTATTGTCTGTGGATGCAGAAGAATATAAGAAAATCAGGAAGTTTTTATTTTTATGATTATATTGTAAAATATTTGGAGTCAATGGCATCAATGACTGAATTTCATACGATTTTTCTGATGCTGCGACAGAAACTGGGGCAGAAGTTTATTGATAACTATTTGGAGACAATAGGCGCTTTGATTGAGAATGAGTATAATTTAAATAAAGCCAGTGACTGGCTGCATGTGCATAAGAATACATTGGTGTACAGGCTGGATAAAATCAGGGAAATCCTGAATATGAATCCTCTTTCAAAAAATTCAGACAGAGAATTTATGGAATGTTTTTATTATTATCTGCTAAGAAAATAATGAGAATGGAGTAAAGAATGAAAGAATTCTTTGCTCCATTTTTTTGTGTTGCTAACACAAAAAACAGATGAAATCTTTGGTGAAGGGGGACGAGATGAAAAAAAGACAGATGGCTATAATTAGTTTATACAAAACAGAAGAGCAAATCAATATCTTGCTTAGTTCGGGAAAGCGAAAGGTGCAAGAGAAAAACATGAGAACAGACTACAGGGACGCTGAAACAATCATCCGGAAAGCCATAAATGAAGTATTGCCGGACAAAGCGGTCCGCACTGTATTAAGCCATGTGGAAACAATGGAAAATGTATATGTTGTGGCAGTGGGGAAAGCAGCATGGAAAATGGCTCATACTTGTCAGGAAATTTTGGGCAGTCATATAAGAAAAGGTATCATTTTAACAAAGTATGGCCACGCAGAGCAGGGATTGCCCGGTTTTGAAATTGTTGAAGCAGGGCATCCAATTCCGGACAGTAATTCAATTATGGGGACTCAGAAAATTATTGATATGGTAAAAAGTTTGACGGAGAAAGATAATATTATTTTTCTATTGTCAGGAGGAGGGTCTTCTTTATTTGAAAAACCAGTACCCGGAATTACATTGGCGGATATACAGGAAGTAACACAGCAGTGTTTAAAATGTGGAGCCAGTATTACTGAAATTAATACCATAAGAAAAAGACTGTCGGATGTTAAGGGGGGAAAGTTTGCTGCGTATTGTGCGCCTGCAAGAATATGCGCAATTGTTTTGTCTGATATTCTGGGCGACAAGCTGGATATGATAGCATCGGGACCTGCATTTGCAGATACCTCTACATGCGAGGAAGCATTCAGCATTATTGAAAAGTATAATTTAAAACTAAAACAGCATATTCTTTCTGCATTAGGGCAGGAGACTCCAAGAATTGTAGATAATGTTGAAACATATCTTACAGGCAGCGTAAGCGAGTTTTGCAGGGCAGCAGCTAAATATGCAGAAGAACTGGGATACAAGTCTTATATTTTATCGAACACGTTAGATTGTGAGGCAAAGGAAGCGGGTAAGTTTATCGCTTCGATAGCTCGTACGGTAATGGAAAAGAAAGACTACAGCCTCAGACCGCCTTGTGCAATTATTGTAGGAGGAGAAACGATAGTAAGAGTTTCAGGCGAAGGAAAGGGAGGCAGAAATCAGGAAATTGTAATAAGTGCTGCACAGGGAATCAGAGATTTGGAAAATGTAGTAATATTTTCAATCAGTTCCGATGGGACAGATGGTCCTACTGATGCTGCTGGGGGAATTGTGGATGGGAAGACCTGCGCAGCTCTGGAAGCATTGGGGATAAGTTGTGAGGAAGCACTGAAAAATAATGATACTTATCATGCTTTGGAGAAGACGGGAGGTTTGGTCAGAACCGGAGCAACGGGGACAAATGTGAATGACATAGCAGTCATTCTTTGTAAATAAAATGGGAGGTATGGTTAATGAAAGATTCAATTCATAAGTATTTTCAAATTGGGACGATTCAATGGATGAGCCATCCACCGGCGGATTATGAAGTCTTGGATTCCATAAAGACCATCTGCTGTGATGAATTTTTCGATGCATTGGAAGTAACACAGATAAAGGAGGATTCCGTACGCGAAGCGGCAGGCAGAATGCTTGAACAGGCCCACATGAAAGTCTGTTATGGAGCGCAGCCCAGGTTGCTTGGCCCCGGATTGAATCCCAATAATGTGGATGAAGAAGGCAGGCTGCAGGCAGAGAGAACTCTTTTGGAAGCTGTAGATGAGGCTGAAATGCTGGGGGCAAAGGGGATTGCCTTTCTGGCGGGAAAATGGGAAGAAAAAACAAAAGATCAGGCTTACCGGCAACTGCTGAAAACGACTAAAAATGTATGCGATTACGCCGCCGGTAAAGGAATGTTTGTAGAATTGGAAGTATTTGATTACGATATGGATAAAGCAGCGCTAATCGGGCCTGCACCATATGCGGCAAAATTTGCGGCGGATATGAGGAGTATGTGCAGTAACTTTGGGTTGATTGTGGATTTATCTCATTTTCCTACAACATACGAAACATCCAAATTCGTAGTTCAGACGTTGAGACCTTATATTACACATTTCCATATTGGAAACGCGGTGGTGAAGAAGGGTTGTGAAGCATATGGGGACCAGCATCCCAGATTCGGATTTCCTGAAAGCGCTAATGATATCGCACAATTGTTGGATTTCTTCCGGGTTCTTAAGGAAGAAGGATTTTTAAATGCTGAAGCTCCTTATGTATTATCCTTTGAAGTAAAGCCTTGGAAAGGAGAAGATGGAGATTTAATACTTGCAGGAACAAAAAGGGTAATCAATAGAGCATGGGCACTTTTGGAAGATTAGAAAGGGGCAGTTATGAAAATAGTAATTTTAGATGGGTATACGGAAAATCCTGGTGATTTAAGCTGGGAGGGGTTTGAAGAACTGGGGGAATTAACGGTATATGACAGGACTCCCAAAGAAGAAGTAATCGAAAGAATTGGCGATGCCGATGCAGTAATTGTTAATAAAACTCCATTAGACAGAGGTGTGTTTGAGGCCTGTCCCCAAATTAAATATGTTGGGGTGCTGGCTACAGGTTATAACGTAATTGATATAAAAGCAGCAAGAGAACGGGGAATTCCAGTATGCAATATTCCGACCTATGGAACTACAGCTGTTGCACAAATGACCTTTGCCCTGCTTCTGGAAATCTGCCATCATATTGCAGAGCATTCAGACGCCGTTAAAAAAGGGGAGTGGTCCAATAATCCTGATTGGTGCTTCTGGAAGTATCCGCTGATTGAACTGGCGGATAAGAAAATGGGAATTATAGGATTTGGCCGAATCGGACAGGCTGTAGGTAAACTGGCAAAAGCATTTGGAATGCAGGTATTGGCCTATGATGCCAATCAGAATAAAAGCGGGAAAGAAATCGGAGAATATGTTGCTTTAGATGAACTTCTTGCACAGTCTGATGTGATTTCATTGCATTGTCCGCTGTTCCCTGAAACAGAAGGAATAATCAATAAGAAAAACATCAGTAAGATGAAGGATGGGGTTATTATCATCAATACGAGTCGCGGACCATTAATTAAGGAAGAAGATTTGGCGGATGCACTGAGGAAGAAAAAGGTTTACGCAGCGGCCTGTGACGTGGTATCCACAGAGCCGATTCTGCCGGACAATCCGCTGCTTGGCTGCTATAACAGTATCATAACGCCCCATATTGCATGGGCACCTAAGGAAAGCCGACAAAGGCTGATGGATGTCGCGGTTTCTAATTTGAAGGCATTTGCAGACGGTAAGTGGACGAATGTAGTTAATTAAGTAACTATTATAAAAACTATTTAAGAAAAGGGGAAAACTTATGAAGAAGAAAGTACTGGCAACTATTTTGGCGGTAGCAATGACGTTGGGGCTGACTGCCTGCGGATCCGGGGGGAACGGTGGGACAGCTGAGAGCAGTGCACCCGCAGCGGCAGAAGTATCGAGTGAGGCTCCGGCAGCCGACACACAGGAAGCTTCGGCGGAGACAGGAAGTGAACAGGAGCCTTTTGAAGGGACAATTACTATTGCCTGCGGTGCGATGGAATCCGAGGCTTTGCAGCAGATTCTGAAGCTTTACCAGGAAAAAAATCCAAATGTAAATCTTGATATTATTGTGACTCAGACAGTTACAGATTTTGAAACGATGATGACAGGCTGGATTGCAGCTGATACGCTGCCGGATATGTATATTGCACAGGTTGGTTCAGTGGAGCAGGGATATGCTGCGAATGGTTATCTTGAACCTTTAACGGATTCAGGTCTTCTGGACAGACTGGTCGAGGGTGACAGAGAACTTATTTCCTATAACGGTGATGTATATGCGTTCCCTATGAATCTTTCAGTATCAGCTATTATTGTAAATAATGGTGTTCTGAAGGAAGCCGGTATTGAACTGAATCATGATAATTATCCTAAATGCTGGCAGGATCTTCTGGATTTATTTCAGAAATGTGTGGATGCCGGTATTGAGAAGCCGGTAAGCCTTGCTGGCCAGGATGCTTCAGCGGTAACTGCGTGGACTTTCCAGTATATTTACCAGGCAATTTACGGACAGAATCCCAACTGGTATGCAGATATTCTCAGAGGAAACGCCGCTTGGAATGATGATCTTTATATGGAAATGTTCAATAAATATTCTGAAATGCTTCCCTACATCGGTGATGACGCCCTTGGAACCGGCGCTGATGGTATGAGAAAGAAATTTATTACTGGTGAGTCTCCTATTTACTTCCAGGTTGCCGGTGAAGTTGGAACTCTGAAGGAACTGGATCCTGAATTGGATATTCTGCTGCTTCCTTCCGCATTTACGGATGATCCGGCGGATCAGACGATTATTTCCGGATTTGACTCAGGAATCAGTATTACCAAGAGTGCAAAAAACAAAGAGCTGTGTTTTGATTTTCTTGATTTTATTACATCCGCTGAAGGGGCAACAATTCTTACGAGTACGGCGGCTTACCTTCCTACTACAAAGGATAACCAGATGGAACTGGATCCTGCGTTTGACCTTATTTACAGTATTTTAAAGAACGATGAGCTGCCTAACAGCCCCATTTTATCCCGTCAGTGGATTCCCGGTGTGAAAGAAATTATGAAGACAGGCCAGCAGAACTGGTTTGCCGGTGAAGATGCCAAATCTGTAGCCGATAAGATTCAGGAAGAGCATACAAGATTAATGGAAGCTGATCCAGCATGGGTTGAGAATTTCCTGGCTAACTACAAAGATAAGTAATACTGATTAGCTGTACATGTTTCGGGCTGTTGGAACATATTCTGACAGCCCGTACTTTTTGGGAGGTGCGCAATGAAACCAAAGTTAAAGACGACAATAGTAGAATTTATGCTGGTGTTACCGGCGCTGGCCCTGTTCTGTCTGTTTGTTGTATATCCGCTTATAGGCGGGATTTACTATAGCTTTACGAACTGGAACGGAATAGATCTGAATATGAGTTTTATAGGTTTTGAGAATTATTTCAGTATATTCAAAGATAAGTATGTGCTTGAGCCATTAGCCAATACATTCATATATGCATTTTTTTCTATGATTTTACTGAATGTCCTTGGACTTATTTTTGCTGTGGGCCTGGAAAGGCTGACAAGAGGAAAAAATTTGATGCGCGCCCTGCTTTTCGTACCTGCTGTCCTGAGTTCCCTGGTAGTAGGATACATATTTAAGTTTGTATTTGGCGAACCGGTTGCAGCATTGGGAAAAATTCTGGGAATTAATGTTATGGCCAATAATCTTCTGGGAAGCAAGGATTTCGTCTTGGCAATGGGGATTTTAGTAGCCACCTGGAAGATGGCGGGCTGGTATATGGTTATTTATATTGCAGGCCTGCAGAATATTGATCAGTCTCTTTATGAAGCGGCAGATATAGACGGAGCTACCGGCTGGAAAAAATTCCGCTATGTTACGTTTCCGTTGATTGCCCCTGCTTTTACTATTAATATGGTACTTTCCGTAGAAAGAGCTTTTAAGGAATATGACCTGCTCTTTGCTTTAACAGGTGGCGGTCCCGGACGGGCAAGCGAATTGATCTCAATGACTATATATAATGAATCTTTTACAAACAAAAGAGCCGGATATGGATCTGCCCTGGGTGTAATTCTTTTCCTGATTATTGTAGCAATTACGTTATTCCAGATGCTTGTATTAAGGAGGCGGGAAAATGACATCAATTACTAAAGCCGAAACAGATAAAAAGAAGCTGAGCAGCAAGAAAATAAAGACAATGATTATTGAAGTGATTATGATCCTTGTAACGGCTGTTACCCTTTATCCTTTTCTTATTATGATCTTTGTCTCACTGAAATCTACAAAAGAAGCATTGATAAGCCCGAATACCTTCCCCTCAGAGCTCCATTTTGAGAACTTTGCAAAGGCCTGGGAAATTATGGGCTATGAAAGGGTGTTCCTAAATACATTAATTATTACAGCAGTCAGTCTTCTTGGAATCGTAGTATGCTCCGGCATGGCGTCTTATATCATCGCCTGGTCAAAGAATACCAAATTCTACAGCTTCCTTTATATCTTTTTCCTGTGTGGCATTATGATTCCTTTTTATACAGCGCTGGTGCCGCTTGTTAAGCTGATGACCGATATCCATATGACAAATTCACTGCTTGGAATGATTATTTATTATTGTGGACGTAATATGCCTATGGCTGTATTTCTGTATGTAGGTTTTATCAGGGGGATTTCAGGAGAGATACTTGAAGCAGGAAAGATTGATGGTGCCAGTGTATGGACATTATACTGGAGAGTGTTATTTCCGATACTAAAACCTATTACAACCACAATTATTGTTCTGGATGCATTAAGTTTGTGGAATGATTTCCTTTTCCCTAGAATGATGCTTACTAAGTCAAATCTGCGGACAATTGCATTATCACAGTTTTATTTTACGGGAGAATATGGAAATAAGTGGGAGCTCGCATTTGCTGCCTATCTGCTTACAATAATACCGATTTTGATTTTATATTTCTTATTACAGAAAAATATAATTAAAGGAGTTGCAGCCGGAGCGGTTAAGGGCTGATGGAGGATAAAACTATGGGGAATGTATGGTGGAAAGAACCTATGAGAGTTTTGCAGTATAATTTGCAGGTTCGTGATACGCCCGGAATGGATGCAGAAAAAATAGCCAGGGAAACGGAAGAAATGGCTGCCAATGTGGTAGTAATGAATGTAGGCGGAATCTATGCCTGGTACCGGAGTAAGGTTAAATATCATCATGTCAATGAGTTTCTTCCGGAAGGACGGGATTTGCTTCAGGAATGGATTGATGCGTTTCATAAAAGGAATATTAAATTCGTGGCCAGGTTTGACTTCAGTATTACGGATGATACCACATATCAGCAAAAGCCCCAGTGGTTTGCAAGGCATAAGGATAAAAGCCCCTACTATAGGGGAGAAAAAAGGATGGGAAACTGGAGTCTGTTTTTGAATACCTGTGCAACTGGGGGATACAGGAATGAGGAAGTAGGAGTTCCTGTCATCAAAGAGGTTCTGGAAAACTATGATATAGATGGGATATTCTTTAACGCACCTTTTGCTTCCGCTTGTTTTTGTGAAAGGTGCCAGGAAAAATATCTTCAGAAATATGGAAAAGAAATGCCGGACAATCCGGATGATTTTGAATCGGATTGGCTTTCCTATTGTACCAAGGAAAATATCGGTGTTATCTATAAAGCCATAAAAGATGTAAGGCCGGAAGTTCCTATGATTTTATATTATTGTCCGTTTACTTCCAAAACAAAGGCATTTGGAAGGTTTGACAGAGATAACATTTATGACAGATATGCTACGGCGGATTTGATATGTACGGAATCACAGAATGTTTTAAGCAATGGCATCAATGAGATTCCGGAAACAATTCATCCGGTGCTGTCCATGAAAGCCGGGCAGACCGAGGATGGTGAACTGTTGCCTTTTGGAATTATTCATTCCTGTCCGGGAATGGACTGGAGACATGTGGGGCTTCCGGAAAACGAATATCTCCCCTGGATGTGTCAGGTGCCTGCGGCAAATGGAACTATCTGGCATTCGGTAACCGGCTATAATGATACGATTACTGATAAGCGAATCATACATACAATAACGGCTGTTGATAAAATGATCGTGAAATGTGAACAGGATATGCATGGCGCTAAAAGCAAGGCGGACGTCCTGCTTTTATGGAACGGTTCAAAAGCTGGGAAAAACTGGGCCGATATTTTGATGAAGGAACATATTCAGTTTGATTTGATGCATGATTATCGCATTAATAAGGAACGGCTGATGACATATAAAGCGGTAATTATACCAGAGGGCTTTCCTGTGAAGGATGGCCTGGATAAGGTTCTCGCAGCTTATGTATCCGCCGGCGGAAGTTTGCTTGCGGAACGATGCGAACCGGATGAAATAACGCAGCTGGCCGACTTTTTCGGTGTGGAAAAAAATGTCCAGAAGGGAGAATATCTGTATGCCAGCTATATGCGTTTTGAAGGGAAAGGCGCACCAATAAAGGAAGGAATGGATACAGATAAAGCCGCATTCAGGGGAGAGGTAAATTACTGTATTCCGTTCCGGGAGACAGAAGTTTTGATGACTCTTGTACCTCCGTTTGCCCCTATGGAAGTAGTCGGTGCGCCGCCTGAAAGAGCATCCATACCTACACCTGTTACAGATATACCGCTGGCAATGCTGCATAGTTATGGAAGCGGAAAAGTGCTGCTGATTCCTTTCAATTATCATATGCTGGCTGCATCATTTCATCTGAAGGATCACTACCGGATGGCTTACAATATGATAAAGCTGCTGTCCGGAGAGGATATGCTGCTGAAAACAAATATGCCCTCAGGAATACAGACAACCTTATATGAAAAGGATAATCAGATCCTGGTTCATCTTGTTAATGAAACAGGACAAAGACCGTTGATGGATACAATTCCGGTATATTCGCTAAGCTGCAGTATTGCAATACCTGAGAAAAAACATGTTATGGCTGTAAGATCTGTAATTGGAGAAGAAAATGTTTCATACAAAGAATCTGCAGGCAGAGTGGAAATATTATTAGATAAGCTGGAAGTATGGGATATGTTGTCCATTGACTTAAAATAGGGGGATAAAAATATGCTTAGCTTAATTAGGAATGATTATTGTGTAACGGATGCAGTCAAATTTGCTTTAGGGGAATTGGAAAAGGTCCTCTCTGACGATAAGGTGTTGCAGCTGGAGGTAAAACAGGACGATACTATAGAAGAACAGGGATATCATCTGACAGTTGAAGGAGACAGATTTCAAATTATTGGCGGCGACGAAGCCGGAGTTATGTATGGAGTTCTTGATCTCGCTAAAAAGGTGGAGCATAACGGCGGCATCAAAGGGATCCAGCCGGCTTCTGTGACACCTTATATTAAAAGCAGGGGAATCAAATTCAATATTCCGCTGGATGCCAGAACTCCCAGCTACTCTGACGCATCAGATTCCGCATCACATAATATAGAAAATATGTGGGATCCTAATTTCTGGACGGAATTTTTGGACAGGATGGCGCTGAATAAATATAATACGCTGTCTTTATGGACGTTATCACCATTTCCTTCCCTGGTAAGAATTCCGGAATATCCACTGGTATCACTGGATGATGTGAAACGAACTACAAGGCCGTTTAAAGCTTCCCTGGAAGGAAGAAATATGTATTCCCCGGATTTTGAAAACAGTCTGGTAACTGTTAAAAAAATAGGTATTGACGAGAAAATAAGCTTTTGGCAATGGGTGATGGAATATGCGAAGGCGCGTTGTATTCAGGTGATGATCTTTACCTGGAACCTGTTTTCTTTTGGGACGGAGCATAATCCGTATGGAATCACGGACAGACAGGACAATCCTGTAACAAAGGATTATATATATTGCGGAACCAAGGCATTGATGCATACCTATCCTTTGCTGGCGGGAATAGGCGTGACTGCTGGAGAAGATATGTTCCGGGATGAAACGGATGTGCCTTTTATTGCAGATTCCTATGGAAGAGGCATCCGGGACGTTCTGGCGGAGACACCGGAGCGGCCGTTCCGCTTTATTCACAGAATGCAGATGACCAGATATGACAGCATAATGAAAGAATTTGAAGAATTTCCGTGTCCTTTTGAAATTAGCTTTAAATATTCACAGGCACATATGTATTCCAATACCAGACCAACATTTATTGATGATTTCTTAGAAGAAAAGAATCCGGACGTTAAAATATGGCTGACTGTAAGAAATGATGATTTCTATATGTATCGCTGGGGTGATCCCGAATTTGCCTATGAGTATTTGAAACAGATGCCGGTTTCCTGTATGCAGGGCTTTTATATGGGACCTGATGGATATACCTGGGGACGGGATTATATGGATAAGCATGATATGTCTCATCCATTATTCATAGCCAAAATGTGGTATATGTTTATGATCTGGGGGCAGCTTTCCTATAACCTACAGCTGCCCAGAGAATATTTTGAGCACGAGATAAAGAACTATTTCGGAATTAATCAAGAACAGCTTCTGTATGATACGTGGAAAGTGGCGTCCGATATTGTACCGGAGGTTAATTGTACACACTGGCATGATTTTGACTTCCAGTGGTATCCGGAAGGCTGCTGTATGTATGAACCTCAGACCGATAAGCTGGTATTCGCAGACATTAATGAATTCATTTCCTGCCGTAGTGTGCCGGGAGATAACTATTTATCTGTGGAGGAATATTGCAGAGAAAAGGCGGCAGATGAAAACAGCGACAAGATAACGCCCCTGGAGCAGGCTGAGTCTATTTGGAATCACGCGGAAACAGCTTTGGAAGGTGTGGGAAAGCTGCTTGAAGAGGGCACGGCAGGAAAAGAACTTATGAATACGCTGAACGATATCCAGGCATTAGGCTACCTTGGGTATTATTACTCCCTGAAAATTCGTGCAGCAGTTTCACTTTGTATGTACAGGATGACCGGAGAAGCATCACAGCAGGAAGAAGCAGTAGCATTGCTTAAGCAGGCGGAAGGCTATTGGAAGATGTATTCCCGTAAGTCAAAGGAAATGTATAAACCGCAGGTTCTGACAAGATTATGCGGCTGTGTGGATGTAGAACGGTTTAATGAGCAGGTAAAACTGGATGTGTTGTTAGCTATGGAAAAGTAGATTTATATATTAATGGAATATTTGTCAGAGAAAGGGGCTATCAGTAAAGGGATAGCCCCTTTTCTCTGAATAGCTCTCTTATTAGTAATGATTTATACCAGGATTAGATGTAATAATAATGTTATTTACAGTTTTCATATTAGGTCAGACAGTATGTTGGTTTTTTCCTTTGCGTAATGGAGTTATGAGCGGGCTTTCCCTGGCTACAGTAATTATGGAAGCTGGGGAGACTTCAGGAGCGTTAAAGCAGGCAGATTTTGCATTTAAACAAGGGCGTCAGATTATCATTCCGGAAAATGTGCTAAGTATTCCGAAGATTACATGGGCTCAGAAATATGTCAAGAATGGGGCTGCCGTTGTGAAAAGTCCTATGGATGTGTTAAAGGTTTTGGCAGATAATAATATCTTTAAGATGAAGAAAAAAACAGAAACAGTGCAGCAGACATTGGCAGATTATTTAGAAGAAACTCAGAAAATTATGAAGAAAAAATTGCCGGACGATGAAGGAACAGACTGGAAGCAGCCAATGGTAATTGAGGGGTGATAGCTATGTTTCGATGTATTACTGAATTAAAGGGGCTTGTGGTGGATGTTGACAGTATTGATACGGAATTAAATGAATGGGCTTGGATATTTGAAAAATATCAATGTGTTTTTATTACATCAAAAGAGGATAACGCTAGACATCCATGCAAGAAGAAGCGATATAAATCAAAAGAAAGGAACGTATTGGTCTTCTACAGTACCACAGGTGAGTTGCCAGGAATGTCGGCAAGCTGGGCGGATATATGCCGGCAGATTACGCGGCTCCCATTTCCTATATTGTAAGCATCAGCCCGCTGGAATTCAGCTCTTCTGCTAACAACTGCTATGACAGCAGCAACTTCGGCACCCTCGCCAATGACCTGACAATCGTATTGAATGAAATGTTCCAGCGCAACATGGATGCGGACGTTGCCCGATACCGTAAGCTGCGGAAATGTACAGCCGAAGGCGGTCCTTGGCTTCGGTGAGGATAAATTCATAGGCTTCCAGAGTTACGAGAAGATCATGCATAACTCCTCCTAGTAAAATCCATAGGGAATAACTTCCTGCTCGCCCTTATGAGCCTGGTTTCCAACCCTGTCGGATTCATCCTGGCCGCCTCTAAACAGTGGTGGTACATTACTATCCCTCAGATGACCTCCTGCTGAAAATGACAGGATTCTTCAAAAAGAAAGAAGCCTAAAAGGAGCATCTATGAGAGCAAAGAAAATTACTATGCTTCCAGAGTGAGAAACTGGAAGTATTTTAATCAGGTGACCTTGGACTGTGGCGGGGAGGACTGTAAATGGTTCGGAATGCAGGGTGCAGACGGCCGGATTTCGGCTTGAAGGATGTGTTCGGCTGCTCCTTTACCGGAATTGTCAAAGACACCAGATGGGACAGCTATCAGATGGTGAGGATGGCGCACCCGGTTTTTGCAGGCATGGATATTGAACGAGCGGAAATGATAATGAATGAGTAGGAGACACTCCTTTGCACAAAACAGAAGGCGGATTATGTGCCGACAGATAGAACTGCTGTTGGGGCGGCTAGTCAGTTTCCAGAATGTATATCAGGAAGCGAAGCATGTATATCATCTGTTTCCTGTTCTGGTTGAAGAACGTGAACGTTTTCAGTCTTATCTGAAAGAGATTTCATTTATTGATGCTGAAGATGCTGCCGAAGGTATTGTGTCTATGTTATTGAGCTCGCCTAAGTGGGAAAAAGTATACAATATGGGATGGGATCGGTGCAGATATACTTTAACAGAAATTGCGGACGTTGTAGCTGATGTTTCCGAGAAGTTTGGTTACGGAAGGCCGGAAGTTATTCTGGAAAAACAGGATATCAGTCTTTGGTCTGGAATAGATTCTATGCGTTTTATGGAGCATACTGGTTGGAAAATTTCGTAATTGTTATACATCCTATTTTTCATGTACAAATAGAATTCCGTACATTAAAGCTTTTTTAATATCATCAATTGGATGTGTGGTTTTATCGTTTATTTTTATGGGATGGTTTCACTATGGTGTATGGGGATTAATTGTAGCTCAGATTATTAGCCAGGGGATTTACAATGCTTGGGCATGGATGGTAAAGGCACATAAAGAAATGGATTTGTCGGCTCAAGAGACTATTTTCTATGGTTGGCGGGAAACAAAGCAGATTATAGAAAGTTTCCTAAAGAAAAGGAGCAAAAGAAATGTCTAACAAAGTACTCATTATAGGCGATGCAATGCTTGATACATACATATATGGCAAGGTAGGTAGAATCTCACCTGAAGCACCTGTACCGGTGATAGAATCATTTAAAATTATGCAATGTTTAGGTGGCGCTGGAAATGTTGCACGTAATGCAGTTGCACTTGGTTCCGAAGTTTCTGTGATATTTACGTTTGGAATGGACCAAGATGGGGATAGCTTACATGAAATGCTAAAAGAGTGGGGAATTAATTGTCAATATCTGTTACGCAGTTATTCTTTAAAAACAATAAATAAGACAAGAGTTGTAGGTAACGATCAACAGATTGCCAGAATTGATTATAATGATTTATATTCTCTTACAACAGAAATGGAAGAGAATATTGTCCGATTTCTTGAAGTGTAGTGTAAAGGAGCAATAAAATGAGTTGTATCCAGGAAAAAATTATAGGAGAAATCCAGGATTCTATCGAAGCGAAACAAAAAGTTCTTGACAACTTTGAAATATTAAAAACATTGGAATTAATGGCGGACCAGATTACTGAGACGTTAAAAAAAGGCGGTAAGATTTTGTTATGTGGTAATGGTGGTTCAGCAAGTGATGCATTACATTTTGCTGGTGAAATTGTTGGAAGGTTTCAAAAAGAGAGAAAAGCATATAATGCAATTGCGCTTAATGCTGATGTTGCAACGATGACAGCTATTGCTAATGACTATGGATATGACCAGGTTTTTTCGAGGCAAGTTGAAGGTTTGATGACAGATAAGGATGTACTTATTGGTATTTCAACAAGTGGAAATTCAAAGAACATAATTAAGGCGGTTGAAAAAGCACATGAAATTGGAGGAAAGGCATATTTATTTTCCGGCAAAGACGGTGGCAAATTAAAAGATATATGTGATTTATGTATTATTGCGCCTTCGGATGTAACAACACATATACAGGAGGTTCATGAATGTTTATACCATATTTTATGTGGACTTATCGAAAATGCGATGATTGAGGTTTATAGGAATTGAATAAAGCAATTTTTTTGGATAGAGATGGTACTATAAATGTAGATAAGGGCTATCTGTATGAAATAGATGCATTTGAACTTTTACCAGGTGTAATCAGTGCACTTAATATGTTTCGAAATTTGGGTTTCTTATTAATTATAATTACTAATCAATCAGGAATAGCCCGGGGATATTATTCTGAAAGGCAATACCATTTATTGAATGATTGGATGATCAAAATGCTTATGTCTAAAAATGTTCCAATAGATGCATCCTACTATTGTCCACATCATCCAGATGCAAAAATAGACAAATATCGCATAGACTGTCAGTGTCGCAAACCTCAGATAGGTTTATTTGAAGAGGCAATTAAAACATTTGATATTGATTTAAAAGATAGTTTTTCTATTGGTGACAAGTTACGTGATTGTTCTATTTGTAAAGATACAGCATGTCATGGATTCTTAATTGGAAATAACGAAAATGAAAATATTATTAAATAAGTAAAATTGGAAAAATTCCATAATATTCAATATGCAGAAGATTTAAAGAAAGCTGCTTTTGAAATAGCAAAAAAATATAACTATTAGTGCTCAACTTTTCTTCTGGAAATAACTATAACAAGTATTTGAATGAATGGTATTAGCGTCCGGCCGACCGGATGTTAATATAAAGAAACCACACACAAAAACTAAGAAAGGGGGATGATTGACATGAAAAAGAAAGTGGCAATTGTTCTTTCAGTAATTCTCGCATGCT
This sequence comes from Eisenbergiella porci, assembly GCF_009696275.1. GTDB lineage: Bacteria > Bacillota > Clostridia > Lachnospirales > Lachnospiraceae > Eisenbergiella > Eisenbergiella porci. Next base: position 62,830 of record NZ_VUMI01000002.1, read on the forward strand.
CTATGGGCATGACAGCGATGGCGGCGCCTAGTCCGTCCATCCAAAAAGAGCCCGTTGCGCAGGTGGTAGTTAACCCTACTGTCGGAACAGCAGGCAACAATGTTGCAGTACAGGCTACATCTGTCAGCAGTGAAAAGTCAGCAGTTCTTCCTGGTACAACCTTCAAAACCGTTGGCGGACAGGTGGTGGATCCTGCTGCAGTAGCAATGGTGGTAGCACCTGCTACTGCAAGTCAGGCTCAGGCCGCTGCAGCATCTCTGGCAGCAGCACTTGCTTCCAGAAAAACACAGGTAATTAATTTCACCGGCAGGAATGCCCTGTCTCTGACAGACAGATATGGCAACCTGAATGTTGTTAACAACGTTACTGTTGGTCTGACAACAGCTGCTGGTGAAGCAGTTGCTCACAGTGGATCTGTTTCCGCAGCATTTGCGCTTGCAGAAATCCTTGGCGGCACTACTCTGGCTGAAGGTGAAACCATTCAGGCATTATACCAGAGAGCTGACGGTACATGGGTAGCTGTACCTGTAGTTATTAAGAATGGTATGGTCGCAATCGCACTTCCTGCATTTGGTGGTGCTGTAAATGTAACCTTTATAGTAGCCAAGGGCGCTTCTCTTGAAGCAGTACCGGCTGCAACCTCACCCAGAACCTGATAGTTTTGGGCTGAACATTATTTCCAAGTAATAAATTAAATTGTGTGGTTTCAAAAAAATAGGGTTGCGAAAAAGCCCTTTACAGAGAACTATCGGTAATAGCCGATGGTTCTTGTTGTATTACATATGTTCTGCTCAGGTGTGGAAGGTGCGGTGGAGTGACTAGCTTTGCGAGGACAGGCTACATCACACCTTTTCGCAGTTCTAAAGCCAACCCAATCAATCGATCCGCCTGGTCTGCCAGGAACAATGGGATGTTCAACATATCATCATCCAGTTTTAGGTTATCCAGAGAGAACCGGACACGGAGCTTCACCTGATCCGGGAACAGTTCTTTGAATTTCTTGAGACTCTTGCTGGTAGTATTGGTCTCAGACTTGACCTCCACGGGGATAATGTCATTTTCCCGCTGAATAAGGAAGTCCACCTCATAAGGAGGATTGATCTGCGTCCAGTACCGGGGAACCACTTCAAACTGGGTTACCAGGGTCTGAAGCACAAAGTTCTCGGTTAATGCGCCCTTGAATTCGGTGAACAGGCGGTTGCCTTCGCCAAAGGCCGTAGGTGCCAGCAGCGCCAGACGGCGGAGAAGACCCACATCTACCAGATAGATCTTAAAGGCAGAAAGGTCATCATAGGCAGCCACTGGCAGGCCGGGAGCACAGCTTCGGTATATCTTATGCACCAGACGGGCATCTACCAGCCACTGTAAGGCATCTTCATATTCACGGGCTCTTGCGCCCTCCTTGACGACCTTGTAAATAAACTTCTTGTTTTCCCTGGCCAGCTGGGACGGTATGGATCTCCAGATCATAGAAATCTTCGGGAACTCGCTGATATTGGGATGCTTGGCGAAGTCCCGTTCGTAGGCACCGATGATTCCGGACAAGGCTTCCTGCATGGCGGCCACATCCCGTGCCTGCGTCCACATAAGAACAGGTTCGGGCATACCGCCAGTCACATAGTACATTTTGAGTTTTTCATAAAGAGGGTTAAAGAAAGCATCGGGGATTGGCCCAAGCGTATCTACGCTTTCCAGAAACTTCACCAGATTCTCGTCGCCATTGGCAAGCAGGAATTCTGTAAAGGTCATGGGATCTATCTGCATGAAGTTGACCTTACCTACGGGGAAAGAGGAAGGCTTCGCCAGAGCAATGCCAAGCAGAGATCCTGCACAGGCAATGTGATATTGCGGTGCATTCTCGCAGAAATACTTCATGGAGTTGATGACCTTGGGGCAGTCCTGAACTTCATCGAAGATGATGAGGGTCTTTTCAGGAACAATCTTCTGACTACTGGCCAACATCAGATTTTGTAGAATCCGCTCCACATCCTTGGTAGTTTCAAAAAACTGCCTGTATTCCTCATTTTCATCAAAGTTAAAATAAGCTGTATTTTCATAATAGCATCTGCCGAATTCTTTAAGAATCCAGGTCTTGCCTACCTGCCGTACGCCTTTTAAGATCAGTGGTTTACGGTAGGGAGAATTTTTCCATTCCAGTAGCTTTTTCAAAATCAATCGTTCCATAGATACCCTCCATCACACTTTTATTGATATTTATGTGTTTATAAATCACACTTTTATTATATGCAATTCATATTGAAATTACAAGGATCCCACATAATTAATAACTTTTTGGTGTAGTAACTCACATTTTTATATGAAGATTTGTACCGAGAATGCAAAAAAAGGACTGCGTTCCATTTAACAATGGAATCCAGTCCTCTTAACATAGTAATCAAGAGGAAATTGACCAGGGATATAAAGTAGTGTTCAAGGACTGCCAAACAACCTAAGCATTCAGGATGGTAAGCTTATCGAAGCGGTACCGCATATAATTTTCGTAACTGTTCAGTACCCCTCACAGTTACTGCTAAAATCCATCCTAAATCGCCTTTGGCGATGGATTTTAGCACTCTCGAATCACTTTCTTACGGTCAACGCAGTAAATGCGCTGACCTGCTGAACAGTTATTTTCAATAAAATTAAGGCTCGCAGTTTGTCTGTTCAGCAGGTCAGTATATAACTGTTCAGCCAAAGCAGTTTTAAGATCCCGTAGACTTATAATGCCTCACACCCACCCGCCAAAGCAGATAACACGGCAGCAGAAATGCCACCCCTGCCCCCGGCAGCAGCCCATACCACCATTTTCCCCGCCCCAACACGAAAAGCAGCGGATAATACTGCACACAGGCATAAGGAACCACAAAGGTTGCGAACAGAAGAATCTTCTTCCCATAAATATCAAAAGGATATTTCCCATATTCTCTTGCCCCGTCCGTGAGCACATTCATAAATTCCAGCCCTTCCAGCGTGAAAAAACAAATAGCCGCATATATCAGGAAAATTCCCGCAAACAAAGCGGTTCCTCCAAGGAGCATAAAAATAAGGACCACGATTCTGGAAAAGCTCCAGTCAACCGTACCCACAGAAAGACTGTAAGCAAAAATAATCACAGCCTGTACCATACGCCCCAGCCGCGTAAACTCAATGCGCTGTCCCAGCACCTGAAGCACCGAACTGCGGGGACGCACCATAATCCGGTCGAAGGTTCCATTCCCAATAATGGAGGAAAACTGGTCAAACCCTCTTGCAAATGTCTCCGCCAGGGAAAATTCCATCAGAAGGATACCGCAGCACAGCAGCACCTCGCCATAGCCGTAGCCCCTCACGTTTCGGAATCTTTGGAACATAAAATACATGCCCAGAAACACATTAAAGGATGCCAGAAACTGCCCAAGGGCAGTCAGGAAAAAGGAGGTTTTATACTGCATGGTGCTTTTGAGCTGTATCATAAAATACTGCTTATATAAATGCAGGCTGCCGGCCAGTCTTTTAATCAGCCCTTCAAACAGTTTCCCGTCCGGCCCATTCTGATTTTTATGAATTGCCATATTCATACGCTCACCCTCCCTGCACCACGATCTTTTTCATTGCCCTGTATTCCAGTGCCTTACCGCATGCCAGCATGGCGAAAAACCAGAAAATCTGCAGAATAACAGCCCGTTGCAATGCCGCCCCTGCCAAATCCCCGCTGTACACCCGCAGAGCCACATTCTGCATGGCGGCAAAGGGCAGCAGTTCCATCACCTTTCTCACCGCATCGGGAAAGAAAGGAAGCGGAATGATTGCCCCCTGGAAAAACTCCACCATAGACAGCGAAACAAGCCGTATGCCATCCGGCGAAATGGTAAAAAACGAGAGCATATAAATGATCATGCAGAAGGCCACCACATTCAAAAGCCCCAATGCCAGCGTCAGGAGGAACACAAGGAAGCAGGCCGGACCTGCCGGCGCGCCAAGCCCGTAGGGAGCCGGGATGAAAACCGCTATAAGAAGAATGGGAAAACAGCGCAGTACGGCGCGTGACAGCCTTGTCGCCAGGCTTCTGGAAAACCACATATTATAGATTCCAAAGGGCCTGCATAATTCATAGGAAATATTCCCGTTTTTAATGGATTCGAAAATTTCCCCTTCCATGAGCCAGGCCATAAACAGTGCCAGAAATGCCTGCTGCATCCAGATATAGGAGCTTGTGGCCTGTAGGGTCATGGGAAAGGAAGAGGGATCCGAGTCATAAAAAGCACGGAAGGTAAGGATTTCCATAACTCCCCAGAAAAACTGCGTGACGATCCCGGCCAGGGCTGCCGCCCGATACTGCAGCCCCGTATTAAAACGCAGGCGGAAAAAGGAAAGATATTTTTTCATGGCCGCCCTCCTAAATATCATACTGCTGATAGAGGGAGGCCACGGTTTCGTCAATGCTTTCACCGCCCCGGCGGATATCGTCCAGCGTGCCGTCCATAAGGATCCTGCCTTTCCCGATAAGCAGAATCCTGCTTGCCAGTGCTTCGATGTCCTGCATATCGTGGGTGGTGAGAATCACCGTGGTGTGGTGCTCTGCGTTAAGGCGCCTGATAAAATCCCTGACAGCCAGCTTGGAAACGGCGTCCAGCCCGATTGTCGGCTCATCCAGGAAAAGAAGCCTTGGAGAATGCAGGAGAGAGGCCGCGATTTCACAGCGCATCCGCTGGCCCAGGGAAAGCTGCCTGGTAGGCGTGCGCAGAAGCTCGGACAGATTTAACAGCTCCGTCAGTTCATCCCTGTTTTTCCGGTAAACGGCATCATCAATATGGTAGATATCCTTTAAAAGCTCAAAGGAATCGGCCACAGGCACGTCCCACCACAACTGGGAACGCTGTCCGAAAACTACGCCGATATCTGCCACATGCCGGATGCGGTTTTCCCAGGGAATCCGGCCGTTTATGACGCAGGTCCCGCTATCCGGCGTCAGAATTCCGCTGAGGATTTTGATTGTGGAGCTTTTTCCGGCCCCGTTTGGCCCTATGTAGCCTACCATTTCTCCGTCCTGAATCGTAAAGGAAACATCGTCCAGCGCCCTGATTTCCTCATATTCACGGTGGAACAGGCTATGAAAAGCGTTGATAAAGCCCGCGTCGCGCTTGGCAACACGGTAGGTCTTGGTGATATGCGACACTTCGATCATGTAAAAAAGTCACCCCTTTCCGGTGGTATACATTGCAGTGTTTCCGACCGGTATTAGTTCAATGTGGCCGTAAAATGGGCAAAAATGTGGCAGGTCAACCGCAGTTCGGCGGCATCGGGAGAATACCACAATAGTGCGCTAAGTCAGAACACATAATAATGTATACGAATTAAAAACATAACAGGAACAAAAAAGAAATTTTACCGGTATTTCCTTCTTCAGAAGGTACCGATTAAGAAACGGGGATAGCTCCCTGTATAAAGAACAATGAGAGGCTGCTTGGAGCACAGCATCACTGTCTGAATTTATCAGAACCGTCATTTTTTATTTATGAACGGACTTATAGAATAGCATTTCGCCGTATAGGAGTCGAGAAAATAACGTACAAAAATAAAGGATAAAAATTGTGCAATTATCCCAAATATTGTATTTTTATTGCAGCTGAACAGTTCCTGCTTCATTTAAAAAGGTTCAATAAAGATTTTTGACTTCCGTACCGAACTTTGCTATAGTGGGAAAAAGATATAGCGGAAAAGAATATGGGCTTCATCAAATCGGCGTTACTTATGGATATGCGCCGGAAGGGGAGCTGGAAGAAGCCGGGGCGGAGTATATTGCGGAGAGTGTAGAGGATTTGGGCTTATTTTTATTAGAAGGAAAAATGTGAGCTGACAGGAGCGGATATGAGAATCGGCGGAAAGAAAGAGACGGAAAAGAATATAAAAGGCCGTGCAGATAAAAATACGGTGTATAGAGCGCTTTTTTCCGTATTGGGGGCTCTGCTTGTGTATGAAGCAGGGAAAATGGCAGGCCTGCTATTGGCAGGAGCGCTTATCGGCGGCGGGGAAAATGCGGAAGAAATGCTGAATTCAGGTCTGACCGGGGGGCTTGCAAACCTGATTATGATTCTCACCGGAGGGCTGGCCTGTTTTGCGCTATGGAAGCCGTTTCTTCATTTTCGGCCCGCAAAACGGACGGATCGGAAAGAAATACTGCCGTTTTTTATCATGGCGGCGGCGCTGGCGCTGGGGTTGAATATCCTTATGGCATTTCTGCAGCTGGATCGGTTTTCCGAAACGTTCCGGGAGGTATCCCGGGCCCAGGCCGATGTGCCGCTTTGGCTGGGGATAGTGCTTTACGGCCTGGCAGCGCCTTTTTCCGAGGAGCTGGTTTTCCGGGGCATCATTTATGGAAAAGCAAGAGATATCTTCGGGGCTCCGGCGGCCATGGTTTTTTCCGGCCTGATATTTGGAATTTATCACGGGAATCTGGTGCAGGGTATCTATGCAGCGTTTCTGGGAACCGTGCTTGCATGGACGATGGAACATACGGGAACCCTGCTGGCGCCCATGATATTCCATGGGATAGGGAACATAACCGTGTTCCTTCTTATCGACGCGGCAGGCCTGGGCGGGGCGCTGGCAAGGCCGTGGATTTGTGCGGCGCTTCTTTTTATCAGCGTGGTATGCTTCCTGCAGCTGATAAAGGGCGGTAAAGCAGGAAAATCTCAAAGCTCCATCCTGTAAAGCAGCTTATGCTGCCTCTTCACCCGTTCCTTCACCTGCGTCAGAAAGGATTCCGGCCCCAGTACCTTTACCACGGGCCCGAAAGAAAGCACATCAATCAAAAGCTCGGTTTCATCCGCCGAATCATAATAGATCGAGCAGAGCCAGCAGCCGTTTTCCTCATCATATTCCGTATGCTTTTCATAGCTGGCAAAATGGAGCATGCACCGTTCCAGAGAGTTACGTTCGCCGCTGATTTGCAGCAGCACAGGCTCCGCAGCCCGGCTTACCGGCTGGAATCTGTATCCGGTGACAGAATCCGGGACATGTTCGGAGGAAAGCCGGCATTCCCTGATTTTTGCAAAATTCAGAAGCGTGTTGATACGAAAGGCGCCGCGGCTGTACTTCAGACAACAGAGGCGGAACTTATCATCCTTGGAAGAATACTGTATCTGATAAGGCGCCGCTTCGAAGCTGCGCGTCTGCCCCTCCTTTCCTTCATAGGTGACCAGAAGGATTCTCCCCTCCCGCAGCGCACAAAGCGCTGTCTGAAAATGTGCCCGGTACACCTCCGATTCCACAGGATCCCCATCCGTGTACCGATCATAATAATGAAAATCCCCGTCATTGTACAGCGGCTGTACATGGGAAAGCTCCCGGGTCAGCCTGGCGATATCCTCATCCGTAAGAAACAGCCGGATTCGCCGATCCCGAAGAAGCGCCTTCAGCCACGACTTCTGCAGGCTGCTTAACGGCGTCCGGGGAGCCTGGGAAAGCCTGGAACGATACTCCTTTTCCCCAGCTTCCTCAAGCAACGGCCAGGCGCCTGAGGTCAGCTTCGGCAGAATGGCAAGAGCCGTCTCCTGAAAGCCATGCGACAAAGCGATTTCTTCCATCCTTTTTACGGAAACAGGCGTATCCTGCGCCTCCGCCAGAATCCGCCGCACCACATCAAAATAACAGCTGTATATTTCATGAAATAATTCCATTGCAATTCCCTTCCGCATTCCGGTTCAAACTGCGGCAATCCTGTAAACGCAGCGCGTTCCCACACTATGGCTTTCCGGTACGCCCGCGTCCTCTCAGCAGTCTTCGTCCTTTTCTTCCTCCTCAGAAGGCCCCAGGCCATCCCCGCTGCAGTACATCCGGTACATCCGTTCCCAGTCAACCGTAATTTTATCTATGGATGCCTGACTGCTGCCCTGTATATCCAGAATTCTTCCGGTAAAGGTTTTCACCCACGAAAGCATTTCATTGGTATCAAAAAAAGCGCCGCTGTAAAGATATTCATTTTCCCGTATCCTCAGAACCTCACCGCCCCGGCCCTCTCTGGTCAGCCGGTTTATAATGTAAGGCTCCTTTTTTTCATCAATCCACAGCTTGATTACGACCTCCTCCAGCCGGGAATTACTGCCGCCGAAGGAAACACCCCAGCAATGCGCCAGATTCCGCGCCAGCTTTTCAACCAGCTCCTCATAGTACGGACATGCCTCCAACAGGCGCAGCTTCACAATACAATCCAGGCGCACATTGTTAAAACGCCGCCCCATCTCCTGGTAAACGCATAAATACCGCCTTCCGGTCCGCGTGCTGACAAAAATCTTCAGCGGCACGCCCTCCAGGGAAGACATCCGTCTGCTGCGGCTGCCCTTAACATCCATGCAAATCCGCCGCCGCTCCCGGATTCCGGACAGCGCCTCCGCCAGAACCCCGTCCTCCAGCGTATGTACAATAAAGTGATGCTTCCACTGGAAATAACAATTCTCCTCCCCGGCCTGATCTAACAGCGTGCTTCCCACAAAGCCAAAGGGCGCGGCCTCCTGAAAAAATTTCACCGCATCCAGCAGACGTTCCCGGATACCGGAGTCCTCCGGCCCTTCCAGAAAACCGTCTGCCGTGGAGTAGACCAGCGCCTTCCCCTTTTTCTCAGAAACGAGCAGCCCGAGTTTCTCGTATTCCCGAAGCTTCAGCCGCACCGTCTGGCTGTCGAACACACAACCATAAACGTCTGAAATTTCATCACAGACCTCCCCCGCCGACAGCCCCTCTCTGTGCTCCATGAAAAGATCCAGGATAAAAAAATGCAGCAGCAGATCATTATCCGTAAAGCTTTTGGATTTCCACGCGGCAAACAGAGGGTTCCCGGCCACCGATTTCCCATCCACGCTGATATATACATGCTTCCCCTTCCCCGTATACCCGGCCTTCGTATACTCCCCCAGCCAGCTTTCCACCCGCCGCCTTTCATTATCATAGGTTCTGGCGCTCTTCGCATCAAAGTCACTGCGCACCTTAAACCCATAAACATAGAACTGGCGCATATAATCCCTTATTTTATCAAAATTCTTAATTAATTCCTGAAATTCGCTCATGGCAAAGCTCCTGTGTCGGGTATATTTTTCAAAATGCCGAATCTATGCACTGCTGTCCGGTTCCTGTGTCCTGGCTGCGTCCTCCCGGGGTTGGTGTCCGCCGGTTTTCCGGGGCGGCTGCGGGATATTTTCCAAACCACCTCAAAAACGGGATGTTTCTAACTGTTCCCAAACGCCGGGATTTTGCCAACGCGGCCAAAACTCCTCCGCAGCCAGCCACAACTACTGACGGCTGTGGTGGCTGTGAACGGCTGTGTCGTCAGACAAGCCGCTAAGGACGGCAGAATCCCGGCGTTTGGGAGCAGTAAGAAACATCACCGTTTTTTCCCATGGTTTGGAAAATATCCCGCAGCCGCCCCGGAAAACCGGCAGACACCACCCCCGGGAGGATGCAGCCAGGACACAGGAACCGGACAGCCGCCCCCAGGATACCGACTATATTCAAATTATACGATCCTCGCAACTTTTTTTAAATGATAAAAATTTCCAAAACCCATAAAATGAGCATGTAACCGAGATACCTATACAAACACAAAAAGAATTGGAAAGGGGATGAAGATATGTTTGTTATGTATGAACCTGATAACATGAAGGTTCCGGTAAAGGTTTGGCTGAAAGAGGAAAGCGATTTGGAAAAGGGGTGCATGGAGCAGGCGTATCATCTCTCAAGACTTCCGTTTTTACATAAGTGGGTGAGCCTGATGCCGGATACGCATACCGGGATGGGGATGCCAATCGGCGGTGTGATTGCGGCGGAGGATGTGGTGATTCCCAATGCGGTGGGCGTTGATATCGGCTGCGGCATGGCTTATACGGAAACGAACATTAAGGTGGGGGATATCCGCGGGGGGATGACCGGAAACGGGAGCCTGCTGCAGGCGATTATTGGAGATATTATGCGCAATATCCCAGTGGGCTTTGGTCATCATAAGACCGTAATGCCGTGCTATACCCTGGATATGGCCTTTGAGGAGATGGAAAAATATGAGGAGGACGCCGAGCTTCTGGGACAGCTGGAAGCGGGATATTTCCAGATAGGGACGCTGGGAGGCGGAAATCATTTTATTGAGCTTCAGGAGGATGATAATGGCTATCTGGCCGTGATGCTTCATTCAGGAAGCCGTCATTTCGGAAAATCCGTGTGCGATTACTTCCATACAAAGGCTCGGGAACTGAACCGGAGATGGTACAGCGAGGTGCCCGATGAGTACCGGCTGGCTTTTCTGCCAGTGGATACGAAGGAAGGGAAGCAGTATCTGCACTGGATGCAGCTGTCCATGGATTTTGCCAGGGAAAACCGGGAGAAAATGCTTCTGGCCGTGAAGGCGATTCTGGAAAAATGGATTGGGAAATATACCGATCTGCAGCTGGAATTTTCCGGTGATATTAACTGCCACCATAATTATGCGGCGCTGGAAAACCATTTTGGAAAAAATGTGTGGGTGCACCGCAAGGGCGCCGTACGGGCCGGAAACGGTGAGTTGGCGGTGATTCCCGGGGCCATGGGGAGCTACAGCTATGTGGTGATGGGGAAAGGAAATCCCGACAGCTTCTGTTCTTCCTCCCACGGAGCAGGCCGCCAGTATTCCAGAAAGGGCGCCATGCAGGCCTTTACCTGCGAGGAGGTAATTCTGGATCTGCAGAAAACAGGCGTGATTCTTGGAAAAAAGAACAAGAGCGACGTGGCCGAGGAAAGCCGCTTCGCCTATAAAAATATTGAAGAGGTCATGGATAACCAGACAGATCTGGTGGTGCCGGTAAAACGGCTGAAAACCATAGGAGTAGTGAAAGGCTGAAACTGCCTGAGGTTCGCCTGCCGTAGCGTATCCGGGAAAACCGGACGCTGCAGCGCGCCTCAATGGTGCCGTTTGTCTCTGACAGAATGGCATGCCGGGCAGTGGGCATAGATGATATCCGCAAAAAACGGATACGCTAAAAGACATGATGTGTCGTGGGTTCGAATCCCACCGTGCTTCGTCACGTAGCTAAGCTGGTATAGCAATCATTCAGAAACATCTTATCAATGTTTCAACCAACCGGAAAAGAGAACTGTCCCGTTCCGGCCCGGGAAAAAGGAAGGAAATGCCGGCAAAACGGCAGGTACCGGCCGGATTTTCCGAAAAAGGCAGTCCCTTTTGAGCCAGCGTCCCTTCGGATACCGTTTTCCTGGAAACAGCGCCGGGAATCAGCACCTTTGATTTCCCGCCTCTGTCTGAGGCGATATACGGGCCGGCGCCGCCGGACTTACGATCGCCTTGTCCCGGAGAAACTGAAGGAAGGACCCGCACAAAAGGGATGGGACGGGGCAGATATCTTTTTTCAAAAAAGAAAAAATCATGCGGCCTGCAGCAAAAATCCAATAGCAGTCCAAGTGACTGATATGTTGTGAAATTGCTGTCTGGCAGCAAATAAATATGGAAAGGAAGTGCTGCTATGACACACTATATTATCAAAGAACAGGAAGCCGGCTATCTTTGCCGCAACGGAAAGTTTCTGCGCCTTCTGGCTGCCGGTAAATATACATATCCCAAAGCCCTTGGCTATGACGTACAGATCGTGCCAATGAGCGGGGAGGTAAAAACCTGCGGCATTCCGGAGAATATCCTCATGCAGGATAAGGAGTTTTCTGCACGTGTGGTAAAAGCCGCTGTGCCGGACGAATGCATTGCCATCCGTTTTGTCAACGGGGCATACAAGGAAGTGCTTACAAAGGCGGAAACCCTGTTCTGGAACGTTTATGAAAAAAACGAATTCAAACTGGTGGATATCACCCAGCCCTGCATGGAAGACACCCTTCCCCGCATCTATATGGACCTGATGCCTGTAAAATTCTATAAAAAAATCACCATCAAGGATGGGGAAACAGGTCTGTTGTATTTTGATATGCACTACGAAAAAAGGCTGGCCACGGGCACCTATTATTTCTGGAATTACGGACGGGAAGTAACCTGCAAGATTTTCAACATGAAAATCCAGCAGCTGGATATTTCAGGACAGGAAATCCTTACTGCCGACAAGGTGGGCATCCGCCTGAACCTGGTGGTAAACTACCGGATCACCAATCCGGAAAAACTGGTGGAAAAGGTGGATGGCGTATCAGGCCTCCTCTACACCAGGGCCCAGCTGCTGCTCAGGGAACAGGTAGGCCGTTTCCGTCTGGATGAACTGCTCAATCAGAAAGAAGAGCTGTCTGCTGTCATTCTGGAAAAAATGAAGGCGGGACAAGAGGAATACTGCGTGGAAATCGTAAATGCAGGCATCAAGGACATCATCCTCCCGGGAGAAATCCGTGAAATCATGAACACCGTCCTGGTAGCGGAGAAAAAGGCCCAGGCCAACGTCATCATGCGCCGGGAGGAGGTGGCATCCACAAGGAGCCTTCTGAACACGGCGAAGCTGATGGAAGAGAACAGGACGCTGATGCGCCTGAAGGAAATGGAGTATCTGGAAAAAATCTGCGATAAGGTGGGCAGCATTACGTTGAACGGCGGAAAAAGCGTTCTGGATCAGCTGTCGGAGCTGGCGGCAGGCCGCGATGTTTCCTGAAAAAACAGCGCGGCGCCTCTGCCGGGGCCATTTATCTATCCCCTGATACTTCCGGTATTAAAGGTTGTTCCCATGTACCGGAACACATTCCCCATCCAGCTTTCTTGATTTCTCACAAGCTTTCACAATCAAATGGCTTTCAACCGCCTCCGGAACCTCTTTGATTCTTTGGTAGAATCCGGAATAACGTAGCACGTGGCGGGCAAAAACATGAAAGTTTTTTCCTCTGCCTTTTTTGTAATGGCGATACAGTCTGTTCGCTGCGACGGCGTGCGGCGGATGCTTCTGGCGGAAAACTGCAGTATCCGGTAGGCGGCCGAAGCCTGCGGATTTTCCAATAGGGCTCATTTTTACAGGATGTTCAGACAGTTTGTGGGACACCTGCCGTCGATGGAGGCAAAAGCTTAGCACAACTTATGATTCTTTTAATTTTGTATTAATATTCCCAATAAAAAATGCAAAAAAGTTTGTTTATGGTAAAATAAAAAAGAGAAGAATTCAGGACGGATTTTCCGGCTAATCGGATAATGCGCCTTTCTTTAAAATAGTAATACAGCTCGGCCAGATGAGTACATAACAAGAAACACCCGCGCGTTCCATGTGCAGATGGGAGGAATGATGAAAAGAAAATCTCCAGCAAACCATAAAAAAACATTTCTGCTGAAAAAACACATCAAATGTTCCGAAACACAAAGACTTCCGGTTCTCCTTTTGCTGTTGTCTCTTATTGCAGCGGCAGTACCCGCCTGCGGCAAAGCCTCACAGCTGCCTGCATCAACCATGGATTTGACAAAGGAATATCGCAGCGGAAGCAAAAAAAATGAAACCGTAGAGATCGGAGAAGATTTCGCCCGGGCTTACTGTGAATTTTCTCTTGGACTGCTCAGGGATGCCGTAAACAGTGAGATACAAACCAATGAAGTACAAACCAGCGAGGTACAAAACAACGAGGCAGAAACCAGCGGAGAAGCTGCCGACGCCGTGCAGGCTGATGGAACGCGCAATCTCATGATTGCGCCCATTTCCGTCCTTCAGGCGCTGGAAATGACGCGGATTGGGGCAGGAACAGGGACATTGGAGCAGATGGGCATGACCATGTATCCGGGAATGGAGCCGGAGCAGGGGAGAAAACAGCTGCTTTCCTGGGCGGAAGGCCTGCCAAGTGCGGACGGCGCCGAAATGAAGCTGGCCAATTCGGTCTGGATCAACACGGAAAATGAACAGTTTCAGCCGGATGCTGAGTTCCTGAAACGAAATGCGTTGGAATCCGGGGCATCAGTTTATGGCGCTCCCTTCGATGAAGCCGCCTGCAAGGAGCTGAATCAATGGGTGGAACAGAATACGGACGGAATGGTAAAGGACATCCTTGACAGAATTCCCAGGGAAGCCATCATGTATCTTGTAAATGCAGCGGCATTCGATGCAAAATGGGAACAACCCTATCAATCCAGTCAGGTGGGGAACGGGACTTTCACGAAGGAGGATGGCAGCGAAAGCGAGGTTCCCATGATGTATTCCATGGAATCCGTATTTTTGAAGGGAGAACACGCTGTTGGTTTTTGCAGGCCCTATGCATCAGGATACTACTTTGCAGCGATTCTCCCGGAGGAAGGATGGACTTTGCAGGAATATATCAGGCAGCTGGATGGGGAAGCATTGCGGAATATGTTTACCAGCCCTGCAGAAGCGGCAGTGGAAACCGCGCTTCCCAAATTTAAGGGAGAATCGAGCCTGGAGCTGTCGGATACCCTGGCAGGAATGGGAATGCCGCTGGCCTTTGATTCCGGTCTTGCTGATTTTTCAGGAATCGGCAGCTGTGAAGGCGGGAATATCAGTATCAGCCGCATACTTCATAAGACGTATATTGAAGTGGACGAGCTGGGGACAAAAGCCGGGGCGGCCACGGTAGTGGAAATGGAGGCCGGAGGAGCATATACGGTAACTGAAAATGTGATTCTGGACCGCCCCTTCCTTTATGCCATTGTAGATAAGGAAACGGATCTTCCTATATTTATAGGAATCGTGGAAGACCCGGCAGCGGAATGATTACCATAAAAATAGGAGGAGAAAAATAATGGCAACATGGATGGTTCATTTAAGAGTTGCGGAACAGATGCTTGAAGTATTTCCCAAGCTGGAACGGCAGGAGTTTATTGTGGGTAATATCGCTCCTGACAGCGGCGTTCCCAATGAGGACTGGTTGGTTTTCACACCGGATACCAATACCTCGCATTTTAAAACGGACGGAGAGATTGATATCCCTAAATTCCTGAATAAATATATGACCGGGGAAAAATGGGCTGCCTATGGAGAAAAGGCGAAATCCTTTTTCCTCGGATACTATGTGCACCTGCTTACGGATGAGCTGTGGCGCGATGAAGTGGTGTATCCGACGATAGAAAAGCACCGGGAACTTTACGACAGGGACAGGATGGAGGCCATATGGACCTTCAAAAAGGACTGGTACGATCTGGACCATCTTTTTATCAGAAACCACCCTGATTTCCAACCGTTCCTGGAGTATGAAAATGCGGTTGGTTTTCAGAACTGTTTTATGGAGGAGTTTGCCGAGGATGCTTTTGACAGACGTAGAATTTATATTACGGGTTTTTACAGAGAGCCTCACGAAGATCTGGATCGGGAATATCCCTATCTGTGTGAAGGGGATATGCAGGTTTTTGTGGCAAAGGTACAACAACACATCTCCATGGATGGCCCTGCCATTCATGAAGCATCTGTAGTATACTGAAAGCGCAACTGCCAAATATTTATAATAGGAAGGTATAGAAAGAAGTACGCTTCAATCGCCCAACCTTCAGGCAACATAATCTACAGGCGCGGTTAAGCGCGGATAGGAGCAAAATGACGGAAAAAGAAAAATCATATGCAGGCCTGTTATATCAGCCCGGCGACCCAGAGCTTGTGGCGGACCGTGCAGTGACTGTAAAAAAGCTGTACGAGTACAACAATCTGCATCCGCTGGATCTTGAGGCGCGGCAGGAAGCCATACGCGGCCTGCTGGGCAAAGCGGGGGAAAACTGTGTCGTGGAGCAGCCGCTTTTTTGTACATATGGCTACAATACTACGGTAGGCAAAAATTTTTTCATGAACGTAAACGGTAAGCTTATGGACAGCGGTAAGATTACGATTGGCGACAACGTATTTATCGCGCCGGATGTGTGCATTGTAACGGAAGAGCATGCAATGGATGTAGAGCAGCGGGTGGCCGGGCTGGAATACACACATCCGGTTACGATTGGCGACAACGTCTGGATTTGCACCGGGGCCATTATACTGCCGGGCGTAACAATCGGAGCGGACAGCGTAATCGGAGCGGGCAGTGTTGTCACAAAGGACATACCGCCCAGGAGCCTAGCCGTTGGAAATCCCTGCAAAGTGATCCGTACGCTATAATTTCATATCCCGGATACAAAAAGCAACCTGATAGGGAAAAAGATCGGCAGTAGTTTTCAGCTCATTGTCCAGAAGCCTTTTTATGTTCTGGATCCGGTAATTTACCGTGTTCCGGTGGGTGTAGGTGTCCCTGGAAACCCCGATCAGGCTGCGGTCATTTGCGATATAGCTGCGCAGGGTTTCCACATAGCCGATGGTTTCGCCGCTGCCGGAATGATGAAGCCGGTCATATTCCTCCAGGGGACCAAGCAGCCTGTCGGCATAGTCCTTTAAAATCTCCGGATCATCGGAGGAAAAGAGGATGCCGAAAAAGCCCATCTGATCAAAGTCAACCACATCCTTTTCCATGCGCAGAGCCATCTGGGCCGCAATACGCGCGCGGCCCAGCGCGCGGCTTAAGTTCCGTATGCCGTGGCATTCCGGGCCAATTCCCAGACAAAGCTGCTTCCTTTCAAAGAAATAGGAAAAAATGGTCCGGATCTGTAAGGTCAGTTCCGCCACGGATTCCTCCGGGAAATCATTGACGGCCAGGACGTAGTATTCCTTTACGTCCATGAGAAAATAGGGATAGCGGATTTTCGTCCCGTTTTGCCACAGGCCGAACACGTTTTCCAGCTTCAGCGCGGCCTGGCGGAACAGGACCTTTTCCTCCGCCGTATACTGGGGCTGCATATAGAAAAGACGGAAGGTGCCGTCCAGATGGTAGCGTATCCCGATTTCCTCCAGGAAGTCATCAGGGACATCCTTACCCTTGAGAAGCCGTTCAAACATGATTCCGTATTGTTCCTCTTTCCTCACCTGCTGCATGATGCGCATGCAGTAATCCTGGGTCAGCTCGGTGATGGAGATTTCCCAGGGCATTTCAAGAAGGGGAAAATTGTGCGCTTCGCACCAGTCGATAACATCCCGGGGCACCTGCTTGAGATACATTCCCGTGTTGATGATGATGCCGGCGCTTTCCGCCTTTTTCATGGAAGCGACCAGATGAAGCAGCCAGCCGTCAATCCGGGCCTTCAGTCCGGTGGTGACAGCCAGCTCCTCTCCGCTGAAACGGTTGATTATTGTTTCATCCTCAAGCATGTGCACCCAGCCGATTACGTTGTCCATCCCATTTTTTCCAGCTAAAATGCGCAGCTTATACTTCTCTTTTGTCTCTTCGTAAATTTCCCAGAATCGGATTGCCATACAATTTCCCCCATGCTTTGATGTCAATGCAGCCAGAACCTCAAAATATGTACTGATAGTACATAAACATGCCGTTTTTTTCAGACTACCAGATTATGGACGAAAAGTCCATATAATTATATATTGTAATTGAAAAGGAACGTAAGCAGACGTACCGGAGGAGGTTATGTTATGAACGCATTCAGCTTTGATATCACAAACAATTCCCTGATTGTTAAGCAGGAAAACATGTACCCGGAATGGGTGACCACAGAGCGTTTTTACAACTGTGAGAACTTCGGACAGATATTTGTGAAGGGAGAACCCTTCCTTAGGAAAATGTTAGGAAGAAAACAGAACAAAAGATAAAAATTTGTGCTTTTAATACAAAAAGAGAAAATATTACAACGAAAAATAATGCCTCCGGACAGCTGGTGTCCGGAGGCATTATTTTTATCGGGCGAAGGGAGGGACTCTGTTTCCCGGCAGTAATTTGACCTTGTGAGCATGGCGGTTGGATATGCCATATATGGCCTTCCATCACAAAACGACCTGAAGGAGCAGGCCTAAAAGTGCAGCTTTTTGTACAATTCAGTAAACATATCCCTGCTTTTAAAGATCAGCAGGCCGGTAAGCATCAGGAAGCTGATGCCGCCGCAGAGCACGGAGAGATATACCACCTGCGCCGCGCCCAGCGCCAGCAGCAGGGCGGGAAGCAGTCCGATAAGGCCGGCTAAAATGTAATAGATCATATATTCCTGCACTGGCAGCTTCTGCACCTTTGTGATAATCAGCATGGAAAGCTGGATAAGCATGCAGACCGCAGGAAGCACATAGTCAACGGACCAGCCGTGCCAGCCTGTGCACAGATCCCAGATCACACATACGGTAGGCAGGAGAAGCATCTGCCAGATGGCGTTTTTCAGCAGGTTATGCCGTTTGAAAAAGCCCAGGGCAAGCGCGAGCCACATGCTCAGGGCGCCGCCGATGACATAGACGGACCAGCGCAGGGAGGGCGTGAAAATCAGATTCACCATAACCGCTGCGCAGGCAGCGGCGATGCAGGAGAAGGAAAACCACTAACAGGCCTTTGCGCATGACGGACAGGAAAACCGGATATTTTTCCATGGTTTTATCCAGGGCCGCCTGCAGGGCTTTACCTTCCACAGGCTCCTTTAATTCACAGTAAAAGCGGAAAACCCGCGTATCTTTTTTATTGCTGGAAATTGATTGATGAGGGTGAGGATTTCCTGTACGTGGTAATATTTGATGCCAAGGGCGAAAAAATCATGCAGCGCATCCTTGATTCTGTGGATTTCCACTTCATTTCCGGCTTCCCGGAGCCGTTCTCCGTAGGCTTCCCCTTCATCCCGCAGGGGATCGAACTGGGACGTAAGTATCAGCGTCCGGGGCTGACGGGAGAGATCCTGTGCAAGGATGGGGGCAAAATAAGGATTCAGCCGGTCGGCCTCCGTACCCTGGTAATATTCCAGATACTGGCAGAGCTTCTGCCTGGTAAGCAGGAAATCAGTTCCGTTTTCCTGCACGGAGGGGAAAGGGGAGGCTTCCGAGTAATCGCTGTTTACGGCGGGGTAGATCAGGATCTGCTGCTGCGGCATGAATTCGCCCCCGCCGGGCAGATAGATGCGGGTGGGAACCTCATAGTCTCCATTGTAGATCTTCGTGTCTATGGTCCTGTAAAAACGCTTCAGCGGATCGATTGCCTTGATATTGGCAAAAGCCCCGGAGGACTGTACGTTAATGTCGCCGTAGGACAGCGCCTTGAGGACGGTGCGCATCGCTTTGTTGATTGCCATCTGTAAGTTTACCCATATTCTGCGCCGCAGAATTCCTTTTCTTACGAAAAGAATAACACCCCGGGCTGGAATTGTAAATGTACGGTCGAAAAACAGCTAAAAATTTTTGCTTAAATTGCACAAAAGGCTGTCGGTAATTGTCATTATGTGGTACAATTTTAACATAAGAAATTAGAAAACAGGGGGAAACATTTATGGCAAAAGAAATGATTGCGATGCTTCTTGCCGGCGGCCAGGGCTCCCGATTGTATGCCCTGACGCAGAAGCTGGCCAAACCTGCAGTTCCTTTTGGCGGAAAATACCGTATCATCGATTTCCCGTTATCCAACTGCGTGAATTCCGGTATTGATACGGTGGGAATCCTGACCCAGTATCAGCCCATGGTGCTCAACGAGTACATAGGAAACGGTCAGCCATGGGATTTGGACCGTCTTTACGGCGGAGTGCATGTCCTGCCGCCCTACCAGAAGGCATCCGGATCGGACTGGTACAAGGGAACTGCCAATGCGATTTATCAAAACATTCCTTTTATTGAACGCTATAATCCGGAATATGTGATTATTCTTTCAGGAGATCAGATATGCAAGCAGGATTACAGTGATTTCCTGAGGTTCCATAAGGAAAAGGGCGCGGAATTCAGCGTGGCCGTCATGGAAGTGCCCTGGGAGGAGGCTTCCCGCTTCGGTCTGATGGTGGCGGATGAGAACGATAAGATCACCGAATTCCAGGAGAAACCGAAGAATCCCAAATCCAACCTGGCTTCCATGGGTATCTATATTTTCAACTGGGACGTGCTTAAGAGGTATCTCATAGAGGATGAGGCGGATCCGGAATCGGAGAATGACTTCGGCAACAACATTATTCCCAGCCTGCTGCGTGATGGCCGTGAGATGTATGCTTATCATTTCAGCGGATACTGGAAGGATGTGGGAACCATCGCCTCTTTGTGGGAGGCCAATATGGAGGTCCTGGATCCGGAGCACAGCGGAATCAACCTGTTTGACGATAACTGGAAAATATACAGCAGGAACAGCGGTATGACCGGCCACAAGATTTCTTCCGAGGCTGAGGTGGAGAATTCCATGATTACGGACGGCTGCCGTATCGGCGGCCATGTGAAGCATTCGGTCCTGTTTGCCGGCGTTATTGTGGAGCCTGGCGCAGATGTGGAGGATGCGGTTGTTATGGGCGGCACGGTGATCAAGGCGGGCGCGGTGGTTAAGCACTGCATCATTGCGGAAAATGTGGTTGTCGGTGAAAATGCCGAAGTGGGCGCCATGCCTGAGGGCGCGGAAAACGGCGTGGCCACGGTGGGGGCAGGTGTGTATATCGGCGACGGCGCCAAGATAGGCCCCAATGCCATGATCGATCATAATGTAAAGGACGGTGAAGTAGAATGGTAAACTCCAATGCAAATGCACTCGGCATCATTTTTCCCAACAGCTATGATTCCCTGGTACCTGAACTGGTTGCGGAGCGTCTGATGGCCTCCATTCCCTTTGCAGGGCGTTACCGGATGGTTGATTTTGTGTTGTCCAGCATGGTCAATGCCGGAATTGACAACATTTCCGTGATTGTCCGCAAGAATTACCATTCTCTTATGGACCATCTGGGTTCCGGGCGTGAATGGGATCTGACCCGTAAAAACGGCGGGCTGAACATCGTCCCCCCCTTTGCGGAAAAAACGGTGAAGGTCTACAACGGACGTGTGGAGGCGCTGGCAAGCATTCTGGACTTTCTGAAGGATCAGAAGGAAAAATACGTGATTATGTCCGAGGCTAACCTGGCCGCCAATTTTGATTTCAAGGCCATGCTGAATGCCCATATTGAAAGCGGCGCCGATGTGACCCTGGCCTATGCCCAGGAGGAAATCCCGGAGGGGCTGATCAAACCCTTCGATGTGAATAAGGATCTGTACTATACCCTGGATATCGAGGACGGACGTGTCAGGGAAATCCAGATCAATCCGGAGGAGCCGGGGATTCAGAACCTGTCCCTGAACATCTATATTATTGAAAGGGAGCTGCTGATCAGCCAGATCTCCGCCGCGTTTGTCAGGGGCTATGTGTATTTTGAGCGGGATATCCTGGCGCCCCAGCTGGATAAGCTGAATGTGCGCGGCTATAAGTTCGGCGGTTATATTGCGCGTATCAGCAGTATTAAGAGCTATTTCGATGAAAATATGAAGCTTCTGGACGAGGAAAACCTGGACGCGCTCTTCGGCGGCAACCATATTTACACCAAAATCCGTGACGACAACCCGACCCGCTATATAAAAGGAGCGAAGGCGAAAAATATTATGGCCGCTGACGGCTGTATCATAGAAGGGGAAGTGGAAAACAGCGTTCTCTTCCGTGGCGTCAGGGTAGGAAAGGGCGCAAAGGTAAAGAACTGTGTGCTGATGCAGGATACCGTGATTGAACCGGGAGTGAATGTGGAATACATTATCTCGGATAAGAATGTGACCATTACTGCCGATAAGGAAATCAAGGGAACGGACAGCTTCCCTGTTTATGTGGCGAAGTATCAGGTGGTATGATATCAGGCAGTTATTTGCCGGATATGCGGGCAGGACGGCCTGAATAAACTGAAAAATGAATCCTGCGGCGGTTTTTTCTTAAACAGCTGCAGGATAGGAAAAAATATCCCGGATTTACTGCGGCGGACATTCCTTTACCGGAAAAGGCCCTGCAGCCCGGGTATTTTTTATTTACGGAAGGTTTGGCAAAAGGGCTTCCTTTGCCTATGAAGCGCAGCAGGGCTATGTAAATCATGAACTGCGTTTTATCATTGCCGCCTCCTGTTCCGGCGTCCAGTTTATGCTTGTGAGCATGGCAGCGCTTATTTACGGCTGCATACACCGGATGAAAACAGGAAAGAAAAAGACTATTTGGCTGGCGGGAAGCATGGTATTTTCCTATCTGTTTACTGTTTTTGTCAATGGTAGCCATATATCTGCCGCTTCGGCTGGAGGGTGTTTTGGCCGGAGGCGGGTGGCTGACGGCACAACGTCTCCATACGCTGATTGGGATTGTGGTTTATTTTATGGCGCTGCTGCTGATTTATCAGGCGGCGGATTTTATGGCGGGGATAGTTGCAGGGGAGGTAAGACGCCAACGCAGACAAATCAAATGGGCGGTACCGGTATTCTGGTATTTTGCCATCGTACTCGGCATTCCGTTTTTGAACGGGGCCCGGGGAAAAAACAGGGATGGATTTGGGGAATATGCGACGCTTGTAATAACTGTGATTGTGGGAATAATTCTGCTTCTTTGGTTAGCTTCTCTGGCTGACGCAGGCACCGGCAGAGGAGAAGAACTCTTTATGCGGCGGTGAAAGCAGCGGCGGCAGGGAGAAATTTTACGGAAGTAAAGTTCTTTCCCTGCCGCTGTTTTTTATGCAGGATTATGCTATATAATATGGGGTAAAGTTACTGTTAAGCGGGGCAGCGCATTTACTGTATTGCTCGTAAGAGAGTGATTCAGGGATGCCAAAATCCATCGGCGAAGGTGGTTGAGGACGGATTTTGGCTGTATCAGCGAAGAAACTGGATAGTTTTGGGAAAATACATTTTCGGTTCTATACTGTAGCTTTTTTCAAGCCTTTTTATAGTTATATGGCATTTGGTTTTACATATTTTTTGATGTAAAAAACAGCTTGCGGGCTGAATGATTTTGTGATAAAGTATTTTCACGGCGGTTACCATTTCCTGGTAATCCGTTTTTCCATTTCAAAGGCCGTATGTAAGACGGCATCATGGCGAATCAGCCGGTATGAATTCCAATTTTTACGGAACAGGTCGGACAAAAGAAGGGAGAGATGCCTATGGACTGAGCTTCTGGTGTATTTTTTGCGCTCATTTTTTGGTTTGGCGCTTAAATATGCTTTTGGTGCTTAGATTTATTTATCAACCCTTTAAGGGACTTTAGAATCTCAATTTACACAACAATGAAGGAGGTATCCTATGGGATTACAAACGATAAGAAAAACAGCCTGGCTGGGGATTATGGCGGGCATTCTATGTCTGGCACTGATAACGGCGGGCCTGGGCGGATTTAAAATATCAGCGGAAGAAGCGGACGGCAGCGTATCCGCGTCCATAGTCCATCGACATGAAGGCAGTGAGGAGAACGGAGGAAGCTGCTTCCGGGAACTGTTTCATGAGCATTCCGAGGAGAAGGGATGTTACCGTACCGTCAGCTGTACGGTTACCGTACATGGGAACGGCGGCTTCTGGTCGCAGGGGGATGCATACTGCGACTGCCATGGACAGGTACATGAAATCTATCAGAATGTCATTAAAAAACACAGCGCCTGCGGTGCGGCGGATCAATACACACAGATACATTTTACAGAACACCACGGTCCGGGAACGGACGGCTTCAGAGGCTACGACAGCACTACGCATACAGATAAAAAACTGGACTGCAGCCATGAAGGCGAGGTGACAGGTTATGAAATGTCCTGCGGTGAAACGGAGGGAGCGGAGGTTGCGGTATTGACGGTGCGTCCGGATACCACGCAGTGGACAAGAGAAGTGAAGCTGCAAGCAGGGTATGAAATAAAAGGCAGCATTGCGGTTGCCTCCGACAGCTTTATCTGGAATAGAGGGGCTCCGTCCGCACAGAATGAATTATCTGTGGAAAGCAACGGAACCTATACCTGCAGGCTGAATGCCGGAAGCAACAACAATTCTGCGGAAGCGGAGGTATCTGTTGCTGTCAATAATATAGACAGAAGGGGGCCGGAGATTACGGAGCTTACCTATGCCGGAGACTGGACCGGCGGCGGTGTGGAGGTAACCGTAAAAGCACAGGACCTCCAGGAAAACGGCAATCCGGGATGCGGAATCGCTGAAGCGGGTTACAGCTTTGACGGGGGAGCCACCTGGAAGGAGAACATACATACATTTACGGAAAACGGTACTTATCTGATTAAGGTGCGGGATAAACTGGGCAATGAAGGGGAAAAGAGCCTGGTAATTAATACGATAGACAACACGGCGCCCAAAATCCATATTGGCTGGGACACCGCGGCTAATGTCCGGGTAAACCGGGTGACAGTCCAGGCCGAGGATCTCCAGCCGGATGGCGGAGCGGGAAGCGGCCTGGCAGAGGAACCGTTTTCCTTTGACGGCGGTAAAACCTGGGGAAAAAGCAGCCAAATCGATATCAGGGAAAACGGTACCGTTACGGTTGCAGTGAGAGACAAAACCGGGAATATAGCAAAGCAGACGATTGATATTCAGAATATCGACACGACCCCGCCGGAATTTACCTTGTCCCTGGAACCGGAGGGCTGGAGCTGTGAATGCATCATAGTTGTGGATGCATCGGATAAAAATAATGCCGGCCTGCCGGGGGCCGGTGTAAAAGAATATTCCTGTGACGGCGGGAAGACCTGGGCGGAGGATAAAAGGTTACAGGTGAAGGAGAACGGTACCTTTCATATAGCAGTGAGGGATGGCTTCGGCAATCAGGCCACAGGAGAAATCCGTGTGGCTAATATTGACAGAACCGGCCCAAGGCTCAGTTTTACCCAGAAACCACAGCTATGGCTGTATGGTAAGGCAAGGATTATTCTGGAAGCGCAGGATTTGCAGCCGGATGGCGCCTCCGGTTGCGGATTGGCCCGAAAGGCCTTTTCAACAGATGGCGAGGAATGGACGGATATAGGAGAATATGAATTCAGCGAACCGGGCACCTATCATTTTTATGTGAGAGACAGACTGGAAAATATTACGGAAGCTTCATTTACCCTGCGGCGTATGCAGATACCGGACGAGGGCGGCGACGGAGGAAATCAGGGAGGCGGCGGGAACAGCAACGGCGGCAATGAAGACGGAGCGCCGGACGGCGGCCAAACGGATAATAACGATACGGATAATAACGAAACTGTTACTGCGCCTGATGATGGCGGAACAGATAATCCACTATTAGAACCTGACTTATCAGATGAAAAAGGCGCAGGAAAAGAACCCGGAAGAAAAAAGAAACCGGATAATTCAGATAATAATATGAAGCAGCCGGATCGTAAGCACAAACCGAAGAAAGATAAGCCGGAAAAAGAAACGTATATTGCGGAGGAAAGAAATGAGGGAGCAGATGAAAAGGTAGTGTCTGCCCTGGAAGAAACGGAAGAGCCGGCGGAATGTATCTGCCTTACCAGATGCAAAAAGAATAATCCGGACTGCCCGTTATGCAGCATTAACCCTGAAAACTGCCGCGCAGAGCAAGCAGGCTGGATGAGAATACTGAAGGCGGTGATATGCGCAGCAGTATTTTTACTGCTTCTTGCAATAGTATTACTGTTTTTTGTCAGGCCGACTCTTCTTTATGAAAAGGGAGAAGATGATAAATATCGCCTGCGTTCGGTAACAAGAATCGGCAGGAAAAATGGCGTATTTGCAGTAATGCTTGGAGAACTCCGGGATATGCGCTGCGGGACGGGGGAGTTTATGCTCTTATGCGGAATCGTAGAAGGTATTTATGAAGGAGAGCTGCTTATTATAATGACAGCTGATGGTGAAAAGAGCGAAAAGGCACTGAAAAGAAAAGTTGAGTTTTTTCTTTGATATATCAGTTTATTGTAATTATATATATAAAAATAAGTAACTTACTATTGCATTGTAGAAAAAATATTAATATAATGGAGGCAATTAATTGGACGTAAAAGTGAACAGAGTTTATAAGGACCGTTTATTCCGGTTGATTTTCAGCAGTAAGTAAGAACTTTTAGCGTTATATAATGCCGTGAGAGGTACACAGTATAAGGATGCTGAGGCACTAGAGATTACGACGTTAGATGATGTCTTGTATATGGGAATGAAAAATGATCTGTCCTTCCTGCTTGACGATGTGCTGAATTTATATGAGCATCAGAGTACCTATTGTCCCAACATGCCGCTCCGGGGAGTTTTCTATTTAGCGGATATATACAGGAAGTATGTGGATGCTTCCGGAGGGGATTTATATGGAAGCAGAAGGCTGATGCTGCCGTTACCTCAATATCTGGTTTTTTATAATGGAACGGCACAGCTGCCTGATCGCATGGTTTTAAAGCTGTCGGAATCCTATTATTTGCCGGAAGGGCTGGCGGCGGAGCCTTCCCTGGAATGCAGTGCGCTGATGCTGAATATTAATCTGGGCCATAATCGGGAGCTGATGGACAATTGCCGGATATTATGGGAATATGCGGTGTTTGTGGAACGCATCAGGGAACGCCTTGCTGCAGGAGAACAACTGGAGGAAGCTGTAAAGCAAGCGGTGGATATCTGTATGAAAGAGGGAGTTCTTGCGGATATTTTGCGAACACAGAGAGCGGAGGTGGAGGAATTAATGTGGGCGGAATTCAATGAAGAACGCTTTTTAGCAAAGGAAAAGGAGTACAGCTGGGAGGACGGTAACAAAGCAGGAAAAGTCAAAGGAAGGGTTATGGGAAGAGCGGAAAGTATTCTTGAAATACTGGAAGAACTTGGTACAGTTCCGGAGGGACTGCGCAGAAGGCTCCTGGAGGAGACTGATTTGCAACGGTTGAAGAACTGGCTGAAGGAAGCAATTAAAGCCGCTTCAATAGAAGACTTTGCTGAAAATATGGATAAATAGGAAACATACATAAAAATAGGGGAAGCAGCTTCTTCATTTCAGCGTATCTGAAGAACAGCTTCCTCTGTTTTTTGACCTGATTTTATGGTATACTTAAAACGTTTTCATGAAAGAAACGGCATAAGACGGCTGCTTCCAATGCTGACTAAGCCGCGTGTGCTGCGGTGACGTGAAACTTTTGGTCAGAAAGCCTCTGCGAACTGGCCAGGCCATGAAAATACAAAAGGAACATAACTGTAAAACTTATACAGCCAGTATAAATCATCTAATTCATTCAACAGTCAGGATAAGATATGAAAAAATTAGTTATAGGGATTCTTGCACATGTAGACGCCGGAAAGACAACCTTATCGGAAAGCATTCTATATCGCAGCGGCCTGCTGAGAAAGCCGGGCCGGGTGGATAACGGAGATGCCTTCCTGGATACTTATGCCCTGGAAAAAGCCAGGGGGATTACCATATTTTCAAAACAGGCAAATTTTAAATGGAAAAGCATGGATGTATCCCTCCTGGATACGCCGGGACATGTGGACTTTTCTGCGGAGATGGAACGTTCGCTTCAAGTGTTGGAT
Source organism: Eisenbergiella porci (assembly GCF_009696275.1). Taxonomy (GTDB): domain Bacteria; phylum Bacillota; class Clostridia; order Lachnospirales; family Lachnospiraceae; genus Eisenbergiella; species Eisenbergiella porci. Next base: position 89,988 of record NZ_VUMI01000002.1, read on the forward strand.
GCCGCTGTGCTGGTAATCAGCGGAGCGGACGGGGTACAGGGACATACGCAGACGCTGTGGCAGCTGCTGAAGCGGTATGGGATCCCTGTTTTTCTTTTCATAAATAAGATGGATCAGCCGGGGACGGACAAAGAGGCGATTCAGAAGGAACTGAAGGACAGGCTGGATGAGGGCTGCGTGGATTTTTCCGGGGAAATGGATGAAGCGTTTTATGAACAGGCGGCCATGTGCGATGAGGCGGCGCTGGAGCAGTTCCTGGAAGAAGAGCGGCTGGAGGAAGAACAGCTGATACAGCTGATCCGGGAACGGAAGCTTTTTCCCTGTTTTTATGGTTCTGCGTTGAAGCTGACCGGTGTGGATGAGTTTTTAGACGGATTGGAGCGCTATACTGTACAGCCGGTTTATCCGCAGGAATTCGGCGCCAAAATATTTAAAATCGTCAGGGATGACCAGGGAAACCGTCTGACCTATATGAAAATAACCGGCGGAAGCCTGAAGGTAAAAAGCATGCTGACCAATGCAGGGGCGGAGGATAAGCTCCGGCCGGGTCAGGAGGTCTGGGAGGAGAAGGTCAACCAGATCCGTATATACTCCGGAGATAAATATGAGCTGATAAACGAGGCGCAGGCGGGGACGGTCTGTGCCGTGACAGGCCTGGGACATACCCGTCCCGGAGAGGGGCTGGGCGTGGAGCAGGCCTCCGCAGCGCCGTTGCTGGAGCCTGTCCTGACTTATCAGGTGAAGCTTCCGGAGGGCTGTGAGGTGCCGGTCATTCTTCCCAGGCTGCGGCAGCTGGAGGAAGAGGAGCCTGCGCTGCACATCGTATGGGATGAGCGGCTGCAGGAAATCCAGGCCCAGGTTATGGGAGAAGTGCAGATTGAGATTTTGAAAAGCCTGATTCAGGATCGATTTGGCGTGGCGGTGGAATTCGGAGCCGGACACATTGTATATAAGGAAACGATTGCGGATCGTGTGGAAGGTGTGGGACACTTTGAACCGCTCCGGCATTACGCCGAGGTCCATCTGCTGCTGGAGCCGGCAGAGCGGGGAAGCGGCCTGCAGTTTGCCTCCGACTGCAGTGAAGATATTCTGGATCGGAACTGGCAGAGGCTTGTGCTCACCCATCTGGAGGAAAAGGAGCACAGAGGCGTGCTGACCGGCGCTCCCATCACGGATATGAAAATCACGCTGCTGACCGGGCGTTCCCATCTGAAGCATACGGAGGGCGGAGATTTCAGGCAGGCAACCTACCGGGCGGTGCGGCAGGGACTGATGCAGGCTCACAGCATCCTTTTGGAGCCCTGGTATGCCTTCCGGCTGGAGGTGCCGGAAAAGCTGGTGGGCCGGGCCATGACGGATATTGAAAAAATGAACGGCAGCTTCAATGCGCCATTTACGGAAGGAGACATGGCCGTATTGACCGGTGTCTGCCCTGTGGTGACGATGCGGGATTACCAGAAGGAGGTAATCGCCTATTCGAAGGGCTATGGCAGGCTGTTTTGTTCGTTAAAGGGCTATGAGCCCTGCCACAATGCGCTTGAGGTTATGGAGCAGAGCGGCTATGATCCGGAGAGGGATACGGAAAACCCCACCGGTTCGGTATTCTGTGCCCATGGAGCAGGTTTTGTGGCGCCATGGGACAAGGTGACCGACTACATGCATTTGGAATGCAGGAGGTTTGATGATCTGCTGCCGAGACAGGAGGGCGCTGACGGAAGTGATGGAGCGTTTGGCGCAGATAGCCCCGGCGGAGGGCGAAGCGTGGACGGCAATGGGAATGCGGAAGGAAATCCCGGAGGAATAAAAAGGGCCGATGCCGGAAAAAAGGGAAATGCGGCGGCCGGAGAGTGGATTGATGTGGAAGAAATTGACGAGATTCTGTCCCGTACCTTCCATGCCAATAAAAGAAATAAGGAGCTTCCAAGGAAGGACGGCTGGAACCGTTTTGGACATAAAACAGCCGTACCGCCCAGGGAAACCGTATATATGGGAAGCAGAAAAGACGGGGCGCCCAGGGAAAAGTATCTTCTGGTGGATGGCTATAATATTATTTTTGCCTGGGAGGAGTTAAAAAGCCTGGCGGAGGCGAATATTGACGGGGCGAGAGGCCGCTTGCAGGATATTCTGTGCAATTACCAGGGCATGGTGCATTCACAGGTTATCGTGGTATTTGACGCCTACCGTGTGCATGGGCACACGACAGAAGTGCTTGACTATCATAATATTCATGTGGTATATACCAGAGAGGCGGAAACCGCGGATCAGTATATTGAAAAGTTTACCCATGAAAATGGGAAAAAATATGATATTACAGTGGCCACCTCGGACGGCCTGGAACAGATTATAATCCGCGGCCAGGGCTGCCGGCTGCTTTCTGCAAGGGATTTGAAGGAAGACATTGAACTTGCCGCGGCCAGGCTCCGGGGAGAATATCTGGAACAGCAGAAAACAGAAAAAAGCTACCTGCTGGATTCCATGTCCGAGGAGGTACGCAGGCAAATTTCTGCTTGCCAACAGATGGAAACAATACAAGAGGATGAGTAAATTTGAAATTTATATATGAGATTCCTGGCTCCTTTTGGGGCCTTTTCCGGTCCGTGAACCGGGATATCTATATGGAAGCGCTCCTTACCATAGATGATGAATATCAGTACAACAACTTCTTTTTAAGCAGGGAAGCCTGTGTGCAGATTCTGGCGGATATGTGCGCCCGGCGGAGGTTCCAGCTGGAAAAGGAAGAAACGGAAACAGAAGAGGAGGCGCTGGAAGCGGTTCCCAAGCGTATCCTGAACTGGCTGCTGCGGGCAAAATGGCTGCGGAAAATAGAAGATTATACCACGATGACCACCAACATAGTCATTCCCGACTATGCGGCGGTTTTTATCGCTGCCTTTGAACAGCTGGTGAACCAGCCGATGGAGGATACGGATATTTATATCCAGAACGTATATGCCACTCTTTTTTCCTTCAAAAATGACTCCAGGATGAATATTGCCATGCTAAAGACTGCCCTGGTCAATACCAGGAAGCTGAATAAGGCGCTTCAGGATATGCTCCATAATATGGATAAATTCTTTGACCGCCTGCTGGCAAAACAGTCCTATGGGGAGCTTCTGGAGGAGCATCTGGAGGGCTACGTGGAAGAGGTGGTAAAGAGAAAATACCACATCCTGAAAACAAGCGATAATTTTTATATCTATAAAATGGATATCAAACGCTGCCTGAAGGAAATGCGTGAGGATGATGTATGGATAGAGCGGATCAGGGCAAAGCAGAGCGCGTCTCAGGATAAAAAGGAAAAGGAGCCGGAAGGCTTTTTTAAGAAGCGGCAGGATGACGATGTGCTGGATCTGATTGACCAGATCGAGAGGGGCTTCGAATCTATTGAACACAGGATAACCAATATGGATCGGGAGCACAGCAAGTACATCCGCGCTACGGTAAGCCGCCTGAATTATCTTTTAAGCGATGAAAGCGACCGTCATGGCCTGGTGATCCAGCTGCTTAACAAGCTGGGAGAGCAGGAGGAGGACGGAGCGCAGCTTGCGCGGATTAACAGGGTGGCGGAGAAGATGAATCTTTCCGCCTGGGAGGTACTGAATGATAATCCCCTGTACAGGCGGAGGCGTCGGAAGAATTTTGCCGGAGATCTGCTGCCGGAGGAAGAAAACAGGGAGCTTTCCAAAGAAGAGATACTGCAGCTGAACAAGATCCATCACCGGTTTACCAAACAGCAGATTGAAAGCTTTATTGAAGAGCATATGAAGGACGGCGTGATGGAGACAGGGACGATGGCCCTTGAGAGTGAAGAGGATTTTGAAAAGCTGATCCTTGCCTATGACATCTGCATGCGTAAAAACAGCCGTTTTGAGGTGCTCACCTCGGGAGAACAGGTGGAAGGCGAACGCTTTGCCTATCCCGCAATGATATTCGTTAAGAGAAAAGGGGAAAAAGAGGATGCTGGAAATATATGAACAGCTGACGCAGGAGGAACAGGAAAAGCTGCAGGATGTCATCAGGCAGCTGTACCGTCAGACCTTCCTGCTGGAAAGAAAATATGATAAAAAAGCAGGCCGGATGATTGCCAATAAGGATTTTTATTTCTGCGACAAGCATATGGAGTTTTTGACGGCATATTTTGCGGTGGCGGGCGTACGGCTGAACCAGAATACGGAGCTGGGAACCATCTGGCTGCAGGGGGAGGCTACCATGGGCGAACGGCTGCCCAAGCTTGCAACCATCTATCTGCTTTTGCTGAAGCTGATTTATGATGAACAGATGGCGGCGGTATCCTCCAGCGTGAACATTGTCACCACCTTCGGGGAGCTGAATGGAAAAGTGGGAGAGTTCCGGCTGGCAAAAAGCCTGTCCTCCCTTACGGAGATTAAAAGGGCGCTGGCGCTGCTGAAAAAATACCAGATGATAGAACTGATTGACGTGCTGGAGGAGCTGAACGAACACACCCGCATCATTATCTATCCCTGCATCAACCTGGTGCTGATGCGGGAGGATATTCTGAAGCTGCTTAATAGCTTCAGTGAGGAAGAAGCCGTCCCGGATGCAAATGAGGAAGAAGAAGGAGAAATGCCAGATGGAGATACAGCAGACACAGACAATGCTGCCGGAGAGTTCACAGATCCGGACGCCGGATACACAGACAGCGGTGATGCAGATGCCGGATACACAGACGCCGGATACACAGATGCCGGGTACACAGATGCCGGGTACACAGACACAGCAGCTGACTGAGGCCGGCCGCCAGTCCTTCAAGGCGATTACCAGAATCGCACTGAACAACTGGCATTACATTGATCATAAAATACTGACGCTGAACAAAAGCATCAACTTTTTTACCGGCCATTCCGGAAGCGGCAAATCTACGGTCATCGACGCCATGCAGATCGTCCTGTATGCGAATACCGACGGCCGGGGTTTTTTCAACAAAGCGGCGGCGGACGATTCGGACCGAAGCCTGCTGGAATACCTGCGCGGCATGATCAATATCGGGGAAAACAACCAGGCTGAATACAAAAGAAACCACAATTTTTCCACCACCATCGTCCTGGAACTGGAGCAGACCGGGAGCGGTGAAAAGGAATGCGTGGGCGTTATTTTCGATGTGGAAACGGCAACCAATGAAATCGGCAGGCTGTTTTTCTGGCATCGGGGAGGCCTGCTGGAAAACAGCTATCGGACGCAGGAGCGGGCTATGGCCATCGGGGAACTAAAGAGTTACCTGCAGCACAATTTTGCCAGGGACGACTGGTTCTATACCTCCAATAATGAACGGTTCCGCAGGAATCTGTACGATGTTTACCTGGGCGGGCTGGATATGGATAAATTCCCCCGGCTGTTCAAGCGCGCAATTCCCTTCCGCATGAATATCAAGCTGGAGGATTTCGTAAAAGAGTATATCTGCATGGAGCAGGACATTCATATAGAAGATATGCAGGAGAGCGTCGTCCTTTACGGCCGTATGCGCCGCAAAATTGAGGACGCCATGCAGGAAATCAACGAGCTGACAGAAATCAAAAATCAGTTCGACCGTTTTGTGGAGGGAAAAAGAAATACCGAAAGCTGCCGTTATCGTTTGGATAAGCTGACAATTATCCAGCTGACAGAGCTGATCAGGGAGCTTGGGCTGCGGGTGGAGGAAGGGAAAAAGGATCTTCTGGCCCAGAAGGAAGCCCTGGACGCACAGCTTCTTTTGAGGGAGGAATATGGGGCCGCCTACGATGAGATCAACCGCCAGATCATAGGCAGCGGGTATGCCGAGCTGGAAGCCAAGCAGAAAAGCCTGGAGGAGAACCTTGCTCTGCTTGAGCGAAGTGAACGCAGGTGGGCCGCTCTTTCTGAAAAAATCGGCAGCTGGGAGGAGGAAGAGAACATTTCCAACCAGACAATCTGGGATATTGATAAATTCCGGAAGGGAACCATCTCCGGAGAGGAGCTGGGCCGTCTGAAAAAGAGCCTGCAGGAGGTGCGGACCGACCTGGAGAAACAGCACCAGGAGGCGGCAGCCGAGTGTAAGAGCCTGCAGAAGGAAGCGGATCTGATTCAAAAGGACCTCATGGAAATCATGCTGGGCCGGAAAACCTACCCAAGGGAGCTGGAGGAGGCCAGAAGAGAGATCCAAAAGAGCCTATACGAGCAGTTTGGCAAAAACATACCCGTCCGCATCCTGGCGGATCTTCTGGATATCCGGGATGAAAAATGGAGAAACGCCATCGAAGGCTATCTGGCCTGGAACAAGCTTGCCCTGATCGTGGAGCCGAAATATGTGAAGGCGGCCATGGAGATTTACGAGCAGCTGGATGCCAAAAAATTCTGGCGGGTTTCCCTTGTGGATACGGAAAAGCTCATCGCCCAGGAATATCCTGTCCGGGAAAACGCGCTGGCAGAGGAAATCGAATGTAAAGAGCCTTATGTGAAGTCCTTCATTCAATTTTTACTGGGAAATGTAATCAAATGCGAGGATGTTGCAAAACTGCGCCAGTGTAAAATCGGCGTGACCGCAGACTGCCTGCTGTACCAGAACTTCCAGCTGCGCCGCCTGAATCCGGAAAACTATACCAGACGCGCCTTTATCGGTGAAAAAAGTATGCGTAAGCGCCAGAAAGAGCTGCAGGAGCGTCTGGAGGAGCTGAACCGCAGCCGGGAAGAATATGAAGCCATGGCAGCGGCGGCAAAGCGCCTGCTGGATTTTGAATATCTGCAGGAACCTTTCGAAAACTATCTGGAGCTGTTCCAGGATATGGAGGAGAAAAGGAAAAAAGAAGCCCAGCTGCGAAAGCTGGAAAAAAGGATGGAAGAACTCGGTGCGGGAAGCGTGGATATCCTCCGTCAGCAGCGTGGGGAAATCATGGAAAAGCAAAAGGTCCTGGACGGTCATATCGACAGCCTGAAGCTGCAAATCCATGACCGGGAGAAAAAAATAGAAGCGGACAATGCCGCCTGCATCGAGAAAAACGAGGAGCTTCTTGACAGACAGAGACAGCTGATTGGCGCCCCTGCCTGGGAGGAAGATTTTGACGCCTGGTTTTCCCAGGTGAAGAATCCCAGATACGATGCGCTGATCCGCCAGACACTTTCCGCAATCACCGAATCGGAGGAACGCCTGGAGGCGGAGAAAAACCGCCTGGTTGACGTCCGCTCCGAGTACTTAAGACGCCACCCCAACCGGGATTTCTCCGCCAGCGCGGAAAATAACGGGGAATATCAGCAGCTGCTGGATGAGCTGGCCTGCGACCGGATCCGGGATTATGAAGAAAAGGCGATGGAGCAGGCCAGGGTGGCCGTGGAGCATTTTAAGGAAGACTTCGTTTACAAAATCCGAAGCGCCATCAAGGAAGCCTATATCCGCCGTGACGAGCTGAACCGCATTATCCGCAAGCTGAACTTCGGGAAGGACCGCTATCAGTTCCGGATAAGCAAAAACAAGGGACTGGATGGGGAATATTACGATATGTTCATGGATGAATCCCTGGAAATCGATCCGGCCACCCTGTCCGGATCCGTGGAGCATCAAATAAACATGTTTTCCATGGATCATGAGAGCAGGTACGGCACATTGATGAACGACCTGATCCATATTTTCATCCCTCCGGAAAATGCCAGCGCCAGGGAGCAGGAGGAAGCCAAAAAGAATATGGAAAAATATGCGGACTACCGCACCTATCTTTCCTTTGAAATGGAACAGATTGTGGAAGGCGAGGAACGCCTTGTCATAGGCTTAAGCAAAATGATCAAGAAAAACTCCGGCGGTGAGGGGCAGAACCCGCTGTATGTGGCCCTATTAGCCAGCTTTGCCCAGGCCTACCACATCAATCTGTCGCCCAAGCTGTCCCGCCGTCCCACCATCCGCCTGGTGGTGCTGGATGAGGCTTTTTCCAAAATGGACGCCGAGAAGGTGGCCAGCTGTATCGAACTGATAAGGGGGCTGGGCTTCCAGGCTATTATCAGCGCCACAAATGACAAGATCCAGAACTATCTGGAGAACGTGGATAAGACCTTTGTTTATGCCAATCCCAATAAAAGAAGTATTTCCATACAGGAATTTGAAAAGAAGGACTTTTCCCAGCTTATGAAGGAAGATTAAGTTGTGTGCGCCATGCGGCCCCTGAGTCCGCCACCTTCCCTGTCCCCGCCGGCTTCTGTCCGGGCCGGGCGCTGTTCTGTGCGGTCAGACGCAAAAACAGGATATTTCTAACCGCTTCCATCCTGCCTCCTGAAGTCCAACGCGGCTGGAACTCCTCGCCTTTTACGTTATATATAATTGACCTTAGTCATTTGGGCTCGTCAGACAAGCCGCTAGGGGCGGACTTCAGAAGGCAGGATGGAAGCGGTAAGAAATATTCCTGTTTTTGTGTGATTCCCTTACAGAACAGCGTCCGGCCCGGACAGAAGCCGGCGGGGACAGGGAAGGTGGCGGACTCAGGGGCCGCATGGGAGGAAGAACTATGAAGAAGCGCGAGAAGGAAAAAGGCAGGAATGTTGTTGCGGTTATCTTAGACAGGTATGAGGAGCATTCCTCTGACTGGAAGAAGTACGGGGATGAGGGTGCGGCGGGACGCAGATCTGTTTTTGTGGAACAGGAGTTATATGATGAGATTGGGAGGCAGGAACTGATAGCACAGATAGTGGAGCTCAGTAAGAAGGGGCTTCTTGATGTGAAATGGTATCAGACAGGCAGTGAAGTAGAGTGTTTTATATATCGTCTGGAGGATATGAATGCTTTTTATGCATTGGATGGCAGGCGGCCAAAGAGGGAACTTGCGCAGGCACGTCTGAAGGAATTGGAGGAGCTGATAGGCAGCAGGGAATGGAAACCCTGGCTGCTGGACAGCCTGGAGGAACTGAGGAAGCCGCTGGAAGCTGGAAAGATACCCAGAGTGTATGAGAAAAAAGAGTATTATTTGAAGGCTCTTGCCGGGCTGAACCAGTTAAATGAACCGATTTACAAAAGGGTGTTCAGTAAGCATTTCCTGGGAAAATCGAAGGTATTTGAGAATGAAATTCAGGGAGTTGTAATCAGCGCTGCCAGGAGGTTCCATCCTGATGTGGATTCTGATCCGGAGGTAATGAGCGCCGAAGAGGTTCTGAGTCAGATTTTTGTGGAAACCTATAGTCAGGAATTGTGGATAAAGGGACCGCTCAGGCTTCAGGTATGTGGAAAAGTTTCCGGTTTTTCGGAGTTCCCGTTTGGCGTCGGACTGAATGCGGATATGCTGAAAAATGCGGAGATTTGCCAGGAACAGGATATATGTAAGGTAGTTACCGTGGAGAATAAGGCAAATTTTATGAAGATGCCTTATGAAGAAGGAACCCTGTTGGTTTATACCCATGGATTTTTTTCCCCGAAGGAACGATTTTTTCTAAAGAAGCTGGAGACGGTTCTTAAAAAGAAACGTGTGGAATATTTTCATACGGGCGATCTTGATTATGGAGGGATCCGGATTTTCCAGCATATTCAGAAAAATATATTTCCAAAGCTTCAGCCGTTGTGGATGGATGAAGAAACTTTTTTGAAGTATGCGGAGGAAGCAGCGGCGGTAGAGGAAGCTTACCTGGATAAGCTTCGTAAATTGAGTGTGCCGGAAACTCTGGAAGGACTGAAAAAATGTATTCTGGAAACCGGTAAGGTGATTGAACAGGAATGTATGCTATGGAAGGAGTAAGCCTGCCCTTGTAAGAGGGACTCAGTCAGGATCCGGGATAAATACCTGCGGGGGATCATGCAGGCAGGAAAGCAGTGAAACTTTCAGATATTATAGTATGAAAAAAATGTCCTGCAGCCGGCGGCTGTATTCTGAGAATACTCCCGCATGCTGCGGGGCAGTTGTATTATAGGGGAGTTTTTTCCAGATTCTGTGAGGTGTCAGATCATACAAGACAGCCCTTCCGGCGTATGGTAAAGTGGATATACATGCTCTGAAGCGGAACTGTGGATGGTGAACCGGACAGGGCGGAACGAAAGGAGAACGGCCATGCTGCAGGAACAGGAACAAAGGCATGTATATTATGATCGGGATCTGGATATTGAGGCTTATAATCTGAGCGGTATTGTCCAGAAATTTCCCAATCATTTTCATGAATATTATGTGATTGGCTTTATTGAGGGAGGAAAGCGCCATCTGTGGTGCAAGGGGAAGGAGTATGATACGTCGGCGGGGGATCTGATTTTGTTCAATCCCAGGGATAATCATTACTGCGCGCCTGTAAACGGGGAGCTTTTAGACTACCGGGCGGTGAATATCAAGCCGGAGGTGATGTCGCGGGCGGTGAAGGAAATTACGGGCGAGGCTTATATGCCTTATTTTACGGAAACCGTGGTCTATAAGAGCGATATTGCGCAGTCCGTACAGGATCTTTACCGGGCGGTGCTGAATGATGCGCCTTTGCTGGAAAAGGAGGAGAACCTGTTTTTCCTGCTGGACCAGATTCTCAGGGAGTATGCGTCCGATTTTGAATCGGCGGATGTGCTGCGTCCGAACCGTCAGATCCAGAGCCTGTGCCAATACATGGAGGAGCATTTTGCAGAAAACGTGACGCTGGATGAGCTGCTTTCCATAACGGATTTCGGGAAATCCTATCTGCTTCGTTCCTTTACCAGGCAGACCGGGGTGTCGCCTTACCGGTATCTTCAGACGATCCGGCTGGACAAGGCGAAGCGCTTCCTGGAGGAGGGGATTGCACCTATTGATGCAGCGGGGATGGCCGGATTTTCGGACCAGAGCCATTTTACCCACTTTTTTAAGGAGTTTATCGGGCTGACGCCCAAGCAGTACCAGCGTATTTTCCAGGATAAGGAAAAAGACAGCAATGAGACAGGAGAGGGCGAAGATGAAACAAAGTGATATGAAAGGGCATTTGGCGGCGTTTGTAACGATTTTTATCTGGGGGACCACATTTATTTCCACCAAGGTGCTGCTGAAGAGCTTCAGCCCCATTGAGATACTTTTTATCCGTTTCCTGATAGGCTATGCCACGCTGTGGCTGGTATATCCCCATCAGTTGAAGCCTGCGGAGAAAAAACAGGAATTGTGCTTTGCGGCAGCGGGGCTTTGCGGCGTTACGCTTTATTATTTAATGGAAAACATGGCGCTTACGTATACGCTGGCCTCCAACGTGGGGGTGATTATTTCCATAGCGCCATTTTTTACGGCGATTTTCAGCTTCTTCCTGCGCAAGGAGGATAAGCCGGGAAAAAGGTTTTTCCTGGGCTTTGTGATGGCCATGGCCGGAATCTGCCTCATCAGCGGCAGCAGCGGAGCGGCCCTTTCCCTGAACCCTCTGGGGGATATTCTTGCTATAGGCGCTGCCATTATATGGGCGGTCTACTCTTTGCTTACCAGAAAAATCGGGGATTTCGGCTACCATGTGGTGCAGGCGACAAGAAGGACCTTTTTCTACGGGCTTATTTTTATGCTCCCTGTTCTTTTCCTCATGGATTTCCGCGTGGAGGCCGCACAGCTAATACAGCTGTCCAACCTGGGCAATCTGCTGTTTCTGGGGCTGGGAGCCTCGGCGCTTTGCTTTGTAACCTGGAATTACGCGGTCAGGGCGCTGGGAAGCGTGAAAACAAGCGTGTACATTTATATGGTTCCGGTCATTACCGCAGTGGCCTCGGCGCTGATACTTGGAGAAAAAATAACCGCAGCCTCCGCCGTGGGCATCCTTCTGACGCTGGGCGGCCTGTTCCTGTCCCAGAAATGGGGAAAAGAAACGGCTGAGGATGCCGCGGAGGCGGCCGTACAGCCGGAAGGGGAGCAGCAGGCGCTGGAATAAAACAGAAAAGAAGGAAATGAGGACAGAAACGATGGAAGCTGAAAACAGAAAATGTGTAATGATACTGGATGAGGAGCTGCCTGCGGGCGTGCTTGCCAATGCGGCGGGAATCCTGGGGATGACGCTGGGAAAACAAATCCCGGAGGTAATCGGCCCGGACGTGCTGGATAAAAACGGCAGGGAGCACCTGGGAATCACCGCTTACCCGGTGCCGATCCTGAAAGCGGATAAGGAAAAACTCAGGCAAATCAGGGAGCAGCTTTATCAGCCGGAATTTGCAGAATGTGTGGCGGTGGATTTTTCCGATGTGGCGCAAAGCTGCAGGACCTATGACGAATTTATCAGCAGGGCTGCGGCGGCAAGAGGAGAGGATATCACCTATCTGGGCATCGGCATCTGGGGAACGAAAAAGCAGGTAAACCGGCTGACAGGGAGCCTGCCGCTGCTGCGGTAGGGCTGTTTCCAAACATGCCTGAGCCGGTTTGTGAAACATAACTATATTTTTCCAGAGAACACCTGAAAATTTATTGGCAAAAAGGGATGAAAAAAGCCCCCTGATTTGTTATACTATGACGTGAGGGCAGAGGGACAACCTCTGTGACGAGGAACAGCAACGGAAATTTACAGGTGCGCAGATAAATATGATAAAGTTAAAATATATGACCATGGTTCTTCTATGCAGTCTGTGTATGACAGTACTGCCGGCCTGCGGATCAGGCAGGCAGGAGAATATCGACCAGGGCATGAAGCTGATTGAGCAGCTCAGCTATGAGGAAGCGCTGAAGTGTTTTGATGCGGCGCTGCTGAATAAGGAGGATGCAAGGCTTTCCTACCGGGGACAGGGACTTGCCTATATGGGGCTTACTGAATACGACAAGGCGGCGGAGTATCTGGAAAAGGCGCTCAGCTACAGTGACTTTAATGTGGAGCAGATGGATTTTGATATCAATTATTATCTGGCCACTGCTTACTACAAGCTGGGTGAGCTTGACAAGGCCAAGGCCGTATACGATTCGATTACGGCGCTTCGACCCAAGGAAAAAACGGCGTATTACCTGAAAGGGGTCATCGAGATCGAACAGGGTGACCAGGAGGCGGCGAAAGCTGACTTTGACAAGGCGGTGGAAATTGAGCCGCAGGATTACGACATGCGGATTAACATTTTCTGCAGCTGTGCGGAAAACGGGCTGCAGGAGCTGGGAGAAGGGTATCTGCAGACGGTTCTTGACAACGACGATAAGAAGCTGAGTGATTATAACCGGGGCAGGATGAGCTTTTACCTGGGAGATTACAACAGCGCAAGGAACAGCTTGGAAAAGGCAAAGGATTCCAACGCCGGTGTGGATGTGGTAAGCCTGCTGGGACAGACCTATGAAAAGCTGGGCGATTATAACTATGCGGCAAGTGTGTACAGCAATTACCTGAGCAATACGCCGGACGCGCAGATATATAACCAGCTGGGGCTGTGTGATTTGAAAATCGGTGAGTACGAAGCGGCGCTGAATGCCTTTCAGGCGGGGATTGCAATTGAGGGCAACGAGCTGATGCAGGTGCTCAAATTTAATGAAATTGTGGCGTACGAATATCTGGGAGATTTTAAACAGGCAACCGTACTGATGCAGAAATATATCAGTACCTATCCGGATGACGCAAAGGCCCAGAGAGAGTACGAATTCCTTCAGACACGGTAAAATATTCAGACACCGGAGAACGCCTCCGGTGTCATTTTGCACTACATTTATGTCAAGATTTCACCACTAATACAATATGTTGTGTTGTCCATTGACTTCACCTGGGAATGGTGATACAATGATCCCAACGCCCGATAAGGGGGCAAGTGTTCATCCGGAAAGGATGGACACTTGCTATTTTTAAGCATAAAGGACTGATGAACATGTTAAAGGAAAGCAGTAAAATCACAGAGGAGGAAGTAATATGTTTCATGTAATTAAGAGAAACGGCGATACGGCAGACTTTACGCTCACTAAGATCAATGATGTCATTATGAAGGCATTTAACGCCACAGGTATGGAATTCAGCAATGACATTATTGATTTGCTGGCGCTGCGTGTTACCGCAGATTTTCAGGATAAAGTGAAAGACGGAGCGGTGCATGTGGAGGATGTCCAGGACAGCGTGGAAAAGGTTCTGGAGCAGGCGGGCTACACAGAAGTAGCCAAGGCTTATATCCTTTACCGCAAGCAGCGTGAGAAAATGCGTAATATGAAGTCCACTATCCTGGATTACAAGGACGTAGTGAACAGCTATGTAAAGGTAGAGGACTGGCGCGTGAAGGAAAATTCCACCGTCACCTACTCGGTGGGAGGTCTTATTTTAAGCAACTCCGGCGCTGTAACTGCAAATTACTGGCTTTCTGAAATATATGACGAGGAAATTGCCGAGGCACACAGGAATGCGGACATCCATATCCATGATCTTTCCATGCTTACCGGTTATTGTGCGGGCTGGTCCTTAAAGCAGCTGATCACCGAGGGCCTGGGCGGAATCACCGGGAAAATCACTTCGGCTCCTGCGGCACATCTTTCCGTGCTCTGCAACCAGATGGTTAACTTCCTGGGAATCATGCAGAACGAATGGGCGGGTGCGCAGGCTTTTTCTTCCTTTGATACCTACCTTGCCCCTTTTGTGAAGGCTGATAACCTGACATATCCGGAAGTGAAGAAATGCATTGAATCCTTTATTTATGGGGTCAATACCCCCAGCCGCTGGGGAACGCAGGCGCCTTTCTCCAACATCACGCTGGACTGGACCGTGCCGGATGACCTGGCTGAGCTTCCTGCCATCGTGGGCGGCAAAGAAATGGATTTCAAATACAAGGACTGCAAGCCGGAGATGGATATGGTGAACAAGGCTTTCATCGAAATCATGATCGAAGGGGACGCCAACGGCAGAGGCTTCCAGTATCCGATTCCTACCTACTCCATCACCAGGGATTTTGACTGGTCCGATACGGAAAACAACAGGCTCCTTTTTGAAATGACTGCTAAGTACGGCACTCCGTATTTCAGTAATTATATCAATTCCGACATGCAGCCCAGCGACGTGCGCTCCATGTGCTGCCGTCTCCGCCTGGATCTGCGTGAGCTGAGAAAGAAAACAGGCGGCTACTTCGGCTCCGGCGAGAGCACCGGAAGCGTGGGCGTGGTTACTATTAATATGCCCCGTATTGCCTATCTGGCCGCTGATAAAGAAGATTTTTACAGACGTCTGGATAAGATGATGGATATTTCCGCCCGTTCCCTGAAAATCAAGAGACAGGTGATCACCAAGCTGCTGAATGAAGGCCTGTATCCTTATACAAAGAGATATCTTGGAAATTTTGACAATCATTTTTCAACCATCGGCCTTATCGGAATGAACGAGGTCGGCCTGAACGCGAACTGGCTGCGTGAGGATCTGTCCAGCAAACATACACAGGATTTTACCAAGGAAGTGCTGAACCATATGAGGGAACGCCTTGCCGACTATCAGGAGGAGTACGGCGATCTTTATAATCTGGAAGCAACTCCTGCAGAAAGCACCACCTACCGTCTGGCAAAGCATGATAGGAAAAGATGGCCCGGAATCAAAACCGCAGGAAAACAGGGAGATACGCCTTATTACACCAATTCCTCCCATCTTCCGGTTGACTATACCGTTGATATTTTTGACGCGCTGGATATCCAGGATGAAATCCAGACGCTTTACACCTCAGGCACCGTATTCCATGCATTCCTGGGTGAGAAGCTTCCCGACTGGAAGGCGGCGGCCAACCTGGTGAGGACAATTGCTTTAAATTACAAGCTTCCTTATTATACCCTGTCACCCACCTACTCCATCTGTTCTGAGCATGGTTATCTTACCGGCGAACAGAAGGTGTGCCCGAAGTGCGGCAGAGTGACAGAGGTCTGGAGCCGTATTACCGGCTATTACCGTCCCGTGCAGAACTGGAACGACGGAAAGGCACAGGAATTTACCAACAGAACAGAATATGATCTGTCCAGATCCGAACTGAAGCATTCCTCCGCGGTGGTTACCCTGGCGGATTACGGGAAGAATGCCGCTATAAAGGCGGAGTCTGCGGATGATGTGAAATATCTCTTTACCACGAAGACCTGCCCCAACTGTAAGCTGGCGAAGGAATATCTGAAGGATGAAAGCTATATTCTGATTGATGCGGAAGAAAATGCGGAGCTGGCCGGCAAATACGGCGTGATGCAGGCGCCTACCCTGGTTGTGGTGAACGGGGAAGAGTATCGTAAGATTATCAATGCATCCAATATTAAGAAATATTCGGAGCAGAAGAATGTGGTGAACGCATAGGACTCCTTCTGCCCTGTATGGAATTAAAAAGAAAAGCTGTTGTTTTCTGGCCGTAGTTACGGTAAGGGGATGGCGGCTTATCTTTTTTTGTTATAAAATAGAAGGTAACTGTTCAGTATCTTACAGTTACGATAGAAGCATCAAAAGCGGGAAAGAGGAGGAACGTATATGAAGCTTTATATGCCAACCAAAGTTTATAATGAAAAGAACTGTGTGGAAAACCACAGCCGCGAGCTGGCGGCGCTGGGGACAAAAGCCCTGATAGTGACCGGGAAGCATTCCTCACGGATCAACGGCTCTCTGGAGGATGTGAAGGGCGCGTTGGAAAGAGAGAGGATACCTTATGTTATTTTTGATGAGATAGAAGAGAATCCTTCCGTGGAAACGGTGATGAAGGCGAGGGCTCTGGGAGTCAGCGAGGGTGCGGATTTTGTCATCGGCGTGGGCGGCGGTTCTCCCATGGATGCTTCCAAGGCCATTTCACTGATGATGGCGAACCCGGAGCATGATGAGAGGCTTCTGTACACCAAAGTGCAGACCTCCGCGGACGGCCCGGTCAGGGAGGCGTTTCCGGTGGCTGAGGTGCCCACCACGGCAGGAACCGGTTCCGAGGTGACGCCTTATGCCATTCTGACGAAAAATGTGCTTCCGGATATTGTGCTTACCACGGTTCCCCTGGAAAAGGACCGGGAGGCCTTTGCCTATCTGGAAAAACGGACGAAGCAAAGCATCAGCCATCATATTTTCCCGGCGCTGGCCCTTGTGGACGTAACTTATCTTCAAACGGCCTCCCGCACCGGCTGCATCAATACAGCGGTGGACACGCTGGCCCATCTGATAGAAAGCCACCTGAATACCAACAGTACGGAATACAGCAGGATATACAGTGAAATGGGGCTGCGGACCTGGGCGAAAATCAAGGATAAGCTGCTGCGTTTTGAAATCGGTGAAGAAGAGCGCCAGGCGCTTATGCGTGCATGCACGTTGGGCGGCATGGCAATCGCCCATACCGGAACGAGCCTGCCGCATGGACTGAGCTATCCCATCACCTGTGAAATGGGAGTGCCTCACGGCAAGGCAGTGGGTATCTTCCTGCCCGGCTTTATCCGGAATTATGGAAATCAGGAGGAGGCAATGAAGGTGCTGTACCTGCTGGATTTCGGCGGAGAGCAGACCTTCTGCGAATATATCAGGCAGCTGCTGGGAGAGGTGGCGATATCAGAGGAGCTGTGGGAAAGAACGATGGATGAGGTGCTGGCCAATCCGGCGAAGCTGAAGAACTATCCGTTTATGCTCGATCGGGAAAAACTGCAGGGATACCGGTAGATTTTACCTGGTTTTACATACTTTTTGCGTGAACACGGCAATAGATTTAAGGTTGGCTCTTTATAATGAACCTGTCGATTGTACATACTACAATATGGAAGGAGATTATGAAGAGAGTGAAAAAGAAATTGGTTTCATTATTGATGACAGGAATGCTGCTGGCGGGTGCGCTTACCGGGTGTTCGGGGGCGGGTGCGTCGCCGGAGGCTTCGAGTGAGGCGGGCAGCGAAACGGTGAAGGAGACGCAGTCTGCGGAGGATATCCAGACTGCGGCAGGCGCGTCGGCGGCTGAACAGGTTGGGGCGCAGGACTCTGTGCAGGCGGGAACGCCTAAGTATGTGTTTCTTTTTATCGGGGATGGGATGAGTTATCCGCAGGTGCAGCTGACCAATTATTTTTTGAGCGCTTCCCAGGCGGACGTGGGGAAAACGGTCGCTGTGGACGGGGAGGAAAAGACGATCCTGCAGAGCAAAAATCATCTGGCCATGATGGATTTCCCGGTGGCCGGATCCGCGCAGACCTTTGACAGCACCTCCTTTGCACCGGATTCCGCATCTACGGCGACCTCTATAGCCACGGGCAAAAAGACCTGGAGCGGAAGCATCAATGTA
The DNA here is from genome assembly GCF_009696275.1 of Eisenbergiella porci. GTDB lineage: Bacteria > Bacillota > Clostridia > Lachnospirales > Lachnospiraceae > Eisenbergiella > Eisenbergiella porci. The sequence continues at coordinate 108,035 of NZ_VUMI01000002.1, forward strand.
AGCGAGGATTTTACGCAGACCTATGAAACGATTGCGGAAAAGCTGAAAGCACAGAAGGATTATAAAATCGGCGTGCTGTCCACGGTAAACTTAAACCATGCCACGCCTGCCGCGTTTTATGCGCATCAGGCGTCCAGAAGCAGCTATTATGACATCGGCCTGGAGCTGATTGAGAGCGGCTTTGATTATTTTGCCGGAGGGGGCCTTTTGCAGACAACCGGCAAAAATGAGGATCAGGAGGATCTTTACACACTGGCGGAAAACGCAGGCTACCAGGTGGTAAAAACACAGGCGGAGGCGGAAGCGCTGGGCGCGGACAGCGGAAAGGTCATCGTTATCGACGAACATCTGGCAGACAGCAGCGCCATGTCCTATGAGCTGGATCGCGGGCAGGAGGAATGGGCGCTTGCTGATTATGTGGAAAAAGGCATTGAGGTGCTGGATAATGAAACCGGCTTTTTCATGATGGTGGAAGGCGGAAAAATCGACTGGGCCTGCCATGCCAACGACGCCGCTTCCACAATTACGGATACCATTGCCCTGGATAATGCGGTGGAGAAAGCCGTGGAATTCTATGAGCAGCATCCGGAGGAAACCCTCATCATCGTCACCGGGGATCATGAAACCGGAGGTTTGACCATCGGTTTTGCGGGAACGGATTACGATACCTTTTTAAAGAATTTTGAAAACCAGAAAATCTCCTATGCAAAATTTGATTCCGATTATGTATCTGCTTACAAGGAAAATAAAACGGATTTCGCGCAAGTCATGCTGGATGTGACAGAGCTGTTCGGCCTTCAGGCGCCTGCCGGGGAAGGAAGCAGCGCCGCACAGCAAAAGGACAGTGCGGATTTGCATCCGGAATCCGGAAATGACGGCGCCCTGGTCATGACGGATTATGAATACGGGCTTCTTAAAGGTGCTTACGAAACGACCATGTCCCGCACCGGGGAGGAAGAGGAGTTCGCGCAGGACGAATATATCCGTTACGGCAGTTACGAACCGCTGACCGTAACCATCACTCATATTCTTAATAACAAGAGCGGCGTAAATTTTGGCTCCTATGCCCATACAGGGCTTCCCGTGGAAGTGCTGGTTAAGGGAACCGGAGCGGACAGCTTTGACGGCTACTATGATAATACGGATATTTATAACCGTCTGGCCGCCCTGTTAGGAGTGGAATGATGAAAATAATGTCTTTTTTCAAAAGGCAGAATTCCGTAGTACTTACCACAATTTTCGGACTGATAGTCATCGGTATCCTCATATGCCTTCCCACAGGCTATGAGGATGCCCTTATTTATCAGGGGACGGAGCGCGCCGTGGGCAAGGTAGTGGGTACGGATAATTCTGCGATTATTACTTCAGGCCTGATCCAGTCCGGTGAACAGCTGTGCACCCTGGAAATCGAGAACGGAATTTTTGCGGGGCAGACCCTGGAGGGCGTGAATTTCCTCAGCGGTTCCCTGGAAAAGGATAAAATTTTTAAAACAGGGGATCGCGCCCTGCTTACCATAAGCTACAAAGGGCAGGAAATAAAATCCGTAATCCTGTCGGATCATTACCGGCTGGACAAGGAGTTTATCCTTCTGGCGGTTTTCGCCGTATTCCTGGTGGTTTTTGCAGGAAAAATCGGGTTTCAGGCGATCCTTTCCTTTTTTATTACCATATTAATGATATGGAAGGTTCTTGTTCCCTGCTATCTGAAGGGCTGTTCCCCTGTCTGGACGGGCATTGCCATCACGGCTGTCCTCACTGCCATTATCATCTTTTTTGTATACGGCCCGGACAAACGTACCCTGTCCGCAGTCCTGGGCGCGCTTCTCGGCGTAGCCACCACCTGCATACTGGGAATCCTGTTTACGGATCTGTTTAAAATCCACGGCGCGGTCATGACAAGCTCCGAATCCCTCCTTTACAGTGGCTACCAGGATCTTGATCTGACCTCTATTTTTATGGCGAGTATTTTTATCGGCGCTTCCGGCGCCATGATGGACCTTGCCGTTGACATTACCTCGGCCGTATACGAGGTTATTTCCAAAAAGCCGGATATCCTGCCCGCAGAAGCAGTTCTGTCAGGCCTGCGCGTGGGCCGCGCCGCCATGGGCACCATGACTACAACCCTTCTTCTCGCCTATTCCGGCGGCTATATTTCCCTCCTCATGGTTTTCATGGCCCAGGGAACCCCCATCGATCACATCCTGAACTATAAATATGTGGCCGCCGAAGTCCTGGATACCGTGGTAGGCAGCTTCGGCCTGGTAACCGTCGCTCCCTTCACCGCCCTCATGGCAGGCCTGCTCCTGACAAGAAAAAAAGGCAGCATGCCATCTTAAACTTCTGCTTTTCCTGTCCCTCAAACATAAGCTGTGTGTTCCATCCGGCCAGCTAATCCGGCCAACTAATCTCTTGTGCGATACCTGTAAATATGTTACAATTCTCATAAATGTTCAGCAGGCCGGGCAACGGTAGACGAACCGCTTCCGGGCGGTTCTGTTTTTGCGGACAAAAGAAGCTTCGTTCGTAACTGTGAGGGTACCACGCAGTTACCTTCGTTTAATATCTATAATGGAAAGGAACGAATGTATTATGATTAACAAGCTTGTGGAAAAGATAAAAAACACCAATGCGCCCATCGTTGTGGGACTGGATCCGATGCTGAAGTACATCCCGGAGCAGATTCAGAATAGGGCCTTTGAGGAGTACGGAGAGACCTTAAAGGGAGCGGGAGAGGCCATCTGGCAGTACAACAAGGGGATTGTGGATGCGGTTTACGACCTGATTCCCGCGGTAAAGCCTCAGATCGCCATGTATGAGCAGTTCGGGATCGAAGGCATGATCGCTTACCAGAAAACTGTGGATTACTGTAAGGAAAAGGATCTGGTGGTTATCGGCGATATCAAGCGCGGCGACATCGGTTCCACCTCGGAAGCCTATGCCGTGGGGCATCTGGGCAGAGCGAAGGTGGGAAGCAGCCATCTGTCCGGCTTCGGAGAGGATTTTGCCACCGTGAACCCCTATCTTGGTTCCGACGGCGTGAAGCCCTTCATCGATGTGTGCAGGGAAGAGAAAAAGGGTATTTTTGTTCTGGTAAAGACCTCTAATCCCAGCAGCGGCGAATTCCAGGACAGGCTCATTGACGGCCGCCCGCTCTATGAGCTGGTGGGTGAGAAGGTTGCCCAGTGGGGGGAGGAAGCCATGGGAGATTCCTACAGCTATGTAGGCGCTGTCGTGGGCGCAACCTATCCTGAAATGGGCGCGGTCCTCCGCAAAATTATGCCCAAGGCATACATCCTGGTTCCCGGCTATGGCGCGCAGGGAGGAAAAGGCGCTGACCTGCTTCCTTTCTTCAATGAAGACGGGCTGGGCGCTATCGTGAATTCCTCCAGAGGAATCATCGCGGCATATCAGCAGGAAAAATATGCACAGTTTGGCGCCGCCAACTATGCGGACGCATCCAGGCAGGCAGTGCTTGATATGATTGACGATATCTCCACTGCGCTGGGAACAAAATAATCATAATACGTTTGGAAACGGCGCACCGGGTATAAGATACAATCTGATGTATCTCAATAATGGCAGGGCAATGGAGAGCATCCTGGAAGGAGAAAGAAATTAAAAAGCAGGGGATTGCTGAACAGATTTCAGAGAAATCTGTCAGTCGTTTTTTTTAAATGAGGTAGATTTACACAGCTAAAGGTGCTAAAAAAAAGCAGCTTTTTGATGAAGAAGCATGTTTGATAGCATATTCTGGAGGTATGTACTGCTTGCTGCAGAAAAGCACCTGGGAAGAATACCAAATCAGGATTTTTTTGCTACTATTACAAAATAAACATAACGGAAGAGCGGCCATCACGCCGCTCTTTTCATTATTGATCCAAAGGAATATGTATACTTACGGTCGTTCCTTTGTTCTTAACACTGTAAATTTTTATTCCATAAGATTTTCCGTATAATAACTGAATAATATTATGAACATTGTTAAGTCCAACATGATTATGATTGGTATCCTGAGAATCCAGTTTCAGTGGAAGCGTAATATAGCCATCTTCATCAAAACCGACTCCGTCATCGATTACATCGATCTGTATTCCGGTAGCAGAATAGGAGAGATTGATATACACATGACCTGCTTTCATCTTGGGTTCCAGTCCATGTACAACAGCATTTTCTGCAATCAGCTGAATGCACAGCTTGGGAATGGAATAATTCAAAATGCTCTCATCCTCTGTTTCAATCGTATAGGAGAGCTTTTCGCCGTAACGGAATTTCTGAATCTGAAGATAATACTCCGCATATTCCAGTTCCTGAGAAATGGGTACTTTTTCTGTATCGCTGCGGTAAATTTTGGCCTGTATCAGCTTGGAAAAGGTTGACATCAAATTGCTTACTTCTTCATTTCCATCGAGCCGGGCCTGAAGTCCAATCGCATTAAGGACATTGAACATAAAATGCGGATTCATCTGTGACTGTATAAATTTCAGTTCCATCTCAGTAACTGAGAGTTGTTTTTCATAAACCTGCTTGATAAGGTGATGAATGTATTCCGTCATCTCGTTAAAAACATGGCTGATTTCATGAAATTCCTGACTGTCATACTCGGGAAGCTTGGTTTCAAAGTCTCCCTCTTTTACCTCATGCATTTTTCCGGTAATTTCCTGCAATGGCTTAGTAATTCGATAAGTAAAGAGAAGGAAGCTGGTCAAGCCGGCCAGTAGAATAATGATAAAACCAATGATATAAATGCTCAGGGAATTGTATAAAATAAAGGAGGCCTGATTTTGAGGAATTCCCATTGTCAGCTGCATCTGCATACACAGCTTGTCTGTGTAGATGCGGTAAGAATGTTCTGCTATCTTCCCGATATATGGTTTAGAGGGCTGTGTTACCCGAAGCTCTGAAAGTTGTGCTTCTGCGTCAGCGGTAAAGTCCCCGGAGATAATGCCGTCCTGATTATAAAGCATCCAAATGGAATCTTCATAATTCTGCAAGTCTCCCATGACATCCCTGATGGCATTTGAATTCAGTTCGAAAATGATAACTCCCTGTTCCTCCATATTCTCATCCAAAACAGAATATGCCATATAAAGCATATCTTTCTGGGAATAACAGATTCCGCCAAAACGATTTTTTCTTTTGTCTGTCCTTCGATAGGTATTCCAAAGGGAGATGAATTTCTGCTCAGTTGTTGGAACTTCAGAATACAGAAGAGTATAGTAGGAGTTGGAAACGAAGCTGCCGTTTTCACGGAACAGAAAAATCTTTTCCACCAGAGGAGTACTTCCAGTCCCCCTGTTGGCCGAACTGCTGATGTTCATGACGCGTATCAATTCTTCCTGTAAAAACTCAGAAGAAGGAGCGCTGGAGCTATCCTGCAGAAAACCCATCAGATCATCTGAATTACGAACGGATTTAACTACATCCTCCATATATAGAAAGCGTTGATTCAGGTTACTGCTTACCTCTGTTAAAAGGAAATCCAGATCATGATCTACATAGGTTCCGACTAAGCGGCCAATAGCAATGACAAATAGGAATCCACATAACAGGAAATATGTCAGAATGATTGCGAGATTTGTTTTTAACAATCTCATTCTCAAAGAGGGTCTTTTTTTTATTGAAAGGCTATCTTTCATTATTTATCTCCTGAATTTAAAGCAGTCAGCATTTCATCAACCTGGTCTACGGCCCAAGTGTTCTGATTTAAATATTGTTTTACCACATCAATTTTGGCTTCCGGCCAGACGGAATAAATGGTTTTTAACTGAATATCCGCTGTATATGCCTGCTGAATGGCATTTCCGAACAGAGGATATTCCTGGATTACCTGTTCCATATCAATGTTAGGATTGGCCGGAGCCTGCCCTGTCTCTATAGCCATCTTCGTTTGAACTTCCTCGCTTAACATATATTTTAAAAAGCGAACTTCAGCTTCGGCTTTTCCCTCATCTTCTTGCGCAGCAAGTACATATCCGGAAGAGGGCGAAATATAGGAGAGACTCTGTCCATCTATAGCAGGGTAGTTGGCATATTTTAATTGAGCACTAAGGGGACTGTTTTTTAATTCTTCACTTTCCCAGACACCGTTGAAATAGATAATACTTTTTCCGTTTTGAAAATATTGACGGGCATTTTCAATATTGTCCACCCAAGAGGCATGTGAACCGATGATTTCTATATCTGAGAGCGTATGCATCAATGCTTCCTTATGGATTTTAATATAAGGATTCTGGGAAGCCCTTAAGCCATTACGGCCTTCGCCAGCAAGCCTTGCCAGAAAAAGGAATTCGATTGTCTGAGTATCTTCCAAGGCAAAGACTGAGAGGTTCTGTTCGCTGCTGTCTATCCATGCCTGAAGCTGCTCGACTGTTTCCATAAATTCCGACCATGTCTGGGGGAGCTGAACATTCCCCTGTGCATCAGAAATACCAGCTTCTTTGAAATAATTTTCATTATACCAGTAGCCCGCCACTTCCAAAACATCAGGTATGGTGTGGATTTTGCCGGAACTGGTAGACCAAGTATCAAAGACTGCAGGAGATATATCTTTTTCCCACTCAGGGTCGGCTTTAATATAGGGCATTAAATCCAGAGCCATGCCACTTCTCTGCGCATTTTTTTCAAAGTATGAGAGACCGTTTGTACTGATAATATCGGGCATTTTACCAACAGCAAGCATATCATTTCCGTTTTTGACCGTTTCATATGCAGTAGAGTATGCAATGCTGTTTATAACAATATCGGGATTCTTTTCTGTAAAATCATTATAGATCTCCGTCATGACTGTATGAGTTTTTTGAGTGCCGCCCCAGCCGTGCATAAATGTGAGTTCAACTGGAGGTTGAGAAGCTTTATTTTGGCAGGCACTTAAGGAGAGGAGGCTGATACAGATGAGTACTGCAGTTAGTGTATCAAAGACTTTTTTTCTCATGATTTTAACGTCCTTAAATGTAATTATTTAAAGATATTATAACATTCATTTCCTTTTATAGAAATATGGAAATCCAGCAGAACAGCGAAAAGTAAAAAAAGTATAATAAAAAGTCAAATAATCACGTAGAAAGATAAAATATCTAAAGTTATCATTGTGGTAGTTAGCATAGTGGAGGAGATGAGAACATGAGAATAGTTGAAACGGGATACCAAAAGGAAAAAACAGAATTTTTCGGAAGCAAGTTCTGTATCGGGAATGGGTATTACGGATACCGTGGAACCCTGGAGGAATATACAAAAGATCAGTTGGTGGCATGCACTCTTTCAGAGATCTTTGATGACAGCGGGAACGGCTGGAGAGAGCCGGTAAATGTACCGAATGGTCTGAAATGTACACTTCTGTGTGATGGAGAGGAACTTTCTGTATTGACAAAGGAACCGGTGGAACATGAGCAGGCATTGGATCTGAAGGGCGGCTTCCATGAAAGAAGGAGCGTATTTGTATCAAAGTCTGGAAAACGAATTGAGATAAAGACAGAACGATTTGCCTCTCTTAAGGATCTGCATCTTCTGGTGATGAAGTATGCAGTGATTGTGGATGAGAAAGCGGAGCTTGTATGGAAAAGCCATTTCGACTGCGACATCTGGGATATTAATGGCCCGCATTTCTATGAACAGAAGCAGGGAGAGATTCACGGAATTGACGTGGTTGCTTCCACAACAATCCAGAATAAGAAGAAGGCTGCAGTAGGCCAGTTTGCCGTCATTCGAGAGGGAGAGGGAAAGCTTCTTCGGGAGAACGGAGAGATTACAGTCACCTCTGTACTTGAGAAAGGAAAGACTCTTGAAATTGTAAAATATGTGTCTGTCTGCAAGGAAACAGACTGTGTCCTCCCGGAAGTTGCAGCTGCGGACATTTGCTTGGATGCTTCGGAAAAAGGATATCAGTACTGGAGAGAAGAGCAGGAGAAACTATGGAAAGAGCGCTATGAGCACTTGGGAATTGAGATTATCGGAGATGAGGAGGCACAGCTTGCTGTTTATTACAGCTGTTACCTTCTACTTTGCTCAGCACCTTTTCATACCGATACGGTTGCAATCCCGGCAAGAGGACTTTCTGGTCAGGTGTACAAGGGAGCCATGTTCTGGGACACTGAAATCTACATGCTTCCGATGTTTGCCTTCTGCGAACCGGAAGTAGCGAGAAATCTCATGAACTATCGTGTGAAAAATCTGGCGGGAGCCTTAAAGAAGGCCGCTGAATATGATTATCAGGGAGCCTTTTTCCCGTGGGAGAGTCAGGAGAACGGTGAGGACGGCTGTACACACTATAATCTGACTGATATTTTTACCGGAAGAAAGATGCGGACTTATTTCCGCGATAAGCAGATTCATATCAGTGCAGATGTTGTTTACGGACTCTGGAAATACATGATGATTACAGGGGATTATTCCCTTCTGTTCGAAGGCGGTGCGGAGACGATTCTGGAATGTGCAAGATTCTTTTATTCTTACTCATATTACAAAAAGGGGAAACACAGATATGAGTTCCTTGATGTAACCGGAGCTGATGAATATCACGAGAGAATCAACAATGACGCCTATACAAATTACATGATTGACCTGTCTTTGAAAACTGCACTGCATGTGATTGAGTATTTAAAGAAAGAAAATCCGGCTTATTTCGAGGAACTTCTGAAAAAGATAGATTTCCCGGATGCAGAACAGATTATCGGGGAAATGGCTGTAGAGTTATATCTTCCGCAGCCCAATGCGGACGGAGTGATTGAACAGTTCGACGGATACTTCAAGGAAGAGGATCTCACCATTGAAGAGCTGTACTCAAGAATTATTAAGCCCAACGAATATCTGGGAAGCCCGACAGGTCTGGCAGTTCATACGCAGATTCTCAAACAGGCAGATGTAGTTCTGCTCCTGAGCCTTCTGGGTGATCAATTCAGCAGCGAAATAAAGGAAAAGAACTGGAAGTATTACGAACCCCGCACCGAACACGGTTCCAGCTTAAGTACCTGTATCTATGCGTTACTGGCTGCTCAGATTGGAATGACAGACTGGGCATATAAGTATTTGATGCGGGCAGGTCGGATTGATTTGGATGGAGATTATAAACTTTATCTGGGAGATCTATATATCGGAGGAACCCATCCGGCAGCAAACGGCGGAACTTGGATGGTAACAGTACAGGGATTTGGAGGATTGACACCTCTGGAAGAGGGAGTCTCCATTATTCCTCATCTGCCAGAAAAATGGACTCAGCTTTCCTATTGCTTCTACTATGGTACAGGGCGATATCGTGTGAGCATTACAAGTGAAAAAATCACCCTGGAACCGCTGGAAGGCGAACACATACTGAAGGTAACAACAGAAACAGGAACTTATACCTGCAAGCCAACAGAAAAACTGGAAATTTTAAGAGGAGATACAAAATGAAATATAAGGCAATCTTTTTTGACTGGGATGGAACAGCCGTTTTATCCCGCACAGCACCCACAGAAGTGGTAAGAGAATGCATGATTCCACTCTTACGGGAAGGAAAGAAACTCATTATCGTAAGCGGAACTACATACGAGAACATCGCGGAGGGAAAGCTTCATGAACTGCTTCCGAAGGATTGTCTAAACAATCTGTACCTGGGTCTTGGAAGAGGGGCATATAACTATGGCTTTAAAGATGGACAGCCTGTTATTCTGCAAGAGAATATGCCGAATCTGGAAGAACTGATGAAAATCCATCGTGCCAGTTACCGTCTCCACGAGGAGCTGCTTGTAAAGTACGACATCTGTACGGATATTGTATTCAACAGACCGAACTACTGCAAGGTGGATCTGATGGCTGCCCATGTCAGAGGTGGGAAGTTGTTCTTACAGCAGGAAGAAATCGATCAGGTAAAAGAGATTCTGACAGAAGGAGGTCTGACAGGAGGCCTTCTGGAAGTGCTTGCACTCTCAGAAAAGCTGGGTGAGGAAGAAGGAATTAAGCTAAAGGCAACCACGGATGCCAAATATGTAGAGGTTGGAATCAGTACTAAGAGCGATAACGTAAATTATTTTATGGACCATGTACTGACAGACTTTGGTATCAGTGCGGAGGACTGCTGCTTCTGGGGAGACGAGTACTGCTATCTGACGGAAGGTGTTCCGGGAAGCGATGCCTATATGATTACAGATATGACACGGGAGGGGGACTTCTTTGATGTATCAAAGGAAAACAGGACTCTTCCTGCTGAGGTAAAGTGGCTCGGCGGAGGAATTGAAACCTTTCATGAGTTCTTAAGAAAAGCATAGGTGATAAGATACAAATAAGTAAATGAGTAAGAATACAGGGAGTATTTTCTGCGGAGAGTACTCTCTGCATTTTTGCACTTTTTTAACCGGAGAGATGGATAAAAAAGGGAAAGTAAAAAAAGTGCAGGATTAGAAAGGGAAGAGGCTGCAAATCATCAAAAAGATACAAGAAGAACATGGTTTTGTTTATTCAGATAGAAGGCAGATAGAAGTATAGTGTAATTACCAAATGGTTTAAGGAGGAACGAAAATGAAAATGAAAAAGATAACCAACCTGTTACTGGCTGGAGTACTTGTAGGTTCTATGGCTCTGACCGGCTGCGGTTCAAAAGGAAGCACAGAAGATGCGGCAGCAACTCCGGCAGAGGGAACAGAAGCAACTGCAGAACTTCCCACAGTAACTTTTACTCATGGATATTATCATGATGAGTCCGAGTGGGCTCCCGCAGCAGAGATGCGCAGAATTTATGACGAGTTTGCAGAGGCACACAAGGATGAATTCAACTTTGTTGTGAAGGCTGACCAGGGTGGAGCAGAAGGTATCTACAACACAGCTCTGAACGACTTGAGTTCCGGTGAGTTCTACGATATTGCAGACTTCGGCGGCTGGGACATCACAGAGGCAGCTGCAAGCGCAGGTGCTATCATGGACCTGAAACCGTACTTGGATGCGGATGCAGACCTGAAAGCAGGTGTAGGTATCTGCTATGACCAGAACTTGACTGAAGATGGAAAAATCTATTCCGTAAGAGAGCAGGTTGAGGGCGTAGGCTTCTGGTACAATCAGGCACTGTTCGAGCAGGCTGGAGCAACCACTCCGAATCAGTGGACATCCTGGAAAGACTTTGATGTAGCTGTTGACAAGTTAGTTGAGGCAGGTATTTCTCCGTACAGCCTAAATGCAGGCTGGCCCACCAATATTCTGGCAGCCGGATATGCACAGAGAGATGAGGCTTCCAGAGAATTCTATGCTAACGGCAAAAATGTAGAGAGCTTCAATGATGAGAGCTTCTTGGGAACCATGGCATTCCTGCAGGACAATGTTCTTGCTAAGATTGATGCAGCACACTTCGGACCTGGCGGTGATGATGATAATCAGTACATGGATGACTTTACAAGCGGAGATTCCGCAATGTTGTTCAACGGTGTATGGGCAACTGGCGATTTCGTTGACTGCGAAGCTGGAATCGAGAACCTGAAACCGGCAGTATTTCCCACAGATGATGGCAAGAAAGCTGGCCTTCTCTCTGGTGGTTGTGGTTTCGTAGTGTCTGACAGTCTGTCAGACGAACAGAAAGCAATCTGTGTAGAGTTCATCAAATACATGACAAGCCCTGAGATTGCATCCAGAATCGTTGAGAATGGTATCGGTATGGTTCCGAGCACAACTGTAAATTACGACGAGGCAGCTGCAAAAGTAGAGAGCACAGAAGGAAAGCTTCTTGTTGAGGCATGTAGAACTTTACAGTCTGCAGATGTTCAGGTATTGGGCTGGGGCAACACCTTTGGTGATATGGAAGGCGAAATACAGAACAAGTATGCCGGATTGAAGGAAGGCTCCAAGACACCGCAGCAGTTAGTGGAAGAGCTCGACCAGATTAAGGCAGCAGAATAGAAAAGAGTTTTTCATCAGGGACTGTCTTTGATAGTCCCTGATTTTATAAGAGGAGAAAAACAATATGAAATCAAAGAAACGCAAGCTAAATCAGAGAACAGTGTTTATCATAGCCTTTTTGCTGCCTTCAGTTTTATTGTTCGCTATTATTTATGCCTATCCATTGGTGAATATATTTCTTACTTCTTTCTGCGAATGGAACTCCAAGAACTTCGTTTCTCCAAAATTCCTTGGATGGGACCATATGTTTGATAACTACATCAAGATGTTTACGCTGGATGCTAATTTCAAGATGGCACTTTTGAATTCTCTGAAATGGGTGGTTCTGACTCTTTTGATTCAGGTTCCCTGGTCCGTACTTGTAGCGCTGGTACTCTCAAGCAAGGAAAGAGGATGGCGCTTTATAAGGAATATGTTTGTAATTCCCAATATCATTTCCACAGCGGCCATCGGTTTGATTTTCCTGAATCTCTACAGCCCCTCCAGAGGTATCATAACAGAGATTTGTAATATGATTGTACCGGAAAGCAACGTGAGTGTTTTGGCAAATGAGAAATGGGCCTTCTGGGGAGTAACCTTTTCCTTTATTTTGTTTGGCGGTTCCTCCTGCCTTTTATTGCTGACACAGATTTTTTCGATTGATCCGGGAGTTTATGAGGCTGCAAAAATTGATGGAGCCAGCAGTTTTCAGATTGCATTGAAAATAAAACTGCCGTTAATGAAACCTATGATTGGAACTATTTCGGTAATTGCTGCAAATTACGGCCTGCTGTTGTATAACGAGATTGCATTGATCAGTGGCGGCGGACCGGATAATGCAACGTACAGTTTGAGCTATTATATATATAAGACAGCGATGGGAAGTACTAAATTGAATTTTGCCAGAGGTAATGCAGCTGGTGTCGTTCAGATCATTCTGGGTGTAGTTTTGGTAGGACTTCTGAATAAAGTACTTCGAACACAGAGTAAGGAGGATATGATGTAATGGGAAGAGAAAAGGAACGTCCGGAAGGCGGTAGCATTGTTCTGCGAGTTTTCCGCTATTTCATAATGGCGCTTGTTTTGATTATTTCAGTCTATCCGATTCTCTGGGTTTTCATTTCTTCCTTTAAGGAAAAACCGGGTGGACTGGGATTGCCGGAGAAATGGATATTTGACGGATATGTTACGATTTTTACAAAATTGGATATTCATACTTACTTCTTTAACAGTATTGTGATTACTGCCATTTCAACAATTGTCAGTGTGACAATTATTGCAATGGCCGCTTATGTGGTATCCAGAATGGAATTTAAGGGAAGATGGCTGGTGTCACTAATGTTCTCCACAACTCTTTTTATTCCCTCTGTTTCTATTTCCTTCCCTATTTATAGAATGCTTGGAAATCTGGGACTGAAGGACACGAGACTTGGTGTTATTTTAATCTATTCCGGACTGGGAATCGCGGTAACCTTTTTTATTTTGGAGAGCTATTTCCGTTCGATTCCGAAAGAAATGGAAGAAGCGGCAAGAATAGACGGTTGTGGATATGAGGGAACTTTCTTTAAAGTAATTCTTCCGATTGCAAAACCGGGACTTTCCACAGCAGCAATAATGGCTTTTTTGAATAACTGGAATGAGTTTTATTTTGCTTCTATTTTGCTGAAATCTCCTGAGAAGATGACCATCCCGGCCTTGCTTGGACAGTTTTCTTCGGCATATTCCAAGAACTTGAACGGAATGTTCTCGGCAATTATTGTTGCAGTACTTCCGACCATTGTCATTTTCTGTTTATTTTCAGAAACCTTTATGAAATCATTAACAGCTGGAGCGGTGAAAGGATAAGAGACGTATATGAACAAGATTATGGATGAGAGAGAAAAAAGAACAGAGTGGTTTATGCATGACAGATTTGGCATGTTCATTCACTGGGGATTATATGCGATTCCGGGACGTGGAGCCTGGATTCGCTCTGATGAACAGATTCCTCTGGAGGCGTATGAGCCTTATTTTGAAGAATGGAATCCAATTTTCTATGATCCGAAGAAGTGGGCAAAGGCAGCCAAGAATGCCGGGATGAAATATGCTGTTCTGACTACAAAGCACCACGAAGGATTTTGCCTCTTTGATAGTGCCTACACAGACTATAAGAGTACAAATACAAAATGTGGACGAGATTTAGTACGTGAATTTGTGGAGGCTTTCCGTGCAGAGGGATTGAAGGTTGGTTTCTACTATTCACTGCTAGACTGGCATCATCCTGATTATCCTGCCTATGGAGATATGTACCATCCGGATAGAGCAAATGAAGCGTATAAAGGTAAAGAGCATAATTTTGAACGCTATCTGGACTATATGCATAACCAAGTGAGAGAATTGATGACTAACTATGGAAAAATCGATATTTTATGGTTTGATTTCTCCTATGAAGGTCATTTGGGAGAAGACTGGAGAGGAAAAGAGCTGGTTGATATGGTTCGCTCTCTGCAGCCGGATATTATTCTGAATGGAAGGCTGGAGGCCAACGGGGAATCTTATGGCTCTGTTATGACAGATGACCCCAATATCTTTTCCGGAGATTTTGTCTGTCCTGAAATGATTATTCCGCCGCAGGGGCTTAGAACGCCCTCTGGCAGAAAGATTCCGTGGGAAGCCTGCTTTACCATGAATAATGAGTGGGGATACATGCCCATGGATATTCATAGAAAAACATCCACGCAGCTGATCAAAAAGCTTGTAGAGTGTACCAGCAAGAACGGTAATATGCTTCTGAATGTTTCTCCGACTCCCAAGGGAGAGATTCCTGATTGGCAGTTGAAGATTCTGGAAGAAACCGGTGAGTGGATGCACGAGAACAGTGACAGTATCTACGGTTGCGGCATGTCTGAATTTGAGAAACCGGAATGGGGAAGATACACCCAGAAAGGTAACAAATTGTATGCTCATATTTTGGAAGAAAGTATTGGGGCCATTGCACTGCCGGGAGTGAAAGGTAGAGTAAAGAAAGCAAGAAGACTGGCTGACGGAAGCGAAATGCTTCTTTTGACTCCGTGGGTGGCAAAGGAATTCCCGGACTGTGAATTTATCAATTATGCAAATCCGGAATGGGCTTCCTTCCATGTGGATGAAACAAGAGATAATGTAATCGAATTGGAGTTAATTGAAGACTAAGCTACATGTATTGTAAAAGCTAATGTAAGATGATATATTTGGATAAGAACATATTAGGCAGGTGAGAAATATGGCATATAAAGTGATGGCTGCTGACGACGAAGCGATTATGCGCAAAGCAATGACAACATTGATCAACTGGGAAGATTTGGGATGTGAGCTAATCTATGTTGCATCTACAGGAACAGAGGTCATGGAGCGTTTGGAGTTACTAAAGCCGGTATTCTCATTCTGGATATTCAAATGCCGGGAAAAAACGGGATTGAAGCTGCAAAATATATCTGGGAGCAGAAGCTTAAGACAAAAGTAATTCTGCTGACAGCCTATGCGGATTTTTCTTATGCGCAGCAGGCTGTCAGATACGATGTGGTCGATTATGTAGTAAAAACCGGTGTCATGGAAGGCATTGTTGAAGCGGTCAGAAAAGCTCAGGATAAAATCAGGGAGGCTGAGGAACATCAGGTCGGAGATAATCTTTCTGCTTTGCAGGAAAATTTTTTAAAATCTGTGTTTTCAGGCTCCCTATATGAGTTAAAGGATGTTCGGGAAAACGCAGCGAGATTACAAATGGATTTCAGTTGTGGTTATCTCTTTGTTATGATTCATTTCCGCATAGAGGAAAATGCAGACTCTGAGAGGCAGAAAAAAATACATAAGAGTCTGTTAAATTTCCTGAAAATGGTATTTGGAAACAACATGAAGCAGGGTTTCCTAGTGCGAAAGAATATGCTGCTTGTTATGCTTACAGAAATACCGGAACAGGGATATCAGGAAATAATTAGAGAACAATGTCTGCAGATCATTGACATGATGGATAACTTCATGAAGATGCATGTGTCTATCGGGGTGGGAGAACGCAGCTGTGATCCGGAGGAGATACAGCGTGAGTACAAGAATGCAGAGTATGCTGTGAGAGAGAATTTTTTTGATGAAGGGTCTAGAATTGTTTTTTATAGACGGGAAGAACATAACTTGGATAAACAACTTTTGAAAGAAATAGAACTGGAACAGGGAGAACTGCATTTTCTGGTCAAAAAAGGAAATAGGGATGAAGCTTTAGAAGCATTTCGGAAACTTCTGAATCTGCAGAAACAGGCAGATGAACCTATTAACGCTATCCTCAGTACAGGTGTTAATATTAGGAATTACTGCAAAAAAATACTGTTGGAATATGACAAGAGTATCTATGATGTTACGCCATATCAAACCAGCATTTCAGAACTGATCTATCGTTGTATGCATGTCCGTGAGTACATGGAAATCATGGAAACAATTATTGGGCAGGTTTCAGAATACATTGACGCATCATCCTCCAGAAGAAGTGTACTGATTCAGGAATGTGAGAAATACATTGAAGGAAACTATGAGAAAAACATCACAGTTGCTGATATTGCGAGAGATATTGGTGTAAGTATGAGTTATCTCAGCAGAATTTTTAAGGACGAGACAGGGCAGACGATTATCTATACCTTGAGCATGAAAAAGTTGGAAAAGGCCAAAGAATATCTGAGAGAAACCGATATGAAGATTTATGAGGTTGCAGAAGCTCTGGGGTTTGAAAATATCACTTACTTCTCCAGATTTTTCAAGAAATATACGAATCTTTCGCCAAAAGAGTATAAAGAAAAATAAGTTAGATAAGGTATTTGGTGAAGGAGCTTGCCGTGTATTGAAGATAAGACCATTCGGAGGAGTTAAAGTTTTTAAAAGAAAGATGTACTCATTTGGGAATCGGGCAGACCAAAGCAAGAGAGCTGCTCGCGAATCCGGCAAATGGTTTTACGGTTCGGATTGGAAACAGGCTGTATGCTCATAAGGGGAAGCTGGATATCTGGCTGCTGAACCAGATTGGCTGAAACTAATTGAAAAAAAATAGTGTGTATGATAATATGAAGAGGATGTTTGATGCTTTCTTTCATGTGGATATGCACAGAAAGGAGGCACAAATGGGAAAATCCCTTAATGGAAAAGAGTTAGGTAGAGGCATTATGCAGAGAAAGAGTGATGGACTCTATCAGGGAAGGTTTGTAAACTGTTTCGGAAAAACGCAGACCATCTATGCAAAGACGAGATTCGTCAGAAGCTGCGGACAGAGCAGTACGAGGATGAGAAGGCACCTAACGTCATTTCCAAGGATATGACACTGGATGAATGGTATAAAATCTGGATGATTTGAGCCGTGCACCTTGAGAGCAAACGTGTAGAAAGTGTGTAGTAAGGCATTCGGACAAGAACAAAAGGCTGAAAAAGCCCGTAAATACAGGAGGTTTATTTAGAATGGAAGCATATAAGCAGGAATTTATAGATTTTATGATTGCAAGTGATGTTTTGAAGTTCGGTGATTTTACGCTCAAGAGCGGCAGAAAATCCCCGTTTTTCATGAATGCCGGCGCATATGTGACAGGAATGCAGCTCCGAAAGCTGGGGGAATACTACGCAAAGGCGATTCATGACAACTACGGGCTGGATTTTGACATCCTCTTCGGGCCCGCCTACAAGGGTATCCCGCTGTCCGTTGCCACCACAATGGCGATCAGCGAGCTGTACGGAAAGGATATCAGATACTGCTCCAACCGGAAGGAAGTAAAGGATCACGGCGATACGGGTATCCTTCTGGGAAGCAAAATGAAGGACGGCGACAGAGTGGTTATCATCGAGGATGTAACCACCTCCGGCAAATCCATCGAGGAAACCTTCCCCATCATCAAGGCCCAGGCCGATGTTGAAATCAAGGGACTGATCGTTTCCCTCAACCGCTGCGAGCGGGGAAAGGGAGAAAAGAGCGCGCTCCAGGAAATCCAGGAGCTGTACGGCTTTCCCGCAAATGCAATCGTAAGTATGGAAGAAGTGGTGGAATATCTGTATAATAAACCTCATGACGGCAAGATTATAATTGACGATGCCATGAAAGCATCAATTGATGCATATTATGCGCAGTATGGAGTGAAATAGGTTACTTAAGGGCTGCAAAACAGGAGGACAGCATATATGGATGAAAAGCTTTACAGAACCATGAAAGGCACCGGGGCGATGAATATCATTCTGGGCATCATTGCCATGGTAACAGGAATTGTCAGCGGAACTTTGCTGATTATCGGCGGCGCGAAGCTGCTGTCCGGAAAATCAAAGATTATTTTCTGATTTTGCAGGGTGTCTTTTGTGCGGCGGCCGGGAGCGGGAGGTTTTTCCCCGGCAGCAGCACGGGGCACCCTTTGACAGCTCCCGGAGCGGGTTTGTAAATTCGCTTACAGGGAAAACGGAGGAAGCAGATGGGACGTAAATATATTTTTACGAACAAGAAAGAGTCAAAAAAGGGGATCATGTCCGCAGTGCTGGGGATAATTGCCCTCGCATCCCTGTTTTTTGCCGTATATGAAACCTTCAGGAATCAGGGGCAGGCACTGGTAAAATACGGAGTGGCTGCTTTATTTGCCCTGCTTTTCGCGTTGGCCGGAGTCGTATTGGGGATCATGTCGAAAATGGAAGAGGACAGATTTTATCTTTTCTCTTATCTGGGGATCATTCTGAACCTGATGGCAATTGCGGGGATTGGATTTATTATTTATGCAGGAGTGTATGGAATATGAGTGAGAATAAAAAAGAAGCGGTGCAGGATGAAATGCTGGCGGAACGTTTTGCACTGAGCTGTGAACGAATTGCACAGATTTTGCAGGAAGAAGCCGTGGACGCCGCATTCAGGGATTATTTTAGACGCACGGCGGGTCTGATTGATCTGTTTGTACAGGAATTCCATTATATTGCGGACGGAAACCTGGATAAAGCGGGAATAGAGGAGCTCAGGGAGCATAACCGCCGGCTGTATGAGGATATCCTACCTGAAAATTATGGAAAAAGCTACACCAACCCGTCTTTTGCCGCCGCCCGCCTGGGGAAGGAATTCGGACAGATGCTCTCCTTCCTGGCTGCGGAGCTGCGCAGCCTGATCGCCTTTGCTTATGAGCAGGATGTGGAATCCATGGTGATCCGGATGGAGCTGTTTTTAGAGGTTTATCACGCCTTTGTTTCAGCGGCGGAGGAGGGCGTCAGCCCCAGGGCAGAGGAAATCAGGGATATGATTTACTGGTTTGCCAGCGACTATTCCGAAACCATGCTGGAAAAAAATATGCGCTCCACCTTCGACTGGAAGGAGGATTTCGCACTGCGCATCATTATGGACAGTGATTTGCAGGATCTGCGTTATCTTTATCGTTTCGGGGAATATGTAACGGAAAATGAGCTGCGGATGGCCCGTTATGTGAATAGCCTGCCGGAGGAAAAGATCGCGCTCATGGCGGATACCTATACGGAGGGCTACCGCATCGGCTTTGAGGTGACCGGCAAGGATATCAAGAAGAAAAAATCGGTGAATATCCGGTATTTCCTCGGCTTTGAACGGGTCGTGCGGAAAGCTGTGGAAAATTTTGCAGGGATTGGGCTTGAATCCGTAATCTACCGGGCGCCAGCCAGCTTCCTGGAGGGCAGAAAGCTGAGCAAGAACGGGTATTACGGCGCCTGCGCCAATAAACAGTTTGAATACGATCATGGATATGATCAGGCGCTGTACTATGACAAAAAATACGTGCATCATCGTCTGGAAAATTACCGAAATGCTCTGGAAAGCGTGAAGGAACTGGCGGCCGTACACGGCGGTCCTGCGGTGATTGAAGAATTCGGCGGCATTCCCTTTGAACCGGAAAGCAAGGAAGAAAATCTGCGCCTGAATGAGGAACAGCAGAAGCTGGCAGTGGAATTCCAGTCCGCGGCGGGCGCGCTGATGAATGAATATGTAAAGGGAGAAGAGCGCAGCTTTACGATTATCGCTTTCCCCGTGCCGGAAATAGGGGACAATTTCGAAGAGATTTTCGATGGTGTGCTGCGTATCAACACGCTGGATTATACCCTGTATCAGGGCATTCAGCAGAAAATCATCGACACGCTGGATAAGGCGGCATATGTCCGCATCAAAGGCTGCGGCGCCAACAGGACGGATCTGAAAGTGGTACTTCACAGGCTGGAAAACCCGGAGAAGGAAACCAACTTTGAGAACTGTGTGGCCGACGTGAATATCCCTGTGGGAGAGGTTTTCACATCCCCGGTGCTGGCGGGTACGCAAGGGAAGCTTCATGTTTCCAAGGTTTATTTGAACGGACTGAAGTATTTGAATCTGGAGATTGATTTTAAGGATGGCATGATTGCGGATTACAGCTGCACCAATTTTGACACGCCGGAGGAAAATCGGAAGTTTATCCGGGAAAACGTGCTTCACCATCATGATACGCTGCCCATGGGTGAATTTGCCATCGGTACCAACACTACGGCGTATGTATTTGCCGATAAATACGATATCGGGGATAAGCTGCCGATTCTGATTGCAGAGAAGATGGGGCCTCATTTCGCTGTGGGCGATACCTGCTATTCCCATGAGGAGGAGCTTACAACCTTCAATCCGGACGGAAAGCGCCTGATTGCCAAGGAAAATGAAGTATCAGCCCTGCGCGGTGAGGATCTGGACAAGGCTTATTTGAACTGCCATACGGATATTACGATTCCCTATGATGAGCTGGGTGAGCTTACGGCCGTAGACGGCGGCGGACAGGAATACGTGATTATCCGCGACGGCCGTTTTGTGCTGGAGGGCTGTGAAGAGCTGAACAAGGCGTTTGAAGGCGGGCTGTAAAATAACGTAATTGCCATTGTTTCTTCCCTTTCCTTGAAAATAAGGAAGCCGCCGCCGGAAGATATTTTCTGAATTTGCCCGGAACTGCAGTTGGGGCAAGGCAGCATCTGGCTATGATTTCTCCGGGTATTCTGATATTGTTCCGGATGCAGTCTAGTACAACACAAAATAAAATCTCCGTGACGGTGACTTTGAATACCTGCGTTCCCGCATTGTTAAGCACCTGGTTTGCTGGCAGAGCGGCAGGGGCTGTATCCTCCGTAAATGCGGATAGTGCGGATAACTGCTGCATGGCGGCTGACGGATCCGCAAGCAGACTGCCTACCAGGTTCTGCCGTGGGGCAAAGGGCAGCAGCATCCGGAGGGCAACGATGCACCAGATGTAGTACATCCAGTATCGGTTCAGCCTGGTCTGAACTGTGATTGGAAAAGAGGCAGAGAGGATGAAAACAACACTGAAGGGCTGCGTGGTGGAAAAATGTATCCGTATTTCCGCCCTGTTCAGCGCTTTTGAACGTATTTTTGATAAAGATTATTATTTTGGCGGGGAGACCCATGATTTCTGGGAGCTGGTCTGCGTGGTGGAAGGGGCTATCCGGGTGACGGCGGGTGAAGATATTTTTATGCTGGAGGAAGGGCAGGCGGTTCTACACAGTCCTATGGAATTTCACAGCTTCTGGTCGGAAAAGGGGACTATGCCGCATATCATTGTGGTGACCTTTGCCGCGGATGTCATGCCTGCGCTGAAGGAGCGTAGATTCCGGCTGCTGGAGAGGGAGATAGAAATGCTTTGCGGACTTCTTTCAGAGTCGGAGCGGATTTTCCGGTTTGAACAGGAGATACTTGTGCATCAGATCAATGCCGGCAGGGAAGTGGATGCCCATCTGTTCGTCAGCGGGATTGAAAATATTATCCTGTCAGCCTGTTCCAGGCGGGGAGAGGGCTTTACGGTGATTGAATCCGCCGGCGCCGGAAATTACCGCGCCATTGTCCGGGTACTGGAGGAGCATATGACGGAGCGGCTGTCTCTTCAGGAGGTGTCCCAGCTGTGCAGTATGAGTGAATCCACCATTAAGAAAACCTTTTCACGCTATGCGGGAATCGGGATGGTGGAGTATTTTAACCAGATGAAGATGCGGCAGGCGGCAAGGCTTTTAGAGGAGGGGAAAAGTGTGGGCCAGGCTGCGGAAGCGGTGGGATTCCATGATCAGAATTATTTTAGCACCGTTTTCAAACGAATCGTGGGGATGTCTCCCAGAGCCTACCTGGCGCTGCGGAGGTAGGAAAGGATGGCTTTGGCCTGTTCCGTCTGTTGTGTAAGGATAAGCCGGGAGGCTTGGGCAACAGAAAAAATATATATCTGAATTCAAAGATTTTATCCCTCAATTCCTATAGAAATATAATTTTGGATATGGTAAAAGTAGAATAAAAGGAAATAAAATAGTGACTGTGAGGGGTACTGAACAGTTACATAAAATAATAAATGGGGGATAAACCAAATGGAAAAATTAAGGATAGGAGTTATTGGACTGGGAAACAGAGGACATGGGCTGATGAAGGAGGTTATTCTTCAGATGCCGATGGTGGAGGTAACGGCAGTATGCGATGCTTACGCAGACCGTGCGGAGGAAGGGGGAAGGCTGACGCAGGAAATGTGCGGAAGGCTGCCGGCGGTAACGACGGATTACCGTGAGGTCCTGCGCAGGGAGGATGTGGATGCTGTTGTTATTTCCTGTGCATGGGAAAGCCATATCCCGGTGGCGGTGGAAGCCATGAGGGCCGGAAAAGCAGTGGGAATGGAGGTTGGCGGCGCTTATAGCGTCAAGCAGTGCTGGGATCTGGTGGATGCTTACGAACAGACAGGGACGCCGTTTATGTTCCTGGAAAACTGCTGCTACGGAAGGCGGGAGCTGATGGCGTTAAATATGGTGAAGCAGGGGCTGTTCGGGGAAGTGGTGCACTGCCGGGGCGGTTATATGCATGATCTGCGCACGGAGGTGGGGACAGGCTGTGAGATGCGTCATTACCGTCTGCGTAATTACATACACCGCAATGCGGAGAATTATCCTACGCATGAGCTGGGGCCGATTGCAAAAATTCTTGGCATCAACAGCGGAAACCGTATGCTGACATTGACCTCCATGGCTTCCAATGCGGTGGGGATGCATGCTTATGCCGCGGAGAGGAATCCGGAGAATAAGGCGTTGGTGAATACGCGTTTTGCCCAGGGAGATGTGGTGAATACTATTATCAAATGTGCGGGAGGGGAAACCATTCTGCTGACGCTGAATACAACATTGCCCCGGTTTTACAGCAGAGATTTTACGGTATGCGGTACGAAGGGGATGTATGAAGAGGAAAATGACACCGTATTTCTGGATCAGAAGTATTCAGAGGAAGATGAATTTGCCTTTAGTAAATACTGGGGGAATGCGAAGGAATATGAAAAGGAGTATGATCATCCGATTTGGAAGAGCTTCCTTAATGACGGCGTGACCGGAGGGCACGGCGGTATGGACTGGCTGGTATTCAAAGCTTTCTTTGTAAGTGTTCTGGAAAAAAGGCCCTGTCCGATAGATGTTTATGATGCGGCGGCCTGGATGAGTATTTCCGCATTAACTGAGGAATCTATTGCCCTCGGCGGGCAGCCGGTGGCAATTCCCGACTTTACAAACGGCATGTGGATGAGCCGGGAGGAAACAGCGCTGTAAAAAACAGATTCACTGAAAATACCGTCCGATTTCGGAGAGCTTCGGAATCGGACGGTGTTCTTTTCTACGGACAAAGGTGCTGCGGACGAGTAGGCGTGTCTGCCTTAACCGATGGTTTTCCAATGCTTATCAACTTTGTTCAGGACTTCACAGCCTTCTGCGGTAACAAGAACCAAATCCTCAACCCTGACGCCGAATTTGCCGGGAAGATAGACGCCCGGTTCGATGGAGAAGGTCATTCCTTCCTGCACAACTGCGGTATTGGAAAGGCTTACATCGCCTGCCTCATGATCCTGCAGGCCGATGGAGTGTCCCAGACGGTGGTTAAAATATTCGCCGTAGCCCGCCTGTGTAATGTAATCCCTTGCAGCTTTATCCAGGTCGCAGAAACGGACGCCGGGACGGATAAGGCTTTCGGCTTTTTCATTGGCCTTTCTGACAAGATCGTGGATTTTCGCATAATCGGGATCTGCTTCCTGGCAGAAAAAGGTCCGTGTCATATCGGAACAGTAGCTGTCCTTGCGGCAGCCCATATCGATCACGATGCAATCACCCGGTTTTAAAACAGTATCATCAGGCTCATGGTGGGGATCCGCGGCGTTGGCCCCGAAAGAAAGAATGGTGTTGAAACCTTCTTCGACGCCTTCCGCCTGATAAAGAGAACGGACGTAATCAGCGCATTCTTTTTCCGTCATGCCCGCTTTTACGAAAGCGGCGGCTTTTTCCATACAGGCGTCATTGATCCGGGAGGATTCCCGCATTTTTTCTTTTTCATATTCATCCTTGATGGAACGGACGTTGTCCACACAGGAGGAGGCATTGACATAACGTACTTCGGGATTGCGTTCCATCAGATCAAGAAGGAAGCGTGCAGGCCAGCTTTTGTCTATGCCCATATCAGCTTTTGCGTCCACTGCAGCCGCTACGGTTCCGATACAGTCGTCTGTATCTGTCATCCATATTTTTTCCACATCAATTTCAGGGATGACGAAAAGCTTGTTCAGGAAGAATTTATGCTTCCCATCTGTTCTGAGATACAGCGCATAGAGTCTTTCGTAAGGTTCAATCCAGACACCGGTAAGATACCAGATGCTTAAAGGATCGCTTACGATCATCTGTGTCAGCCCTTTCTTTTCCATTTCGGCGCATACCCGGCCAAGGCGATCCAAATAAAGTTGATTCATTTTTGCTCCTGTCTGCGCGTTTCGGCGCTTATGTTTTGTAATTTTATTCATGCTGAAAAAAACGTCCGGGAGAGCTTTTTCCGGCCTTCCCGATAGCCAGGGGAGACGGCATGCGGCTTTAACCGCATAAGACTTTGGGGATAGGGAGAGTTAAGCTTCATATACCTGTAAGGAAGTGAAAAGCTTCTGCTCCCTATTTATTATAGATAGATTACGGAAAAAAGAAAATAGGCGGGGCGCTTTTTTTAGAAAGATTGCCGCTTTTCGGTAACGGTTCAGCGCCATCTGCAATGTTACGCTTTTTGAAACAACTGTTTTATAAAAGGTTTGCATGCAAAAGAGAAGACTGTATAATGAAGGTAGCATGGAAGCCCTGAAGGACCTGAGCCGTTTTGCGGCATAGCACCAAACGGCAGTGGGAAGCAGTGCGGCATATGGAAATGAGATATGCCGGAAGGGGAAAAGCAGATCATGCAGCGCCGGGATATCCGACAGCCGGTATGAAGCAGCTTCTCGGTTTTCTTCATGAAAAGGGAATCCGAACCGCGGTGGTCAGCAATATGATGAAGAATTCGGAAACGCTGACACTTCGGATTAACAGATTCTTTCCGGAGAACCATTTCGAGTTTATTATGACCTCCTGCGATTATCTGTTTAAAAAGCCCCATCCCAGGATTTTTAAGATGGCCTGTGCGAAAGCAAAGCTTTCTGCAGAAAAAATCTGGTACTGCGGAGATAATCTGATTTGTGATGTGAAGGGCTCTTACCAGGCGGGTATGAGTCCTGTGTGGTATGGCGCCTGCGCAAAGGCAAACCAGACGCTTGCTGAAGATATTCCTTATTTGACGGTTATGGACTGGAAGGAACTGATTCAGAAAATAGACCGGCTTATTGCAAAAGAGGAACGGTAACTTAATAACAGGAATAAGCAGAAGGCAGAGAGGATAAACATATGGATAAAAAGAAAATAACAGCGATAGTAATCGCAGGCGCCATCCTGCTTTTTATCATCGCTGTGGTTCTTTTTCTGATAATGTCCAAAAAACAGGATCAGTACATCCAAATCAGCGGCCGTACGCAGACGGAAGAGGGCGGCGTGAGCGTGCATTATCTGGAAGAAAACAGCACAGGGAAGAGCTGGGAGAAAAACAGGACCTATTCCTTTGAGGCACAGGACGGATACAGCGAGCTGACCATGTTTCTTTCCATTGACGGACAGGATACGGAGATAGACCTGCTGCGCTACTTGCCTTCTTCGAAGTAGGAAGCACAACAGATTGAGGAAGAAACACAGGAACTGAAGGGTAAGAATGTCCTGGTATTTCTGATGATTTTTTTCATTATACCAATTGATAGGATAATTAAGCTGTCACGGCAGAAAATCGGGGGAGAGTTTGGTGCAGTCATGACAGGATAAATCTGAGTAAAAATACATTTATAATCCTTGCAAAAAAATGTTTTTTTGAAATACCATATAAAAGTTGATAAAGGGAAAGAATTAGTGATATACTTAAGGCAGTAAGAAAAGGAGGTGAAAAGGATGCTTTGTCAGTTTTCATTTCAGAATTTTAAATCATATAGAGAGGAAACCACATTTGACTTCCAGGCTTCTTCTGTTCCGGAGTTTGCAGATAGCCTTATAACAAAAGATAAGTGCAGCAGTCTTTTGCCTGTAAGTGCTGTTTATGGTCCTAATGGAGGCGGCAAGTCAAATTTACTGCTGGCATTGGCCAGTTTGATTTCCACCGTTGTAAAACCGATCCATGATCTGGAGAAGAACCGGAAGCCGCTGATCATGCAGCAGAGGGTGGCGGCAGAACCTTTTTTATTTGATCCGGTATCAGCAGAAAAACCCACAGAGTTTCGGATATTCTTCCGAACAGAGGAATATGAATACCGTTATTATCTGGCTGTTTTACAGGATGAAATATCTGCAGAAACCCTGGACAGAAAGAAAATCGGCGGAAAAAAGCCTGCTCATATTTTTTATCGTGAAGGTGAAGAAATCAGCCTCGGAACAATTTTAAAGAAGGAAAATGTGAATACCAGTATCAATGCCAAGATGCCGTTTATATCGTTCCTTGCCATCAATTATAATATCCCGGTAATTGCAGAGGTGCAGGAGTGGTTTGAATCTTGTATTATTCGCAGTTATGCTAATCCTATGGCTGAAATGCAGATTATGGTATCAGATGATGCTGAAATAAAGAAAAGTATCCTTTTGCTCTTAAATGATTTGGGAATCGATGTGGACGATTACAGATATGATGAAAAGGAAAAGCAGCTATTTCTGAAGCGCAGGATCGGGGAAGCTGATTATGAACTGCCGTTCAGTCACGAATCGGACGGAACGAAGAAGCTGATTGCCATCCTACCGGTCCTCCTGGTTGCGCTGCAGGAAGGAAGATTGGTTATCATAGATGAACTTGATGCGAAGCTGCATCCAAAACTTCTCAGATATGTAATTTCTATGTTTCAGAATCGAAAAATTAACAGGTATGGGGCGCAGCTTTTATTTACATCCCATGATATGGCTACCATGAAGAATACGGTATTTCGCAGAGATGAAATATGGTTTGCGGCATTAAATGATTGTCATAGCAGTGAAATTTATTCTCTTTATGAAATTCGCAGAGAAGATAATGAAAGGGTAAATAGTACAGCTGCATTTGATAAACAGTATCTGGAAGGAAGATATGGCGCGGATCCGTATCTGCAAAGTATGCTGAGCGGAGGCGATTGGAAATGAGTCTGAAGCCTCTAAAGAAAAGTGATTTAAACAAATCATGGATGAAGCCGAAGCCTGACAGAGGAATGAAAATCCAGCCGGAATATCATTTGATTGTATCGGAAGGAACTGATACGGAGCCTGCATATTTTGAGGCAATCGCTGATATTATCAACAGCCAGTATCGAAAAAGAATACAGCTTGAAGTTGCAGGAGAAGGCGATAATACAATTAATTTGTTTTGGAAAGCAAAGCAGAGAGTGTTGGATAATGCCAACGGATATCGTCATGTTTGGGTAGTTTACGATACGGATGATTTTCCTGCGGGGCATTTTGCTACATTAAACAACTAAGACAAACGAAAGCAACATAAAAGAAACGGCCTGACCAAAAGTAAAGGGGACTTTTGGCCAGGCCGTTTTCATGACCGAAAGCGAAGCGATCCGCCCTCAGGTAATGAACTTTGATGGTAACTGTTCCGTAGGCCGGTACATTTGCTGTGCCGTCCATAAGAAAGTGCTTCAAGAGCGCTCTGATTTTACTGTACGGCCTTATCCTTCATAAAGCTGTACTGGGACATAAACAGGTTATAGTAAGGTCCTTTGTTCAGCAGCAATTCTTCATGGCTTCCGCTTTCCTGAATCTTGCCTTTATCCACATACAGGATGCGCGTACAGTTCTGGATGGTGGAAAGACGGTGGGCGATGATGAAGGAGGTACGTCCTTTCAGCAGCTCATTCAGGCCTTTCTGCAGGATAATTTCCGTTTCAGTATCTATGCTGGAGGTCGCTTCGTCCAGAATCAGTATTTTCGGGTCGGCCAGCAGTGCGCGGGCAAAGGAAATCAGCTGGCGCTGTCCTGCGGAAAGCCGGCTTCCGCGTTCATTTACCTGGGTATAATAGCCGTCCTCCATCTGCATGATGAAGTCATGGGCGCATACGGTTTTCGCAGCCAGGATTACTTCATCGTCCGTAGCCGTCCGGTTGCCGTAGCGGATGTTATCCATAATCGTTCCGGAGAAAATGAAGCTGTCCTGCATCATGACGCCCATCTGCGTGCGCAGGGAATGCAGCGTCACCTTGGAGATATCCGTGTCATCAATATAAACCGTTCCGCTGCCGATATTGTAGAAGCGGCTCAGCAGGTTGACAATGGTGGTTTTTCCCGCGCCCGTAGGTCCTACGATAGCGAAGGATTCGCCAGGCATGGCCGTGAAGCTCACGTCATCCAGTGTTTTTATGCCCTCCTCGTAGGAGAAGGATACATGGTCAAAGGTAACTTTGCCGATGATAGGCGGCATTTCCACTGCGCCGGGGGCGTCCTTGACAGCGACAGGCTCGTCAATGGTTTCAAAAATACGTTCCAGATAGGAAATGGCCGTTAACAGGGAGTTATAAAAGTTTGCCAGTGTGGTGATGGGAGACCAGAAACGGCTGATATAGCCGGTAAAGGCAACCAGTACACCTACGGAAGCCGTTCCGCCGCTCATGGCCATATCCACGATTGCCACATACAGAAACGCCGTGGTCACTGCGGAAATAACGTCAACGGTAGGCCCCATCATAAAGTTAAAGCGGACCGCGCGCATCCAGGACTGGCGGTAGCCGTCGCTGAGGCGGTTGAAAATTCCGCTGTTTTCTTTTTCGCGGACAAAGGACTGGGTCACCCGGATGCCGTTGATGCTTTCTGCAATATAAGCATTCAGGTTGGACTGCTTGTTGCTCTGTATCTGCCACGCGCGGTGCTGCTTTTTCTTGATGAGGCTGGCAAACAGCGCCAGTACAGGAAGGCCGCACATACACATCAGTGTCAGCTTCACGTTGATGGAGAGCATGAAAAAGATGATGAAAATCAGGCTGCACAGGTCCGTTATTGTATTCAGCAGACCGTTGGAAAGCAGGTCACTTAAATTATTTACATAGTTTACGACCCGGACCTGGATTTTTCCGTGGGGCCTGTCGTCATAGTAGGAGAAGGGAAGCTCCTGCAGGTGGCAGAAGATATCGGTTCTCAGCTGATGGATGACGGACTGGCCCACCCGGTTGGTAATTTTTATTTTGGCCTTCAGGGAGAACACGGAATACAGGATGATCAGCAGCGTGTAAAAACTGATTCGCAGCAGTCCCTTAACATCCCCCTGGGGAATAATGTCATTCATCACCGTCATGAAAAAACGGGGAATGAGCATGGTAAGCGCACTTGCGGAGAGCATGAGAAAGGCCGCCAGGGCCATATCCTTTTTAAAGGGAAGGACATAATGGCCGAGCCTTTTGAGCTGCCCTAAGTCAAAATGGTCTTCCATGACTTCGTCGATATCGTATCTGTTGCGTGCCATTTTAACGTCCCTCCTTTGCCGGTGTGTGATACTGGTGCTCGAAAACCCGGGCATAATAGCCGTTGTTTGCAAGCAGTTCATCGTGTGTTCCCCGTTCCGCGATACGGCCGTGATCCAGAACCAGAATCTGATCCGCATCCTTCAGGGAAGAAATACGATAGGCAATAATGAAAATTGTATGGTTGCCCTCCAGGTTTTTCAACTGCGTCTGTATGTAGGATTCCGTTTCCATATCCACTGCGGAGGTGGTGTCGTCCAGAATCAGTATGGCAGGGTCCTTAAGCAGAGCGCGGGCCAGGGAAATACGCTGCTTCTGACCGCCGGAAAGACCGACGCCGCGTTCCCCCACAATGGTGTCGTAGCCGTCCGGCATAGCCTGGATAAAATGGTTGGCATCCGCGGCAATGGCCGCTTTTTTTACCTTCTCAAAAGGACAGTCGGGCCGGCCGTAGGCGATGTTTCCCTCAATGGTATCGGAGAAGAGGAATACATCCTGCATGGCCATACCGATATTGTCCCGCAGATCGTATAAATCCATGTCCTTTACGTTGACGCCGTCCACCAGCACCTCGCCCTCCGTTGCGTCATAGAAACGGCAGAGCAGGTTCATGATGGTGGATTTCCCCGCGCCGGTAGGACCAAGGATACCGATGGTCTGGTTGGGCTTCACAGAAAAGCTTACATTCTGGATAATATCCTCGCCCTCGGCCTGATAGGATACATTGCGGAATTCAATGCTTCCCTTCAGATGTTTTTTGGTAATGGCATTTTCCGGCTTGCAGATATGAGGATCCTCGGAAAATGTGGTATGTATTTTTTCCACGGAGGTGACGAAGCGCTGTACGTCGTTGACGAACCAGCCCGCCATACGCATGGGCATATTGAGCATCCACAGGTAGCCGTTTACGGTTACCAGGCTGCCCAGGGTTACCTCGCCCCGAATGGCCATGATGCCGCCGTAAAGCATGAGGACAACGGTAAGTATGTTGGAAAAGAATTCAAAAACAGGCACATATTTGGACCAGATTGCCGCACAGTCCAGCTCCGCTTTTTTGTAGCCGTCGTTTTCGACTTCGAATTTTTCGGTTTCGTAATCTTCCTTGGCAAAAGCCTTTACCACCCGGTTGCCGCTGATATTTTCCTGGACGAAGGCGTTCAGGCTGGAAAAATGGGTACGGATGTTATGGAAGGCCGGTTTTACCTGCTTGAACTGGCAGAGCGTGAGCACCAGCGTAAAAGGCAGGATGCAGAGCATGCACAGCGCCAGCTTCGTATTGATGGTGAAAATCATGACCAACGCGAAGCAAAAATACAGGATATTTTCATAAATAGATGAGATGACGTTTGCCACGAAATGGCGGATGGCGTCCATATCACCTGTCTGTCTGCTCATCAGGTCGCCGGTGCGGTTGCGGTTATAGAAGTCAAAGTCTTCCATCAGGAGCTTTCTGTAAACCGCATCCCTCATTTTGTACAGCACACCCTGGGAACAGATTTCGAAGTTATAGGGAACCAGGAAGCGGAGAACGCTTCGTACGGCCGTCACCAGCAGAAGTATGGCCACAAGCACAGGCAGCTTGTGATACTGTCCGCCGCTGATAACGTCGTCCACGACCTTACCGCTGACGATAGGATTAATGATGGCGAGTCCTGCCAGAAATGTTACGAGAAACAATCCCAGAAAGAGCCGCTTTCGATAGGGCTTGATAAAGGAATAGAACCATTTCATTGGTGTCATAGGATAATCCCCTCCCGGATGATTAAAAAAAATTACAGTTGCCGCATTCCCTTTTTTGTGGAATGAAGTACCTTTTTATATTAGGTGATCGGGAGAAAAATAAAATGTATTTTCTTGTTTTGTTTTTGTATTATTTTGTTCCGGCACAGATAATGCTATACTTGTATTATTCCTGCATAAATATAGAAAAAGCTGCCGGACAAAAAAGACGGCCTGCAGTTTGGGGAAGGGAAGCGGCGGCAGGCCAGATATGGTAATAATGCTCTGATTTGCCGTCAGGCAGCTTTTTGCCATGGATGCGCTGTCTGAGCCGGGGAAATTTACAACGATCCGCCTGACCTTTCCTAAAAGCGGGCATCTCACGGTGTAGGACGGTGCTGTTGTAATCCCCGCTGCCTGTAAATTTTCAGTCAGCATATGTTGGATGTAAGCGGCTGACGGTATCCTGTAACTGTTCAGATGACCGGCTGTTACGGTATCTTACAGATTTGTCACATAAGATCAGGAAACATGTATACAAGAAAGAGGCGCCTCCCGGTACAATGGGGTTGGATTCAGGCAGCAGGAGCTTTTGCAGGACTGCCGGTCCAAAATATTATGGAGGCGTCCATTATGGAGCGTGTATACAGACAGGGACGGAAAAGGGGCGGATTATCCAGGTGGGGCGCTTCCGGTTCCGGGAAAACCACGCTGCTCAACTGTCTCTCCACCATTGATTCTGTGAGCGCCGGGCATATTATGCTGGATGGAAAGGATATTACAAAGCTGCGGGAGGAGGAGCTTGCCGCGTTCCGGCGGGATAACCTGGGCTTTGTATTTCAGGAGTATAACCTGCTGGATACGCTTACTCTGGAAGAAAATATGGCGCTGCCCCTGACGATTCAGGGACTGGGGCCGGAGGAAATTGGGTTGCGGGTCAGGAAGATTGCAGATAAGCTGCAGATTGGCGATGTGCTGGGAAAATTCCCCTTTCAGAGGGCTGTCTAACCGGACCATTGCAGGTTTATTTTTATATGAAAATCTGATGATTGCAGGCATGGCGTTTGTTTTCGGACTGCTGGCCGGCATTCTGTTGTCCAGGCTTGTGAAAGCCGCGGTGCTCAGAATGTTTGGCATGACGTTTACCCTTGGTTTTTCCGTTTCCTTTCAGACGGCAGGAGTGACATTGTTATATTTTGCTGGAATGTATCTGTTTGCCCTGCATAAAAATAAAAGGCGGCTCCGGAAAATCAGCTGTATGATCTGTTGTATTACGATCGGCAGAACGAAGGCAGGCTTCGTTCCATGAGTGTGGTGCTTGGAATCCTGTCAGTTTTATTTATGCTGGCGGTATTCTTTTTTGGAACAGGGGCTGCTGCCCGTATTTTTGCGGATCGCAGCGTCGAGCTGAATGTGTTTGATATAATGATACTGCATCCGGGCGGTATGATGGATTTCAGCGCTTATGAAAAACGGATTGGGGAAAGCTTTCCCATACAAAAGAGCTGTTCCTACGGAATCTATGGCTGGGAAAGCAGGGAATTTTTTTCTTTAAGGCGGCAGGCGGCGCAGGAGCTGGAAAAGCCCGCAACGGCTTATATATGCGGAATATCTGTCGGATACGTATATGAAACAGAGCGACTATCTTTATCTGAGACAGATGCTGGGATATGAAATCCCGGAGGTTTACGAAAATTCCTGCTATGTCCACTGCACGCCGTCTCTTGCCGGCAAATTTTCGGATTATATGGAGAAGGCCGGGACAAAAGAGGTGAATGGATATGAGCTGAATGCAGGAGGCGTTTTCTCAGAGCCGTTCAGCCAGAATGATACCTACGGCAACGGCCTGGATTATGTTGTTGTGGTTCCTGATAAGGTGCCGCAAGGGATGGAGATGCGGTACAGTCTGTATGCGGCAGTTACGGAGCAGCCTTTGAACAGCGCGGAGCTTGAACAGCTCACGGACGGCGGGCTTGTTCTTTTGGACAGGGGGAGTGGGAAATCTGTTTCCCCAGGGAAATCTGTTTCCGAAGGGAGGCCTGCCTCCCCGGGAAAGTCAGCTTCCTGTGAGAGGTTAACCTCCCGGGATGAATCAGTTCCCCCTGACGATTTACTATCTATGGAAACAGGACGGGCGGTCACTTCTTTGATATATCCGGATAAGGATTACCTGTCAGGCAAGTGGGTGCAGAAGGAATCGCTTTCTCAGATTTATGTGCTGCTTATCTGTCTGGTATATCTGTCTGTCATTCTGGAAATTACCGGCGCGGCAATTCTTGCAACGCAGGCCCTCAGTGACGGTGAAAAAAAGAAAAGACGAAACAATATTCTTGGGCAGCTGGGAATGAGCGGGAAACAGATTGCCAGGTTAGATAGCCGACAGCTGATGCTGTTGTTTCTGCTGCCGCTGCCTCCGGCTCTTATTACCAGCGGCCGGCTGATATATAACGGGGCGCGAAAGCTGCTTCTTGATACTTTGGGAATGCCTGTATTTACGGGAAATATGTGGATTTGGCAGGCGGTGGCAATGGCGGTTGGATTTTTTCGGCATTGTACGGGTTTTATTATGGGGCTGTGAGAATGGCGGCTGAAAAACAGATGGGATAAAGCAGTGCTTCAATAGAAAAGCAGAACGGGTAAAAGGCAGCCGCAGCGGGCAAATGAAATCAAATCAAACCGGCTGCGGCTCATATTGTTTGTGAGCCGACGGTTACTGTCCGAGAATCATCTGCGCTATCTGCAGGTCGCTCACGGAAGAGTCTTCAGCGATTAATTCCATTACTTTTTCAACATAGGCGGTTTCCAGTTCCAATTCTTCTGCTATGGCAGAAGCATCAAGCCCTTTCGTTCTCTTTTTCCTGATGATAGCTACAAATTTTGCTTCACCTTCGGCAAGCCCTCTTTCGAACCCGTCATTTACAAGCATTTTTCCAAGTTCTGTCATTGCAATTACCTCCTTTACTTCGGCCAATTCCTTTTTATTTAAGAATTTAAAAGCTAATGTATACAGCACGGCCTTCATTTTCTCCAGTTCAATCGGAGTTACCGTTTTTGAAGCATACTGTATAAAATTCAGGCTTTTTATAATCCGTTCCCCGATCCCCATATGCCCGGACATCAGGGGCGTCAGAAGCAGGGAAACCAGATCTTCTTTCTCCAGGGGCATTCCCTGCTCCTGCTTTTCTTTTACGCAGGCGAACAGCCGATCTGAATCCTTATTCTTCAGACGGATAAGCTTCACATGATAAACATTGATGCCCTCTGCCAGTGAGCTTATGGGCCTTTTCACTTTAGAGGAGCAGATTACATAAGTAATGACCGCAACATTAAAGGTTCGGGCCGTTGTTGCCTCGTATTCCCGAAACCGTTTCAGATCCTTGCGTGTGACGGAGTCACTTTCAAACTCCAGTTGTACCCAGAGATTATTCGTTGAGATGTAGTTGAAATCCTGGTACATCTGTTTCGCTTCCAGCTTCACATTTTCAGTGGGGGCAACGTACCGTACGTTGTCGGTTATCCCCAGCAGGGGCAGAAGCTCTTCGCCGAAATACTGCGCCGCCGTTTTTAAAGCCAGATCCTCATGGTGAATGTTCTGCGGATCAGCCTGATTTGTCACTTCTTTTTCTTCGTGTTCCTGCACACAGCCTCCTGTTCCGTAAGCTATGTGTAAATATCTATCTTCCATTTAATTATAGCTGGTAATCCGACACATGGCAACCGTTTCTTACTGTTATTATGGTAATAGATTTTGTTATTATGGAATAAAAATATTTGCTTTCATAGTGGAATCTTTGTCCGATTGGACAGAAAAATCGATTTGATTGTATATGTAAAAATAAACTTGGCAGATAGGATTTACACAATCGGCAGCCAGTGTGTTTTTTATAATAACACAGCATGGCGGAAATAAAAAATGAAAATTATATAAAATAACATGGCGAAGGAAATCCTGGCTGCTCCCTGGAAAGTGCGCTCCTGTCCGGCAGGAAACCGGCGCTGTAAAAACACAGCAGCCCGGATTCCATTTCCCTGCCGTCAGCTGTACTTCAAAATAACCGTTTCCACTACATCCGCCACGTCCTCGCATTTATCGCAGCATTTTTCCAGTCTGTCATAAATTGCGGTCCAGGACAGGATTTCCACGGCGTCGCCGGATTCGGAATACAGCCTGCGCATGGCTTCTGTGTAAAGCTTGTCGCCGTTTTCCTCCAGATGGTTGATTTCGATTATCATATCCTTAATCGCTTTGGATTTGCGGAATTCAGGGAATTCCACCATCAGCTTCTTCAGGGCGCAGCAGCAGTCGCAGATAATGCTGACGAAGGAAACGGCGTCCTCGCGCAGGGAAGTGATGCGGAACATATACAGCCGCAGCAGTATGTCTTCCAGGCTGTCGGTCACGTCATCGAGCGCGCTGGAGAGCTCTATGATGTCCTCCCGGTCGATGGGAGTGATGAATTCCTTCAGCAGCTTTTCCATCAAATCATGTTTGGCAAGATCCGCCGTATGTTCTATATGATGGAGGGCCTCCATGCAGGCCGGCAGCTGTTCGGGATCGAAGCTGATAAAGTTTTCCTTCAGCATATCCGCCGCCTGGCAGGAATAGGTTACGGCCTGGATGAACATGTCAAAATAATTATTTTCTTTTTTTCTACCCATTGCAATATCCTTTCAGTGAAATGAAATAATTGTATGTAACTGTTCAGAATATAAACAAAAACAGCCTGGCGCACAGATAGCCAATCAGGCCGCAGCCCGGGAAGGTAAGAACCCAGGTGAGCACCATTTCACGGACCACTCCCCAGTTTACACTGGAAAGCCTTCTGGCCGCGCCCACGCCCATGATGGCCGTGGTTTTCGTATGTGTGGTGGAGACGGGGATGCCGGTCAGCGAGGAGAGCAGAAGACAGGCCGCGCCGGCCATATCCGCGGCAAAGCCCTGGTATTTTTCCAGCTTTACCATATCCATTCCCACGGCCTTAATGATGCGGTAGCCACCGATGGAGGTGCCCAGGGCCATCACGGCGCTGCACAGAATCATGAGCCACAGGGGAATGCGGAAGCTGGTCACATTATCCTGTCCGTTTGCGAGAAAAATCCCGAGCATGAAAACACCCATGAATTTCTGGCCGTCCTGTGCGCCGTGCATAAAGGCCATGGCCGCCCCTCCTGCAATCTGCGCCCCGCCGAAAAATCCGGTGGTTTTGGGCCGATCCATGTTTTTGCACACCGTCTCCACAGTTTTTGCTGACAGCCAGCCCAGCAGGAAACCCAAAAGTGTGGAGAGGATCAGGCCATAGATAACCTTGATCCATTCGGAGCCGTTGATTCCGGCAAAGCTGTTGTGCATGGCAACCGCGGCGCCGGACAGTCCGGCAATCAGCGCATGGCTTTCACTGGTAGGAATCCCGAACCACCATGCGGCCGCAGCCCAGGAGACAATAGCTACCAGTGCGGCGCACAGGGCGGTGAGGGCCTGATCCGGGTTTCCGCCAAAATCCACCATATTATAGATGGTGGAAGCCACGCTGGCATTGATCATTGTCATGACAAAAACTCCGAGGAAATTAAAGAACGCCGCCATGAGAATTGCCGCCTTCGGGCCGATGGCTCTTGTGGAGACACAGGTGGCGATGGCGTTGGGGGCGTCGGTCCAGCCATTGACGAGAATTACGCCCAGAGTCAGCACAACGGTGACCGCCAGAACCGGGCTGGAAAGAAGCTGTGACAGAAAAGAAGAGAAGCTGATAGTCATTTCTTTACCCTTTCTCAACATGTTTCAAACATAATATTTACATGGCCTATTATAATGAAAGAAAACGGGAAAAACATGCTTTCTGCATTGATTTTACAAACATTTTACATAGGTTAAGATAGTGCAAAAAAGTGGGAAAAACAAAAAAAGGATTCCCGGAAGCCTTACGGCCCGGGAACCCTTTCGGGAATCAGTTAAACTGCGCAGCTGTATTGTATTATGTAAGGGATTTACAGCTGCTTCATAAGGGAACAGATGAGGTCAACACATCTTTCACGGCCAAGCGCAGTGCTGTTGAGGACGAGATCATAGCTTTCGGCGCGTCCCCATTTTTTGTCGGAGAAGAAATTGTAGTAAAGGCTTCTGTCCTTATCCATCTTTTTGATGAGCGTTTCCGCTTCTTTTGCTGAAATGTTCTGGCGCTCCATGATTCTTTTAACGCGCTCAGGATGATTGGCCCGGATAAAAACGGATATGACGTTCGGATAGCTTTCCAGCACGGAATCTGCGCATCTGCCGACGATGATACAGGATTCCTTATCTGCCAGCTGCCGGATGATCTGGGACTGCACATTGAACAGCATGTCGTTCATGGGAAGCCCGAAACCGGTCATTTCGTTGGAGTAATCCGAGGGTACGGTATAGAGCCAGGGATTTGCCCTCTTTTCATCCACGGGCTTGAGATGCTCCATGCCGATACAGCTTTTTTCGGAAGCCAGCTGGATCAGCCTGCTGTCATAGCATTCGATGCCCAGCTTCTGTGCCGCGAGCTTGCCGATTTCATGGCCGCCGCTGCCAAATTGCCTGCCGATTGTAATAATTGTGTTTGCCATATAAAAGCCCCCTTTTTATTAATTGCAAACGCCCCGTCATTACCTGCAACAGTTGGGCTGACCGAACTGTTGCCATTACCTTTCCTTACTTTAATAGTACCTCAAAAAGGCGGCTTTGAAAAGGGAATAAGAACCATTTGAAGAAATGAATAAAAACTTGCTTTTTGCAGTGGTATATTTATAGTAGAAGAATAAGATTATATCTGAAAAAAGAAAGGCAGAGGATGATGCGGCTGGCGGGACGGATAAAGGAAACCTGGGGAGACTACAAGGGAAAAAAGTGCTATGAGGTGCTGCAGAACAGGAAGGAGCCCTGCCCGTTTTGCACCAATGCCGTATTGCGCAGAGATCAGTATTATATATGTAAGCATCATAATGATGTAAGTTTTGCAGGAGACTCCCGCCGGATCCGCGTGGAACTTGCCTGCGGTGCATATCGGATGGAAAAGCCGGAGGATCGGCTCAGTCTGAATGAGATGCTGGACAGAGCCAACATTGCTGAAAAAAGCGTTAAAAGCCTTCCGGGGAGCCATATGGCTGTTTATGATGAAAAGATGCGCAGCAGGGTGGTGCAGGAGCTGGCCATGGAAGCGGCAATGGCTGACGCACTGCGTAAAGAGGAGTTTGAGATGTATCTCCAGCCACAGATTTCCCTGAAAAAATCGGGAGTCCTGCGGGCGGAAGCCCTGGTACGCTGGCGCGGGGCAGACGGGAAACTTATATTCCCGGCAGATTTTATCGGTTTGTTTGAACGGGAGGGGATTATATTCCGCCTGGATTATTACATGCTAGAGCAGGCCTGCAGGTTCCTGAAGCAATGGTTGAGGCAGCAGGGAAGACCCCTGTGTATTTCTGTCAATGTATCCAGGACAACCATGCTGCAGCCTGATTTTACAGAAAATTGCCGTCGCCTGAAAAGACAGTACGAAATACCCGACGGATATCTGGAGCTGGAATTTACCGAGGGCGTGATTGTGGAAAATCATGACATTTTCCGCGGGATTGTAAAAGGGCTGCAGGAACACGGGTTTTCCTGCGCCATGGACGATTTTGGAGCGGAACAGTCCTCCCTGAACATCCTGAAGGATATTCCTATGAATGTGCTGAAATTTGACAGGAGGTTTTTTGAGCGGGGAGAGTATGAGGAAAGGGGACGGGCGGTGGTAGCCTGTATGTTGAACCTGGCTGAGACGCTGAAAATGGAAACGGTGGCCGAGGGCGTGGAGGATATGGAGCTGGTGGATATGGTGCGGGAAATGGGCTGTGATTTCATACAGGGCTATGTATACGCCAGACCCATGCCGGTCGGAGATTACAGAGAATTTATGGAAAGGTTCCTTGCTGGACAAAGAGAAAAGTAACGGCAGGGGGAGGACGGATATAAAAAAGAGAGGTTAAAAGGGGGTAAAAAAACGTCGGTTATCAGAACCGGCGTTTTTTTAATAAGGAAGTACTGTGATCTTACTCCAGCCGCCGGCTGCGCTTCAGCCAGTTGCCCCGCAGATAATATACGATAAACATAACCGAGGTGACCGTCCAGGTCAGCGGATAGCTGAAGGCCACGGTTGACAGCTCCGGACGCAGTGGCACGATGGCCAGAATCCACACCACACGCAGCACACAGATGCCGAAGCAGGTGAGCAGCATGGGAATGACGGAATCTCCGCAGCCCCTGGCGGTGCCGCCCAGGATTTCAATACATATATAAGTAATGTAGCTGGGTGAGATCACACGCATCATCTGCAGGCCGATGGCGGTAACATTTGCATCGGAGGTAAACAGGCGGAAGAAAACCCTGCCGCCCAGCAGGACTATTGCACTGAGCAGGATGCTGGTAAAGGCCGCCATGCCCAGGCAGACGCGGACACTTTTATGAATCCGGTCATATTTTCCCGCGCCGAAGTTCTGACCGGCAAAGGTGGTGATGGCCACGCCATAGGCGCCCATGATCATCCAGAAAATGCCGTCCACCTTTCCGTAGGCCGTCCAGGCGGCAATGGTATCCGTACCGAAGGAATTGATGCTTGCCTGGATGATCAGATTGGAAATGGAATACATGGTGGACTGCAGTCCGGCGGGCAGGCCGATTCGGATGATATTGTTCAGCATTCCGGGGTAAAAACGGATCTCCTTCAGTGACAGTTTGTAGGAATCCTCCGTCCGCATCAGGGCGGTAAGGACCATGACTGCGCTGACTACCTGGGAAAGGGCGGTTGCAATGGCAACGCCGGCAACACCCAGCTTCAGCCCTACCACAAAGAAAATATCCAGCACAATATTCACAAGGCAGGAGAGGATCAGGAAATACAGCGGACGTTTGGAATCTCCCACAGCGCGCAGTATACCGGATCCCATATTATAAATCAGGGAAGGAATCACACCCAGAAAATAAATACGCATATAAACAACGGAGAGGCGCATGATATCATCAGGCGTATTCATGAGGCGTAGAGCCGCCCCTGCAAAAATAATGCCCAGTACCATGATAATTGCGCCGCCGGCGATGGACAGGGCAATGGAAGTATGTACGGCCCTTTTTACATCTGTTTTGTTTTTGGCTCCGTAATATTGGGAAATAATAACGGTAGCGCCGGAAGAGAGCCCTACAAAGAAGCCCACCAGAAGGTTGATGAGTGTTGACGCCGGTCCGCCCACCGCCGCCAGCGCTTCCTTTCCCACAAAATTGCCTACAATTACGGCATCGGTGGTATTATAGAGCTGCTGAAAAAAAGTGCCGAACAGAATCGGGAAAAAGAAGAACAGAAGCTGCTTCCAGATAACACCTTCCGTAATTTGGTTTCCTGTCTGTTTTTTCATAAGTAGAGTCCCCCCATACAGCTTTAAAGATGAATTGATTGCAAAAAAATAACCGCCCGAAAAATATGGGCGCTTCCTATTATAAATGCTCCGCGCCCGAAACTCAATAGGGAAGATCGGGATAAAGGCATCCGCCGCAGTTTTGCCAGTGTATAGGCCGCTGTGCGTCCGGAGCCTGCCGTCGTCTTCCGTACCGGTGTGTGCGGCCCGGGCAGCGGAGGGATGCAGGGGGATTTTATGCTCCAGTCTCAAAAACGGGGTGTTTCTAACTGTTCCGTAATGTCAGGATTCAGCCAACGTGGCCGGAACTCCTCAACATCGGTTGGCGTCGCAGGCGACTTAACCGGTGCTT
This sequence comes from Eisenbergiella porci, assembly GCF_009696275.1. GTDB lineage: Bacteria > Bacillota > Clostridia > Lachnospirales > Lachnospiraceae > Eisenbergiella > Eisenbergiella porci. The sequence continues at coordinate 149,147 of NZ_VUMI01000002.1, forward strand.
CGTCAGACAGGCCACTAGGGGCGGCTGAGTCCTGGCATTCCGGAGCAGTAAGAAACATCTCCGTTTTTTCCAATGGGGTATAAAATCCCTCTGCATCCCTCCGCTGCCCGGGCCGCACACACCGGTACGGAAGACGGCGGCAGGCTCCGGGCGTACAGCGGCCGGTACACGGCAAAACTGCGGCGGATGCCTTTATCCCTGGAAGGGCAGGTGGGGGAGGGGAGGCAGGTGGAAAGGGGAGAACGGGAAATTGATGGTATAGTGGGAATCAATTGAAGAAATAGAATTGGAGGGATAGATTCTGGGGTGTAAATTGCTTGACGAGTGTTGGGGGGGAAGGTATACTGGTAGCTGTTCGTCGGGGTGGGATTTATTTTGTGTGGAATGGTGTTTTTTCGAGGGGGATTGTGTTGGGGCGGCGGGGAATGTTGGTTTTTGTGATGGCTGGATATGAGCAGCGGAGTATGTTTTTTTGGAGGAAATGGAAATGGTTTCGGTGATTTTGTTGTTTGTGTTGGGGCTTGTTTTGATCTGCTTCGGCGGGGACAAGCTGGTGGATGCTTCGGTGGCTTTGGCCAGGAAGATTGGGATCCCGCAGATTGTTGTCGGGGCTACGATTGTGAGTATTGGGACGACTCTGCCGGAGATTCTGGTGTCTACGACGGCGGCTTTTGACGGGTCGGCGGCGATTAGCGCGGGGAATGCGTTTGGGTCGATTATCTGTAATACGGCGTTGATCGCGGGGCTTACGCAGCTGCTGCGTCCGGTGAAGAAGGTTGAGTTTGGTTCGCTGGCGTGGCGGAGTCTGTTTTTCTTTGCTACGATTCTGGCGCTGACGGCTTATGGGTGGTTTACGGGGCATTTTGACAGAATGGCCGGGATTGTGCTTCTTGTGCTGTTTGGTGTTTATGCCTGGCTGAACATGGTGCGTTCCAAATCCGAGGAGGAGGAAACGGCGGAGACGGAGGAGAGCCTGGAGGAGCTGAAGAAGATTTCCCTTCCCAGGAATCTGATGCTTCTGGCTTTCTGTGCGGTGCTGTTGTTCTGGGGAGCTAATCTTCTGGTGGATAACGGGATTATTATTGCAGGATATCTGGGAGTACCGGAACGTGTGATTGCGGTAACGGCCATTGCGTTGGGGACTTCCCTCCCGGAGCTGGTGACTTCCATTATGTCGGTGGTTAAAGGCTGTGAAAATGTGGGGCTGGGTAATATTATCGGAGCCAATATTCTGAATCTGCTTCTGGTAATCGGTATTCCGGCCACGGTTACGGGGATTGAGCTGGAGGCGCAGACTGTGCGTGTTGACGCGCCGTTAGGCGCTCTTGTGATGGCGGTCCTCATCGTCCCTATTTTGTTCAGGAAAAAAGCTTCCCGTATACAGGGGGCCGCTCTGCTGGCTGTTTACGGGCTGTATTGCGCATTCAACTTTTTCTGAGAGTAGCACTTGTAATAGGGAAATGAATCTGCTATAATTTTAACGAACTATGGAAAAAGGCTATAAAATCAAGAATTTTAAAAGGAGATGTCAAAATGAGAGGAAACATTGTAGTTGGACAGTCCGGCGGACCGACAGCCGTAATCAACTCTTCCGTTGCAGGCGTATATGCCGCAGCTAAAAAGCTTGGAGTAAAGAAAATCTATGGTATGGTTCATGGTATTCAGGGATTTTTACAGGACAACCTGATTGACCTTGGCGAATATCTGGATGACGAGACGGGTATTGAATTACTGAAGAGAACTCCTTCTGCATTTTTAGGCTCCTGCCGTTTCAAAATGCCTAAGATTGAAGGACATGAAGAAGTATACGAGAAGGTATTTGAGATCATGGAGAAGCATGATATTGAGTGTCTGTTCTATGCAGGCGGAAATGACTCCATGGATACCGTAAAGATGCTGTCCGATTATGCGGCTGCTCATAACAAGCCTCAGCGTTTCATGGGCGTTCCCAAGACAATCGACAATGACCTGCCGGTAACCGACCACTGCCCCGGATACGGTTCCGCAGCAAAATATATTGCAACCAGCATGAAGGAAATCATCCGCGACAACGAGTCCTTCGGTGTGGAGAAGCCCACCGTCTGCATCGTTGAGATCATGGGACGCCATGCAGGATGGCTGACCGCGGCAGCAGCATTAAGCCGCGGTGATGACTGCTCCGGACCGGATGCAATCTACCTTCCTGAGGTAACCTTTGATATGGACAAGTTCATGGAAAAGGTAAAATATCTGTCCGAAACCAAGTCTTCCGTTGTTATTGCCGTATCTGAAGGCATCGCTCTGGCTGACGGACGTTTTGTATGCGAGCTGGGCAATGCTTCCGATTTCGTGGATGCTTTCGGACACAAGCAGCTTTCCGGCTGTGCGGCTACTCTGGCTAACAAGGTAGCGGCTGAGACAGGGCTGAAGACCCGTGCGGTAGAATTCTCCACACTGCAGCGTGCAGCTACCCATCTTGCTTCCCTGACAGATATCAACGAAGCATTCCAGGTAGGACATGACGCTGTTATGGCAGCTGAAGAAGGCAAGACCGGCATGATGATCACTCTGGACAGAAACGGAGACGATCCTTATCAGTGCGGTACCAGCGCTTACGATATCCATGCAATCGCCAACGTGGAAAGACCTGTTCCGGCTGAATGGATTACAGAAGACGGCTGTGACGTAAATGATGGCTATGTAAAATATGCAAGACCGCTCATCATGGGCGAACTGCAGCCGCTGTATGTAAACGGCGTGCCGCGTCATCTTGTAAGAAAATAAAGAACAGCCGGCCCGCGTAAAGCGGCCGTCTGATAAAGGGACAGTTCCGCCGGGGCTGTCCCTTTTTATCAGATAAGGAAGGAAAAAATACGGTTTAATAGTATTTTTAGATCAAGGACACAGTTTGGACACAATTTAGGTCTAAAGTAGTAGATAGTGAGTAAGACACCAGCTATGCTGACCTGATATTAGCCAGAATGGCGGGCGCTTTACAAATACGGCGGAAGCCCGGCGGACAGAAGAACCCCGGACTCCGGAGAAAAATCAGGAGGCAGCAGAAATGAACGATCAAAAAGAAATTGAAAAAATCAAAAAGCTTACGGAAAAGAAGAAAACAGCGCCTATTATTAAAATGATGGGGAAAGCAGACAGTGATGTGCTGGTAGTTGCACTTGATGCACTGGGGAAAATCGGGGATGAAGATTCCTTTAATATGATAACCCATTATCTTGAGCATGAGGATGCCAAAGTAAGGGTTGCAGCCTGCAAGGCAGCGTTAGTTATTGATACGGAATATATGAAAACGAGAGTAAGACATCAGCTGATGGTGGAAACCGATCCGGAAGCTAAGAAGCAGATGCAGGAAGCTATGAATTCTTCAAAGGAAACAAGAGTATAAGCTTCTTTTTAATACATACTTTTCAGATAAAGCAGACAGCCGCGGGAGAGTCAGAGTCCCGGCAGGCTGTCTTTTTTTATGCAAATCAGGCAGCTGTAAGCTGTATCTTCTGAACCACTTTTTTTATCGCGATTATTGACAATTGCAGGGGGATGGAGTATTATTTGTCTGTAGAAAACGTTTTCCGTACGAGGGGAACGCAGAAGGAGGAATGATATGGCTTCCATCAGGGATGTGGCGCGTAAGGCAGGAGTGGCTATTTCCACTGTTTCCAAGGTGCTTAACCACTATCCCAATGTGAGTGAAGAGACCAGGATCAAAGTCAATGAGGCGATACGGGAGTTGAAATTTACGCCCAATACCATTGCCTCCGCGCTGTCTTCCAAACAGGCCGGACGAGTGGCGCTGCTTGTCAATCTGAACACGCAGACCCAGGCAATCGATGAAATTGATATGCAGTACCTTTCCGGAGCCATTAACAAGGCCCAGGAAAAAGGGCTGGATGTCATCACCGTATTTTTTTCCATGATAAAGGACCGGAGTGTGGCGGAGATCGAGAATTATCTCAGAGCGCAGGCCATTGAAGGAATTATTATCTACGGAATGAGCAGAGAGGATAGGGTTCTGCATAAACTGATAGAAGGGCAGCAGTTCAAGATTGTGGCAGTGGATGCGCCCTTTGTTAATCAGAGCACATCGTCGGTTGCGATTGATCATGAAAAGGCCCAGTACGATGTGGCGAGAAAAACGCTGCATGAGAACCAGGGAAACCGGATTCTCTATATCGCAGGAAAGAAAAACGGATTCGTCACAACGCAGCGGCTGGAGGGCATAAAGCGGCTGGCTGCGCAGGAAGGGCTTTCCCTGTTTGTCAGGCAGGGCGATTTCAGTGAGAAAAAGGCAAGGCAGTTGACCTTTCAGTACGCCAGGAACCGGGATATCATCGTGTGCGCCTCGGATCTGATGGCGATCGGAGCCATGCGGGCGCTGCAGGAAATGGATATTTTCAGGCCGGTGTGCGGCTTTGACGGCATCACTCTTATGGGATATGCAGGAAAGCAGATGAATACGGTAAAGCAGGATTTTTACCGGGTATCCTCTGAAGCAATGGAGGAAATGGGCAGGCTTCTGGAGGGCGGAGAAGGCAGGGCTGTTGTGCTTGACTTTTCAATAGTAAGAATGCAGTATTTGGATATTATATGTTGATAACATGGGTTCCAATCATAACCCGGGCAAAGAACCGGACAGGACAGGAGGAAAAACAAGTGGCATTAATGGAAACGATTCAGAGAGAGATTCTGGAAGAACGGCTGGAGCAGGAAATGAGCGATCTGGCAAAGGAAATGTATGGAAAGACGATTGAAGAGACAACGGATAAGGAGCTGTATTATGTGCTTCTGAACCTGACAAAGGGGATGATGCATGCAACGATTCCCACGGACGGAAAGAAGAAGGTTTATTACATCTCCGCGGAATTCCTGATTGGGAAGCTGCTCTCCAACAACCTGATCAACCTGGGAGTTTATGAGAAGGTGGAGAATATTCTGAAGGAAAAGGGCAGGGAGCTGTCCAGGATTGAAGAAGCTGAGCCGGAACCCTCCCTGGGAAACGGCGGCCTTGGAAGGCTGGCGGCCTGCTTCTTAGATTCCATAGCAACGCTGGGACTTCCCGGAGAAGGAATTGGGCTGAACTATCATTTCGGCCTGTTTAAGCAGGTTTTCAGGGATAAGCTGCAGACAGCGGAAAAGGATGAATGGCTGGAAAAACAGTCCTGGCTGACCAAAACGGACACCAGCTTTGACGTTTATTTCGGAAAACAGAAGGTGACCTCCAGACTTTACGATATCGATGTGATCGGCTATGACAGCGGTGTAAACAAGCTTCGTCTGTTTGATTTGGAAACCGTAGACGAGGATCTGGTAAAGAAGGGCATCCAGTTTGACAAGGAGGATGTGGAGAAAAACCTGACACTGTTTTTATATCCGGATGATTCCGACGAGGCCGGTAACCTGCTTCGTATTTATCAGCAGTATTTCATGGTAAGCAATGCTGCCCAGCTGATTTTAAAGGAAATGAGGGAGAAGCATTATGACCTGCGCAAGCTGAACGAGCATGCGGTTATCCAGATCAACGACACCCATCCTTCCATGATCATTCCGGAGCTGATCCGTATCCTGGTGGAGGATAAGGCGTTCACCATGGATGAAGCCATCGATGTGGTAAGCAAAACCTGCGCTTACACCAATCATACCATTCTTGCGGAAGCGCTGGAAAAATGGCCCTATGCTTACCTGCAGAAGGTGGTTCCCCAGCTCATCCCCATCATTGACGAGCTGGATAAGCGGGTGAAGGCTAAATATAAGGATCCCAAGGTACAGATCATTGATAAGGATAAGAGAGTCCATATGGCTCATATGGATATCCACTACGGCTTCTCCGTGAACGGCGTTGCGGCGATTCATACGCAGATCCTGGAAGATACCGAGCTGCATCATTTTTATGAGATTTATCCTGAGAAGTTCAACAACAAGACAAACGGCATCACCTTCCGCAGATGGCTGCTTTCCTGCAACAGGGAACTGGCTTCCCTTATAGAGGAAACAATCGGCAGCGGCTTCAAGAGGGATGCGGATGAGCTGGAGAAGCTTCTGGAATATGGCAGCGATGCGGATTTCCTGAACCGCATGGAAGCCATTAAAAAGGAGAAAAAGCAGGCGCTGGCTGCTTTTATTAAAGAAAAGGAAGGCGTGGACATCGATCCTGGTTCCGTCTTTGACATTCAGGCCAAGAGGCTTCATGAATACAAACGCCAGCAGATGAATGCGCTTTATATTATCCATAAATATCTGGAAATTAAAAAAGGCAAAAAGCCTTCCACACCGGTAACTTATATTTTCGGAGCCAAAGCGGCGCCTGCTTACATCATTGCCCAGGATATCATTCATCTTCTCCTGGTGCTTCAGGATATTGTAAACAACGATCCGGAGGCCAGCAAATATATGAAGATCGTAATGGTGGAAAATTACAATGTAAGCTATGCGGAGAAGCTGATTCCCGCCTGCGACATTTCCGAACAGATTTCCCTGGCATCCAAGGAAGCTTCAGGAACCGGCAACATGAAATTTATGTTAAACGGAGCCGTGACACTGGGAACTGCGGACGGAGCCAATGTGGAAATCCATGATCTGGTGGGTGATGATAATATCTATATTTTTGGCAGGGATTCCGAAACCGTGATCGACCATTACGAAAAAGCGGATTATGTGTCAAAGGATTATTATGAGAAGAGCCCCGTTATCAAAGAGGCGGTGGATTTCATCATCGGAAAGCAGGCGATGAAGTCCGGCCATAAGGAGAATCTGGAGCGTCTTTACAAGGAGCTCCTGAATAAAGACTGGTTCATGACGCTTCTTGACCTGGAGGACTATATCGCAGTGAAGGATAAGATGCTGGAAGACTACAGGGACAGAGAAAAGTGGAAAAAGATGATGCTGGTGAACATCGCAAAAGCAGGCTTTTTCTCTTCGGACAGAACTATCAGGGAATACAACAGGGATATCTGGAAGCTTAACTGAGAAGGGGTAGTTTGATGCGGTATCGCAGGCGGGCCGGCGATATGCAGGAGGTAGAGATATGAGAAGAAGTGGTATTTTAATGCCTGTTTCCAGCCTTCCTTCGGAATACGGAATCGGTGCATTTTCAAAAGAGGCTTATGAGTTTGTTGATTTTCTGGAACAGGCGGGGCAGAAGCTGTGGCAGATACTCCCGCTGGGACCGACTGGCTACGGGGACTCCCCGTACCAGTCTTTTTCCACCTTTGCCGGCAATCCCTATTTCATTGATTTGGAAAGCCTGGTGAAAGAAGGCTGGATTACCTGTTCGGAATGTGATAGAATGGATTTTGGAGAGGATGAATGTTATATCGATTATGAAAAGATGTATCATTCCCGCTTCAAACTGCTGAAGAAAGCCTTTGACAGAAGCGGAATCGAAGAGAATGCGGACTATCAGGCATTCGTAAAGGAAAATGAATTCTGGCTGGAGGACTACGCGCTTTACATGGCCATCAAGGATTCCCTGGGCGGCGCAAGCTTCCTTACCTGGGACGAGGATATCAAGCTTCGCAGGAAGGAAGCCATGGAGGAATACCGCGGCAGGCTTTCCGAAGTAATTGCATTTTACAAGTTCCAGCAGTTCCTTTTTGCAAAGCAGTGGTTTGCACTGAAGGACTATGCCAACAAAAAAGGAATAAAAATCGTGGGGGATATCCCCATTTATGTGGCCCTTGACGGAGCGGATACCTGGGCAAATCCGGAGCTGTTCCAGTTAGATGAGGACTGCACACCCCTGGCGGTGGCAGGCTGCCCGCCGGATGCTTTTTCGGCGACCGGACAGCTTTGGGGCAATCCCTTATACCGCTGGGAATACCATAAAGAAACGGGCTATGAGTGGTGGATGAAGCGCATTGCCTACTGCTATAAGCTGTATGATATTCTGCGCATTGACCATTTCCGCGGCTTTGAATCTTATTATTCAATTCCCTATGGAGATCTCACCGCAGAGTTCGGCCATTGGGAAAAGGGACCCGATTATGACTTCTTTAAGACCTTGAAGGAGAAGCTGGGCAAAAAAGAGGTGATTGCGGAGGATCTGGGCTATCTGACCCCTGCGGTCCTGAAAATGGTAAAAAAGACAGGCTACCCGGGCATGAAGGTGCTGCAGTTTGCCTTTGACCCGAGAGAAGAAAGTGATTACCTTCCCCATAATTATACCAGGAACAGCGTGGTATATACGGGGACTCACGATAACCAGACCACAACGGCCTGGGTGGAGGAAATCGGAAGGGCCGACAGGGCCTTTGCCAAGCAGTACCTTCATGTGAAAAGAAGTAAGGATGTGCCGGAAGCCATGGTGAGAGCGGCGCTTTCCAGTGTTTCCGATACAGCCGTTATCCCGGTTCAGGACTGGCTGGGACTGGGAGCTGAGGCCAGAATCAACACTCCCTCCACCCTTGGGGAAAACTGGAAGTGGCGTCTGAAAAAAGGCCAGTGCAGTGCCCAGCTTGCGGAACAAATCCACACGCTGACCAGACTGTACGGAAGATAAACAGCTGCCGGTAAACTAAAAAAGCAGGAATACTGCCCTTCCCGGCCCTCGGGCTGCTTACGGCAGTATTATAATACAAGACAGGAAAAAACCGCCGCCGGCGGTTTTTTCTGCTTAAAGAGGAGGGCAGAGACAGAATAAGAATACAGCAATAGTACCGAACATTCATATTAGATTACAAAATAAGAGGGAGGTATGGGGATGGAAAAACAGAAAATGAATCACTTGGAAAAACCGGAAGGCTGGAGCCATGAAACATCAGGGGAAGGTTATCCGCTGCTTCTGTATTTGGAAGAGGACGGAAAAGGCGTGGATTGGAACCAGGAGAAATATCCCTGCTTTTTCTGGCAGGTAACGGTGAACCAGGGTACGGAGCATATGGACATTGCCGAACGGATGAGGGAGCTTGTGAAGACCTATCCCATTGACGAAACGAGGATTTATTGCGCCGGGGCAGGCCGTGCGGCCAACATGCTCTGGGAGATGATGGGAGCCTATCCGGATCTGTTTGCAGCCGTGGCTGTTTCAGGAGGCGCGGGCCAGACCTGGAAGGTCAGAAGGGCATCCTACGTTCCCGCCTGGATTTCAGGCAGGGAAAACGACAGCTACTGTCCGGCAGGCGGACAGGTATGGTCTGAACAGGGCAAGCTGCTCCACGGATGCCTGACCCTGGCAAGGAGCCTCAGGGCGGCAGGAAACGAAAGAGTGCTTTATGCCCAGAAGCCGGAAATGACAGGAGAAGAGCTGCTGGAACAGAAGGAGGTTCTGGACTGGATGTTTTTCAGAAGCAAACGGGAGGGCTGCCGGATTGACATGGTCCGCCCCGGCGTCTTTAAGCTGCAGGATTATACGGGAAGCTCCTTCTATGTGGTGGAAGGAAGCAGGGCGGCCCTGGTCATCGACACAGGCTTCGGCCCGGAAGCAATAACCCCCTGGATCAGGAAAATCACCCATCTGCCTCTGGAGCTTGCCCTGACCCACTGCCACGGCGACCACATGTACCATGCGGATGAATTTGAGACGGTCTACCTGTCCTCCAAAGAAAAAGACGTACTGGAAATCATGAAAAAGACCATGCTCGCCGGAAGAGACATCAACTACGATGCTGTCCTGGACATCCCAGACGGCACAATGATTGATCTGGGCGGCTGCGGCATTGAAGTAATGGAGCTTGCGGGCCATACGCCGGGCAGCGTGGTATTCATCGACCACACCCACAAGGTGATTTTTACCGGAGATGCCATCGGTTCCGGCCAGATGGTACTCCTCCAGCTGGAACCCTGCATCCCGCTTTCGGAATACAGAAAGAATCTGCAGCGCTTCTATGAACGCCTGGAGGAAATGGACGATTACGTCCTCCTGGGAGGACACCTGGAGCAGGAAGGCGGCTACCCCTTCGGAACGCCATATAACCCTTCCCCCTATAATCCCCTGGGAAAAGAAGTGGTACAGGATATGATGGAACTATGCGATATTTTTGACAGCGACAAAGTAAAAAAAGAAGAACTCCCGCCCGACAGGCTATGCGAAGAACCATCTTACCTCGGCTTCTTCGGCAAAGCCGGCCTACAGGCCCGCCGCCGCCAGTTCTGACATAAGTGAAGATTTTTTCGGGACGGACCGAGTCCCGAAAAACTTCTTCACCGAAATCCAATCCCACTACTTCCGCTCATCACACCAACCCACTTAAAAAGAGAGAGACTTCCGCCTTCCTGGAATAACAGAAATCATCCCCCTTTTAATCCAACACTATAATAACCATGTCCTCCACTACAGACCACACTAATGTTTTCTTAAGAAGAGAAGTTGCGGCCATAGTCGGATGGGGCTGGTTTTGGGGCGGGGATGGGGGCGGGCGGTTCCGGCGGGGGGATGGCGGCTTTGGGGACGGAGGCTGGCCGGAGGGGCAGGGGTTTTGTGCGTTCCGTCGGGAAAATGGGGTATTACTAACAGTGCCGCAGGTATAAAGTGCTGTCTAAATGGCTTGAACTCCTCACTTCGTTCGTCAGACAAAGCCAAAAGGGCAGACAGAACTTTATACCTGCGGCGCTGTAAGTAATATCTCCCATTTTTCCGTAATCCACTTTCAAAACCCCTGCCCCTCCGGCCAGCCTCCGTCCCCAAAGCCGCCATCCCCCCCGCCGGAACCGCCCGCCCCCATCCCCGCCCCAAAACCAGCCCCATCCGACTATGGTTCACAACCTTCCTCCCATCTTAAGAAAAACATTAGGAATTTAAGATATGGTTTCGTTGATTTTTTGGGGTATATCATATATAATTTATCCATACGTTTATCGTGAGGGGCACTGATAGAGACAGGGAGAATAAAATGAGTGATAAAGATTGGACGGACCTGGGGAATAATATCAGGGACATGGTGGATGATGCAGTCAAGTCGCAGGACTTCAGAAGGCTGAATGAGAATATATGCCGCACGGTAACGGACGGGCTTGACACAATCAGCAGGAATATTAAGAAAAATATAGGTTATGGTGAAAATCAGGGACCTTATCAGAACAATAACGGACAGTGGGGTCCTCCATACAGCAATGGGCCGGCAGGACCGGCCGGGTCTAATCCGGGAGGGCCTTATCAGAACGGGGCCGGCGGCTGGCAGCAGGGAAATCCCGCGCAGGGCGCCCCGGGACAGGGAGCACCCTGGGGACGCCAGAACGGTATTCCGTATGGAACCCCGGCTTCCGGACAGTGGCAGTATGGACGTCCGGCGCAGAGAGTTCAGAATACCAGCGTGCAGAATGCATTTAATTCAGCGAAGAACAGCCTGATGCAGCATCCGCTGTTTGCCAAGACCTTCGGGGCGCAGGCCGGAGGCACCGCGCTGTCGGCGGTGGGCTTTACGGTGGCCGGATGTTCTGCGTTGGGGATACTGATAATTGCGCTTGTGGGCATTGCCAGCACCTGGCTGCCCGGCATGACGATAGCCATTTCTATTCTTGCCCTGGTTCTGGGCGGTTCCAGTATTATGGCCTGGAAGGGAACCTCCATGCTCGGCAGGGTGAAGCGGTTCCGTAAATATGTGGACGGTCTGAAGGGGCGCACCTACTGCAGCGTTAAGGAGCTGGCGGAGCATATAGGGAAAAATGAGAAGTTTGTCCGCAATGATCTGCAGAAGCTGATTAAAATCGGCTGGTTTAAGCAGGGACACATGGATCGGCTGGAGACCTGTCTGATTGTCAGCCATGAAACCTATAAGCAGTATGAGGAGACGCAGAGGCAGCTTGAGGACAAGCAGAAGCAGGAAAAAGAAAAGGCAATAGAGATGGAAAGACAGACCGGAGGCCTTTCCGATGAAGTGAAGGAAATGATAGAGACCGGAAATAATTATATCGCCCAGATTAAGAAAAGCAACGATGCTATACCGGGCGAGGAAATTTCCGGGAAAATTTCCCATATGCAGGTGATAGTCGAGAAAATTTTCCAGAGAGTGAAGGAACATCCGGAATTTGCTCCGGATCTCCATAAGTTTATGGAGTATTATCTTCCCACTACTGTTAAGCTTCTGGACGCTTATGAGGAACTGGACAGGCAGCCTGTTCAGGGAGAAAACATTAAAAACGGCAAAACGGAGATTGAGAAAACGCTGGATACGCTGAATCTGGCATTTGAGAATCTGCTGGACAGCCTGTTCGAGGATACGGCATGGGATGTTGCCACGGATATTTCCGTACTGCAGACGATGCTGGCACAGGAAGGGCTGACCGAACCGGGTATGAAGGCAGGAAGCTAAGACTGATCAAAGATAAAAGGAGCATAACAAAATGAGTGAAGAATTCAAGGATTTTACTGCAACGCCAACATTGACGCTGGATCCTTTTCAGGACAAGGCGGCGCCTGTGCTGCAACAGGAAACTGCGCTGAAGCCGGAGGAGGCTGGCTGGGACGACAGTATGCTCACCGTGGAAGAAAAACAGATGGTGGACGATTTTGCAAAACAGATAGATCTGAAGAACTCCAACCTGATATTACAGTACGGCGCAGGCGCCCAGAAGAAAATGGCCGATTTTTCCGAAAAAGCCCTGGATAATGTTAAAACACAGGATCTGGGCGAGGTCGGGGAGCTTCTCGGAAGCGTAGTTTCAGAACTGAAAAGCTTTGATGCGGAAGAGGAAAGAGGCGTTTTCGGGCTTTTCAAGAAATCCGCGAACAAAATCACGGCGATGAAGGCGAAATATGCGAAGGCGGAAACCAATATCAATAAGATCTGCCAGGTATTGGAGGGCCATCAGGTGCAGCTGATGAAGGATGCGGCTACCCTGGATAAGATGTATGAACTGAATAAGACCTATTTTAAAGAGCTTTCCATGTACATTCTGGCCGGCAAGAAGAAGCTGAAGGAAGTACGCGAGGGTGATTTGGCAAGGATTACCGCCAGGGCACAGCAGTCAGGCCTGCCTGAGGATGCGCAGGAAGCCAGGGATCTGGATTCCATGTGCAACCGTTTTGAGAAGAAGCTTCATGATCTGGAGCTGACCCGCATGATTTCCATCCAGACGGCGCCGCAGATCCGTCTTGTACAGAATAACGACACCCTTATGGTGGAAAAAATACAGTCCACTTTAGTGAATACCATTCCTCTGTGGAAAAGCCAGATGGTTCTGGCCCTTGGCGTGGAGCATTCCACACAGGCCGCTGCGGCACAGCGTCAGGTGACCGATATGACGAATGAACTGCTCCGCAAGAACGCCGCCACACTGAAAACGGCGACAATTGAGACTGCCAAGGAATCCGAACGCGGTATTGTGGATATGGAAACCCTGAAGATTACCAACGAATCCCTGATTTCCACACTGGACGATGTAATGCGCATCCAGCAGGAAGGCAGACAGAAGCGTCAGGAAGCGGAAGCGGAAATGGCCCGTATGGAAAACGAGCTGAAATCAAAGCTTCTGCAGATCAGCGGCTGATTGCCGGACGAAGCAGGAAACGGGCTTTAGTAGTTTGAAATATAACTGTGAGGGTATTGAACAGATATCCTTTTAAATTATGAGTGTTTCAGGCGGCACGGAATAGCATTTGGCTATGCCGTGCCGCTTCTTTATATCCGTGGAAAATACATCCTATGATTAGAAAATATTCTGTATAATCGGACTGCGGTGGAAGGCAGGGAGGCGCTTGAAACGAAAAGCATTTTCGCCCCATGATGATATTTATATCCAGTATTTAAGGAATATGGAAAAGCATGATATGCCGGTGCAGCATTATCATGACGGCTATGAAATTTTTCTGATGCTGGGAGGAAAGCGTTATCTGTTTTATGATAACATATGCTTCACCCTGGAACGGGGGGACATGGCTGTTCTCAGGCCATTTGACATCCATTATGCACAGAGCCGGGATGCTGAATATTATGAGCGGTTTGTATTGAACTTCAGTGAGACAGATCAGGACGGCGCTTACCTACATAAATCAGCATTATAGGGAGAATCCGGGGTTGGAGGAGATAGCCGGGCGTGCAATGTGAACAAATATCATCTGTGCCATACCTTTAAGGAGATTACCGGGGCTACCATGCTGGAATATCTGAATAATGTGCGGCTGTCAAAGGCCCACAGTCTGCTGATGGATACCGGATACAGCATGGAGGAAATTGCGCGGGAAACAGGCTTTTCTTCATCTCTGAATCTGTCCCGTGTTTTTAAAAAGGCATATGGCATGGCTCCCACACAGTTCAGAAAAAGGAAGGAATCAATGCGCTGAAAGATAAGCGCGGTTGTTTAGCAATATCTGCTGTCCCTTTTTTTATATCCGCAATATCTGTATGTTTTTTCGCTGCGCAGCGCTTATAATGGTATATCTGCGGGAAGGTGAAAAGAATATGGATGAAATATGGAATGTAAATGATTTAAGCACAGAGAGCTTCAGGCGGTTCAGGCAGCGGTTGACGCCTGTGCCAGGGCGTGGTGGCGGTGTCGGAGGGAGACTGGTTTTCAGGGGCGATCTATAATTATTCTCCGTTTATTTATGTGAAGGATTGTACCGATATTGCGGCTGCGGGGAAAGGTGTGAGGAAACGGCGCTGCTGTCGGAATTTAAATCAAGGGCCTGCCCGAGCATAAGCTGAAAAATATCAGTCTAGAAAACATAAAATTAAAAGCGGATGAAGCATTTATCTGCAGCAATGTGGAACCCATGGAATTGAAGCAGGTAAGCGCAGAGGGAAGGTGCAAAAGCACTTTTCATATTTCCATACGGCTGACGTTTCTTTTGATGGGAAGGCGATTGTCAGCCATTACAATGCCTTCACTCCTTTTTCGGCAGTGATTGCAGATGTGGAAATTACGCCGCAGCTTACATGCGGCCGCTGGAGCGCTGAAACAGAAGTATTCGTATGCAATGTGAGCGGACGGGAAATGGAGATCAGCGTGGAGGTTAAGCTGGCCGGATGCTGTATGGAAAAGACGGTGACAGTGGGCGGCGGCTGTAAAGAACGTCTGGTTTTTGCTATGGAATTTGACGAAGTGCAGGCATGGTCCAATGCGCAGCCCGCTCTCTACTTTCTTCAGGCAGTGTTGTCGGTAAACGGAGAGCCAGCGGATGATTTGATTGAACGGGTGGGCTTCAGGACAGTAACCCTGGACGGTTCCAAAATCATGGTAAACGGCGAGGCTGTGTATTTGAAGGGCTTTAACCGCCATGAGGATTATGCTTCCGGGCTGTGCAATCCCGCTTCAGCTTATGGCGCAGGATATGGATCTGATGCAGGAGGCGGGAGCGAATGCGCTGAGAACCTGCCACTATCCCAACGATGAAAGATTCCTGGATCTGTGTGATGAACGGGGAATCCTGGTCTGGGAGGAAAATCATGCCCGTGGACTGGGGCTTGAAAGCATGCAGAATCCCAATTTTGACAGGCAGTGTGAAGACTGTATCCGGGAAATGATTGAAAATCATTACAACCATCCTTCTATTATTATCTGGGGAATTTTAAATGAATGTGCAAGCGAAACAGAAGAGGGGAGGGAAAAATATGCCAGGCAGTATGCGCAGATAAAGAGCATGGATGCCTCCCGGCCCACTACCTCGGCTACCTGCCGCCATTTTACGGATATCAGTCTGGATCTTCCTGACATTGTATCCTTTAACATGTATTCCAGCTGGTATCAGCCGTTATATTTTCCGTTATTTTTGAAGCGGTGAGGATGGAACGCGCAGTGGCTAGGAAAAATGAAGTCCCTGCTTCACCAGCATGTTGATGGCTTTGGCAGTAAAGGCGGATATGGTCTGATCCTTTTTCATCAGTGTTCCGTCCAGAATTCTTTTCCAGCCATTTTGATACCTCATGTCCCGCAAGGCAGTATCTGGCCCTTCTGTCCTCCGTGCTACCGGAAAAGAAGGTTTCTCCGGAACCGTATTCGGAAAGGGACGGGATATTCTGTCCGTTGTCCGTCAGCTTCAGCCAGGTTTCATTGCTGTACGGCTCGCGGTAGTCGTTCTGCACAGCCAGCCCCTCATCAAACCATATGGGAATGGATGAGGGGCCCGTGCTGTTCTGATAGATCCGCTGGTGGGTTTCCGCGTGGGTCATTTGGTGGGCGAGAACGTCTGCAAGAGCCTTTTTAGTTTTGTCATATTTCTTCCACAGTTGTTTTCTGCCTTTCTTCGTATTTTTTCAGCGCTTCCTTGAGTTCATTTTCAGGAATGGAGCTGAGTGTGGAATTATGGTAGGCAGGATTGCAGGTTACGTCTTCAAGAAACCAGTCAGGAGGAATAAAAGCGTTGGCCTCTTCTTCCGTAGGAAATTCTACTTCTGCGATAACAAGCGGTGTGAAAGGTTCGAGGAAAACATCCAGCTCAATCGTATAGGGCTCCAGTGGGATGAGATAACGGCGTTTGCCTATGATATTGCCGTCCGCCTTTTGAATTAAATGGCGGTAGGCTTCTTCATTCAGGGGAAGATTGTATTCCTCCCTTGCCATAAGGCCTTTGCCCTTGTAGGTAAGATAACAGGTGTCGTCCTCCCGGCGGACACGGACAACCGGATTCGTATTCAAATAACCCTGCTCAATGAGATGGTGCGGATATTGTGAGAGATTCCCCGGGATGCTGCGTACGGTGAATTTCCGTTCTATTTCCATGATAAATACCTCTTTTCTCCCGCTTACCGGGCGGGCCCTGTGTCAGCGGCGGGCCAGTACAGCCCGCCTGTCTCCAGTTTAGCATACGGTGGGTCCGAACACAAATAATGTAAACAAAATTAAGGAAATATTCACAGTTTTTTTATTGGATATTGGCCGGATTTTTGGTACAATGAACAAGGGCACAAAGAGTAGGTAAAAAACATAGTTGAACATATTGAGTTCGGGATTGGAGTGTGAATAATGAGCAGAATCGGTATTTTTTTTGCGGAGGGTTATGAAGAGGTTGAGGCTTTAACTGTGGTGGATCTGGCCAGAAGGGCCGGACTTGAAATCGATATGATTTCAGTGACCGGCGGCCGGGAGGTCACGGGTTCCCATAGTATTACTGTAAAAATGGACAAGGTATTTTCCGAAGTTGATTTCGGCGGGCTGGACATGCTGGTGCTCCCGGGCGGGATGCCGGGGACTAAGAACCTGGAGAACTGTCAGGAACTGATGGAAAAGCTGGATGAGTTTTATGCGTCAGAGAATAAATATGTGGCTGCAGTCTGTGCGGCACCCAGTATTTTCGGTCACAGAGGCTATCTGAAGGGCAGAAGGGCAACCTCGTTCCCTGATTTTGAGTGCCATCTGGAAGGTTCCGTGGTTACCCACGGTTCGGCCGAGGTGGACGGGAATGTGGTTACTGGCCGGGGAATGGGATGCGCAATTCCCTTCGGGCTGGCTATAGTGGAGCTGTTCCAGGGAAAAAATGCGGCGGATGCGCTTGCAGAGAAGATTGTATACACAAGATAAGAAAGAATAGGTAACTGAAGGACACCCGGCAGTTACGGAAAAGGGAGTATTAGCAGCAAATGAATATTTTATTTTTTCTTACCCCTAAAAGCGACGTGGCTTATGTGGAGGAGGACGACAGTCTCCGACAGGTGCTGGAAAAAATGGAGCACCACGGGTATGCGGCTGTTCCCCTGCTTTCCTCCGAGGGAAGATATATCGGAACCATTACGGAAGGAGATGTGCTCTGGAAGCTGAAAAAGGAAGGCTTTCCCGAGCTTCATGAGATGGAAGAGATTTCCGTCATGGAAATGATACGTAATCGGGATAATAAGCCGGTGCATGTGAATGTGGATATGGAAGGCCTTTTGGATAAGGTGATGCATCAGAATTTTGTCCCGGTGGTGGATGATGATAAGGTATTTATAGGTATTGTTACAAGAAAGGACGTCATTCAGTATCTGATGGATGAGCTGAAAAAGAAAAAAAAGACGGCCTCCCAGGAAAAAATCCAGATTATGGCACCTGCGGGAAACTGAAAAATCGGTAAGGGCTGAAAGAATGACGTGTTTTACGACAGCTTTATATTCCGGAAAAAAATCCCGGCTTGCATTAAGCAAGCCGGGATATCTGCATTCAGAGAGAGTTATTTCATCTGCTCTTCCTGTTTTCTGATCATTCTACGAACCATTTCTCCGCCGATAGAACCAGCTTCTTTGGAAGTAAGGTCTCCGTTGTAGCCCTCTTTCAGGTTAACGCCTAATTCAGAAGCTACCTCTGTTTTAAAACGATCCATTGCTGCCTTTGCTTCAGGGACCTCTACTCTATTAGATCTGTTTGAACTTGCCATTTGAATTCACCTCCGTAATTTTTGTTTCTTTTTCTTTGTTTTATTTAGATAAGCAAGCGGCTCCATCCGTTGTGCCGCTCGCTTATCCAGGGGGATGTCTGAACTTGCGTGTCGGCGTTCCGTTTGTTTCCGTCGCTTATCTTGATGTTATTATTTGCGGAATTCATTTAATTATTATGACAATTATTGGGAAATGATTTTTTAAAATTTAAGGTGTGGGAAAGGATTAAGGGAAGGGAGAGGGGGAAATATAGTGCGATGCGGAGTGCGTTAATGGTGGAAGTGAATTTTTAAACGAGTGATAGGGTTTGGGTGGCGAGGAGGGTGGCTTCTTCGGGGGAGTGGGTGACAAGGAGGACGGTTTTGGGGGTGGGGGAGTCTGCGGCGGTTTGGAGGGCGGTTTGGGTGTAGGTTATGACCTGGAGGCGGGTCTGGGCGTCCAGGCCTTTGAAGGGTTCATCCAAAAGGAGGAGATCGTAGGGGGCTAAAAGGGCGCGAAGGAGGGCGACGCGGCGGCGCTGGCCTCCGGAGAGTTCGCGGACGGGCTGGGCGGCGCAGGAGAGGATGCCGGTGGCTTCCAGGGCGTCGGTGATGGCGCGGCGGGGAAAGTGGGTTCCGGCAGTAAGGCGGATGTTGGATACGGGGCTCAGGTTGTCGCAGAGGCGGTCTTCCTGGAAGACGGCAGAGATGCGTTGGTTTGTAAGGCCCAGGATGGTGCCGGAATCTGGGGTCTCCAGGCCCATAAGGATGCGCAGGAGGGTAGTTTTGCCGGCGCCGGAGGGAGCCATCAGGGCTGTGATGGAGCCGGCTTTGACGGTGAGGCTTAAGTTGTCCAGCACTTTTTTGTCCCGGTAGCTTTTGCAAAGTCCGGTAATTTGGATATTGGCGGGCATAGGAATCTTTCTCCTTTACATTTTTTCTATGAAGGCTACGGTCTTGTCTATGAAGCGGAGGAACAGCTTTTCAAAGATGACGCTGATTAGGACGATGACCAGCGTCCAGGAAAAGAGGTCTGGGGTTTCCAGGTATACTTTGGCTTCGTATAGCTTTTCTCCGATGGAGCCTTTGGGGATGCCGATGACCTCGGCGGCAACGCCGGCTTTCCAGCATAGTCCCAGAGAGAGGGAAAAGCCGGTCCGCAGATAGGGAAGGAGCTGGGAGAGATAAATGTAGCGGATGCGGCGGAACAGCGGAATCCGGAAAACCTGGGCCATTTCCAGCAGCTTCCGGTCAGTGCTGAGGATGCCGCCCAGGACGTTGGTGTAGATGACCGGCAGCACCATCAGGAAGGAGATGACGACGGAGAGGTTCCGGGAGGGAACCCAAATGAGCACCAGGATGATGAAGGATGCCACGGGGACGGCTTTGATGGCTGCCATGGCGGGGGCCAGGAGGTCGCGGACAAAACAGAAGGCGGCGGAAAGGGAGGCAAGCAGGGTGCCGCACAGGGATGCCAGGAGGAAACCGCCTATGATCCGGAAAAAGGAGAAGGCGATGGAACCCCAGAAATCGGACTGGACGGCGAGGACGGTGAGGCGGCGTAAGACGGAAACAGGAGATACCAGAAGTATCTCCTGCCCGATATACAGGCTGGCCAGTTCCCAGACTGCCAGCCAGACGGCCACCGCCCAGGGACGGAGCCGGTTATCCGCTGTCTGCTTTTTTTTGTTTTTGTCAGGATGAATGGCTTTGTTTTGTCTGCGCATTCTGAAATCTCCTAAGGGTATGGTTATCTGCTGTAGTAGAAATCGTCGGCAGGAAGCTTTCCTCCCACAGCCTTGGGATTCTGGCCAAAGAGGACGTTAAGATAGCCGGAAAGCTTTTCTTTCATTTCAGTTCCTTCTATAAAAGTAATGTTGCAGTAGGGAAGGGCTTTTACGGCAACTGCGGCGGGAACGATGTCATATTTTTCAATAAGGGCCGCTGCATCTTCGGTGCTGCCGTTTACGAAATCAACGGATTCCTTATAGGAATCAAGGAAAGCGCTGACTGCTTCGGGATTTTCTGCTGCAAAATCCGTACGTACCACAACTACGCCGGTGATAAGGGCGCTGGGCGTTTCCGCGCCGGCCTGCAGTGCATCCCATTCTTTGGTCAGGTCAAGGGCGATGCGGATGCTGTCGTTTTTGGCCTGGGCCGTGGTTACAAAGGGCTGGGGAAGCATGGCGATTCCGCCTTCGCCGGAGGAAAGGGCCGCAACGCATTCGGAGTGCTCGGATTTCCATTCGATGGTCACATCCTCTTCCGGATCAATTCCGTTGGAAGAAAGAATGTAATTCAGGGCATACTCAGGAGTGGAGCCTTTTCCGCTGGCGTAAATTGTTTTTCCTTTCAGGTCGGCGGCAGTCTGCACGGTATCACCGCTTTCTACTATATAAAGCACGCCAAGGGTGTTGACTGCAAGCACCTGGATTTTGCCTTCGGTATTATTATAAAGTACGCTTGCCAGATTGGCGGGAACGGCGGCGATGTCCGCATCTCCCTGTACCAGCCGGGGAGTCACTTCGTCAGCGGATGCTGCGATTGTGAATTCATAAGCATTGCCGCCTACAGAGCCGGCTTCCGCGGTATCCATGAGCTGTACCATTCCCATGGCCGTAGGTCCCTTCAGCGCCATGACGCGTACTGCGGTTTCTTCGGCGGAAGCCTCTGCGGGCTGGCTTCCTTCTGTTTCGGCCACAGTAGTTTCCTGCTGGGAAACAGTTTCTGTTTCGGCCGCTGATTCCATAGTGGATTCTGCAGCGGTGGCGGATTCCGCCTGGCCGGCAGTTTCAGCCGGTGTGCTGGCAGCCTTGCCGCTGCAGCCTGCAAGCAGGGAAGCGGTCAGCGTGAGCGCTGCTAATACGGATAAGATTTTTTTCATAAGTTTTCCTCCATTGATTGAAAATTATGCCCGGTTCTTCTGCACTGGACGTGCCAGAAAATTGTTTTCCAGCGTTATCTGGGAGAAGGGCCGGGCCTGACCTGCGCCTGCATGGCTTTGGAAGTGATGCCCTCAATCCGGCCCAGACACCCGGAAAGCGCGCTGATGCGGCCCGGATCGGCACTGACTATGATGGAAATGATATTCATTGATTTCTCCCGGTAGGGAATGCCCATCCTGCCGATAATGCAGTCGCTGAATTCATGAAGCAGGTCGTTGACCTTCGATGCGGCCGCGTTGTCCGTGATAAAAATGCCGATGATTGCCACCTTTTCTTCCATAACAGATCGGTTCCTTTCTGATTCAATTCTAAAGATTAAGAAAGCCCGCCCGGGCAGACTCCGGGAAGGCTTGTAAGGTTTCGCTATGCCACCCTTTCTTTACTTCAGGAATCCTTTGGTATCAGAAAAAAGTTATTAAAGTAACACAGGCTGTCCGGAAGGGAATGTAAATTGCCGCCCGCACAGGCTGACCTTCATTATAATACAAAAACCCAAAAAAAGCTAGTATTTTTCAATACTTTATGCTATAATCGTAAAATGACTGTGAACACCCGGAGACATTGGCGCCGGGCGGGCATAAATTGGGTGGTAATACCCCGGAAAGCCTGTGTTTATGCAGGATAAAAGTTGGTTGGTCTTGAAGTCCCATACCGACGCCGATAAGTGATAAGAACCATGAATCACGAAAGTGAAATACAAGGAGGAAGCAGTAAAATGAGTTTACAGGTGGAAAAACTGGAAAAAAACATGGCAAAGCTTACAATTGAAGTTCCGGCAGAAGAGCTGGAAGCTGCTATTGAAAAGGCTTACCAGAAAAATAAGGGAAAAATTCAGATTCCCGGATTCCGTAAGGGTAAAGTGCCCCGCAAGATGATCGAGCAGTTGTACGGTAAGGAATTCTTCTATGAAGATGCTGCCAATGCCCTGATTCCCGAAGCATACGAAAAGGCTGTGGAAGAGTGCGAAGATACAATAGTTTCTTCCCCCAAGGTAGATGTAACGCAGATCGAAGGAGGAAAGCCTTTTATTTTCACAGCGGAAGTAGCCCTGAAGCCGGAAGTAACCCTTGGAAAATATAAGGGTGTGGAAGTGGAGAAGATCGACATCACAGTATCCGATGAAGAGGTGGATGCGGATCTGAACCAGCAGAGAGAGAACAATTCCAGAATGGTGACCGTGGAAAGAGCGGTTGCGGACGGAGACGTTGCAGTTATTGACTTTGAAGGCTTTGTTGACGATGTTGCTTTTGATGGCGGCAAGGGCGAGAACTACTCCCTGGCTATCGGCTCCCATTCTTTCATCGATAACTTTGAAGAGCAGCTGATTGGAAAGAATGCCGGAGAAGACGTAGAGGTTAACGTAACCTTCCCCGAAGAGTATCAGGCGAAGGAACTGGCCGGAAAGCCTGCCGTATTCAAGGTAAGCATCAAGGAAGTTAAGGAAAAGCAGCTTCCTGAGCTGGATGATGAGTTCGCTTCAGAGGTTTCTGATTTTGAAACCCTGGCTGAATATAAGGAAGACATCAGAAAGAAACTGTCCGAGAAGAAGGAACAGGATGCCAAGAATGCCAAAGAGGATGCCGTAATCGAAGCTATCATCGCAGAAGCGCAGATGGAAATTCCGGATGCCATGATCGAGACACAGCAGAGACAGATGGTTGATGATTTCGCACAGAGACTGCAGATGCAGGGCATGAACCTGGATATGTACTGCCAGTACACCGGACAGACTCCTGCAAGCATGGTGGAATCCATCAAGCCTCAGGCTCTGAAGAGAATCCAGTCCAGACTGGTGCTGGAAGCAGTGGCGGCCGCTGAGAAGATTGAAGCTTCCGAAGAAGATTTCGATAAGGAAATCGAGAAGATGGCAGCCTCCTATCAGATGGAAGCCGATAAGGTAAGGGAAATCATGGGAGAAGCCGGCAAGAAGCAGATCATGGAAGACCTGGCAGTTTCCAAGGCAGCTGATTTCGTAAGAGAGAACGCGAAGGAAAAAAAAGCAAAGGCTAAAAAAGCGAAGAGTGAAGAATAATCGTAACAATTCAGGCGGGCTTGCGCATTCACTGCGTAAACCGTGAGAAAACGTGGCGGCAGCAGGCGTCCGTTCTTCGCCGAAGGCGATTTTTAATGGGCGGATGCAGTAACAGTTCGGCCAAAGGCTGAAATGTTACAAATAATCTATAATAGGTTATAAAACTTTTCTTAATTAAATGAATGCCTTATTGCAAAAGAAACGTATGTGCGATACTATAGAGTGTGTTTAAGTCCATATACTTTTGACCGTACATTCCCGAAACACATATTTGCACAGAAACTTAAGAAGCGAAACGGAGGCAGAAAAATGAGTTTAGTACCTTATGTCATTGAGCAGAACAGTCATGGGGAACGTTCCTATGATATCTATTCAAGGCTTTTGAAAGACAGAATTATTTTCTTGGGGGAGGAAGTGAACGATACCACGGCCAGCCTGGTTGTGGCACAGCTTCTCTTCCTGGAAGCCGAGGATCCGGAGAAGGATATCCATCTTTACATCAACAGCCCCGGAGGGTCTGTGACGGCAGGTATGGCGATTTATGATACCATGCAGTTTGTAAAATGTGACGTATCCACCATCTGTATCGGCATGGCGGCCAGCATGGGGGCATTCCTTCTGGCTGGCGGCACAAAGGGCAAGAGAATGGCCCTTCCCAATGCGGAGATCATGATTCATCAGCCTTCCGGCGGTACTCAGGGGCAGGCAACCGAGATTGAGATCACTGCGAAGCATATCCTGCAGACCAAGGAAAAGCTTGCAAGAATTCTTGCACAGAATACCGGTCAGGATTTTGAAGTCGTTATGGCAGATACCGAAAGGGATAACTGGAAGACGGCGGAAGAAGCGAAAGCTTACGGACTGATCGACAGCGTTATCATATCAAGAGCAGATGCCCAGAAACAGGCATAAATTTTTTCCGGGTATGCTGCCGCTTTGCGGCAGTGTATCCGGTAAGTTTTGACGCAGATGTTCAGTGTTCCCCGCGGGTCCGCCCTGCAGGACGGAATGGATGCATACGGCATTGTATTGCAGCCGCAGGGGACCGGACAGCTGTACTTTGGCAAAGTATTTTTGAAGGGAAAATTAAGGATAACTATTCAGTCAGCCAGGCGCAGTAAATGCGCTGAGGGCAAGAAAGTGATGCAGGAGTACCTGAATCCATCGCCGAAGGCGATTTAAGATGGATTCTGGCAGTAACTGAGAAAGGACTGAACAGTTACAAATTGAGGTAAAAAAATGGCAGGTAGAAATTCAGACGACCAGATAAGATGTTCTTTTTGTAATAAGACGCAGGATCAGGTCCGTAAATTAATTGCTGGCCCGAATGGTGTCTATATCTGTGACGAGTGCGTAGATATCTGTGCGGATATTATTGAGGAAGAATATGAAGATGAAGCACCGGAAGAAGCGATGGACATCAATCTTCTGAAGCCTGTGGAAATAAAGGAATTCCTCGATGATTACGTGATCGGCCAGGATGAAGCGAAGAAGGTTTTGTCGGTTGCGGTATATAATCATTATAAACGCGTGACCGCAGAGAAGGATGCGGATGATGTTGAACTTCAGAAGAGCAATATCATCATGGTCGGCCCCACGGGTTCCGGTAAAACCTATCTGGCACAGACACTTGCCAAGATTATCAACGTACCGTTTGCAATTGCGGACGCTACAACGCTGACGGAAGCAGGCTACGTAGGAGAGGATGTGGAGAACATTCTCCTGAAGCTGATTCAGGCGGCGGATTATGATGTGGAACGAGCACAGTATGGAATCATTTATATTGATGAAATAGATAAAATTACAAAAAAGAGCGAAAATGTATCCATTACCAGAGATGTATCAGGAGAGGGTGTACAGCAGGCGCTTCTTAAGATTATAGAAGGCACTGTTGCTAGCGTTCCGCCTCAGGGAGGCAGAAAGCATCCCCATCAGGAGCTGATACAGATTGACACTTCCAATATTCTTTTTATTTGCGGCGGAGCTTTTGACGGCCTGGATAAAATTGTGGAAACGCGCCTGGATAGAAAATCGATCGGTTTTAATGCTGAAATAGCTGATAAGAGCACCAGGGAGATGGGTGAGCTTCTTGCAGAGGTGACACCTACCGACCTTGTTAAGTATGGTCTGATTCCGGAGTTTGTCGGCCGTGTGCCGGTGAATGTATCCCTCCAGGGACTGGACAGGGAAGCAATGATGCGCATTCTCACAGAGCCTAAGAATGCTCTGGTGAAGCAGTATCAGAAGCTGTTTTCCTTTGACCATGTTAAACTTACTTTTGAGCCTGATGCAGTGGAAGCAATTGCCGAGAAGGCAATGGAGAGAAAGACCGGTGCGAGAGGACTTCGTTCCATCCTGGAGAATGTGATGATGGATGTGATGTACCGCATCCCTTCCGATGACACAATTGAACAGTGCATTATCACTAAAGAAGCCGTGGACGGAGAAAGTGAGCCTTTGGTTGTCCATCGGGAAACCGGGGGCCGGCTGGAAGATTATAGAGAAGCACAGTAATTGGTTAAGATAACGCCGCCCTTTTTTAAGGGCGGCGTTTATGGTAATATATAACAGCTGCTGCGCGCTGGATGATTTCATGAAGGGCAGACAGCGGGCGCAGTAAAAAAACAAACAGATGAGGCCGGCCGTGCTCGGAAAAGGAGAGAGAGCAGTACGGCTGCTTGCCAAGATATAGGGATAATCAAAATGGAAGAAAATACAAAAGCAGGAAATATGAATTTGGATGAAATTATAACAGATTATGCATCCTCAGAAGAACAGAATGGAAATTCCACAAGAGTCCTTCAGGTACCCACAGTAGCGCTGCGTGGTATGACAGTGCTTCCGGGCTTGGTGATTCATTTTGACTTAAGCCGCACAAAATCCATTTTGGCAGTGGAACAGGCTATGATGAGCGATCAGAGGATTTTCCTGGTAGGCCAGAAGGATGTGGAAGAGGATGATCCGGATTATACCAAGGTATATCATATGGGATGTCTTGCCCAGATCAAACAGGTAACCAGGCTGCCTGAAAATGTGGTGCGCGTGCTTGTAGAAGGGCTTGACCGGGCAATTTTGCGTGGTTTTTCGGATGAAGAGAAAAATTATCTGGTAGGGGAGATCGAAATTGTGGAATCCCCTCTCCGTCTGGAAGGCGTTGCCGAGGGCAGCACCATCGAAGAAGAAGCCATGATGCGCAATCTTCGTGAGCTGTTCATGGAGTTCTGTTCCTTCTTCCCGAGAATCGGTAAGACTATGCTGAAGCATTTTGACGGCACCTTCAGCCTGGGTGTGCTGATGGATGAACTGATCGAAAGCATGCCTGTTACCTTTGACAAAAAGCAGGCGGTTTTAGAGGCTGTCGATCTGGGAACCCGTTATCAGGTGCTTGCGAAAATCCTCTATGAGGAAATCGAGGTTGCCAAAATCAGGACGGAGCTTACGGAACAGGTCAAGGGCCGGATGGAGAAAAACCAGAAGGAATATATGCTTCGTGAGCAGATGAACTATATCCGTGAAGAGTTGGGTGAAGATAATGTAATGTCCGATGCGGAGCAGTTCCAGCAGGAGCTGAACAAGCTGAAGGCGGGCCGGGAGGTCAAGGAAAAAATACAGAAGGAAATCAACCGTTTCAGGAGCCTGGGACAGGGAAGCGCCGAATCCTCCGTGGAAAGAGGATATCTGGAAACCCTTCTGGAGCTGCCCTGGGATAAGGTTTCCAAAGATAATACGGATATTAAGCGGGCAGAACAGATTCTGGAGCGTGATCATTACGGTCTGGAGCAGGTAAAGGAGAGAATCCTGGAATTCCTGGCGGTCAGAAGCCTGACAAAGCGGGGAGACAGCCCGATTATCTGTCTGGTGGGACCTCCGGGAACAGGCAAGACCTCCATTGCAAGAAGCGTGGCGGAATCCCTGAATAAAAAGTACGTCCGCATCTGCCTGGGCGGCGTCAGGGATGAGGCGGAAATCAGAGGACATCGCCGTACCTATGTGGGCGCCATGCCCGGACGCATTGTCACCGGACTGAAGCAGGCCGGGGTGAAAAATCCGCTGATGCTTCTGGACGAGATTGATAAGGTAAGCAGTGATTACAGGGGTGATACCTCCTCTGCGCTGCTGGAGGTGCTGGACAGTGAACAGAACAACCATTTCAGGGATCACTATGTGGAAATCCCGGTGGATTTGTCCGAGGTGCTGTTCATAGCCACCGCCAATTCCACGGCGGAAATACCCAGGCCTTTGCTGGACCGCATGGAAATCATTGAAGTGACAAGCTATACGGCCAATGAAAAGTTCCACATCGCCAGGGAGCATCTGATCGCAAAGCAGCTGGAAAAGAGCGGCCTGGATGCAAAGAAGCTGACTATCAGCGACGGGGCGCTGCGGGAAATCATACTTTCCTATACAAGCGAGGCAGGTGTCCGCGAGTTGGAGCGAAAGATCGGGGAAATATGCCGGAAGGCGGCAAGACAGCTGCTGGAGCAGAAAAAGCCGGCGGTTCATGTTACCGGAAGGAATCTGGAGCAGTATCTGGGCAAACGTAAAATTGCCAGGGATAAGGCCAATGATAAGGACGATATCGGTATTGTGCGCGGACTGGCCTGGACGAGCGTAGGCGGCGTTACCATGCAGGTTGAAGTGAACATGATGCCCGGAAAAGGGGAAATCAGGCTTACGGGACAGCTGGGAGATGTGATGAAGGAATCCGCGCTTACGGGCATGAGCTACATCCGGTCCGTCAGCGATGAATACAGCCTGCCGGAGGATACCTTTACCGCCTATGATTTCCATATCCATATCCCGGAGGGAGCAGTGCCAAAAGACGGGCCTTCCGCAGGCATTACCATGGCGACGGCAATGCTGTCCGCCATTACCAGGACTCCTGTCAGGGCAAATGTGGCCATGACGGGTGAGATCACCTTAAGAGGCCGTGTGCTTGCTATCGGCGGCCTGAAGGAAAAGCTGCTGGCAGCCAAGACTGCGGGAATGAAGACAGTGCTTGTTCCCAAAGAAAACGAAAAGGACGTGGAGGAAATCTCCAAGGAAATCAAGAGCGGCCTGGATATCATTCTGGTGGAAAAAATGGAAGAGGTAATCCGGCACGCGTTTGCAGAAAAATAAAAAGCGGCCGGACAGGAACGGCAGCCTGCCCATGGTCAGGCTGCCGTAAAAAGGGCAGGCAGAAAGGAACCAATATGATAATTAAAAATGTAAACCTGGAAACCGTATGCGGCATAACAAGTACGCTGCCTGACAACACACTTCCGGAAATCGCTTTTGCAGGAAAGAGTAATGTGGGAAAATCCTCCCTCATCAATGCGGTTATGAACAGAAAGTCCCTTGCAAGGACCTCCGCCCAGCCGGGAAAGACACAGACCATTAATTTTTATAATATCAACGATGCCTTCTATCTGGTGGATCTGCCGGGTTACGGCTATGCGAAGGCCAATGAGGCGGTGAAGGCCCAGTGGGGAAAAATGATTGAGAGATACCTGCGCAGCTCGAAAAAGCTGAAGGCGGTATTCCTGCTGATCGATATCCGCCATGAACCCTCCGCCAATGATAAGCAGATGTATCAGTGGATTCTGTATCAGGGATATCATCCGATTATTATTGCCACAAAAATGGATAAACTGAACAGAAGCCAGATTCCGAAGGCTGTAAAAACGGTGAAGCAGGGCTTGGAAGCGGAAAAGGATGCGGTGGTCATTCCATTTTCCGCCCAGACCAAGCAGGGACGGGAAGAAATCTATGATTTGATTGACAATCTGCTTACAGGGGAGGGAGCGCAGGCGGATTAACCCGAAGCAGACTGGAAAGGCAGGTGTACGGGATATGCAGCAATCCGGTTCAACGAAGTATATTAAGGCGGTGCTGAATTTGCTTACGGCGGTGGTTCTTTTGCTGCTGGTGATTTTTGTACTGCCCAGGCTGTTGGGATTTTTCATGCCTTTTGTAGTGGGCTGGATTATTGCCATGATAGCCAACCCTCTGGTGCGTTTCTTTGAACAGAAAATTAAAATCAGGAGGAAGGCAGGCTCCGCCATCGTCATTGTGGCGGTGCTGGCGCTGGTCATCGGCCTGGGCTATCTGATTATCGCCAAGCTGGTGTCCGAGGGCGCCGGATTTGTATCCGAACTGCCATCCATCTGGAATAACCTGGAACGGGACATGAATCAGGTGGGGGATAACCTCACGGATCTCTACGCCCGTTTTCCGCTGGATTTCCGGGATAAAATAACCACGGTGATTGACAGGCTGGGCCAGTATATCGGAGAGGCCGTCAATGGGCTAAGCGCGCCTACGGTAACTGCAGTGGGGAATTTTGCAAAAAATATTCCCTCGATTATCGTCAGTACGATTATGTGTCTTCTGTCCGCTTATTTTTTCGTGGCGGAAAAGGATAACATCGGCAGGTTTATGAAAAAGAATCTGCCGGAAAGCTTCCGCAGAAAGTGGAATATCCTGTCCTCCAGCCTTACAGGGGCATTGGGGGGATATTTTAAGGCACAGTTTAAAATTGAGATATGGATCTATCTTGTGCTGATGGTGGGGCTATGGATTTTAAAGGTGAAATATTCTCTGCTCATTGCGCTTTTAATCGCATTTCTTGATTTTTTCCCAATATTTGGGACCGGCGCGGTTCTCTGGCCCTGGGCTTTGATTGAACTGCTGGCCGGGGATTACCGCATGGCGCTGAGCCTGATGATAATCTGGGGAGTTGCCCAGCTGCTTCGTCAGATTATACAGCCCAAGATCGTGGGGGATTCCATCGGAGTACCTCCTGTACCAACGTTGTTTCTTCTCTTTATCGGCTATAAGATTGGAAGCGTGTTGGGGATGATCCTGGCGGTGCCCGTAGGAATTGTTGTGCTGAATATGTATGAAGCGGGCCTGTTTGAAACGACACAGAACAGCATACGGATTTTAATAAACGGTTTTAACCGGTTCAGAAGGCTGAATAAGGAGGACCTGGAAGAATAATGAAGAAGGTAGCGGTTTTTAATTTAAGGGAATTTGATGAAGCGGAATGGTTTGAAAAATATGCCGGGGATCTGGGGCTGGAGCTTTCCACGTGCCCGGATGCGCCGGATATGGAAAATATCGCATCCGTTACGGAGGGCTGTGAATGCGCCGATATCATTACCTCCCAGATTACCAGGGAGCTGATGGCGGAGTTTGCCAGGAACGGCATCCGTTACATCACCACAAGGACCATAGGCTATGATCATGTGGATCTGGAGGCTGCCAGGGAATTCGGTATCCATGTGGGCAATGCGCCCTATGGGCCGAATGGGGTGGCGGATTATACAGTGATGCTGATTCTCATGAGCATCCGCAAAATGAAACGTATCCTGGAGAGGACCAATATTCAGGATTATACGCTGGAAGGAATCCAGGGCAGGGAGCTGAAGGATCTTACGGTGGGTGTAATTGGGACGGGACGCATCGGACGTACCGTTATCAGTAACCTGAGCGGCTTTGGCTGCCGTATCCTGGCCTATGATCTGTATGAAAACGAGGAAGTGAAGCGTTACGGGCAGTATGTTTCCCTGGAGGAGCTGTGGAAGGAAGCGGATGTAATCACCATGCATACGCCTCTGACCGAGGAAAACTTCCATTTGGTGAATGAAAAAACGCTGTCACAGATGAAGGACGGCGTTGTGATCGTCAACACGGCCAGAGGCGCGCTCATCGATTCCGAGGCTCTGATTGCGGGAATCGAAAACGGAAAAATAGGCGCGGCCGCCCTGGATGTGGTGGAGAATGAGTTCGGACTGTATTATTACGACCATAAGTCAGATGTGCTTTCCAACCGGGAGCTTGCTGTCCTGCGGGGCTTTCCCAATGTGACGGTTTCCCATCATATGGCGTTTTATACGGATAACTATACAAAAACGGTGGTAAGGGATTCCCTTTCCAGCTGTAAGCTGTTCATGGAAGGAAAAAAGAATCCCTGGGAGGTTTGTTGATTGCGTAATTTCAAAATAGTTCTTCAATATGAGGGCACAAGATATAAGGGCTGGCAGAAGCAGGGCGGAACGAATCCAGGCCGCAGGGAGGATGCGGAGTCTTCCGACAGCAGTTTCCTGGAAACAAATGCGAAGGAATACACCATCCAGGGAAAGCTTGAACGCCTGCTGTCCCGCATTGCTGGGGAACCGGTGGAAATCCATGGCTCCGGCCGCACGGATGCGGGCGTCCATGCTTACGGTCAGGTCGCCAGCTTCCATATGGATACGAAGCTGACTGCGGAGGCCCTGATGGAGAAGATTAACAGCTATCTTCCTGAGGATATTGCCGTGATTTCCATAGAAGAGGTGCCTGACCGCTTCCATGCCAGGCTGGGCGCGAAGGGAAAAACCTATCGCTACCGGGTGTTAAACAGCAGCGTGCCACATATATTTGAAAGAAGGTATGTCTGGCAGGTCCCGGAAAAGCTGGATGTGCAGGCCATGTGCAAAGCGGCCTCATACCTGGAGGGCACTCACGATTTTAAGGCGTTTACTTCCACAAAGAAGGGGAAAAAATCTACGGTGCGCACCATCGAAGCTATTGAAATTGTCCGGTGCGGGGATGAAATCCATTTTACCTTCCGGGGAAACGGGTTTTTATTCCACATGGTGCGTATCCTGATGGGGACTCTGATTGAAACAGGTAAGAAGAACCGCAGGCCTGAAGAGATGCCGGCTATTCTGGAAAGCGGCCTCCGGGAAAATGCGGGGCCGCTGGCTCCTGCCTGCGGACTGGCGCTGATGGAAGTAAGCTATTGATCCGGTGTCTGGCGGGAGCGCACCGGGGCAGAGAGGATATCATTTGCAGAAACAAAAACGGGAAAACATCCGCAGGGCTGTTTTTTTGATTTATCTGATGCTTACTATCAGGCTTATTATTTTTAAATACCCTTTCGCTGATCTGAAGGAGATTATGGATACCTGGCAGAGCGGCGTAATTCTGCGGGGGCTGGAGACTGCTAATTTCAGGCTGTTTAAGACGGTGCGGATGTATATTGTGTACAGGGACCGGCTGAACAGTTTTGAGAACCTGTTTGGGAATGTGGCAATTTTTATTCCCTTCGGGGCGCTTCTGCCCTGGGTGGATTCCCGCTTTGCAGCCTGGTGGAAGGTGCTTGTTAATGCGTTTTTGTTTGTGGCGGGAATTGAGGTGTTCCAGCTGTTTTCCTCCTTTGGCGCTTTTGATGTGGACGATCTTCTGTTAAACTGCTTTGGCGCCATGCTTGGCTACTGGGGCTGGCTGGTTTTTGGAAGAAGGCTTGACAGGGGAAGAGGCTGAGAGTAAGTTAAAGGTAGAATAGTAACAGTTCAGGCAGGTCTGCGCATTTGCTGCGCAGATCGTGAGAAAATGTGGTGGCAGCAGGCATCCGACCGTCGCCGAAGGCGATTTTTAATGGGCGTATGCGGTAACAGTTTGGCCGAAGACTGTACTGTTACGTAGAATATGCTGTGACTTTAGCCGTACAGGCCCTGGCCGCAGAAGCGGAGGAACCGCAGAGGGGAGCTTGAATTAAATGAAAGATTTTATGCAGGAGCTGAAGCTTAATTTTATTTTAACCGCGCTGTTCTGTATTGTATGCGGAGTGGTATTGTTCGTATGGCCGGATGTGTCGGCCAGAATCGTGTGTATGGTGCTGGGAGCCATTCTGGTACTGATGGGAGCGGTCTATCTGGTAAGCTTCTTTTCTTCCCCTGCGGGATCGTTCATGAAGCAGATCCACCTGCTGCTCACGATTTGTTTCGTGGCCATCGGCGTATGGATTCTGCTGAAGCCGGAATTCGTAATCAGGCTGATTCCGGTGATTGTGGGGATTATCATTATTCTCCACGGCATTTACGATTTGCAGCAGGCGGTTTACCTGTGCAGGGCGAAGTACAGCTTCTGGTGGCTGGCCCTGCTGTTTGCAGTGCTGACCGTAGCTTTTGGGGGCGTCCTGATCTGGAATCCTTTTGAGGCGATGAACATTGCCGTTAAATTTATCGGTGTTTTCCTGGTATTTGACGGTGTTTCCGATCTGTGGATTTTCTCCAGGGCGCGGCGTGTGACGAAGATTATCCGGGACGCGGTGGAAAACGGAATGGACGGCAGCCTGTATGGGGATGATGACATTATCGACTGAGGGAAGCTGATATGTTTATCCTGAGCTGTGCGGTGCTTTAGCAGTACAATTGCGGATATAAAGCGGTATGGCTGGCTTTAATCGCAATGCACTGAATATGTTACAATTCCATAAAAAGGAGGAGCGGTATGGGGTATTTTGAACTGGACAATGGGGAAATTACGGCCCGGATAGCATCGTTTGGGGCGGAGCTTCAGTCACTGAAGGATGCCGGCAGGGAATATATGTGGAGCGGCGATCCGGCATACTGGAAGAGAGTGTCTCCGGTGCTTTTTCCATTGGTAGGAAATTATAAGAATAAAAAAACCAGCTTCGGCGGACAGGAATATGTCATGTCACAGCATGGCTTTGCAAGGGATCGGGAGTTTACGCGGATATCCGGTACGGATACGGAAATCTGGCTGGCGCTGGATTCGGATGAGGAGACAAGGAAAAGTTATCCCTTTGATTTCCGGCTGGAGCTGGGATATCGTCTGAAGGACAGAACCCTGGAAGTGCTCTGGCGGGTGAAAAATACGGACAGCAGGAAAATCTGGTTTTCCATCGGAGGGCATCCGGCCTTTGCCTGCCCTTTGAATGAAGAGGGAAATAAAGACGGCTATGCCCTGCAGTTTGATACGGCAGGACCGGTAGAAACAAGGATTATCGGACCGGACGGCCTGGCGACGGATGAGCATGAGGAATATCTTCTGGATGACGGAAGGCTTCCGGTAAAGGAAGCGCTTTTCGACAGGGATGCGCTGGTGCTTGAGGGCGGACAGGCCCATTCTCTGGGACTGGTGGATCCTAAGGGAAATACTTTTGTGACGGTCCGGTTTGACGCGCCTCTTTTCGGCATCTGGTCGCCGCCGGGGAAAAATGCGCCTTTTATCTGTGTTGAGCCCTGGTATGGAAGATGCGATCACAGGGATTTCAACGGCACGCTGGAGGAACGGGAATGGAGCAATTCCCTGGAAGCGGGCGGCGAATTTAACGCTTCCTACAGCATCAGCGTGTAGCATATTTTAAAACTAAAAAAGAAAACGGCAGCCCCGCATAATTACGGGGCTGTAATATTGAAAACAGGGGATTTACATAAAGTGAGCTTACGGAAAAAACTGATAGGGACAAAAGACTTTTACAAGCTGGTGCTGTCTGTGGCGGTGCCGATAATGATTCAGAATGGAATCACTAATTTTGTGGGACTGCTGGACAATATTATGGTCGGGCAGGTAGGAACGGAGCAGATGTCGGGAGTTGCTGTTGCCAACCAGCTGCTTTTTGTGTTTAATATCTGCATTTTCGGCGCAATATCGGGGGCCGGAATTTTTGGCGCCCAGTTTTACGGATGCGGAAATTATGAGGGCGTACGGAATGCGTTCCGGTTCAAGCTGTGGTTCTGCGCGGCGCTGGTGCTGCTTGGCATCGCTGTGTTCATCGGCGGCGGGGAAAGCCTGATTTCCCTCTATCTGCATGAAAGCTCGGAGGCGGGGGATGTGGCAAGGACGCTTTCCTTCGGCTACAGCTACCTGCTATGCATGCTTTTCGGGCTGGCGCCGTATGCGTTGTCGCAGGCGTATTCCAGTACGCTGCGTGAGTCGGGAGAGACCATGCTTCCCATGAAGGCCGGGATTGCGGCGGTGCTGGTAAACCTGGTATTGAATTATATCCTGATATACGGAAAGTTCGGCGCGCCTGCCCTGGGGGTTGTGGGCGCGGCAGTTGCCACTGTAATCTCCAGATATGTGGAGTGCCTGATCGTGGTGCTTTGGACGCATGTCCACCGGGAGCGCGCGCCGTATATGGAAGGCGTGTACCGGACGCTGAAAATACCCTCTCATCTGATTGGGCAGATTGTGCTCAAGGGGCTGCCGCTGATGTTAAATGAGACGCTGTGGTCCGCAGGCATGGCGATTATGATGCAGTGCTATTCCATGCGGGGGCTGGCGGTCATTGCCGGGCTTAACATATCCTCCACGATTTCCAACCTTTTCAACGTGGTTTTCCTGGCGCTGGGGAATTCCGTTTCCATCATTATCGGCCAGCTTCTGGGCGCGGGAAAGATGGAAGAGGCGAAGGATACGGATACGAAGATGATCTTTTTCTCCGTGGTGAGCTGCCTGGGCATCGGGGCCGTGATGGCGGTGATTGCGCCGCTCTTCCCCAGAATGTACAATACGACGGATGAGGTGCGCCGCCTGGCGGAGCAGTTTATCTGGATATCCGCGATGGTAATGCCGATCCAGGCCTTTATGCATGCCTGCTATTTCACGCTGCGTTCCGGAGGGAAAACCTTTATTACCTTCCTGTTTGACAGCGCATTCATGTGGGTGGTGAGCATACCGCTGGCCTTCTGCCTGAGCCGCTTTTCGGGCCTGCCTATCGTCCCGCTGTATCTGATATGCCAGATGGCGGATATAATCAAGTGTGTGATTGGGTTTATCCTTGTGAAAAAAGGAATATGGATACAAAACTTTGTTGCGGAGGAAGCATAGGGATGAGAATTATTTTTGTGAGACACGCAGAGCCGGATTACGCTAACGATACGCTGACGGAAAAGGGCTGGAGAGAGGCTGCGCTGCTGGCGGAGCGCGTGAGCGGATGGGATGTGATGGATTTTTATGTGTCGCCGCTGGGGAGAGCCCGGGATACGGCGTCGCTGAGCCTGAAAAAGATGGGCAGGACGGCTGAAACCTTTGACTGGCTGAGAGAATTCCATGGCCCTGTTAACGATCCCACCAGAGGGGAAAATGTGATACCCTGGGATTTTTATCCGGAATACTGGACGAAAATACCCGAGATGTACGATAAGGATGGGTTCGGAAATACCGAAGTGATGAAGAGCGGCCGGGTGATGGAGGAGTACGTAAGAATTTCGGGTGAACTGGATGCGCTCCTGGCAAAATACGGCTATGTGCGTGAGGGAGGGCTTTACCGTACCGGCAAAACGGAGGGCGCGGCGCATGATGCCACAATCGTCCTGTTCTGTCATATGGGCGTGACACTGTTTCTGTGCAGCCATCTTCTGGGCATTTCCCCGGTGGTGCTCACCAGCGGCTTCTTCCTGGCGCCTGCCTCAGTCACGGTGCTTGCTTCCGAGGAACGCTGTCCCGGAACGGCATATTTCCGCTGTCAGACGGCGGGGGATACCAGCCATCTGAGGGCCGGAGGGGAACTGGTTTCGGAAATGGGGTATTTTACGGAGCCGTTCCAGGGATAACAGGTATGGGGGCCATGCAGAGGGAAAGAGTGCGGCGTTTCAAGGTTTGGCATATCAACAAAAAAGCAGGTTTGCCGTTTTAAAGTTTGGCGTTTCAATAAAAAAACATTGACAACAGCCTCTGTCTTTGTATAATATAATCATATGAACAATTAATCATATGTTTTATGAAATTTTCAGGAGGCTTATCATTATGAAGAAAAAATACAACCTTACCGATCTCGACTGCGCGAACTGCGCTGCAAAGATGGAGGACGCCATTAAGAAAATTGACGGCGTCAATAATGCGACCGTGAGCTTTATGGCACAGAAGCTGACCATTGATGCGGATGACAGCCGTTTTGACAGCATCATGAAGGAAGTGGTAAACGTATGCCGCAAGGTTGAGCCGGACTGTGTTATTGAAATGTAAACCCGGCCGGGCCGGTTAACCGGACCGGTGCGGGAAATGAGTTGCAGCCCGGTCCTGGCATGCTCGCCTGCAGGCCGGACTGTAACGGATATGCCTTAATATGGCAAACTTGTACTTGCAATGTATATCAGTATTGTGTACAATAAAAAGCAGTTCAGGAAAGACACAGGCAGGGGAATCCTCTGCCTGTATTTTATAGGAGTTTCAGACGAAAGAGGTGTACCCCCATGCTTGAAGTGAAACATCTTTCATACACGGTAACGGAGAACCAGGAAACGCTTCCCATCGTTGCCGATATCAGTTTTACCGTTAATGATGGCGAAATGCTTGTCATCACAGGCCCTAACGGAGGCGGCAAGTCTACAATTGCCAAGCTCCTGATGGGAGTTATTAAGGAGACGGAGGGACAGATCCTTCTGGACGGAAGGGATATTACGCCGCTTACGATTGACCAGCGCGCCAATGCGGGAATCGGCTTTGCCTTCCAGCAGCCGCCCGCTTTTAAAGGAATGACCGTGCGCAGGCTTTTGAACCTGGCGGCGGGAAGCGAGCTGCCGGAGCATGTCAGCTGCAGGCTATTAAGCAGCGTCGGCCTGTGCGCGAAGGAATATCTGGACAGGGAGGTGGACGCCACGCTGTCCGGCGGAGAAAGAAAAAGAGTGGAAATTGCCACGGTGATGGCGAAGGATCATAAAGTAAGCATCTTCGACGAACCGGAGGCCGGAATCGATCTGTGGAGCTTTTCCATGCTGGTGAAGCAGTTTGAGCAGATTCACAGGGAGAAAAAGGAAAGCCTTGTCCTGATTTCCCATCAGGAAAGAATTATACGCATGGCGGACCGCATCATGGTAGTCAGGGACGGCAGGGTGGAGAGCTGCGGCAGCAGGGATGCAATTGTCCCCATGCTTTTCCTTGACCAAGCGGGATGCACATGTCTGGACAGGGAAGGAGGAAACGGCAATGAAGCTGGATGCAGTTACTGATGGCGTATTAAGCAAAATAGATGACCTTGGCTTTAAGCAGGAGGGCGCTTTCAACCTGCGCTATAACGGACAGCCGCTTTGCCACGGTGATACGGAGCATATCAAAATCCGCAGGAAAGAGGATAAGCAGGGGATTGACGTGTATATCAGCCGTGAGGCACAGGGCGAGCAGGTTCATATTCCTGTAGTGGTATCCGCTTCCGGTATCACGGATGTGGTATACAATGATTTTTATGTGGAAGAGGGAGCCAATGTTACGATTGTGGCAGGCTGCGGCATCCATAACGATGGCTGCAACGACAGCCGGCATGATGGTATTCATGCCTTCCATGTGGGAAAGAATGCCAACGTTACCTATGCGGAGAAGCATTATGGAGAAGGAAGCGGCACCGGAGAGAGGATATTGAATCCTGTGACGCAGATTTTTCTGGAGGAGGGCGCCGTATTTACGCTTGATACGGCACAAATCGGCGGAGTGGATTCCACAGTGCGAAAAACTGAAGTTTCCATGGAGGCTGATGCGAAGCTGTTTGTGATGGAGAAGCTGATGACCCATGGCAACCAGACCGCTGTTTCGGATATGACTGTGGAAATGAACGGCGCCGGAAGCTCAGCCCAGATCGTGTCGCGTTCCGTGGCGAAGGGCCATTCCGTTCAGACCTTCCACCCGATTGCCATCGGCAATGCGCTGTGCCATGCGCATGTACAGTGTGATTCCATTATCATGGATAAAGCGCAGATTTCCTCCATACCGGAGATCAACGCCAGGGATATTGACGCCCAGATCATTCATGAGGCGGCTATTGGAAGGATTAATAATGAACAGATACTGAAGCTCCGGACCTTCGGCATGACGGAGGAAGAGGCGGAAGCGGTGATTATAGAGGATTTCCTGGCATAAAAAAGTAAAACAGATAAGTTTTGATAGGACATTGGATTTTAATAATCCAATGTCTTATTTTTTTTCTCGGATTATCGTAATTGTAACGCTTTATGTTACACGCAAAAGAGTATTATAAATATAAAAATATCTTTAGATGAGCATTTGTTAATCAGGAAGATGGGGGCAGGAAGGATAAAGATGTTTTTGGATTTGGCATTTTACTCACCCTGAAGAGTAAAGGCGGTTTTGCAGGATGATTCACAGAAAATGCAAGGAGAGGCGGGAGGTATTCCTTATGAAAAGATTAGTAAGCAGGAAAAAAAGGAGTAAGGTGTCGCTGTTAATTTCCCTGATGCTGTGTGTTGTCTGTATTTGCGGACAAAGCGGTATTCCGCTGACTGTTTTCGCAGAAACAGAAACTCCGGTTTTCACAGAAGAGGCGCCTGTGTTGGATGAGGATGCCGGGGGCTCAGTAGAGACGGAAATGACCAGTGAATCCATAACCGGTATAGTGTCTGATCAAAATGGCTCAGGAAGTGATGGGAAAGAGGAAAACGTGGTTCTGGATACATCGGATGTCCCGGAGAAAAATGAGAAGGCCCCAGGGGAAGAGACCATGACCGTGTCTGAAACAGAGGAAGTACAGGAAAGTGAATCTGGGAAGCATTCCTGTACTGAGTCTGAGAGTATGCCCGGTTCTATGACGAATTCCTGTACAGTCTCCTTCAGTGTTGGCGCGGATGCAATGGCTGCAGGCGTTTCCGTACCGGAAAGCGTTTCTGTAAACGAGGATGAAACCATAGGAAACCTTCCCGTCCCTGTTTGGAATGATGAGGATGGAAAATCAGTAAAGGTCTTCGGCGGCTGGTATATGGATGAAGGATTTACCCGGAAATTTGATACAGGAACTCCTGTGAAAAGTAATATGACCGTCTATGCAAAATGGGATGTTTCCGGAGCGGATGATATTTCTGCGGACAATCTGGGGGCTCAGAACTCTATATTAAAAGTAAAAATAAAACCAGAGGATTCCTGTACGGTTTCTTTCAACATAGGAGCTGAGGCAGCTGCAGCGGGGGTTTCTGTTTCGGGAGACATTACCGTAACTAAAAATAAAAATGCCGGCAGCCTTCCCGTCCCTGTTTGGAATAATACGGATGGAGAACCTGTAAAAGCCTTTGGCGGCTGGTATACAGGTGAAGATTTTTCAGAGGTGTTTGATTCGGAAACGGTTGTCAGCTCTGATATCACCTTATATGCAAAGTGGAACAGTCTTGATGAAAAAGAGCTTTATTATGTCAGCTTCTACAGCCGGGATGGAGCTGCCGTCTGCAGTACGATTTCCGTATCAGAGGGACAGATGGTTAGCCCACCCGACCCTCCTGTTTTGGAAAATATGGTTTTCCTTGGGTGGTCGGAGACTATGCAGGAAGAGCCATTAGCTGAAGTTTCGGAAGAGATGGAATGGTTTGATTTTACGGTTGCTGTGAGTGCGGCAGCTGCAGATGGCGGAAATATATTAAAACTGTATGCATGGTACGGCGATTCCTTAGAAATGAATGAACAGAAGGATGATGTTCCGGCATTGGGGCTTTATAAGGTATCGTTTAGTATCGGGGCAGATGCAGAGGAAGCGGGCGTGGCCGTTCCGGAAGATGTTTTTGTAAATGAGAAGGGAACAGTGGATAACCTTCCCACCCCTGTCTGGATGGGAGCGGACGGAAATCCTGAAA
The DNA here is from genome assembly GCF_009696275.1 of Eisenbergiella porci. Taxonomy (GTDB): domain Bacteria; phylum Bacillota; class Clostridia; order Lachnospirales; family Lachnospiraceae; genus Eisenbergiella; species Eisenbergiella porci. Next base: position 189,659 of record NZ_VUMI01000002.1, read on the forward strand.
AGGCTTTCGGCGGCTGGTACCTGGATAAAGAGTTTAAAACAGAATTTGATACGGGCACAGTTATAAGTTCTGATACTGTTGTTTATGCTAAGTGGAACGGGTTTGATGAAGAAGACCTTTATTATGTCAATTTCTTCAATCAGGATGGCTCTGTTGTCTGTCTGACCCTTTCTGTTGAAGAGAACAGAACTGTAAATCCTCCTGACAATGCTCCTGTAGTGGAGAACAAGATTTTCCGCGGCTGGTCATCAGTTTTACAGGGGGATTCCCTGGTAACTGATATTGTAAAATTTGATTTTTCAAAAACGGTGAGCGAAGCGGTTACGGATGGCAGAAACACTTTGAATCTATATGCATGGTATGGTGATGAGGTAAGTGTAAGTTTTGTATCCAATGGCGGCATGGCGGTTCCTACAGCTGTTATTGCAGCAGGAGAGATGGTGGAAGAACCGATAACCGAACGGGAAGGCTATATCTTCCTCGGCTGGTCCGAAAGTAATACGGAATTTATGAAATTTGATTTCACTGCTCCTGTAATTACCAGCATAACTCTATATGCTTTCTGGGAGCCAAAGCTGGTTCCGGTTACGCTGGTTTATATGGATGAGAATGCGAATGACAGTGAATATACTCCTGCTGGAGCCGGACAGACTGTTTATGCGCCTGCGGGCAGTTATCTGTCCATACGGAAAAATAATATTACGGCTTTGAATCAAACGCATGACATTATATATTCCAATGATGCGGGAGGGGAAGCGGCGGGTAATGCTTCCAGCAATGCGCAGGGCACGTATAAAGCTACGCTGCCGGATATCCGCGAAACTTATTTCCAGTATTCTTCTGCTTCCAATAACCGTTTTGTAATGCCGGATGGATCTACGGTTATGCTTATATATTATAATCGTGCCCGGGTTACGCTGAAATTTACCTATGACCTTTTCAACAATGCCTCAATTGATGTGAATGCACGGATAAGCGCTGCTGACCAGGCTAAATATAATGTTCAGTATATTGAAAAACAAGTTGGTTACGGGACTAAGTATAATGTCTTTGACTATTCATTTACAGCGAAATACGGAGAAAACATTGTACCGGTCTGGCCGCAGATTGGATGGGTGGAAAATGACAGCTCCGGAAGAAAGCAGTTCTATGGCTGGAGGAAAAGCAATAACGATATTCAGGTTACAAATATGTACACTTTAGAAAGGGATCTGTTTGATCAACGTTACATAACTAATGGTGTACTGGTTTGCACCGGAAATCTTCCGGCAGTGGAAAAAGTAGTATCCGTCCTATGGGCTATCTATGCGCGGACAACGCTTCCCGGTGAAAGCCCTGATTTTGTATCTGACGGTAAGAATTATACAATTTATACGGAAGCTTGCCAAAAGTTATATATTGAAAGCACTACAAACTTAGGCTATAAACAATTAGAAGGATGTACCCCTATCAGTGGAACTCCGACTTTTGTAGCAAAATATCATAATATGGCCAGAGATTCTATTACTTCTGGGAGTTTTAGTGTAGGAACCGCAGATAATAGTCCTATGCAGCAGGTATTTGACAGTATATTTCCTGATCAGATTAATCATGGAAGTGAATGGGATCCTGGTGACAGGTGCCAGATTCTGCTCTATGACCGGAATAAAATTTCTCTTTCGCTTCACGTAAACGATGATACATACGGAATAAACGTACAAAAGGAGGACTACCTTTACAACGATTGGATTTATAACGATGATACCGATTTGCTTAAAACCGTGGAAGCGGGAATGGATAAAAAGAATTACATATTTGCCGGTTGGTATACGGATTCCAGGTTTACTGACGGTACCCAGTATGTTCCTGATATAAACTCAAGAATTTCCGGAAACATGGAACTTTATGCCAAATGGGAACCAAATCAGTTTACGGCAAGGTTCTACCTCTATACGGACGATGAATCAGTCCCTTATCGCGAGGAAGGCTTTGCGGAAGGAGGCAGGATTACGGACTGGACGGTTCCGCCCGCAGTGCAGGATATTTTTCTTGGTTGGTACTGGTATCAGGACGGCAGGCTGCAGCCCTTTGATTTTACTTCTGCCGTGGGCCAAAATCATGTGGACCAGGATGGAATCCTCAAGCTTTATGCCAGATGGAACGGCACGGAAGGTAAGGTCAGCTATCTTCCCGGTGCAGGCGGAGATAACAGTACACAGGAGGTCTTTGACGAACGAAAATATGAGATTAATGCGGCCAGCGTCATGCTGCCTTCTTACGATTCTGTCTGGAAAGATAATTCTGTACCTTCAGACAAGAGTATGACCTTTGTTGGCTGGAAAGCGCCCAATGGGGCAATTTATCAGCCGGGCAGATATGTTCCTGTAACCCGTATCCTCATGCAGTTTGAAGCCCAGTGGTCCAGGGATGCCGTAAAGCTAATTTATAATGCTAACGGCGGAAGTGGAAATGATGTGAGCGAAACCTGGGATCGTGGGAGCGTTGTAACTGTCTGGGATAATATGGATGCTTCTACTCCTCATTTCGTGCGTCAGGGATATGAGCTGGCCGGCTGGGATGAAAACAGTAATGCCGAGGTTCCATCCTATAAGCTGGGAGAAGGAAGCATTACGTTAACAAGTGATATAACAATCTTATATGCTATCTGGAGACCCATTTCTATTGATGTAACCATCAGGAAAATGGTTGCAGGCAGTATGGGAGATATAACGAAGAGCTTTGATTTTATTGTTTCCTGTGACCGGGAAATGGCGGAGGGAGACGGTTATACCCTCTCGGAAGGCAGCAAGGAAGCAAGGTTCAGCCTGAAGCACGATGGCAGCATAGTGTTGAAGGGAGTAAGAACGGGCTCTACCCTGACCATTTACGAAAGCAATGCGGATGGATATAAGATGACGTTTACGGTGGGCACGGATCCGAAGGAACTCAGTGAAGGTTCCTATACCATTCCGCTGAATGCTTCAGAACCGATTAATATAACTGTAATAAACCGTAAGGAGGGAGAGATTCCCGATACCGGTGTTTTACTTGATTCCGTACCATATATTTTGATTCTGATGATTGTAATAGTCGGTACGTTTATGTTCCTGAGGAAGCGCAGGAATCATGATGACGATTAATTGAGGAGGTGTGAATGAAAAAATTCAACCGGCATCAGGAACAAAGCGATGGCGCTGTAGGTTCCATTTTACAGATGCAGAAGGATATGGAGCGCGGTTCACCGCAGAAAGAGGAGCGGCTGCGTATCAAAAAATGGCTGAAAGAGGTTCGCTTTAAAAAAACTATTTTGGGTGGAGTCAATGAAGCGGATGTGTGGAAGAAAATTGCTGAGCTCAATGAGCTGTATGAAGCCGAACTGGCCGCTGAACGGATTCGGTATGACGTTCTTCTGAAGGAATATGCGGATTATGAAGCAAAGCGGCTGGAAAAAGTAATATGTGAAAAAAGTAAAAACATTACGGAAATGGAGAAAGCTGGTGATGAAACAAAGTACTAAAAATCAATCTATTGCAGAAATCATCAGCAGACGCAGAGAGAATGTTCTTGTAAGACAGGACGGTGTAAGTCTCCTGTTGCGTATCCTGTTTTTCACACTGGCAGTATGGTTCCTGTTTACCAGGGTGTTTTTCATTACACAGGCCAGCGGAAATGCCATGTTTCCGGCCATAAAGGATGGGGATCTGGTGATAGGCTTCCGCCTGCAGCAGGATTATGCCAAGAATGATGTGGTAGTCTGCCATATCAACGGACAACAGTACATCGGACGTATTCTTGCAAGACAGGGGGATACGGTTATGCTGGATGAAAGCGGAACGCTGCTGATAAATGGAACCGCACAAAACGGAGAGATCCTGTATCCCACCTATGCTGAGGAAGGGCTGGAATACCCGCTGACAGTACCGGAAAACCATGTGTTTATCCTGGGAGATTACCGTACGCAGACCGTTGACAGCCGGGACTTTGGGCCGGTACCGATGGAGTGTGTGGCGGGGAAGGTCATCACCATTCTCCGCAGACGGGGATTATAGCCCCCATGAAACAGATGCTTTGATCAGTACGGAAGTACTGAATCAGCATACAACCCATTAAAGGAAAGGGAGGAAATCCAAATGAAGAAAATTTTATCCATTGTGTTCGCTATTGTTCTTACGCTGAGCATGGCACCGTTGCATTGGCTGAGGAAGGGAATTATGCGGACATGTCCCAAGTAACAATTACCAAGGAGTATAAACTGACGAATCCTGGTACGGTATCACCTGCCGAGACATTTACTTTCAGTGAACTGACCAATGTCTCCGTTACAGATGCTGCGGAGGGAGTAACTGTAGATAGTATGCCGACTCCTACAATCAGCAGTATAAGCTATGAGTCGGGAAACGCGGGCTCCGAAAACATGAGCAAGACCGCTATCATAACCTTGCCTAATAATTATAGTAGCGTTGGCGTTTATACCTATTCATTCAAAGAAATTCCAGGAAAAACCGCTGGTGTTACATATTATGATAAGGAGATTAAGCTGGTGGTAACCGTTCTGCAGGGGGAGAATGGCAGGCTCCGTGTAGCTGCAGTTCATACCGAGGCAGAGGGCGGGGATAAAGCCGATAAATTTCCGAATGAATATTCCGCAGGTTCCCTGGCTATCGCCAAGGTAGTTACCGGAAATATGGGAGATAAGGAAAAGTACTTTAAGGTGACCGTTACCCTCACTGGCGAAAAAGAAAAAGACTATGCTGCCTCTTACAGCGTTACAGGCGGCAGTTATGAGGAGAATCCGGAAATCATTGAAATCGGAATCCCTACAGATTTTTATCTGAAACACGATGATACCATTACCATTGAAAACCTGCCTTATGGTGTTACCTATACCGTTGCAGAAGCTGATTATACAAAGGATGAGGAGGGGAACGATGATTATGATAAAGCGGCCTATACTTTATCAGATGGAAACTGTAAAATAGACTCCGCTTCCGATACGGTGACAATTACCAACAATAAAGATATGGATATTGATACCGGCGTCATTCTTGACAATGTTCCTTATGTTCTGATTCTGGCCTGTGTCTTTGGCGGTATGAGTGTATTTTTCGCAAAGAAACGCAGCTCCCGTGAAAAGTAACGGAGAAGTATGTTAACGATGTAAATTCCTGCCGTCGGGTACAGAGGGCGTTTCGGCCCTCTGTGAATCCGACAGTCTGGTGTGATGGAAAGGAGCAGGGCTGTCAGATAAGCCTGTTTCAATTTATGATAAAAATCCTGTTAAAAGCCGTGAATTTTATAGTCAGCTTCATTGTGTTTTTTTCCCTCTGTACCGCCGGAGTATATGCAGCCTATGCTTTATGGGATAACAGCCGTATTTATGCGGCTGCCAAAGATGTACAGGCGGACATGCTGAAACTGAAGCCTCAAACACAGGATGTGGAAAACGGCGCCTCCTTTGAGGAGCTGCTGGCCGTTAACCCGGATGTATGCGCCTGGGTGAGCCTGGATAACACCAAGGTGGACTATCCTGTTTTACAGGGAGATACGAATCTGGCTTATATCAATAGAGACGTTTACGGCAATTTTGCCCTTGCGGGAAGTATATTTCTGGATTCCCGCAATGACAGAACCTTTGCTGACACCTATTCCCTGCTGTATGGGCATCATATGGAAAACAGCGGAATGTTCGGAGATCTTGAGTTATATAAAAAGAAAGCATTTTTCGATGATAATACCACGGGAATGCTGATACTGCCCGACAGGGCATATAAACTGGAAATCCTTGCCTGCCTTTTGATTCCGGTTTCGGATGATTTTATTTTTAATACGGAGCAGTGGCAGGCTGATATAGATGGAGAGCTTGCTTATATAGAAGAAAACGCATTGTATCTTCATGAGAATACTCTGGAAGAGGTGAACAGGCTTAAGGAACCTAAGCTGCTTGCCCTGTCTACCTGCTCTACGGAGTTTACAGATGCGCGAACCATTATTCTGGCTGTAATGAAACCTTATCAGACAGCGGATTAGAAGGAGGGGGCACATGAAAAAGAAGATTATCAGCATATTTACGGCATTGCTGTGGATGGTGATCTGTACTATGCTCAATGCACAGACAGCCTTTGCGGCCGGGGAAGCGGGGATTTCCATACCGGTGAAGATTTCCCTTTCGGGAACACTCCCCTCCAGGGCGGAGGACTTCACAGTAAAGCTGTCTGCAGGACACGAGTCGTATCCCATGCCGGACGGCGCAGAGAATGGGGTGTACTCCATGGTTATCACTGGAGGAGGCAGCGGGAATTTTCCAATGATAACTTATGACAGACCGGGAATTTATACTTATACGGTCTATCAGGAACCGGGAACAAATGCGAAATGCACCTATGACCGCACCATATACAATTTGACGGTCTATATTGTCAATGCCGAAGACGGCAGCGGTCTGGAAGCTGCCGCTGTACTTCATCCCTCAACGGGAGGGGATAAGCTTGCCGGTGTGGAATTCAGAAATCAATATGAGACGGAAGGGACTCCGCCGCCTGAAGATACGCCGGGAACACCGTCAACACCGGGGACGCCTGCTGTGCCAGCTACAGCGGTGCTCGGAGACAGCGCGGCTCCTGTGATAGAAATCCCTGAAGCCCAGATCGGTGTTTTAGGTGAGGCCCAAGGTCCGGGTACGTCAGATATGACGCCTGTGATTTCCTGGCTTATGGTATTTGCGGGTGCGGCGGCAGTATTAGGCGGCTTTGGTTTTTGGAACAGGAGGAAACGCAGCCAGGATAAAAAATAAAGGCAAAACAGGTATTTGAGTCATGTAAAAACAGAGTATCGGATAAATTCCAGTATCCGATACTCTGTTTTTATGGCTTCTTTTTATCCGCAATCCGTTCCCGGTACTCCGAAGGTGAAAGCCCCATTTCCTTCCGAAACTGCTTCGTGAAATGGGACTGGTATTCATAGTCCATCCATTCGGCGATTTCCTTCACGGGAAGATCTGTTTTTTCCAGCATTTCACAGGCCTTTTCCATCCGCATGCGGGTGATGAAGCACTGCGGGGACATGCCGGTATTTTTCTTGAATATGCGGTAGACCTGGGAGGTGTCCAGCCGCATGTAGTTTGCCAGGTTTTCGATTGTGATCCGGGAGCGGATATTCCGCCGGATATAGATGACGGCGTCGTCAAAGCGGGAAAAGCTGACGATGTCAGGTTCTTTCTTTTCTTTTTCCTCATGCAGTTCTATCAGCCGGCCGGCGAACAGGTAGAAATAGCCTGTAATGGAGGCGATGTTTTTGCCGGTTCGGCTCTCATTGTAAATATTCTTGATGCAGGTTTCCAGAAAATCATCCTTATCATAATGAAAAATCAGATGCTCTTCGTCCAATCCGGCTTTTTCCAGAAGTGCGGCAGCGCGCCTGCCGAAAAAGGCAACCCAACACAGATCCCAGGGTTCCTTTTTATCCGCTGTATGTACGATTGTGGTGCCGGGAGTGATTAAAAAACCATCGTTTGCGGACAGATGGAAGATGCGCTGCCCTACCCGGTAGGTACCCTTCCCCCGGGTGACAAAATGAATGAGATAGTAGTCCCGGGTATCCTTGCCGTAGCTGTAGTTGGGAGACGTGGAGCAGAAGCCGGAGTGGAACACGACGATATCATCGTCAATATCTGGTTTCTCCGGGTATATATACTGATCATAAACAAGCATGGCAGCAGTCCCTCCTTATTTCCAGTGTAAAGGGCGGCAGAAGAAAATGCAAGATTTATATAAATGACTGCATGCATTTATTATAGCTTTTCTTTTAACGTCATCTTATAATAAGCCCATAAAGTGATTTCGGGGAAGGAAAAATCCTGAAACAGGGGATATTTATGCGTGAAAATGTATAAGTAAGGTTCAATACGGGCAGCCAAAAGGCGGACGGCCGTAAGTCAGACAGATAAAAGACGAACAGTTAAAAGCCATGCAGCTAAAAGCCAGACAAATAAAAGTCAGACAAATAAAAGCCAGACAGCCGTCAGGCTTCGGGGAGACTATGGCAGCAGGCTGATGATTCTGGAGGTTACATATGATGGAGAGCAATGAATTTTTGACACTGGAAAATGAAGCGCTATCGGTGCGCATCCTGCCCGGGCTGGGAGGCAAAATCACTTCCCTGCGCCTGAAGGAAAATGATTTTGAACTGGCGGCTCCTAATACGGGAGGGAAATACCGGCAGCCGCAGGAGGATTACGGGAAGGAAGACACAGCAGCGGCGCGGGATGGGGATAGAGGGCCGGATTTTTCCAGGTATGACGCTTCCGGACTGGATGATGCGTTCCCCAACATAGACGCCTGTGTGACACAGTGGGAGGGAAGGACGTACTGCTATCCGGATCACGGAGAGATATGGAGCCACCCTTTTACAGTGTGTGAGACCCCGGAGGGGCCGTTGCTTTCCTGGGAAAGCAGCAGGTTCGGTTATCTGTATGAGAAGCGGTTTTCACTGTCGGGCAACTCCCTTTTCATCCGTTACCGGATAGAAAACAGGTCCGAAGCAGCCTTTCCCTGGCTGTGGACCTTCCACGGCCTGATGCGTTATGAGGAGGATATGCGGCTGCTTTTGCCTGAAGATTTTGAAAGGTACCGCTGTGTGGCTGACCATCCGGTGATGGGGGCGGCGGGAAGCATCCTGGAGGCGGTGAACGGCCGCTATGATTTTACCAGGGTGCCGAAGGCTGAAAGCCATACGGCGGTAAAATATTACGGGGAGGGCAGGAGCCATACGGGACAGTGCGGCCTGTGGTATCCTTCCCAGGAAGTGCGCTGCACCCTGAAATATGATGCAAATAAGCTGCCCTATCTGGGCGTGTGGATCACCGCAGGCGGCTACAGGGGAGATTATAACTGCGCGCTGGAGCCGGCCACCGGTTTTTATGACGATGTACCAAGGACAATAAAAAACGGCACCATCCGTGTGCTGGAGCCGGGCGGGGAGTTCGCTTTCACATTGGAAATCAGTCTGAGAAAGGAGAAGCAATAAATGGAACACGGTAAAGCAAAGGTACCGCGCCGTTTTCCTGGAAAACGATTATCTGAAAATCATGGTGCTTCCGGAGCTGGGAGGAAGAATCCAGAGAGCCACGGATAAAACCAACAATTATGATTTTGTCTATTATAATCATGTGATTAAGCCGGCGCTGGTAGGCCTGGCAGGTCCCTGGATTTCAGGAGGCATTGAGTTCAACTGGCCGCAGCACCACAGGCCCAGCACCTATGATCCGGTGTCCTTCCATATGCAGGAAAACGAAGACGGCAGCGCCACCGTTATGGTGGGCGAGGCGGAGAACATGTTCCGCACCAAGGGAAACGCCTATTTTACCCTGTACCCGGATAAGGCCTGGCTGGAAATACGCGCCCAGCTTTACAACCGGACCAGCGTGCCCCAGACCTTCCTCTGGTGGGCCAATCCGGCGGTGCCCGTCAATGACAACACCCAGTCCGTGTTCCCGCCGGATGTGCATGCGGTGATGGATCACGGCAAAAGGGACGTATCCCGTTTCCCCATAGCCACGGGAACCTATTATAAAATGGACTATTCCGCAGGTGTGGACATTTCCCGGTATAAAAACATCCCGGTTCCCACGTCCTACATGGCCTGCCATTCCGACTATGATTTTGTAGGCGGGTATGATTACGGGAAAGAGGCGGGAATCCTGCATATCGCAGATCATCATATTGCGCCCGGCAAGAAGCAGTGGACTTGGGGCTGCGGGGAATTCGGCCAGGCCTGGGATCGGAACCTGACGGATGAGGACGGTCCCTATGTGGAGCTGATGACCGGCTGCTTTACGGATAATCAGCCTGATTTTTCCTGGCTGGCTCCCTATGAGGAAAAGACCTTTACCCAATATTTCATGCCCTACAAGGGTGTGGGCATGGTGAAAAATGCCACACTGGACGCTGCCGTGGGACTGGAAACGGAAGGCGGGAACGCTGTCGTGACCGTTTATACCATGGGCGAGGAGCAAGTAAAAATCCGTCTGACGCGCAGAGAGCAGATCCTTTTTGAGGAGGACGCACAGCTGGATCCCGGACTGCATTACAGGAAGGAAGTGAAGCTGCCGGAGGATATCAGGGAAGAGGAGCTTCTGGTTCAGGTGATTTCTGAGGAAGGAAAGGAACTGGTTTCCTACAGGCCCAAGAAGGAGGAAGTGGTTAAGATACCGGAGCCTGCCAGGGCGGCCCCTGCGCCTGAGGATGCGGCAAGCTGCGAGGATCTGTATCTGTACGGCCTGGACGGCAGCGACATCCGCTTAAACAACGCTTACGGAAAGCTGCTGTTTAACAGAGGGCTGTTTGCGGAAAGCGAACCTTATTTCCGCAGGGCGGTGGAGAAGCAGCTGCGCTCCAATCCCAACCCCTATGACGGGGAGCCTCTTTACCAGCTGGGCCTTTCCCTGAAATTCCAGGGGAAAATGCAGGAAGCCTATGACGCGTTTTACAAAGCCACATGGAACGGAGCCTGGCAGGACGCGGCCTTCTATCAGCTGGCCTGTATTGACTGTGCCGGAGGGGATTTTGCAGCCGCCCTTTCCCATATAGAAAGATCCCTTGTGAGAAACTACCATAACATCAAGGCAAGAAACCTGAAATCCTGTCTTCTCAGAAAAATGGGAAGGACAGAAGAGGCAAAGGCATGGACGTTTTCGACTATCGCCATTGACGGGCTGGATGCAAACAGCCGCAGAGAGCCGCTGGTGTATTACAACAAGAAGCAGGAAGCAGATAAGGCGCTTGCTTCCCTGGAGAAGGCATATACGCTTAATACCGGGGATTCCCGTGTGCTCATGGAGCTGGATCAGCTTTATAAAAAGATTGGCAGAAGCCCTGAGGAAAGGGCGGCGTTGCTGGAGGCGCATATGGAACAGACCCAGGACAGGGATGATCTGTATGTGGAATATATCACTCTGCTGAATATCCTGGGAAGGCATGAAGAAGCACTGGAACGGACCCTGGGCAGGCAGTTCCATCCATGGGAAGGCGGAGAGGGCAAGCTTTACGGCGCCCAGGAAAACCACATCTATTATTATCTGGGCTGTACGCTGGAGGCCCAGGGAAGGGCGGAAGAAGCCGCGGAATGCTTTGCAAAGGCCTCCACAGGTATTTCGGAGCCGGTAGGAGCCATGTACTACAATGACCAGCCGCCGGAAATGATTTATTACCAGGGCCTGGCCCTCCTGAAGCTGGGACGGCAGAAGGAGGCGTACGGACGCTTCAATAAGCTGATAGCTTACGGAGAAGCCCATCTGTTTGACGAGATGAAGATTGACTACTTTGCGGTTTCCCTGCCTGATCTCCTCATATTCGAAGAGGATCTGAACAGGAAGAACGCAAGCCACTGCCTGTTTATGAAAGGGCTGGGCCATCTGGGCAGGAAAGAAACGCAGCGTGCGGAGGAATGCTTTGAGGAAATCCGCACAAAGGATTCCGGTTTTTATGATGCGAATATCCGTAATATATTTTAATTAACGGGTAAAAAATCTGATTAATATGGCAATTTCCGGTTTGAAATGGAAATTGCCATATTTTTTTCCTGAAAAACAAGCTGTGCGGATAACAGATACGTTGAAAAATACGGTTTACGCAGATCAGGCTGAAAACGGGTTACTGTTCACTCCGTGACCAGTAACTGCATAAATCCATTAAAAATCGCCTACGGCGATGGGATTTATGCACTCTTGAATCACTTTTTTACGTACTGTGCAGTAAATGCACAGTTCTGAGTGAACAGTAACGAAAACGGATCCTTTTTTTTGTGTGTCTGTTTTTCTTTGTTGAAAGTAAAAATCCAACATAGTAAAATAGTATTCATGAGCGGGAAGATCGGATGCTGGGTGAAAGATTAACAGAGGTGATGCGACAATGGACGAAAAACAGATATGGCTGGTATTGGAAACAGAACCCACAAAGGAGGAAGAGCAGATAAAGCAGGCTTACAGAAAGAAGCTTGCGCGGACCAACCCGGAGGATGATCCGGAAGGGTTCAAGCGTCTGCGGGAGGCTTATGAGCAGGCGCTGCGTCTGGCGGCGCAAACGCAGGAGCCTGAGGAGGAGCTGCCGGAGGGACCGGTGGGGGACTGGCTTTGGGAGGTGAAGGAAGCCTATGGCAGGCTGTCCTCCAGGCTGGATACTGAATTGTGGGCAAGTCTGCTGGAACAGGATGTCTGTGTGGATCTGGAGACGGCGCTGGAAGCAAGGGACGGCCTGCTGCGCTTTCTGATGGATCACTTCCGTCTGCCCTCGGAAATCTGGAAAATCATAGACGAGAAATTTTCCCTGATGGAGGATATGGAGGATCTGGGAGAACGTTTTCCCGGTGATTTCCTGCAGTATGTGCAGAATAAATGCACCCAGGAGGAATGGTTCCCCTATGCCCTTTTTGAAGGGGAGGAGGACGCGGATTATGATACGTGGCTTTCCTGTTTTTACGAAATGCGCAGCGCATGGCAGGAAGGGAATACGGAAAAAGCGGAAAGCCTGTATGAGGATCTGGGAAAAACAGGGATCAGCCACCCTTACGCGGCCGCGGTCTATGCCGCCGTACTGGTGCAGAAGGATAAAAAGGAAGAGGCACGCAGGCTGATGGAAGAGGTGACGGAAAAGATGCCGGAGGATCCCTGGCTGAGGGATATTGCCGGACAGGTCAGGCAGGCGGCGGGAGACGAGGACGGCGCTTACCTGGATTTCCTGGCGGTGCTTGAAAAGGAGCCTGTAAGCTATCTGCCGTGCCTGCGGTGCAGCCAGTTCGAAATGAAACGGGGAAAAGTGGAGGAAGCCAAAAAGCGTTTGATCGCGCTGGTGGACGCCGGCTATGACACGCAGGATGTAAGAGACGCCATCCATGAGGTCAATGGACGGCTGATTCCCCTGTACCGGAAAAACTGGGAGGCGGAAAAGGAAAACCTTTCCCTGTTTTTCAAGCTGGGCTGGTGCCTTTTGCAGAATGAGGACAGTAAAACGGGAGTTTCTCTGATGGAGGGGATCGTCCCGGATCAGGCAAACTCCGCGGAGTATCACAGCCTGCTGGGCCGTTTTTATTACAATGAAAAGGAATATGCAAAGGCGGAGGAGCAGTTCCTCTCCTGGCTGGAAAGCATCCGCCTGGAACAGGCGGAAACGGAAAGCCAGAAGGCGGAGCTGCCCGCCCGTTTCGGCACCGCCTACAGCCTTCTGGCGGCCTCCAGGAAGATGCAGGAGGATTATGAAGGGGCGTTGGAGGCGGCCGGGAAAGCGCTGGAGCAGCGGAAAGACGCCGCCTACTACCAGCAGAAGGCGGATGCGCTTTTCAAGCTGGGAAGATATCAGGAAAGCGTGGATGTGTGCGATATTATTCTGGGGCTTAACGACGGCTACCTGCCCGCCCTTGTGACTAGGCAGGAGGACTATTATGCGCTGCATATGGCGCAGCAGGTGGTGGATGATTTCTACCGGATTAAGGAGATTTATGCGGCGCTGCCCCGGCCTTATGAGCTGGCGGCCGATGTTTTCCAGATTTACAGGCAGTATAAGGACGTGCTTCATATTGTGGAACAGGCCGCGCAGACGGAGGTGGACAGCCGGAAGCTGGATCTGATGGAGGTGAAGGCAAAGAGGGCATTGGCAAAGGAAAAGGAGCAGTATGAGGAGGTGCTGAAGCTTTCCGGCGGGCTGCTTAAGAAGCTGGAGGAGGAGCGCAAGACGGACGGAGACAGCGGCGGGGAGGCAGTTTCCGAGCTGGATCGCAGGGAAGCGGAGGTTTTCCGGGAAATGGCGTTGTGCCACTCGAGCCTTGGAGAACTGAAAAATGCACTGGAGCTGATAGATAACGCTATCCGTTTTGACCCGTCAGCCTATGTTTATGTGTGGGTGAAGGGAGATCTGCTTTATCAGAACGGTTCCTTTACCCAGGCGCTGAAGGCTTATGAGGAGGTGAAGGAGCAGATACCGGATAACGCGAATATCTGGACGGACATGGCTGCCTGCCATAGGAAGGGCGGCCGGGAGGAAGAGGAAAGGGAGTGCCTGGAGGCGGCGGTGCGGCTGGATCCGGAGCACCCCAGCGCCTGCGGGCGCCTTGCGGCCATCTACCGGGAAAAGTACAGCAGCCGGGAGCGCAGGGAGGATTACGACAAGGCGCTGGACTATGCCTGCAGGCAGCTGAAGCAGACCCCCACAGCCTATTATTATATTGAAAGGGGACAGCTTTACATAGAGAGCTGCGAATGGGAAAAGGCGCAGGAGGATTTCAGGGAGGCCGCCAGGCTGGAACCTGACAATGCCTATGCTTACTACAACTGGGCCTGCATACTGAAGTATGCGGGACAGTATGAGGAAGCGGTAGAAATGTTTGAGAAGGCGATTTCGCTGCGCACGGAAAAGGAATCCACCGTTTTTTTCAGAGGGCTGGGAGAATGCTATGAAAGAATGAACCAGCTGGATCGGGCGGCCGCCGCCTATGAGAAAAATATTGCGGAATTCCCGGAATCCGCCGCTGTGCGTTGGGATTATGTGAAGCTTCTGGAGAAGATCGGGACGCCGGAGCTTCTGGAGAGAGCCAGACAGATCCTGGAGGAGATCCTGAAGCTGAAGGGAGTGCGCAAGGCCTACTATCAGTCGAAGCTGGCCGGGATTTATGAGCAGATGGGAGAATATCAGACTGCCATAGAGCTTTGTGAGCGGGCCATGCGGGAGGAGGCGGAATATCTGCGTCCGTACCTTACGCTGGCGGAGCTTTACCTGGACAGCTTAAGAGACGGCAAAAAGGCGGCAAAGACTTTTAAATCAGCGCAGTCCTTCCTGAAAAAAACAGACTCTCTGTATGAGGAATATGTAAATGATATGACGAAAATATCGGCTTTCCGGGGGAAATGGAAGGAAGCCCGCAGCTACGCGGATGAATCCATTGGCATTATCGAAAAGAAGTACGGTTCCCTGAAGGAATATCTGTCGGCGAAAAAGTACAGGAATGCCAGACTGTTTGCGGTGGGAAAGCTGTTTTATTATTCCGGCAGGCTTACGGAAGCGGCGCAATGCTTCCATGCAATGGCTCCCTGCATGAAGGCGCAGGAGCCGGAGGGGGAAGCGGCCGGATCTTACAGGGGAAGAATCTGCCAGCAATGTACTGAGCCTGCATGCTGGGAGTATTATCAGGCGCTGGGAATGCTTGCGGAGGCGGCGGAGGATTATGATGCGGCCTGCGGCTATTACCGCACGGCATTTGAGATCGGAGGAAGAAACATCTGTATTGAAAAGAGTCTGGAGGAGTGCACGAAGGCCGCCGGACGGGCGGGTAAGACAAAGATCAGGAAAGGGAAAAAAGAATGATTATAGGAATTGACCTGGGGACGACAAACAGCCTGGCCGCTTATTTTACGCAGGAGGGGCCGAAAATCATACCGAACCGTCTGGGACACCATCTTACGCCGTCCGTAGTGAGCATGGATGAAGAAAATCAGATTTATGTGGGAAAGACCGCCAGGGAGAGAATGGCGCTCTATCCCGGCACTGCCGCCGAGGTTTTCAAGCGCAGCATGGGAACCGGCAGAAAATACCGGTTAGGGAAAAAGGAATTTTTGGCAGAGGAGCTTTCTTCCTTTGTCCTGCGTTCCCTGAAGGAGGATGCGGAAAGCTTTCTGGGCGAGGAGGCGACGGAAGCGGTAATCAGCGTGCCCGCCTATTTTAACGATTCCAGAAGAAAAGCGACCAAGCGCGCGGGAGAGCTGGCCGGGCTGAAGGTGGAGCGGATTATCAGCGAACCCACCGCCGCAGCGATCGCCTATGGGCTGTATGAAAAAAAGGGAGCAAGCAAGTTCCTGGTATTTGATCTGGGCGGTGGCACCTTTGACGTTTCCATCCTGGAAATGTACGACAACATCCTGGAGGTCCGCGCCGTGGCCGGGGACAATTTTCTGGGCGGGGAGGATTTTACCGAGGTCCTTTACCAGCTGTTTTTAAAACGCCGGGGGCTGGAGGAGGAAACGTTGAGCCTGAAAACGAGGCTTTACCTGAAAAAACAGGCGGAGCTGTGCAAGCTGGGTTTTTCGGAGGAACGCTCCAGCGTGATGCGCTGTGTGATGGATGGGGAGGAATGGGAGGAGACGTTTAAAATATCAGAGTACGAGGAAGCCTGCGCTCCGCTGTTTGAAAAAATACGCAAGCCCGTGAAACGGAGTCTTTCCGACGCCGGCATCCGTCTGTCCCAGATAGACGAGGTGGTGCTTGTGGGAGGCGCAACCAAACTGCCCATCGTGCGCCAGTTTATCGGCAGGCTGTTCCGCCGGGTGCCTGATACCCACATCAATCCCGATGAGGCTGTGGCGCTGGGAGCGGCGATCCAGGCTGCCATGAAGGACAGAAACGACGCTATCCGCGAGGTGATCCTTACCGATGTCTGCTCCTTTACCCTGGGAACGGAGGTGGCGGTGAAGGAACGCATTTCCGGCCAGTATGAGAGCGGGCATTTCTGTCCTATCATTGAAAGGAACACGGTGATACCCGCCAGCAGGACGGAGCGTTTTTATACAATTTATGATGATCAGACCAAAATCAGCATCCCTGTCCTCCAGGGGGAGAGCCGCTTCGCCTCCAATAACCTGCTCCTTGGAAGGGTAGAGCTTGAGGTGCCCAAAAACAAGGCGGGAGAGGAAGCGATAGACATCACCTATACCTATGATATCAATTCCATCCTGGAGGTGGAGGCCACCGTGGTTTCCACCCAGGAGATGACGCGGAAAATCATCAAGGGTGAAGAGGTGCAGATGACGGATGAGGAAATCGAAGAACGGTTCCGGGAGCTTTCCTTCCTGAAAATCCATCCCCGTGATCAGGAGGAGAACAAGCTGCTTCTGCTGAAATGCGAACGGCTCTATGAGGAGAGCCTGGGCGACAAGCGCATGGCCATTGAGCTGGAGCTGAGAAAATTTGAGGCCGCTCTGGATACCAGGGACAATGGGAAAATTGAAACGGCAAGGGAGGAATTGAAGGAGGCGCTGAAGGAGTTGGATGAGTTCTGGGAGGACTGAGCTGGACAATGGCGGCAGGGAAACACCTGAATTATATCGAATGGTTCCCTGTACCAACTTCGTATTGCGAATTCTGAAAAAGTAGTAAAATATTTTCAATTTTTTGTTTAGAAGGCGGAGAAGTTTATAAACCGTGCATTTTAATCAGCTGCATTATTGATTCGTGTATACTTCTGTTTTCAGAATTGCGTAAAGCCGGGAATCAGGGCATACTTTTAATTGGAGAGTAAAGAGAAGCACTGTTCGCTGGTGGAAAGGAACTGTTATGGAAAGAAGGCTGCCTATCGGAATTGAAGATTTTAAAGAGATGATAGAAAATGACTATTCTATGTTGATAAATCCGGATTCGTGAAGGAACTTCTGGATAACAGAAGCGAAGTTAGTCTGTTTATGCGTCCTCACAGATTTGGCAAAACCTTAAGCCTTAGTATGTTAAAATATTACTTTGAAAAGGCTTATGATGAAAATGGCATCGAAACAGATAACAGCAGTCTGTTTGAAGGCTTACGGATTATGGAAGCAGGTGAGCTGTATACAAAACATATGGGGCAGTATCCGGTGATAAGTTTTTCTTTAAAATCTGCCAAACAGCCGATGCAAACCTGGAATTTGCAGTAGTGACAGGCTGTTTAAGAATTTCCAAAGAGAGTATTTTTACAGGATTTAATAATCTGAAAATGGTATCGCTCCTTGATGTAGACTATTCCGAGCAGTTTGGGTTAACCCAGGCAGAAGTGGACAGGATGCTTCAGTATTATGGTATTACAGGACGTGAGGAGGAAGGAAAAGCCTGGTATGACGGTTATCAGTTTGGGAAGACAGAGGTTTATAATCCCTGGAGCATACTGATGTATGTAGATAAGCTGAGGCTGGACAGGATGCAATTCCCAGGCCGTACTGGGCAAACACCTTATCGAACAGTATCATCCGGGAGTTGGTGGAACGCGCTGACAGCAGTGTAAAGCAGGAGATGGAGACGCTGATAGAGGGAGGTACCATTGAAAAGCCGGTACATGAGGATATCACTTATGAGGACATTTACCTGACGGCGGATAATCTCTGGAATTTTCTTTTTTTCACAGGATACCTGAAAAAAGTAGAGGAACGTCTGGAGGATGTAACTGCCTATCTGACGCTGGCGATTCCCAATATGGAAGTGAAATATATATACCAGAATACGATTCTGGAATGGTTCGATAGAAAGATCCGTCACAAGGATTTGACCGGGATTTACAGTGCGCTGCTGAAGAAGGACACACAGCTGCTGGAAAGGGAGATTTCGGTAAACCTGATGGAGACAATCAGCTTTTACGATTACCGTGAGAAATATTACCATAGCTTTCTGGGGGCCTTCTTAAAATGATGGACGGCTATACCATCAAGTCCAACCGGGAAAGCGGACTGGGAAGAAGCGTCCTTCAGCTTTTGTCTGCCCCTTATGACGGGATTGCCATTATCATGGAGCTTAAGGTGGCGGATACCTATGCGCAGCTGGTGGAAAAGGCGGAGGAAGCGCTTATACAGATAGAAGAGAAGCAATATGATGCTGAACTAAGGTTGGAAGGCTACCATATTTTTATTAAATATGGGATTTCCTTTTATAAGAAGCTCTGTAAAGTGATGTGCAGATAAAAGATAAAAGAAACATAACTGTTAGTCAGGCCAACGCATTTAGCTGCGCAGTCCAGACAGTTATGAACCCATATAAAAAGACACAATCCCGGTCCCGCAGCAACAGGCGGACCGGGATTATTTTAAATTTTTCAGATTTATTGCCGTGGGCAAAGAGCCGGGCGGCTATGCCAGCATTGGGGATTTGGCCTTCGCGGCAGTGGGGCAGATTTCCGGTCTGCCATTTTGCTGAAATCAGATATCCAGCTTCATATCCCCAAGCTTAATCCATCCCTTTTTCCGCATCAGCTCAGAAAACAGCAACGCCAGAATGGCAGGGGCAGCCACATGCATCAGCAGGATCTGGAGAAGTACCAGGGCGGCGCCCATCCCTTCACCGGTCATGGTCTGGAACGCCATGATCTGTCCAACAAGGCCGCAGGTCCCCATACCGCTTCCGGTGGCATTGTTGGTCATGCCGAGTACGCAGGTGGAAATCGGCCCCAGGATGGCGCTGGCCAGAATGGCGGGAAGCCAGATCACAGGCTTGCGGATGATGTTTGGCATCTGGAGCATGGAGGTGCCCAGCCCCTGCGCCACCAGCCCGCCCGTTTTATTTTCACGGAAGGATGCGACGGCGAAGCCGACCATATTGGCCGCACAGCCCACGGCTGCGGCCCCCGCGGCAATTCCGCTTAAGTTCAGCGATACGCCGATGGCGGCGGAGCTGATAGGAAGCGTCAGGGCAATGCCCATCAGGACGGAAACGATGATGCCTGCCCAGAAGGGCTGCTGTACGGCGCCCCAGTTGATCAGTTCGCCCACCTTGGTCATAAATGCGGCGATGGGAACGCCGATGGAAAGACCGACAACAGAGCCTACGGTAATCGTGGTAATGGGTGTTACAAGGATATCGACCTTTGTTTTCCCGGCCACCAGCCCGCCGATTTCCACGGCCAGGTAAGCGGCGACAAAAGCGCCCAGCGGTTCCCCCACGCCTGCCAGGGTAAAAATGCCCTCCGACAGAATAGTGCCGCCAATGATGGTCTTGGCATATGCGCCGATCATGCCTGCGGCAGCGGCGGATACGGTCACAAGAGGCGGCTCCTTGAATTTGCTGGCGACACCGATGCCGATTCCCGCGCCGGTGAGCTTTTTGGCTACGGTGGCAACGACGATGATATAAGCGCCGATGGTGCCGCCGATGAGGTTGCCCACCTGTTCCAGGATGGTGCCTACCAGAAGCGTGGCAAACAGTCCCTGTGCCATGCCGGAAAGGCCGTCAATAAAAATCCGGTTGCAGAGTTTCTTTACTTTTTCCATATTCTTCATCCCCTCTGATGCCCTGGCGGGCATATTTATGCAAGTCAGGCGGCAGGATATGTTTTGCAGCAGTCCGGTTATCTGAACGGTTACTGCTTTTTTGCAGAGAATACTGCAGAAAAAATGCCACGGCATAAATTGTTCCCTATGCCGTGACAATTGCATTTACATATGTGTTTACATGTGTCTTGTCACCTTGAGGTATAAAATAGCACATCAGGGTGCCGAAAGCAAGTATTTTTTTTCGGCAAGGGCTTTTTCGATGGAATCCAGGACCTCCTCGCTTTCCGCCTCCACCGTATGGTAATGGATGTCATCGGTAAGCTCCTTTAAAGGCTTGGTCTGTTTGGTTGCGATTTTCCGTACGAATTCCTGCACATCCCTGCGGCTGGAAATAATCAGGTTCACTGTAATGGTGCCGTAAATGGGATGGGTGATGATCACGTCAAGCACCTTGCCGCCCAGATCCACAATGGTATTCAGTTCATCCGCAATCTGCTGTGTGGAGTGGGACACCATAAAACAGCGGTTGCAATGGGCGCCGGCGGGATTATAGAGCAGATATCCCCTGGCGGTGGAAAGAATATCGCGGTTGGTCGCCCGCAGGAGCGCGATATCCTGGACGATGACCTGGCGGCTCACTCCCAGCCTGCGGGCCAGTGCGGATCCTGACAAAGGCTCCCGGGCATCTCCCAGCATTTGAAGCAGGGCTTCCCTGCGCTGTTCTCCATCCATGTGATTACCTCCTGAAAAATATTTCAACTGGCCGGTTGGCTGGATCCGTGCCGTATTTATCTGTAAACGGGCAGGAAAACGGCCATTATCAACCGGTATCAGGCGGTTTTATTTTAGCACAGGGAGGGCGCGGGTGCAAGGCGGGGATGCCGGGACATGGACGTAACGCCGCTTGCGGAACAGCCTCAGGCGGAATTAGGCGGCCCCGGTGTATGTGCAAACAGGCCTGGATGTGGTAAAATAAGGAAAAAGTTACAAAAGGGGCTTTCAGAAAATGTTTCAGTACATAACGGATAAAATCAGGGGAAGGCGGAAACGGCTGCTCCATGATTATATTGCTATTTTTATCATTATGGGGATGGTGCTGCTGCTGTCCTTTCTGATCATCGGGTATATTGCCAATTCCACAACAATGGAACAGTCCAGGAATTCCTCAAGGGTCATTTACAAACAGGCCAGGGAGCAGCTGGAGCAGGTCGAAGAGGATCTTCAGAACATGTACATGAATGTGGTAAAAAATGATTCCGTGCTTGCCTTTCTGGAAGCTGCGGACAGCTATGAACGCTGGGAAATGCTGGAGAGCGTCCAGGGGATGGTTGGAATGAACCGGAGAATCAACCGGAACCTGGAAAACATCATTTTTTATGATGAGGATGGAAACCTGATTTTTGCGTTGGGAAATGTTTTCCTGGACAAGCCGGAGCTAGAACTGAATGAAATGCTGAATTTTTCAGGCAGAATGTGGGATGGAGCTACGAAACAGGCATGTTTTGAGGTGGGGCTTCCCATCTATAAGGAGGAGACGGACGGCTATACACTGCTGGGAAGCGCTTACCTTTTATTCAATGTGGGAAATCTGCAGGAAATCATGGATCGGGCGCTGTTAAACCGGGATTCGGCCATTGCGATTGTGGACGGCAATGGAAGGGCCATTGTCAAAGCCGGGCAGTGGGAAGATTATTACGGGGATTTTGAGACGGCGCTGGAGGATAAAAAAAGGCTTGTTTACGCGGATTACATAGGCACGACGGGCTGGCGGATTGTGAATGTGATCCCCAAGAAAGCGCTGCTTACCGGGGCGGAGCAGATGAGAAATATTACTTATGTGACCTTTTTGGCGGTGGTTTCCATGATGATTTTCCTGTGCGCCATGCTGTATAAGCGGATCATTTATCCCATTTCCCGCCAGACGGCATTTATGGCGGGCTTTACGGAGGATACCCATCAGCGTATTGAGGTGCTGGAGGAGAATGAAATCGGGGAAATGGCCCATAAGATGAACCAGATGCTGGATGATATCGAAAAGCTCAACGGGGAAATTATCGAATCCAACCGGAAATATCTGGAGATGGAGTATGCAAAAAAACAGACGGAAATGATTGCATATCGGAGCCAGATCAATCCCCATTTCCTGTACAATACCTTTAACTGTATCCGGGGAATGGCGCTATATCACGGGGAAAAGGAAATCGCAGAACTGACAATGGCGCTGTCCAGCTTTTTCCGGTACAGCGTACAGGGAGAGGAAACAGTAACCGTGCGGGAGGCGTTGGAAAATCTGCAGCGTTATGCCAGAATCATCCAGTACCGCTTCAACGGAAAACACAGGGTGGAGGTGGAAGCCTCCCGGGAAGTCTATCTGGTCAAAATTCCCAAAATGCTGCTTCAGCCGTTGGTGGAAAATGCGGTGCTCCACGGCCTGGAAACGAAGGTGGACGGGGGCGTGGTGCACGTTGCCGTGAGCGGGACGGAACAGAAAATCGTGGCAGTGGTAAAGGATAACGGCCAGGGCTTTCCGGAGGAGACGCTTGTACAGCTGCGCCAGGCCATGGAATGCTACGACAGGGAAGGTACGATTCCTGATGACGGTCACGGAATCGGATTCCTGAATGTATACAGGCGGCTGCGGCTTTTTTACGGGACGGCGGCTGAATTTACGGTGGAAAGCAGGGCCGGGGAAGGCACGGAAATTACAATGGTTTTGCCGGCGGGAGGTAGATAGAGATGTATCATGTTTTTTTAGCGGATGATGAACCCTGGGCGCTGATGACGCTGCAGAATCTGATTGACTGGAGTGATTACGGCTTTGCCGTCAGCGGGGAAGCCGAGGACGGGGAGCAGGCTTTGGAACGGATTATCAGAACCAATCCGGATCTGATCATTTCGGATATCCGTATGCCGGGAATGGACGGGCTGTCACTATTGCAGACTATCAGGGACAGAGGGCTGAGGGCGGAGGTGCTTCTGGTGAGCGGCTATACGGATTTCGAATATGCCAGGAAGGCCCTGCAGTACGGCTGCGCCGGATATCTGGTAAAGCCGGTGGAGGAGCAGGAGCTGATAGAATATCTGTCCAAGGTGAAGGGCATACTGGACGGGAAAAATTCAGGGGGGGGGGTAAAACTTTCCGGAGAAAATGAGGATGAGGGCTACCAGTCGGAAAAAATCCAGGTGCAGAATATGGTAAAATATATCCAGGAGCATTTTGGAGAGGGACTGACGCTTGCCACCCTTGCCGGTGAGTTTAAAATGAGTGAAAGCTACATCAGCAGTCTCATAAAGAAGAGAACCGGAAAAGGCTTTGGGGAACATCTGATGGAGGTAAGGATTCAGAAGGCCCAGGAATACCTGCGCACTACCAATGACAGCATTGAGGCCATTGCGGAAAGAGTGGGCTATCCGGACTATTTTTATTTTACCAAGGTCTACAAAAAGGCCACGGGGATTAGCCCCGCAGCCTACAGGCGCCAGTTGTAGGGGGGAGCGGAATCCGTCCGCCTGCGTGGGGCTGCCGCTGTATTTCTTCTCCGGGGGCGGCTTTGGGGGAGTTTCCGGTCCAGTCTCAAAAACGGGGTGTTTCTAACTGTTTCCGGAGGCCGGAATTCTGCCAGCGCGGCCAAAACTCCTCCGCAGGCAACGGGGTAGTGGGCAGCCGTGGGCGTTGGGAGCGGCCGTTGCCTGTGTTCGTCAGACAGGCCGCTAGGGGCGGCAGAATTTCGGCCTCCGGAAGCAGTAAGAAACATCACCGTTTTTTCCTATGGACCGGAAACTCCCCCAAAGCCGCCCCCGGAGAAGAAATACAGCGGCAGCCCCACACAGGCGGACGCATTCCTTTGGCTATGCGGCAGGGTTGTGCTGGATTGACAGATGTGATAAGAACAAGTTGAAAAATGTAGAAGATATTATAAAATTTATAAGAGTAATTGTGAGGCTGCGGGGAAAAATCCGTGGCCTTTATTCGTTTTGTATAGGAGAATCTAAATATTTGACAAAAATAGTAAAATAATCTCCATACAAAAGATGGAGGGAAAAAATTACAATAAAGTCCATCAGGTTACAATGCATTGTACAGATAAATGGAATTATGAAAAAGGTAACAGTCCGGTTTCCTGGACTGTTAATAAAGAAGGAAAGAGGAATGGTTATGAGAAGACATGTACTGCAGAAAATGTGCGCGTTGGCACTGGCCGGAACTATGGTTTTGAGCCTGGGAGCGTGCGGTTCGGCTGAAACAGGGACGGCAGGGACACAGGCGGCCCAGAGTGAGGCTTCAGGGGAGAATGCCCCGGCAGATGCTTCTGCTTCCAGTGAGGGAACAGGCGAGCTTTACTGGTTTTCTGATGTATCCGGATGGGGACCTGCGACAGCGAACTGGTCCACCAAGGAATCACCGGCGACTGAATACATAGAAGAAAATTTCGGGCTTACCCTGAAAATAGAGCAGCCGCCTACGGATGTAACCACAAAGCTGGGCCTGATGATCGCCTCAGGAGAGCTTCCGGATATGATGTCCATTACGGATGCGGACATTTATAAGCAGCTTGTGGCAGCGGACAAGGTATGGGATATGAAAACCTTCCTGGAAACCTATGATCCGGAATCTCATTTGCTCAAGGACTTCCCGGAGGATATCAAGCAGGCTCTGACAGATACCTACGGCGGCTGGTATTCTTATCCCAGCCATATGGAATCCAAGGATAACAGGAAGGTATTCCCTCCCGATGATCAGGTATGGATTGACGTAGTGGAAAAGGGCAGCAACAGCTGTATCATGTTCAATAAGGAAATCATGGATGCGCTGGGAATTACCCAGGAGGACGTACAGACGGAGGAAGGCTTCTATGCTGCCTGTGAAAAAGTGAAAAATTCCGGCTATCAGGTGGACGGACAGAGCGTCCTGCCGGTAGTGCTGCAGTGCAACCTCTGGATTAACTCCAGCCTGGACGGCATTGTTTCCTGGAACTTCGGTGCAGTGCCGGTGGATGAAAACGGCAATTACAGACATATGGAACTCAGCCCGGGATATAAAAACGGCCTGAAATTCCTGAATACCCTGGTACAGAAAAACTACCTGGATGTGAATACCCTTACAATTGATGAAACCGCCCTGAAGACCTATCTGGATGCAAAGAGAGTATTCTGCTGGATCGGCAACCAGGCACAGCAGGACAAAACAAATATGCCCTGGGTATCCTTCGGACCGATCCTTGCCTCCAACGGCGCCAGACCGGCCATGCCCGTTAACCAGTCCGCAGGCACCGGCTGGATTCAGACCCTTGTTTCCAAAGACTGCAAGAATCCTGAAAAAATTGCAAAATTGTTAAGCTGGGCTTCCAGCCAGGAAGGACTGCTCCTTAATTATTATGGTATTGAAGGAACGGACTATACGATTGACGAAAAAGGCATTGTAACAAAAACGGAAGAAGGTAAGAAGAAGCTGGCGGAAGAGTATGACAACAATGTACTGATGTGGCCGTTTGCCAACACCTCTTTTGAAAGAAATACGGAGCCTGTTCCGGATCCCACAAGCAACAGAGGCGTGGAAGTAGCGCTGATGCCTGCATTTGGCAATTACAAGGATACATACATTTATGATGATTCCCTGCTGGGCTTCAAAAACAGCACGGTTATCGAGCCTTCCAGCGACCTGGGAATCAAGCTTTCCCAGATCAAGACCTATCTGGAATCCCAGAAGGCAAAAATCGTGACGGCTGCCTCCGACGAGGCCTTTGAAAAGGAATACCAGAACATGCTCGACACCCTGGATCAGTATGAAATCACAGCGATTGACGAGGAATACAACAAAGTATACCAGGAGTACTGTGAGAAGAAGGGCAACAAAATCGAAGATATAAACGCCGGACTTTACAAATAATCCCCGGCGGCAGCATAAGGCTGGCCCGCAAAACGCGGCAGCCTTATGTTTGCCTGAGGAAGACGGAGGTTCTATATGAAGAGTAAAAAGAAAAAAACTACGGGATTCCGGCTGGGCTATGACAGGGCCACACAGCTTCAGCTGCATACGCTTATGCTCCCCGGAACCGTATTGATGCTGCTGTTTTCCATTGTGCCGCTTTTCGGCCTGCTGCTGGCTTTTAAAAACTACAGTGTCATAGAGGGCATTAAAGGCGTATTCACCAGCCCCTGGTATGGCTTCCAGAATTTTAAGGTGATATTCGGCAATTTTGACTTCAAACGCATGCTGGTGAATACGCTGGGCATTAACCTGATCGGAAACCTGGTGAATATTGTGATGGCGATTCTGTTCGCCCTGTTCATCAATGAAATAGCCCGCCCCAAATTCAAAAGCTTTGTCCAGACGGTGACCTATATGCCGCATTTTATTTCCTGGGTAGTATTCGGCGGCATTGTTATAACGCTGCTGAGCGGGGACGGCGGGCTTTTCAACCAGATCCTGCTGAAGCTGGGCGTGATTGAGCAGCCTATCGTTTTTATGGCGGATTCGAAATATTTCTGGGCGATTGCCATCCTTTCCAATCTGGTTAAGGAATTAGGGTGGAGCACTATTCTGTACACGGCGGCCATTTCCGGCGTGGATCAGGAGCTTTATGAAGCGGCCGATCTGGACGGGGCAAGCAGAGTGCAGAAAATGCGTTATGTGACTCTTCCCTGTATCAAGGGAACCATTGTGATCATGGTGATTTTTGCCGTGGCCGGTATCATGAACAATAACTTCGACCAGCTTTACGTGCTGCAGAATTCCTTTAACCTGGAAAAGAGTGAAGTGATTGACACCTATATTTATAAAGTCGGCCTGCAGCAGCTGCAGTTCGGTATGGCGGCGGCTGTAAATATTTTCAAATCCATCCTGGCAATTATCCTTTTGACCACCGCCAACTTTGTATCCAATAAACTGACGGACAACGGGCTGTTCTGATCGGAAAACGGAGGGTTCCTATGAATAAAATCAAGTCAAGGAAGGAGAAACGTTTTTCTGTACTCCTTACCGCAGTGATGATACTTATTATGATAATCACGGTTTATCCGGTGTGGTATTCCCTGATAAATTCCTTAAACAGTGCGCAGGATATCGCCAAAAACGGCTATGCCATGCTGCTGCCCGGCGAGTTTTCCCTGGAAAGCTGGCAGTCGGTGCTGAAAAACCCTGAGATTTTCAGGGCCTTCGGGATTACCTTTACCAGAACCATTATCGTTACGGTGATACAGACGCTTTTTACCTCCATGTTTGCCTATGGTTTTTCCAGGGACAATCTGGTGGGGAAAAAATTCTATACCGTAATCGGTTTTGTCAGCATGTACTTAAACGGCGGCGTTATCGCGTATTTTATCCTGTTTAACGCCATGCATATTTACAATACCTACTGGGTATATATCCTTCCGGCGCTGTTCGGCGGGTTTTATAATGTAATCATTTTCAATACCAACTTCAAGTCGATTCCGGAATCCCTGTTCGAATCCGCCAAAATCGACGGCGCCAGCGAGTATACGATTTTCTTTAAACTGGTAATCCCGCTTTCCAAGCCGGTAATCAGTGCGCTGGGGATTTTCACGGCGGTTGCCACCTGGAACGATTACACCCAGACGCTGTACTATACGAAATCCGCAGAAATCCAGACGTTGTCCTACTACATGCTCTCCATCACAAAGGCCAGCGCTTCCGCTGCGCAGCTGGGTGAGACGATGAGTGCAGGGGCAGCCTCCGTGCTGACAACGGTATCCAACTCCGCTGCGAACTACAAGACCATCGAGCTGGCCTGCATGGTGCTTTCCGCACTGCCGCTGATCATTATGTATCCGTTCGCACAGAAGTTTTTTGAAAAAGGTGTTATGGTTGGGTCAGTGAAGGGCTGATTGCCATTTGCATGTACCTGTGGCAGAATAAAAAGAGCAGCTGCCTGAAATGTTGCCAGAATCGGGAGGAAAAGGGATATGGCGGAAATTATTGTGGAAAAGGAATGGACAAAGGAACCGGCGGGCCGGCGGATTTTCGGGAATTTTATTGAATCCGGGTTCGGCAGGCAGGTGAACGGGATGTGGAGTGAAATGCTTTACAACCGTGCCTTCCGGGATGTGCCGGCCATTAAAATCGCCACCTGGGAGTGGCTGGGGCTGGATAAGGAGCATTATAACAGCAATGCGCCCTTCTGGCACAGCGGCTATGAGGAAAATGACTGGGAGGTGATCGGTGCGCCGGAGCAGGAACATACCTGCGGAACCCATACCTATAAGGGAATGACATCGCTGCTTCTTAAGAATACGGATGGGAGCGAATGCGGGCTTTTGCAGAAGGGGCTCCATCTGCAGAAGGGAAAACGGTATCAGTTCCGGATTTTTGCAGGCGTCAGGGGAGATATGAGCGAGGCCGGGCTGAACGGCTTCGGGGATACCATCCACAGCGAAAAGGCGGAGCTTCTGAACGTGAAAATAGGCTCGCAGGAGACCAGCTTTGCCCTGACCACGGTTCCCCGCCTGTTTACCTGGGAATGGGAGGAAGCCTGCGGGGGAAATGCACAAATCTGTCTGACCTTTTCCTTCCCGGGCACGCTGGTGCTCTCCTTTGCCTCGCTGATGCCTGCCGATAATCTGGGCGGCTGGCGCGCTGACGTGGTGGAAAAGCTGAAGGAGGCGGCCCCCAGCGTGGTGCGTTTTCCCGGAGGCTGTTTTGTCAGCTTCTACAACTGGGAAAGCTCCATCGGCGACCGGGACAGAAGGGAGCCGCAGCCCAGCTTTTACTGGGGCGGCCTGGAGGAAAACGATGTGGGGCTGGACGAATTCCTGCAGCTGTCCCAGCTGGTGGGCTTTGAACCGCAGCTTTGTTTTAATATGATGACCTCGGAGCCCTTCAAGGCCAGGCAGATGGTGGAATATTTGAATGCGCCGGAGGATGTGGGAATGGGGCGCCTTCGTATGCAAAACGGGCATAAGGAGCCTTACGGGGTCAGGCTGTTTGAAATGGACAATGAGCCGGGAAGAAAATGGACGGCCTGCCAGTATGCCGAAGAGTGCGTGAAATTCGCAAGGGAAATGCGGCTGGCGGATCCTGATATCGAGCTGATGATGGCAGCTTATACCTATTCCCCGGAGCTTCTGCCGGATATGCTGGAGATTGCGGGAAAGGATATCCAGTATGTGATTTACAGGCAGGGCGATCCGGATTTTGTCCACAAAATCCTTCCCGTTATCAGGAAATATAACCGGAAAAACGGTACGGATCTGAAGCTGGTCAACACGGAATGGCTGCCCTCCTGCCATAGCCCGGAGCCTTTTGAGAACCCTGCCATGCCGCAGGATTTCAGGTGGCATGGGGAAGTGACCAATGATTATGCCAATATTTTTGGCGTGCAGCAGATCAGCTGGAACTATGCCTTAAACGGCGCGCACAGGCTGTTGGATTACATCAGCTACGGCGGAGAGTTTGCGCTGGCTAATTTCAATAACATGTGCAATACCTGGGGGCAGAATATCATTGAGGCAACGAAGGAAACCTGTTATTTGTCCTGCATGGGCCAAATTTTTGCCATGTTTGCCCGTGTCTTTGAGCCCTGCACAGCGGCCGGGACAGAGACGGGAGCGGAAAATCTGTTTGCCCTGGCTGTGAAAACGGTAAGCGGTAAGGAGCAGCTCTATATAGTAAACCACTCCGGCGCGGCGGTGCAGACGGCCCTGCCGGAAGGACGCTGGTTTTTGAAGGACGGGCTGCAGGGAGAAGGGCGTATGGCCCATGAGACGGAGGCTGAAAGCTGCATAAGGCGGTGCACGGCCGGGCCTGACGGGAATGCCATTGTGGTTCCGGGGCTGAGTTTTCTGTGTCTGGAGCGTGGGTGAGATGCTGGCCGTTGCCTGAAAGCGTATAATAGATGAGAACAGAAGAACCGGCAAATACACTATTATGGTGTGTTTGCCGGTTCTTTTGTGTGTATTCAGTATAAAATGTTTTACAGAAACCTTACAGGGAAAGTTATAAGCATGACCTGAATGTAATTGAGCCACGATTGACTTGGCAGCGTCGGCCATGGCTTCCAGGAAGGAATCATGATCTGCGGTCCACATGGCCTCCGGATGGCCTGCGCCGTGGATATGTGCTTTGCCGTGAGAAGAGGCGATTCCGATGGAGATATTCTTCAGGGCGCCGCCGAAGCCGCCCATGGGGTGCCCTTTAAAATGGGAAAGCACCAGGATGGAATCATAATTTTGAAGATTCTTTCCCACATAATTGACGGAAATCTGTTTCCCGCCCTCCACAGGCAGCTCCAGTTCCCCGTCCTCATCCATGATATCCACCCGGAAATGCTCCGTCCAGCCATGTGCCTTCATGGTTTCCCAATGCTCCTTTGTGGTATTCCGCTTTCCTTCATAGGCTGTATTGCATTCCACAACGGTGCCGTTTACGGCTTCTATTACCTTCTTCATAAAATCCGGACGGATAAAATTCTGGTTCCCCATCTCTCCGGAATGTACTTTGACTGCCGTTTCCCCGGAAAGCCTGCTTCCCAGAACCCGGTACATACGCTCCATTGCTTCGGGGGTAAGTTCTTTTGTAAAATAAACCTTTGCTTTTTCCATGCTGCATCCTTCTTTCTTTGTGTAAATTTTATCAGGCTGATAAAAAGCATACCCCATTGAGTCAACTCTAAGTCAAGATTTTTATGCTGAAACAGAAACAGTAATAAAAAGTATGCTAGAAAGATATTTACATGAAATCTCCGAAACTGCTTACCATAGTATTAGGATTTGATTCGCTCAGAAAGGCCCTGAAGCAGAATGATTAATGAAAATAAGCGAAGGAATAGCAGTAAAAATAAAAGAAACGGCAGTAAAAAAATTATGCACACCACAATCCCCGCCCTGAAAATAGCAGCGGGAAGCTGCATTTCCATGTATATCGCCCGGCAGCTGCAGCTGGATTTCGCAGCCTCGGCAGGGACGATTACCCTGCTGACCCTTTTGACTACCCGGTGGGAGACACTCAAGCTCTCCTGTTACCGGCTCCTGTCATTTGTTCTGTCCGTGTTTCTCTGCCGGCTTTTGTTCCGGCATATGCCCGGGGACTGGCTGGCCTATGGTATGTACGTGTTTCTTATTTCCGTTATTTTTACCCTGATGGACTGGGGGGCTGTGATTTCCGTCAATGCGGTCATTGGCACCCATTTTTTGGAAACGGGGGACTTCAGCCCGGCTTTTATCAGGAATGAACTTGCGCTGGTGATAATCGGTATTTTTTTCGCAATACTGCTGAACCTGTTCCAGAACAATGCCGGACGCAGAAAAAAGCTGCTGGCGCATGTGCGGCTGACGGAGGGTGAATTAAAGAAGATATTGGAGGAGCTGGCGGCGTACCTGTCGGGAAGCGGACGGCAGGACAGGGCATGGGAGGATTTGGAGCTTCTGGAAAGCAGGCTGGAGGGATTCCGGGAACAGGCGTATGAATACCGTTATAATATCCTCCGGCCCCATGCCGGCTATTATCTGCGCTATTTTGAGATGCGGACAAAACAGTGCCTTGTGCTCCGTAACCTGCACGGAGAGCTTATCAAGCTGAGTTCACTGCCGGGACAGGCTGCAGCGGTGGCCTCTTTTATGGAATACTGCGCCTCATATATCCATGAACCTAACGATCCCAAGGCACAGCTTGCCCGCCTCCATGGGGTGATGGAACAGATGAAGGCGGAGCCGCTTCCCGGGACGAGGGAGGAATTTGAAAACAGGGCGGCCCTATACCATGTTCTTATGGATTTGGAGGACTTTCTTCTGTATAAAAGAACGTTTGTGGAAACAATGGATGAACGGCTGCGCAGTATTTACTGGGAACAGCGCTCTGCAAGGTAACGGCCGCGGCCGTTCGGCTATCGAAGCCATTGCCAACGGCCGCGTCAGCTCAGCCATCAGAGCTGCTGCTAACGGACAGCCGCCTGAACTGCAGAGGGGTAATGCCCTTCATCCGCTTAAAGGTCCGGCAGTAATAGCTGGTATCATGGAAGCCGCAGGCATAGGCGATTTCCGTAATGGTCTGCCTGGTATCGGAAAGCAGCGGCAGGCTTTTTTCAATCCGGCAGGTAAGTATGTACCCGAAGGGGGAAATGGATAAATGACGGCGGAACAGTCGGCTGCAGGTGCTTTCGCTGACATGAAAGGAGGAGGCCAGCTCCTTCAGGGTTATCGGCTCCTGTAAATGCAGCTCAACGTAATGCAGCATATCCTTCAGCAGCTCTTCCTCACGTCCCGCATTCTGTGCCGGGGCGAATGCGGCGGGCAGATGGGACGCAAATGCGGTAAAAAGGCTGCCAATATGACTTTGAATCTTCAGCTCATAGCCGAAGTCCTTTTGCAGGGATGCTTCATACATAGAAAGCATGGTGCGGATACACTCCGCCTCCCAGGCCTCTTCCCTGTGAAAAATATAGCTGGAAAAGCTTTTGTTATTCATCAGGGGATACAGGTATTTTTCCATAATCAGGCTGTCCGGGGAGGATTGGATAAGCTCCGGGGCAAACACAAAATTATACATGACACAACGGCCGTCTGCGGCAGAAGAGGCGCTGTGCAGTATATCAGAATTAATGAAAATACCATCCCCCTCCCGCAGGATATGGGACTCCGAAGCAGTCATTAAGGAAACCTGCCCGGAAACCACCGCGGACAGTTCAAACTCCCGGTGCCAGTGCCAGGGAATGCTGCCTGCATAATATAACGACATATCATCCAGATAGGCCTGGAAGGGGAAGGCTTTGGAACCGTGCTTTGTCAGCTCCTGTAAATCGGAGCCGATTTCGATATGGGCCAGCTGCATGAAAACACCTCCATTTTATTACCGCTGCAGAAGATTACAGGATATATTTATGTGCCCGGGCATATGGAAAAACAGGAATTGCCCCGCTGCAAAGGGAAAATACATAAAATGACCGGATAATTCAATAAATATCATAAATAATGACAAAAAATCACTATTTTTATTCGGAATGTGACTTTATAATACTAAATTGTCAGGCCTGATGCAAGCAAAGAAAAATGCTGTTGAAAAAGCTTTGCCGGGGAAAATCGCCGCAGGCAATTTCCAGCCCGCAAAACCCTACGCAGACAAAACTGCACAGCAATTTGCCCTGTCCCTGACATGCAAAAACCCGGCTCCCATAAGCCCGGGAATCACAACAGAAAAGACTGTTTTTGAGGAGACGAAAATATTATGGAAACCAATGTTGCCACCCGCGGCGGCTCCGTGCTGAAAAGCTACCGCCACACCCTGTATGCAAGCTATCTGGGCTATATCACCCAGGCTATCGTCAACAACTTTGTACCGCTGCTTTTTACCACCTTTATCGCGTCCTACGGGATTTCCCTGGAAAAAATAACACTGCTGGTCACCATTAATTTCGGCATCCAGCTGGTGGTGGACTTCCTGTCCGCGCGCTTTGTGGACAAAATAGGCTATAAGGTATCCGTCGTAGCCGCCCATGTGCTGGCGGCTGCGGGCCTGGCGGGCTTAGGAATCCTGCCGGATCTGCTGCCGGACCCTTACGTGGGCATGCTGATATCCATTTTCTTTTACGCCATCGGCGGCGGCCTGATAGAGGTACTGATCAGCCCTATCGTGGAGGCCTGCCCCTTTGACCAGAAATCGGCGGCAATGAGCCTGCTGCATTCCTTCTACTGCTGGGGCCATGTGGCGGTAATCCTGATTTCCACGCTGTTTTTCGCGCTGGCCGGTATACATAACTGGAGAATCCTTAGCTTTATCTGGGCGTTGGTGCCGCTGCTGAATGCGGTATATTTCTGCCTTGTGCCGGTGCGTTCCCTGAATGAGGACGGACAGGGAATGTCCGTAAAGGAGCTGCTTTCCGGCAAGCTGTTCTGGATTTTTGCCATTACCATGGTGTGCGCAGGGGCATCGGAGCAGGCAATGAGCCAGTGGGCTTCCGCCTTTGCGGAAACAGGCCTGAAGGTATCCAAAACAATAGGGGATATGGCGGGCCCGTGCATGTTCGCCATCCTGATGGGAACCTCCCGCGCCTTTTATGCAAAATTCAGTGAGAAAATCAATCTCATCGCCTTCATGACGGCAAGCAGCCTGCTGTGCGTGGCCAGTTATCTTTTGTCTTCCCTGTCCCCCATTCCGCTGCTTTCCCTGGCAGGCTGCGGGCTCTGCGGCCTTTCGGTAGGCATCATGTGGCCGGGCACCTTCAGCCTGGCGGCGGAAAAATGTCCCAGAGGCGGCACCGCCATGTTCGCCTTTTTTGCCCTGGCAGGCGATCTGGGCTGTTCCTCCGGGCCGACTCTGGTGGGAATGGTTTCCGATGCCTTTGACGGCAGGCTCACGGCGGGCCTGTTTGCGGCCATCGTATTTCCCATTGTGCTGCTGCTGGGCCTGCAGCTGTGCAGAAGGGTCACTGAAAAAAGAAAAGAAGCCGTATAGAATTCATCGGCGCTGCCCACACTATGCATAACAGGAACATAGCAGAACTGCCCGAAGCTGGCGGATAAGAGGTGTGCGGCATGGATTCTATCTGGAGAAAAATAACTCATAACCCGGAAAGGCTGGCGCTTTCCGGTCATATTCAAACGGAAGCGGCGGTGATAGGCGGCGGGATGGCAGGCATCCTGACCGCCTTTTTCCTGCAGGAAGCAGGGGTGAAAACAATCGTGCTGGAGGCAGGGCATGTGGGCGAGGGGCAGACAGGAAGCACCACCGCCAAAATCACGGCACAGCACGGTCTG
The DNA here is from genome assembly GCF_009696275.1 of Eisenbergiella porci. Classification (GTDB taxonomy): domain Bacteria; phylum Bacillota; class Clostridia; order Lachnospirales; family Lachnospiraceae; genus Eisenbergiella; species Eisenbergiella porci. Next base: position 224,319 of record NZ_VUMI01000002.1, read on the forward strand.
ATTTATGACGGCCTGATCCACAGCCAGGGAAAGGAAAAGGCGGCGCTTTATGCCCGGGCAAACAGCAGGGCGGTAGAGGATTACCGCAGCCTGGTGCAAAGCCGGAACATACAGTGCCGGTGGCTGGACTGCCCGGCGTACCTGTATACCCGCTGTAAACGGGATGTTGTGGAAAATGAGGTGCGCGCCTGTGACGAACTGGGACTTCCGGTTACCTTTGTAACGGATACCCAGCTGCCGTTCCCGGTGGCGGGCGCGGCAAAAATGGAAGGGCAGGCCTGCTTTTCCCCGCTGGAATTTCTTTTTAACATCGCAGGCGAACTGACGGTTTATGAAAACACGGAGGTGAAGCGTGTGGAAGGGAAAGTGATTACCACGGCAGGCGGCGATGTGACGGCGGAACATATTGTTTTTGCCGGACATTTCCCTTTTATTAACCGGCCCGGCTATTATTTTGCCAGGATGCATCAGGACAGAAGCTACTGCCTTGCTCTGTCCGGCGCAGGTCATATGGAAGGCATGTATTACGGCATGGACGAGGGAGATTACTCCTTCCGCGGCCTTCGCCTGGAGGATAAGGATCTGGTGATCCTCGGCGGCTGCAATCACCGTACGGGGGCGAATGAGGGAGGCAGATACGAACGCCTGCGAAACAGCGCCCGCAGCTACTGGCCGGACTGCAAAGAGGAGGCGGCCTGGTCGGCCCAGGACTGCATGACACTGGACGCGGTCCCCTATATTGGCCGTTTCTCCCCGGCAGCGCCCGGCTGGTACGTGGCCACGGGCTTCGGCAAATGGGGCATGAGCCATTCCATGGTGGCGGCGCGGCTGCTGACCGATCTGATTACCGGAAAGGAAAATCCCGCAAAGGAGGTGTTCACGCCCTCCAGGTTCGGCTGGGATGCGGCGGAAAGCCTGGCGAAGCAGGCAGGCTGTACCATAAAGGGCTATGTGGGGAAACGTAATGCGACGGGCGGCGAGCATCTGGAGGATCTCAGGCCGGGCGAGGGCCATCTGGTGGAATACGGCAACGGAAAAATCGGCGCATACCGGGATGAATCGGGCACACTGCACCTGGTGTCAGCCCGCTGCCCCCACCTGGGCTGCGAGCTGACCTGGAACCCGGACGAAAAAAGCTGGGACTGCCCCTGCCACGGCTCCCGGTTTGATTATGAAGGTAAGGTGCTGGACGGCCCCGCCCAGGAGAATATCGGCTTGCGGTGGGAATAAAGTGCATAATGAAGGAAAACGCCTGTTCCGTTGATTCGGAAGGGCGTTTTTTATTTCATGGGCAACGGGCCAGGCAGACATGCCATGAGTATTTGATTTTTTTAACAGCCAGCCATGAAATCAGTGTACGGTTATGTAAATCTTTATGAAAGTAAAAACAGAATGAAGCCCTGCCATTGCTATGCGGCCGTTCCCATGGCAGACTGGTGGAAAAGGGAAAGGAGAACACAGATGGGAAAACCGTGGAAAAGTAAAAATAAACCGCTGTTCGTGAGTACGGACGGCAGCAGGCTGAAAATCCCGGAGCTGGCGGGAAGGGAGGAGGAGCTGGGAGATCTGAAGGGATGCCGGATCCCTTCCCTGATCAGCGTCCAGGCACCGGAGGGAGAGGTGATCATCGCCGCCGCGGATGTGGGAAACGAAGGGGCGGACTGGGGCTGGCTTGGCTTCGGTGTGAGAAGGAGCCTGGACAGCGGACGGAGCTTTGGAAAGCTTCAGCGGGTAATCACGCTGCAGGCCCATCATGCGCCGCAGGATTTTTATGACTGGCATTCGCCTTTTGTCATCGATCCCTGCATGGTGCAGGCGGAGGACGGGACCGTAATAGCGGTTATGGATATGTTCCCCGAAAGCATGGGCTTCTGGAAAAGGGAGTGGCTGGAGGAAAATGCCTTTATGGAAATCGATGGGAAAAGCCGTCTCATGCTCTTTGACGGCGATACCCGCGTGGGTGACCGGCCGGAGGCACAGAAGGGGAACTGCTATACCGTCAGGGAGCAGGGCTGGGTTTATGATCCCGAGGGCCGCAGAACCCGATATTACATGCCGCAGAAGCATTCTGCGTCCCACGGCTTCCAGACGCTGGGGGATTTATATTATGCGGTGGGAGAAGCGGATTATCTGGACAGGGAGCCTCCGCTGATCCCGGAAAAACCGGGAGAGGGAGAGGATATATACGTGGGTAATGTGTATTTAAGCTGGAATAAGCCCTCATTTCCCCAGGGGACGCCGGAATTTGTCAGGAAACGCATGGCCGGCCCGGGGGAGCAGGCCCCCTCCGGCTACAGAGTGCTGGAAACGGATCCCGCCCCCCTTGTGGCGGCCGCTGCCATGCATTTGTGGATGACAATCAGCCGGGACGGCGGAGAGCACTGGGAGCAGCCCGTGGATCTGACGCCAATGGTAAAGAGGGATGGGGAGGGTGTTTTCCTGGGGACAGGCCCTGGGGCGGGGATCAGGCTTTCCAGGCAAAAGGATCCCCGGAAAAACAATAGAATCCTGATTCCGGTGTACCAAAGCTGCAAAAGCGAAAACAGCGCTTCCGTAATATACAGCGATGACAACGGAATTACCTGGCGCCGCAGTGAGAAAAATATGTACAACTGCGATGAAGTGCAGGCGGCAGAGCTTTCCGATGGAACAATACTGAGCTTCGGCAGGCCCCGCCGTCCGGGGTATACCCCGGTTTCCTACAGCCGGGACGGCGGTGAACACTGGGTGGAAGGAAAGGCAACGCGGCTTTTCGTGCAGTCCTGCCAGAAATCCCTGATTGCCCTTCCCGTGGATGAGGGAACGGAAGAAAATTTTCCCTGGAGGTATCCGGAGGGAATGCAGAAGGGCAGACAGTATGTGCTCTGTTCCTACCCCTCGGGGGAAAACAACAGAGAGGATATCAGAAGAACGGACGGAACCATATCGCTGGGAGAAGTGGGAGAGGACTGTCAAATCACCTGGAAGGCCCATAAAAAAATAAGGCTGGAGGGAACCTGGAAAACAGCGGAGGATCCCATTTTCACCAATATTTTTTCCTATTCCTGCATGTGCGTCCAGGAAAACGGCAGCATCGGCCTGCTGTATGAAGCGCTGCCCAACAACTGCCTGTGCTATACACAGTTTAATCTGGACTGGCTGCTGGAAAAATGAGGACAAATCTGCCGGATTGTTTTATAATGGTTTTTAAAAACAGATCATTACATTGCAGGAGGCGTTAAAAGGAAATGGAGCAGTTGAAAACAGGTATTTTATTTCAGGACGGATGTGTTCTGCAGCGGCAGAAGGAGATAGCTGTGTGGGGCGAAGGGCCGGAAGGGGAAGAGGTGACGGTTGCGCTTGCCGGCAATAGGGCCGTCTGCCGTGTGGAGAACGGAAGCTGGCGCTGTACGCTGCCGCCGATGGAGGCCGCGGAAGGGCTGTGCATGGAAATCACCTGCCAGAAAGAGACGCTTTCCATCGGGGATGTTTCGGTGGGAGAGGTATGGATCGCAGGAGGACAGTCCAATATGGAATTTTTCCTGTGCTATGACGCACAGTGGGCGGACATGCAGTGCGCGGCGCATGAAAACAAAAACCCCCGCATTCATATGTTCAATGTGCCCCGTCTGGCATTTCCCGGACATGATAAGGATGTGTCGGAGTGCGGCTATTGGTTTGAGGAAGAGGATGACGCATGGCCGTATTTCAGCGCGCCCGGATATTCCTTTGCCAGGAGCCTGCAGCCTGTGCTGGGTGTGCCTGTGGGAATCATCGGCTGCAACTGGGGCGGCACCAGCGCTTCCACCTGGCTGGAGGAGAGCTGGCTTAAGGAAGCGCCTCTGGATGTGTATCTGAAGGAATATGAGGCATCCGTGGCGGGTAAGGATCCGGAGGAGCTGAAAGCGGCTTCGGTAAAGGCCTTTGCCCTGGAGGACTCCATGGAGCATCGGAGGGAGTGGGCCGGCGTGATGTACGGAATCGGCCTGGAAGAACAAAAAGAGTGGATGAAAAGGCCGGCAGGCCCGGAAAATCCCATGGGCCCTTACAACGTGGGACGCCCCGGCGGCCTGTATCATCAGATGCTGGAAAAAATCATCCCTTTCTCAGCGAGGGGTGTTCTCTGGTATCAGGGGGAATCGGACGAAGGCCATGCGGAAATTTATGACCGGCTGTTTACGGCTATGATCCGCTGTTGGAGAAAGAGCTTCGGACAGGAGCTGCCCTTCTTGTATGTACAGCTTGCACCCTATGGCTGGTGGCTGGGGGGCACCGGGGAGAAGTATCCCGAGCTTCGCCACAGACAGGAAATGGTGGGCGAGAGCGTGCCCGGGGCATATATGGCCTCCATTATGGATCTGGGAATGTATGAGGATATCCATCCCAAGCATAAAAAAGAAGTGGGGGAACGTCTGGCGCTGCTGGCACGGGGAAAGGTGTACGGCGAGCCGGTTTTGTGTGAACCTCCGGCTCTGAACGGGGCAGAGCGGACGCAGGAGGGCATTGCCCTGCATTTTGCCAATACAGGTATCGGCCTGTGGGAGATGGAAGGACAGCCGGAAAACGAGGCGGAGGCGGAACGGCCCTCTCCGCTGACCGGACCGGAACAGATGAAGGATGGATTTGTGGTGAGCCAGGAGGGCAGGCTGCTGGAAATCAGGGAGATTGATTTGCGCGAGGATACGGTGGTGCATCGGACAGAGCCGCTGTCCGATGCAAAATGCCAGGTTTCCTTCGCCTGGGTGCCTTATATCAGAGTCAGATTTTATAATTCCGCCGATTTGCCCATGAAGCCCTTCATGTGTGAGGTATAGAAGCGGGAAGAACGGGAATCCTGAACCATAGGCAGGCAGGCGTTTCTTTGGGTAACGCCTGCCGGGAAGCGGTTCTTTGGCAGCCGCTTGCCGGGAAGCAGTTTTTTGGAAATTGTCTTTCCGAAAACAGCTGCTTCTGAAAAAGAGACGGAGGTGCCTATGGCAGGGAAAGGTTTTTTTAAAGGATGGTATTTCAAGCAGGAAAAAGGCAGCCGCGCGGCTGCCCTGATTCCTGCTTTTCATTTTCCGGCGGATGCTCCCGGATATGCTTCCGTGCAGGTGATTACGGAGGAAGCGGCCTGGAACTTTAATTTCCCGCTGGATGCGGTAAAGGTTTTCGGGAAGAAGGATACGATACAGATAGGGAACAATTATTTTTCTCCCCGGGGCATCCGGGTGTCCTTAAATAAAGAGGAAGACGGCCGGACCATAAAAATAGAGGGCCGGATCCGATACGCTGGTTTGGCGGCCCTGAAAAGTGATATTATGGGCCCCTTCCGCTATGTACCCTTCCTGCAGTGCCGCCACGGCGTGGTGAGCATGTGCCACAAGACAAGAGGAAGCTTAAAGGTCAATGGCGATACCTATAATTTCCATGGAGGAAGAGGCTATATTGAAAAGGACTGGGGCTCTTCCTTCCCTTCCTATTATTTCTGGTGCCAGTCCGGCTGGTATGACAGGCAGGAATGCAGCCTCATGGTATCTGTGGCCGACATCCCCTTCCTGGGAGGCCATTTCCCGGGCTGCATCGCATTTGTTTATTACCGGGGGAAGGAATACCGGCTGGCAACCTACCGCGGCGTGAGGATTCTGAAATTCTGTGAAAATGAAGTGCTGCTCCGCCAGGGAAAAATGATGCTGTCCATCCGGGTAAAACCAACGGAAGGACAGCATCTGAAAGCGCCGGTCCAGGGTTCAATGAACCGATTTATCAAGGAAAACCTGGTATGCACCGTATGGTGCCGGTTCTGGCTGGACGGAAAGCTTATATTTGATCATTTGGGTATGGGCAGCGCGGAATTTGATACCGGAACGAACCGGCTGCGTTAGGGCAATTTTTAAATACGCCTTATGAAACGGGTATTGCGGCACCGGCTATTTCCGCCGGGACGCCAAAGGCGTCATACATGTTATAGGTAATGACATAGTCCAGGCGGTTGGTAATATTTTGTATGCCGTCGTTTTTGCCGGGAATCACACCATGGATACTGATAAGAAGCATGGATGCGGCGTCAAAGGTATAGATTTGTGCAACATCATCTGAAGAAAGGGTATATTGGTACACCGTTCCATCAGTATAAACCGGAATTCCGGTCAGCCCGGGACTGGATATAAGCAAAGTGAAAGAATCCTGCATACTGAAACCGGTGACTCCCTGCTTGGCGCGACGGGATTTTAACATCCACTGCAGATTGTTTTTGCTTGTATATTCTTTCATGATATTTCCCTCAAAGGCGGTGTACCTTTCCAGGCTTGCCGCTTCCGTATTTCCACCGGTGGTAGTGCTTTCTACAGCCTGATAGTATATACAGAAAGGATTGGCGGTCAGCTGGGTTGTTATACTATGGAAAAAATTCACCTGTGGGGTGAGGAAAAATGTCATTTCAATGGATTCCACACTTTCCACGTGATAGGAAGAATCGCCGGCCAGGGCTGTTTTTGACTGATCAACCAGCTGGGCAGCCGTAAATGGCGCCTGCACCATCGGCGCAGCCGTCACAGTCAATGAACTCATGGTAAATAAGACAATACCCAACATAATCCCCTTCATTTTTTTGAACTTCATAAAATCCCCCTTTTAATGTCTGTATAAGGGGGTTAAATCCCTCGCCTTAAGGCGAAGCCTTTAGGTTAACCCCATAGCTTCAAGTTTAGTAAAAAGAAAAAAGAGAATACTAAATTTGAGGTGAAGATCTGATAAGACAAATATGCCAAACAAATGAAGTAGAAATATTGGCAGGGCATGTTGGAAAGGATTATATACATCTGTTAGTGTCAGCGCCACCCCATTTGTCAGCAAGTAAACTAATCCAGTATCTAAAGGGAACATCATCAAGGAAGTTACTGATGGAGTATAAGGAGCTGAATAAACAATTCTGGGGACAGCATCTGTGGGCAAGAGGATACTTTGTAGCAAGTAGTGGGAACGTAACAGATGAGGTGATAGCCGAATATATAAAAAATCAGGATTTGGAAGAGAGAAGGAAAAACGATAACTTTGAGATAGGTCAACTTTAGGCGGCTTTAGCCGCTAGTCCGAACCTGCCGGCTTTAGCCGGCAGTGGTTCAGTTTTTTTCTGATACCTTATGCAGTACCAGAAATCTATAAAATAATTATATATAATTGTGTGGACAAATACAATCTGTTTCGGTTAAAAGAGAACTTACCCGGGCTCTGACACTTGGATTTCTTGTCAGTTTTCGTTTATAATGAAGTATCATTTAATCACAGAAAAAATCAGGAGGAACCCCACAATGAACATACTTGTAAGCGCCTGTCTTCTTGGTGTGGACTGCCGGTATGACGGAACCGGCTGCCTGCTTCCTATATTGGAAGAATTAAAGGAAAGGCATCATCTGATACCGATCTGCCCGGAAGCCTTCGGAGGGCTTCCCACACCCCGTCCGCCGGCGGAAATTCTTGATGGGAAGGTAATCAATGCTGAGGGCGCGGACGTAACGCAGCAATATGAGAAGGGCGCGCGGGAAATTTTGAAGCTGGCCCGTTTATTTAACTGCGAAGCGGCAATTCTCAAAGAGCGCAGCCCGGCCTGTGGCTTCGGAAAAGTACATAACGGCCTTTTTGACGGAGGGCTGGTGGAGGGAAACGGCGTGCTTGCCGGGCTCCTCAGCCAGGAAGGGCTTACAATTATCGGGGAAACGCAGACGGACAGGCTTGCACGCCTGTAGCTGCTGCGGGACTTTCCAGGGCCATTAACATAGCACCTTAATGGTTACGCTTTTTTTGCGCTAAAAAATATAAAAAAATCATTTGACTTTGACGCTGCGTCATAGATTACACTGAACTCATTCAGAACGGAACCGGTCCCCAATGAATGAAGAAAAGGATGGATAAAGGAATGCAGATGAAAATCAACGAGGCAGCGAAAATGACGGGAGTGACTATAAGGACGCTTCATTATTATGACCAGATCGGCCTTCTGCGACCGGAAACGGTAACGGATGCGGGCTACCGCCTGTACGGGGAAAAGGATATGGAACGGCTTTCCCAGATCCTGTTTTTCCGTGAACTGGATTTTCCGTTGTCACAGATTAAGGAAATGCTGGATTCCCCTTCCTTTGACAGAAATGAGGCATTAAGGGCGCAGCATGAACTCCTGAAAAAAAAGAAGGAGCGGCTGGAACGTCTGATTGCCCTGACGGAACGAAGAATGGAAGGAGAAAAAGAGATGAGTTTTCAGGAATTTGACAGTAGCGAAATTGAACGCTGCAAGGAAAAATATGCAGAGGAAGCCAAAGAACGCTGGGGCCATACCCAGGCCTGGCAGGAGAGTAAAAAACGCACGAACGGATACAGCAACGGGGAATGGGAGGCAGTGATGAAGGAAAGCGATTCCATCATGCAGGCTTTTGCGCAGAGCAGGGAGCTTGCGCCGGAGTCTGAGGAGGTGCAGGCGCTGGTGGCAAAATGGCAGGATTTTATCAGCGCCAGATATTATACCTGTACGGATGAGATTCTGGAGGGCCTTGGACAGATGTACACAGCCGACGAACGTTTTACGGAGAACATCGACCGTTTCGGAGAAGGAACGGCAGAGCAGATGTCGAAAGCGATTGCCTTTTATGTGAGTCGCAGAAAAAACAACGGATAAAAAGCCTGAAGTACAGAACGAAGCATAGATAAAGCCGCAGGATATCACCTGGCAGCTGCCCATCATCAGCATGACAATTCAGCCCGCAAATGCTTATTACTAAAGCCTGTGCGGGCTGAATTGAATAGTTAATTTCAAGAAGTTAATTTATTGCTGTTGGCAGTTCCTTATCCTGCGGCTTTGTGCTATGCTGAAGGTCAGGAGGATGAAATGCCATGAAAATTGATATGAATAAGCTGGTTGCCCTGGTGAAAGGGACAAAAGGGCTGCTTACGGATAAGCAGGCGGTTTCACAGGTAACCGTAAAGGGCGTATCGGATTATGTGACCCAGGTGGATTTCCGGGTTCAGGAATACCTGAGGGAGCAGCTTCATAAGGAATGGCCCCGGATACAGTTTATGGGTGAAGAAAAGGATAACAGTGAGATAGATTTTAACGCGGATATATGGATTCTGGATCCGGTGGACGGGACGACGAACCTGATTCATGATTTCAGAAACAGCGCCGTATCTCTGGGACTATGCAGCCGGGGAGAAATGGTATGCGGCGTGATTTACCAGCCCTTTTCCGATGAGGTTTTTACGGCAGTGAAGGGGGAAGGCGCTTTCCTGAACGGAGAGCCCATCCATGTCAGCCGTGCGGAAACAATGGCTGACAGCTTGATATCCATCGGAACCACGCCCTATGAGCATGAATATGCGAATCGGAATTTTGAAATATTTAAAAAGGTGTTCCTGGACTGTCAGGATATCCGGCGGATAGGCTCCGCAGCCATCGAGCTTGCCTATGTTGCCTGCGGCCGGCTGGACGCTTTTTTTGAAATGAACCTGAAGCCCTGGGATTATGCGGCGGGGCTTCTGCTCATTGAAGAAGCGGGCGGCACGGTGACCGGTTTTCAGGGAGAAAAGCCTGTCCCCTGGAAAAAAGGAAGTATTGTGGGGAGTAACGGCCCTATCGGGCAGCTTCTTGTAGATCAATATATTAATTAACCGCTGGTGTGTAGCAAGCCAGTGTATTTAAGCCTTTGTGTTTAACAGGACGGCCTGGGAACAAGGACAGAAGGGAGGGCACAGTATGCTGCTGATAAAATTCTTAAGCCGGTATAGCAGGCTGGGGATCCCGCTTTTTGCTTTCGGTAAAATTGACGGTTCACACAAGGAGAAAATACTGATATAATAGGTGCAAATTCAGACAGGGCGCCATATGACTGCGAATGCATGCAGTTGTAACAGGATAAGGCACCGGACATCAACAGACAGTCAGAATAAGGAGGAAAATCCTCTGCTCGCCAGAGAGCTCGCATTTTGCTCCGCAAAACAAGGAGGATGGGAATATCGGGGGTCGATATTTTCCAGTGGATTTGCAATGAGAAAAAAGACAAAATTTACGTTTCTGGCAGCGGCGCTCAGTGTCAGCTGCCTGTTCGCATCAAACTTAGCAAACTTAACGGCATCTGCCCAGGTGCCGCAGGCATCGGCAGAGCAGCAGGCCGCGGCGGGGCAGCAGGAGGCAGCAGCTTCACAGGCCGAGGCTTATCGTCGGGCGCAGGAAGAATATGCGGCTCAGCTTGCCGCTTACCAGCAGGCTCTTTCGGAGCAGCAGGCCAGGGAGGCCGTAGAGGCTGCACAGGCGGAAGCGGCGGCTCAGGAAGCAGCACGGAAGCTCCAGGAAGAAACGGCGGCCCAGTGGCAGAAGCTGCAGGAGGAAGCCGCGGCACAGATACAGAAAGCACAGGCAGAAGCGGCAGCACAGGCTGCAAAGGCACAGGAGGAAGCCGCCGCACAGGCAGCAAAGCTACAGGAAGAAGCCGCCGAGCAGGCTGCAAAGACACAGGAGGAAGCGCAGGCAGCTGCCAGACAGCTGCAGGAGCAGGCGGATACTATGCTGGCCCAGCAGGTCCAGGCTGGTACGGTATCCAATGGAAGGCTGATTGCCGCAGGCTTGTTATCCTCACCTGCGCAGACACCGCTGAAGGGGCTGAGCGTATCCGTCCTGGGAGACAGCATTTCCACCTATCAGGGATATATTCCCGATGGCTATGCATGCTTTTACCCTGAGGCGAATAATGATGTGAAGGATGTGACACAGACCTGGTGGATGCAGGTGCTTTACAATACAGGGATGCGCCTTGCTGCAAACGGTTCCTATTCCGCAAGCACGGTTTGCGGGGATTCCAAGGATGAGCATTCCAGCGCCGGCTGCAGCGACCGCAGAATCAATGACCTGAAAGGACCTTATGGAACCTCGCCGGATATCATTCTTGTTTATATGGGAGCAAACGATTTCTTCCGGGCGATGGAACTGGGTAAATTTGACGGAGTTCCCACAGGACGCGGTGAAAAATATTACGTTAATTTTTCGGAGGCCTATGAGCTTATGCTTCAGAAGCTCCTTCGCACCTACCCGGCCTCCCGGATTTATTGTATGACGCTCACAGAGGCCAATTCAGGGGATCATCCCAGGGTAAATGAAAAAGGAAATACCATTGCCGACTTTAACAGCCGGATTAAGGCAATTGCCGCGGCTTATGGTATTCCTGTGATAGATGTGCACAATTGCGGTATGGAGGTTTATGAGCTGAACCATTATACCAGCGACGGAACCCACCCAAATAAAGAAGGTTCGACAAAAATGGCGAATTATGTAACATCGGTGCTTTTGCAGAATGCCTGGTATCCTTCTTAAGCATTGCTTTTTGAGGCACCGGCGGATACCTGTAAAACAACCGGGGCGGTACCCGTAAACAACCAGGAGGATTGAATGCTGTCAGTGCTTTGCCTGATTTTGGTTTTAATCTACCTATACAGAAATCACCTTTACAATAAGCTGGACAGAAACAAACTGTCGCACAGCTCTTATTATGATGTCACCTATGGCGGAGAACGTAAATGCAGCGGGGAGGTCCTTCGCATACTAAGGGATGTGGGCGGTTACAAGAAAATTCTTGTGAACTGGCGTTACATGGAGAACGCAGAGGCTTTTGCCGCGGATATCATCATGATACACGAGACAGGCATATACGTTGTGGAAGCCAAGGATTACCAGGGCTGGATCTCCGGTAATCCGGAGGAAGAGTACTGGGTACAGACCCTCTGCGCCAGTCAGCTGACCTCTTATAAAAACTATTTCTACAACCCTCTTCTGAAAAATGAGGCCTGCATCGTGCGCCTTCAGAAGGAGCTTCCCGACATGAAGTGGCTGCCTTATTTTTCCCTGGCAGTCTTCGGAAATTCATGTGAACTTGAAAACGCGGGACTTTCCGATAATACGTCCAAAATTATTCTTGCCCGTCAGTTATCCTACACCATCTACGGTATGGTGCGCAGCGCCAGAAAATTCCTGGCCCCTCAGGTCATTGATGAGATATATGACCGGCTGAGTGTCTCCGGCAAGGTGAAGTCCACCGGCGGAAGATACAGCTCCATACAGGCTGTTCCAACATGGGGACGATGGTGAAAAAGTTAATAGATTTATTATTCTTTAAAATTAAGAAAAGCTCAGTATTTACATTAATCCCTGTAAATACTGAGCTTTTTAATAATGCGGTTAACAGGACTTGAACCTGCACGGTCTCCCACCAGAACCTAAATCTGGCGCGTCTGCCAATTCCGCCATAACCGCAGCATGCAGCAAAAGATATGCTGTCACGTCCATTATTATACCGTGAGGGTTTTCCTGTTGTCAAGATAGTTTGCAGAACAGTTAACAGAATTTCGACGGCATTTTTAACTATTCCTGTTTCTTCCTATATTTAGAAGGTGATTCCCCAAAATGTTTCTTAAACAGCTTGCTGAAGTGGTAGGCGTCGTCATATCCCACGCACAGGGCAATGTCCTGTATGCTGGCATCCTTCTGCTTGTCAAGCAGAAACCGGGCCTTTTCCATCCTGATTTTGATCAGGTGGTTGATAGGGGTGTCACCGGTTTCGCTTTTGAAAATTTTGGATATGTAAAAAGGGCTCAGGTACATATTCCTGGCGATCTGATCCAGGGATATTTTTTCATTGTAGTGGCAGTTTAGGTAGTCTATGATCTGCTCTACCACGTATTTTTTGTTGGTGGATTCAAATTCATAGCCTTCTTCTATGGTGACCGGCGCAACTACCTGTTCGCGGTAGAGCAGGAGGATCATCTGGGTGACGTAGGCCTTAAGCATGAAATAGCGTCCCGGCTGGCAGCTGGTGCTTTCCGTCTTGATGAGGGAGCAGAGGCGCGACAGTGTGACGAAGGTCTTCTCGCCGGGGCGGATGAGGCATTCGTGGCCGGGGAAGAGGATCTGGTTGCGTTCCATGTCCCGGATGTGTATGTCCGTAAAGGCTACGTAGAATTCCTCCAAAGGGGCTTCTGCTGAGGAGTAGGTGCATTGGTGCTGGATGCCCGGATTAATGAGGAGCACATCGCCTTTTTTAACCGGATACCATTTTCCGCCCAACACAAAATGGCCCTCACCGGACAGGATCAGGGCTATTTCTATGAAGTCGTGGCTGTGAAGGCGTTCCGGTTCTTTCCTGGATATCTGGCAGGTGAAGAGGAACGTGGGGTTCAGGTCCTCGTAGGTTATGTCGTATTGTATTTGGCACATGGGTGGTGTATCAACTCCCTGGGGGTGGATTGGTGTGGTGGTGCGCAGGACGAAAGGAATGGAGGGGCAGCGTAGCTTGGGGCAAGGGCTTTAGGGCAGGGACAGAGCCTGGCACCGGGAAGCCGCAGCTTGGGCCGGGAAGCCCGGGGGCTTCCCGGCTTGGGGCAGTCGCCCCAACCCTGAACAGGGAAAAACTGAATGGAGAGCAGCTGAAGCTGTTCTCCATTCAGCTTTTCCCTGTTCAGGGAGCTGCTCGTTGGTAACAACATTATAATCCATTCCCCTGAAAAAAAATATAGTTTGGTTGTGAAAAGTTGAATTTTTTATTAATTCGGTTTGGTTGATGTTGCATATCGGGAAAAAGTTTAGTACACTGTAGGTTGAAATATTACTGGCTTGTTTTTGACTGTCTTTTGCCGAAGTGAGGGGGGGGGGGGGTGGGCCCGGCGGGGGCGGTTGAACGGGCTCATAGGATGAAGGAGGATAACCAATGGCACAGGTTGGTATTGTAATGGGAAGCGATTCCGATATGCCTGTAATGGCAAAGGCAGCTGATATTCTGGAGGAACTGGGGATTTCTTATGAAATGAAGATCATTTCCGCCCACAGGGAGCCGGATGTTTTTTTTGAATATGCGAAGTCTGCGGAAGACAGGGGATTTAAGGTGATTATAGCAGGAGCGGGTATGGCTGCACATCTTCCTGGTATGTGTGCCGCAATTTTCCCGATGCCGGTAATTGGTATTCCCATGCATACAACTTCTCTGGGCGGCAGGGATTCCCTTTATTCTATCGTACAGATGCCCAGCGGCATTCCGGTTGCTACGGTCGCTATCAACGGCGGCGCCAACGCAGGGCTTCTGGCGGCTAAGATTCTTGCTACTTCAGATGCGGCTCTGCTTCAGAAACTGAAGGATTACTCCCAGGGTCTGAAGGAAAGCGTTCAGAAAAAGGATGCGCATCTCCAGGAAACAGGCTACAGGAATTATAATAAGTAATATTAAGAAGCTGTTTTGCAGGCCCGCGGGTCTGAGTTAAGCGTAAGAAGCGGTGAACCTGAAAGCAAAAACTGCCGCCGGCAACGATTCGGCCCGGATTTTTGCATATGGCTGTCAGCAGACGGGACAGTCACAGAAATTAAAGATAAAACAGGGAATACGGCAGCTGCGCCCGGGCGCACTGGATCCGTACCCGATGGAGGATACGATGGATTATAAGAACGCTGGTGTAGATATTGAAGCAGGATATAAATCGGTTGAACTGATGAAAAAATATGTGAAGGAAACCATGCGTCCGGAGGTTCTGGGCGGCCTGGGCGGTTTTTCCGGGGCTTTCTCCCTTGACAGCTTTAGGGGAATGGAAAAGCCCACACTGGTTTCCGGAACGGACGGCGTGGGAACGAAGCTGAAGCTTGCGTTTCTTCTTGATAAGCATGACACGGTTGGTATTGACTGCGTGGCTATGTGTGTGAACGACATTGCATGCGCGGGCGGCGAACCGTTGTTTTTCCTGGACTACATTGCATGCGGAAAGAACTATCCTGAGAAAATCGCCACTATCGTTAAAGGTGTGGCGGATGGCTGTAAGCAGGCGGGTGCTGCCCTGATTGGCGGCGAGACTGCGGAAATGCCCGGCTTTTATCCTGAGGACGAATACGACCTTGCAGGATTTGCTGTGGGCATCGTTGATGAGAAGAAGCTGATTACCGGCGAACAGCTGAAGGCGGGAGACGTGCTGATTGGCATGGCCAGCTCCGGCGTTCACAGCAATGGTTTTTCGCTGGTGAGAAAGGTTTTTGAAATGACTAAGGAATCCCTGGAGACCTACTATGAGGAACTGGGGACAACATTGGGTGAAGCGCTGATTGCGCCCACCAAGATCTATGTGAAGGCTCTGAAGGCTGTGAAGGATGCCGGGGTTGAGATCAAAGCGTGCAGCCATATTACAGGCGGCGGCTTCTATGAGAATATTCCCCGTATGCTTCCCGACGGCGTCCGTGCCGTTGTAAGGAAGGACAGCTATGAGGTGCCTGCTATTTTCAGGCTGCTTGCTGATAAGGGAAATATTGAAGAGCAGATGATGTACAATACATATAATATGGGTATCGGCATGGTGCTTGCAGTGGACCCGTCAGAGGTCGAAGCAGCTATGGCGGCTGTCCGTGAGGCAGGAGAGACCCCTTATGTGATCGGTGAAGTGGAAGCCGGGGAAAAGGGAGTCGTATTATGCTGAGAATTCTGGTGTGCGTATCCGGCGGAGGTACCAATCTGCAGGCTGTTATTGATGCCATTGGCAGCGGCAGCCTGACCAATACGGAAATCATAGGTGCCATCAGCAACAATAAGAATGCATATGCGCTGACCCGGGCGGAGCAGAACGGAATTGATGCCGTCTGCGTCTCTCCGAAGGATTTTTCGGATCGTGAGGCCTTTAACCGGGCATTTCTGGAAAAGGTCAATGAATACCATCCGGATTTAATCGTTCTTGCAGGCTTTCTGGTTGCCATACCGGCGGCCATGATAGAAAGCTACCGTAACCGTATAATCAATATCCATCCCTCCCTGATCCCGTCGTTCTGCGGCGTGGGCTTCTATGGGCTGAAGGTGCATGAAGCTGCATTGGCGAGGGGAGTGAAGGTGACCGGGGCGACCGTTCACTTTGTGGATGAAGGAACGGATACCGGCCCGATAATCCTGCAGAAGAGCGTTCAGGTGCACCAGGACGATACACCGAAGACGCTTCAGCAGCGTGTGATGGAGGAAGCCGAATGGCAGCTTCTGCCTCAGGCGATTGATATGATTGCCAACGGCAGAATTAGTGTGGAAGACGGAAAGGTGAGATACAAATGAAAATTCTGATTGTAGGCGGCGGCGGACGGGAGCATGCGATTGCGGCAGCCGTGGCCAGAAGCCCGAAAGCAGATAAAATATACTGTGCGCCCGGAAATGCAGGTATTGCCGAAGTGGCTGAATGCGTCCCCCTGGGCGTGGATGAATTTGATAAAATCGCTTCCTTCGCAAAGAAAAAGGAAGTGGATCTGGTGATTGTAGGGCCGGATGATCCTCTGGCTGCGGGCATTGTGGATGTCCTTGAGGCAGCGGGGCTCCGTGTGTTCGGCCCCAGGAAAAATGCGGCGATTCTGGAAGGAAGCAAGGCTTTTTCCAAAGATTTAATGAAAAAATACAATATCCCCACAGCAGCCTATGAAACCTTTGATGATGCGCAGAAGGCAGTGGAATACCTGGAAACGGCCAGCTTCCCTATCGTGCTGAAGGCAGACGGGCTGGCATTGGGCAAAGGGGTGCTTATCTGCAATACAAAGGAAGAAGCGCTGGAAGGCGTGAAAAGCATTATGACGGATAAGCAGTTCGGTTCCGCCGGCAACCGTATGGTGGTGGAGGAATACATGACCGGACGCGAGGTTTCCGTACTTTCCTTTGTTGACGGAAAGCATATCAAAATTATGACCTCCGCACAGGATCATAAACGCGCCTGCGACGGGGACAAGGGCCTGAATACGGGCGGCATGGGAACTTTTTCTCCTTCTCCGTTCTATACGAAAGAAGTTGATGATTTCTGTAAACAATATATCTATCAGCCCACTGTGGATGCCATGGCGGAGGAAGGAAGGGAATTTAAGGGAATTATTTTCTTCGGCCTGATGCTTACGGAAAAAGGCCCCAGGGTGCTGGAATACAATGCAAGATTCGGGGATCCTGAAGCGCAGGTTGTGCTTCCGCGTATGAAGAACGATATCATAGATGTAGTGGAAGCGTGCATTGACGGCACCCTGGATCAGATTGAGCTGCAGTTTGAAGACAATGCGGCGGTCTGCGTGGTGCTGGCATCACAGGGCTATCCGGTAAAATACGAAAAGGGCCTTAAGATAAGCGGCCTGGAGAAATTCAAAGACGCCGACGGTTATTTCTGCTATCATGCCGGAACCAGATTCGACAATGAAGGGAACATCGTGACTAACGGCGGCAGGGTTCTCGGCATCACCGCAACGGGCAAGGACCTGAAGGCGGCGAGAGCCAACGCCTATGAGGCCGCCGGCTGGGTTGACTTTGCCAATAAGTATATGCGTACGGATATCGGCAAAGCTATTGACGAGGCGTAAACCACAAATGGTAAAGGGGTCAGGAAATGAACAGGATAAAAACGAAAAGTACAGGTATAGTGCTTCGGATTACGGCAGTTTTGACAGCTATATTGTTTTGCGCCGCAGTGCCGGCACAGACAGCGCTGACGGGACATGCAACCAATAGCCTGGGCAGTCAGGGCAGTGTCAATAACGGTGATTCGGAAGGCGGCAATGAGGGTGCGGAAGATGCCGGAGGAGACGACGCAGAATTAAATGAAATTATAAACGAAAATTCTGAGGAAGGCATAAACGGCACTACGGTAGCCAAAATCAAAATAATTGCCGCCAGCGCCCGTGTCCGTTCCGAAGCCTCTACCAATTCAAGTGTGGTTGGAAGCCTTTCTTCCGGTGATGTTATGGATGTAACCGGGGAAACCACAGGAAGCGAAGGAAAGATCTGGTATCAGATTACCGGAGAAAAGGACGGCAAGGCGATCAACGGATATGTACGCGAGGATACGCTGGAAATAGCGGAAACTGTGCAGCCGGCTGCACCTGCGGAGCCGCCTGAGGAAACGCCTGCGGAGACTCCTTCCGATACGGCGCCGTCCACCAATGACTATGATGTCAGCTATGCGGATGACGGAACTGGAACGAATGACTGGTATCTGAACGACAACATCAATGGTACGAGATATAAGGTTTCCGATCTTCTCGGAGCTGCCCAGACTAATGAGAGCAATATTGCCGAAATGGAGAAGCAGACGGGAAGCCTTCGTATGATAATCATTATTCTTGCGGTTATCGTAGGCCTGCTCGTTGTTGCCGTAACCGTTTTAATCTTCAAGCTGAAGGGAACCTATGACGACGGCTATGATGAATTTGACGATGACGACGATGAAATGGATGACGACGACGGGGACGACATGGACGAAGACGATGAGGATGATGAGGACGACGAAGATGATGATGACTACGTCCCCAGAAGAAGCAGGAGAGGTATGGGCAAAGCCTCCCGCGGCGGCAGAGGTTCCCGCAGAAGAAGCCGCTATGAATATGAGGATGAAGAGGATGATGAGGACGACGATGAGGAGGACGATGAAGATATGTACCCCGATGAAGTCTCCTATGAGGAACCTTCCAGAAGAAGCTCCAAAGCCTCAGGAAAGGGCAGGAAATCTCAGGATTATAAGCCCCGTAATTTCCTCGATGTGGATGAAGATGATGATCTGGACTTTGAATTCCTTGATTTAAAATAACTGTTCAGTATTCTTACAGTTACGATTAAAATAACCGCAACAGTACAGCGCCCTTACCGCCGGGGATTACAGAACCGGCCGGTGCAGGGCTGAGGATAATAACGGCTGCCACGCTCCGCGGACCAGCCTTATGTTTAAAAAAGCCGCTGAGTAAGTAGGACTACAGCGGCTTTTTTGAATCAAATGCCGGTTTACGTAAAAACAGCCGTTTCTGTAATAAATTTCCACTGACAAAACAATGGGACGGATATCCCGGCGCCTGAAAACCGAAAAGCGGTTGACAGGATGTGCTCTCTGTTATACTATAAATATAACAAATGAATAACAGAAAGAAGAGCGATGCGGATTGGAAATGATTATAGAGATTGATTTTAACAGTGATGAAGCTTTATATATGCAGCTGAGAAACCAGATAATTCTCGGAATAGCCACAAACCGCTTCCATGAAGGCGATGTGCTCCCAAGTGTGAGGCAGCTTGCCGACACCATTGGAATTAACATGCATACCGTGAATAAGGCATATACCGTATTAAAACAGGAAGGCTTTGTTAAGGTAGACAGAAGAAAAGGTGCGGTGATTGCCGTTGATGAAGGCAAGAAGCAGGCTATGCTGGAGACCCGGGAGGATATGCGGGTTTTGCTGGCCAAAGCAAGCTGCAAGAATATTTCCCGGGAAGAAGTGCATGCTTTAATTGATGAAATCTATGAAGAATATGGAGGACTGGAATAATGCAGTCACAGTATACAGATAAGGCCAGATCGGCCCTTATGCTGGCTGAGAAGGCCGCCAGGAAGTTAAAGCAGAATTATGTGGGAACCGAGCATATCCTGCTGGGACTCCTGGAAGAAGGAACCGGTGTGGCCGCCAGAGTCCTGATCGAAAATGGAGCCAATGAACTGGAAATCCGTGAAATGATCGAGGATCTGATTGCGCCTGTTTCCGATACTCCGGTAAAGGAAAGGGACGGTTATTCGCCCCGTGCCATGGCGATACTGGAAGAAAGCCACAGGCAGGCGGCACGTTTTAATTCGGCGCTGACCGGAACGGAACACATCCTGCTTTCCCTGCTCAGGGAAGGGGAGAACGTAGCTGTCAGGCTGCTGAACACCTGCGGCCTTCAGCCGCAGAAGCTGTATATGGATACCCTTGCAGCTATGGGGCTGGATCCGGGGCAGTACAAGGAAGAACTCATTAAGAAACAGAAAAAGAAGGGAAGCACCGCCACACTGGAGCAGTACAGCAGGGATATGACCGCGCTGGCCAGAGACGGCAGGCTGGATCCTGTTATTGGAAGAGAAGAGGAAATCAGCCGGGTTATCCAGATACTCAGCAGGAGAACGAAGAATAATCCCTGCCTGGTGGGAGAACCGGGCGTTGGTAAAACGGCAATTGTGGAAGGGCTTGCTTCCAAAATTGTGGCCGGCGAGGTGCCGGATACAGTGAAAAACAAACGGGTACTTATGCTGGATTTGTCAGGCATGATTGCCGGAAGCAAGTACAGAGGCGAATTTGAGGAGCGTATTAAGAAGGTAATCAAAGAGGTGACGGAGGATGGGAACATCCTGCTGTTCCTGGATGAGCTGCACACCCTGATCGGCGCAGGCGGCGCGGAGGGGGCGATTGACGCCTCCAATATTCTGAAGCCATCCCTTGCCAGAGGGGAAATCCAGCTGATCGGCGCCACAACAATTACGGAATACCGTAAATATATTGAGAAGGATGCCGCCCTGGAAAGAAGATTCCAGCCGGTAAATGTGGAGGAACCCACAGAGGAAGAGGCAGTGCGCATACTGGAGGGAGTGACCCCCAGGTATGAGGATCACCATAAGGTGAAGATCCTTCCCGAGGCTATTGAGGCGGCGGTAAGGCTTTCCAGCAGATATATTAACGACAGGCGCCTGCCTGATAAGGCGATTGATTTAATAGACGAAGCGGCCTCAGCCGTCCGTCTGCAGCATATGGAGCCGCCGGAAGATATCAGGAAGTTAAACGAAGAGATCCGGGAGCTGGATTTGAAAATAGAAGGCGCCATCCGCATTGAAGCCTTTTCCCAGGCCGGTGTCTGGAAACGGGAGCAGGATGAACTGTTGAAAAAGCTGGCCCAGAAGAAAGCGCGGATCGAGAAAAAGAACGCCTTAAGAAGGCAGGAGGTCACCGAGAATGACATTGCGGGCGTGGTGGCCATGTGGACCAAAATCCCGGTGAGCAAGCTGGAGGAAAAGGAAAGCGAACGGCTGCTGAAGCTGGAAAGCATACTGCATAAGCGTGTTATCGGCCAGGATGAGGCCGTAAGCGCCGTAGCGCGCGCAATGCGCCGCGGCAGGGTCGGACTCCAGGATCCCAGAAGGCCTATCGGATCTTTTCTGTTCCTGGGGCCTACGGGCGTTGGGAAAACAGAACTGAGCAAGGCGCTGGCAGAGGCTATGTTCGGATCGGAGAATGCGTTGATCCGGATCGATATGTCAGAATATATGGAGGGACATTCCGTTTCCAAGCTGATCGGTTCCCCTCCGGGATATGTTGGCTTTGACGACGGCGGCCAGCTGTCTGAGAAGGTGCGGCGCAATCCTTATTCCGTGGTGCTTTTCGACGAAGTGGAAAAAGCGCATCCGGACGTATTCAATATCCTGCTCCAGGTGCTGGATGACGGGCATATTACGGATTCCAAGGGCCGGAAGGTAAGCTTTAAGAATACCGTGCTTATCATGACCTCCAATGCCGGGGCGCAGCGCATCATCGATCCGAAGAACCTGGGCTTTACCGCCCATACGGATGAAAAAAAGGATTATGAGAAAATGAAGTCCGGCGTCATGGAAGAGGTAAAAAGGCTGTTTAAGCCGGAATTTATCAACCGGATCGATGAGATTATGGTTTTCCATCCCCTGACGAAGGAAAATATGAAGCAGATTATAACCCTGCTTTCAAAGGATCTGACCGACAGATGCCAAAAGCAGCTGAATATTTCGCTGACCATTACGCCGGCGGCCAAGAATTATATCGTTGAGAAGCATTCCGACCTGAAAATGGGGGCGCGTCCCCTGAAGAGGGCCATCCAGAATATGGTTGAGGACGCCCTAGCGGAAGAAATCCTTGCGAGAAGGATTCAGCCGGGAGATAATGTAACCGTAGGGTGTAAGGAAGGAAAGATTACCTTTCAGGTAAAAAAGTAACTGTGAAGCAGTTTCATGGTTACGGTAAGAATACAGTTTTAAACAGTTAACCCCGAGAGGAACCATATGAAGGAGGACAAAAGAAAATGGCAGTAGTAAATGAATTAATCCGCGCAGAGGCAGACGGCAGCATCAGCTTTGGGAACCATACCCTTGCTGAAAAAGCAAAGCTGGAGGATTTTTCCCACGAAGGAGATCTGTATAAGGTGAAAACCTACCAGACCATGACCAAGCTGGAGAAAAACGGCATGTTTGTCTATGAATCTGTTCCGGGAACCAGTGTTCTTGAGTTCACGGAGAGCGAGGACGGCGTGAGCTTTGTGGTAGAAGGCAATGAGGACGCACAGCTCACCATCGGACTGCAGGATGATACGGAATACGATGTGCAGATTAATGGAGAGGATGCCGGAAGGATGTGCACGAACCTGGGCGGCAAGCTGAGTCTTTCCGTAGAGCTTGCAGGCGCGGGAGAAGTGAAGGTAGACATCCATAAATAAGCGCTGCTTAACAATGAAAGATCAGGAGGGCAGGGGCGGTTTTCCGCCCCTTTTTTAAATATGGCGAAAGCAAAATCAGGAACTGTGTTTTATTGTCAGGAATGCGGCTATGAGTCGTCCAAATGGATGGGGCAGTGTCCGGGCTGCCATACCTGGAACAGCTTTGTGGAGGAGCCGGTGAGGAAGGCCGCTTCCAGGAGCGCTGTCGTGGAGCGCACGGCGGGACTGTCCTCCGGCGGGAAGAAGCCGTCCACTCTTGCGGAAATATCCATGGAAAAAGAAGAGCGTATCCTGACGGGAATCGGAGAGCTGGACCGGGTGCTGGGCGGCGGAATTGTCGCCGGCTCCCTTGTGCTTGTGGGAGGAGATCCGGGAATCGGGAAATCCACCCTGCTGCTGCAGATGTGCCGGCTCCTGTCCGAAAAGGAGAAAAAGGTACTTTATATTTCCGGGGAGGAGTCCCTGCAGCAAATTAAAATGCGGGCGCAGAGAATCGGGAATTTCAGCGATTCGCTGCAGCTTTTGTGTGAAACCAACCTGGGTGACATAGAAGAGGCGATTGCCAGGGAGAAGCCGGAAATCGTGATTATAGACTCCATCCAGACCATGTACCAGGAGGAGGTTTCCGCAGCGCCGGGAAGCGTTTCCCAGGTGAGGGAGTCCACGGGGGTTTTCCTCAAGCTGGCAAAGGGCTATGGCATTTCCATTTTTATTGTAGGACATGTGACAAAGGAGGGAACCGTGGCAGGCCCCCGTGTGCTGGAGCATATGGTGGATACCGTTCTCTATTTTGAAGGAGACAGGCATGCCTCCTACCGGATACTGCGCGGCGTCAAAAACCGGTTTGGATCCACCAACGAAATCGGTGTGTTTGAGATGCGTCAGGAAGGCCTGTGCGAGGTGAAAAATCCGTCCGAGTTCATGCTTAACGGTAAGCCGGAAGGGGCCAGCGGTTCGGTGGTTTCCTGCTCTTTGGAGGGAACCAGGCCCATTCTGGTGGAGATTCAGGCGCTGGTTTGCCAGAGCAACTTCGGATTTCCCAGACGCCAGGCGGCGGGGACGGATTTCAACCGGGTGAACCTGCTTATGGCGGTCCTGGAAAAGCGCCTGGGGCTGCAGGTATCCGGCTGCGACGCCTATGTAAATATTGCCGGCGGGATGAAAATACAGGAGCCGGCCATCGATCTCGGTATCGTCATGGCTGTGATTTCCAGCTTCCGCAACCGGCCTATCGAGGAGACGATGATTGCCTTCGGCGAGGTAGGGCTGAGCGGCGAGGTCAGGGCGGTCAGCCAGGCTGCCATCCGTGTATCGGAGGCGAAAAAGCTGGGCTTCAAAACCTGTGTGCTTCCCAAAGTATGTCTGGACAAGCTGCCCAAAATCGAAGGTATCCGGCTGATCGGCGTGCAATCTGTAAAGGATGTAATGGATATCATTTAAAACCGGCTTTGCATAAAAAACGGATTATCCCGGAGGGCAGAACCGTGGCAGCGGGAGCCCGGACGGAGGGAAATCAGTAACACGGAAAGCGTTCAGGGAAATTTTTCAGGAATTTTGTCATTGTTTTTTGGATGGTAAAATGCTATGATTGGTTTGTAATTAGCTGTAATTAGGTTTTTTCGAACATGCCGTCTCGGACGGTAAAAAAAGGAGGATTTTATTATGAAAAAAGCACTTTCTCTTGCAATGGCTGCCCTGCTTGCACTGTCTTTGACAGCCTGCGGCAATTCCGGCAGCACTGCTCCTGCGGAAAGCGGCGCATCCGCCCAGGAAACTGCGGCGCCTGCTGAATCTGTGGAAGCGTCTACGGAAGCATCTTCCAGTGAAGCTGCATCCGATACCGCAGATGCCGGCAATGCGGCACTGAAAATCGCAATTGTATCCAGTCCCTCCGGAGTGGATGACGGTTCCTTTAACGAGGATAACTACAACGGAATTCTTTCCTTTATCGAAAAGAATCCTTCCTCTACCGTAACTCCTGTAAAAGAGCCTACAGGCGACACCGCTGCAGCCGTTCAGGCGGTAGCTGACATCGTAGCCGATTATGATGCTATTGTATGCTGCGGTTTCCAGTTTGCCGGAATCGCCCAGATCGCACAGGACAACCCGAATGTGAAGTTCATCCTGGTTGACTCCTTCCCGTCCGATGCAGAAGGCAACGAAGTGGAAGTAGACAACATTTATGCGATGCAGTTCAAGGAGCAGGAGAGCGGTTTCTTCGCAGGAATGGCTGCTGCTTATGAAACAAAGAGCAACAAGGTTGCCGTTGTAAACGGTATTGCTTACCCTTCCAACGTTAACTATCAGTACGGCTTTGAGTGCGGCGTAAAGTATGTGAATGAAGTTGACGGCAAGTCAGTGGAGCTGGTTGAACTTCCTTCCTATGCAGGAACCGACGTAACAGGAGCAAATGTAGGCGGAAACTATATTGGATCCTTTGCTGATGAAGCAACGGGCAAGGTAGTTGGAAACGCTCTTATTGATGAAGGCGTGGATATCATGTTCGTAGCTGCCGGCGCTTCCGGAAACGGCGTCATCACAGCTGCCAAGGAAGCGGAAGGCGTATACATCATCGGCTGTGACGTTGATCAGTATGACGACGGGGCAAACGGAGATGCCAACGTAATCCTTACCAGCGGACTTAAGGTTATGAGCACCAACGTTGACAGAGCGCTTACCTCTATTGCTGACGGATCCTTCAAGGGCGGAAACGTAACCCTGGGCGCAGATACCGATTCTACCGGTTATGTAAGCACCAGCGGAAGATGCCAGCTGTCCGCAGATACCATCACCAAGATCGATGCGGCTTATGAAAAAGTAAAAGCAGGAGAAATTGTTCCTGCAGCCAACTTCAACGGAATTACTCCCGATGATTTCAAGGCGGAGTAAATCAAATGCGCCGGTACGGACAGCGGGGCGGTAAATGCGCCTGCCTGGCCTGTTATGGGTATTTGACCTTTGCGGCAGCTGCCATGCGGATATAGAAGTCATCCGTCCGCTTTGCTGCCTCCGGAAATGAAAGGGAAGGCGGGCCGGGATTCCCGGCCCGTTTCTATTGAACAGAAGACTGTTGCGCCAAACGCGGCAGCATTGAACAGCACAGAATGCGGCGCGGCCGCATTCACATGTATATTTAGGGGATGCCAGCAAGGAACGGGGTGATGACATCCCCTAAGTATATTATGGAAATACAGCTGCCACAGAGCGGCGGAATGAGAGGGAATATATGTCGGATTATATTGTGGAAATGCGCCATATTACCAAACGGTTCCCAGGCATTGTTGCCAATGACGATGTCACGATTCAGGTAAAGAAGGGGGAAATCTTTGCCCTTCTGGGCGAGAACGGTGCGGGAAAATCAACGCTTATGAGCATGCTTTTCGGAATGTATGAGCCGGATGAGGGCGATATATATATCCGGGGGGAAAAGGTAAAGATCTCTTCGCCCAATCATGCCACGAAGCTGAATATCGGTATGGTGCACCAGCATTTCAAACTGGTGAGCAATTATACCATAGCCGAGAATATCGTCATGGGGATGGAACCGGTGAAAAAGGTGCTTGGCCTTTTCCCCGCAGTGGATAAGAAGAAGGCCAATGAGGATATCCGCGCTCTTTCCCAAAAATACGGGCTGGAAGTGGAGCCTACGGATGTGATTGAAAATATTAACGTGTCCACCCAGCAGAGGGTGGAGATTCTGAAGATGCTGTACCGGGAAGCAGAAATCCTGATTTTTGACGAGCCTACGGCGGTGCTGACGCCGCAGGAAATCGAGTTCCTCCTGGATATCATCAAGGGACTGCGGGAAAACGGGAAGACCATCATCCTGATCACGCATAAGCTGGAAGAGATCAAGAAGGTGGCCGACCGGTGCGCTATCCTGAACAGAGGCCGGCTGATTGACGTTCTGGATGTGAAGGAAACCAGCACCCGGAAGATGGCCAACCTGATGGTGGGACACGAGGTCAGCTTTGAAACGCCCAAGAAGGAGCCTGAATTCGGAAAAGAGGTTCTGAAGGTGGAGCATATGACCGTGGTCAATCAGGATCATTTTGAGGTGGTTAAGGATGTTTCCTTTACTGTCCATGGCGGGGAGATTTTCGCTATTGCGGGCGTGGCCGGAAACGGGCAGATTGAGGTGGCTGACGCCATCGCCGGGCTGCTTCCCCTGCATAAGGGAAAGGTGTGGCTGAACGGGAAAGATATTACGGAGGAATCCATCCGCCGCAGGGCGTTGGAGGGAATATCCTATATCCCTGAGGACAGACAGAATTATGGCATTGTCATGGATTTCACCCTGTCGGAAAATCTGGGGCTGAGGAGCTATTTTAGGGAGCCGTTTTCCAGAAAAGGGATTCTGGATAAAAAGGCCTTTGACAGCTATGCTGAGGATCTGATCGATAAATATGATATCCGCAGCGGCCAGGGCCTGAGGACAGTTGTGCGTTCCATGAGCGGCGGTAATCAGCAGAAGGCGATTATCGCAAGGGAAATCGAGCAGGAATCGGATCTGATGATTTTCGTCCAGCCCACCAGGGGACTGGATATCGGGGCCATTGAGAATATCCGCCGCCAGATGATTGGCGAGAGGGACAAGGGAAAGGCTATACTGCTGATTTCCCTGGAACTGGATGAAATCATGGACTGCGCGGATACCATCGGTGTAATTTACAACGGAAAAATACAGAAGATTGCCGATGCCAGAACGCTGACCACAAATGAAGTGGGAGAATTTATGATGGGGGTGAAGCGGCATGCATGAGAAACAATCAATCTGGAAAAAAATGATCAGCCGGACCCTGGGAAATAAAAAGACGCAAAGCGTGACCATTCCCGTTTTCTGTGTTTTAATAGGCTTGATCGCAGGCGCTGTGGTGATTGCCGTATTGGGGAAAAATCCTTTTTCAGCCTATTATAACCTGCTGCAGGGCTGCGGCCTTGCCCCCAAGGCATCCTATGCGGGATACAAAAGCATCCTCACCGACTTCTTAAGCTTCTTAAATTACCTGACGCCCATGATTTTTGCGGCGCTTGCGGTGGCGGTGGCCATGCGGACAGGCCTGTTTAATATCGGCGTATCCGGACAGATGCTGGCGGCAGGCTTTTTATCCTCAATTCTGGTAGGCTACAGCGGACTGAACGCGGTTCTGTCAAAGCCTCTGGTGCTGCTTATCGGTATCCTTGCGGGCGCATTGGTGGGCGGCCTTATCGGCCTGCTGAAATATAAATTCAATATCAATGAGGTGGTATCCTCCATCATGCTGAATTACATTATTCAGTATGTCTGCAGCTTCTGTATCAATACCTTTTATGTGGATCCGGTTTCCAGGCAGTCAAAGGCCATTGCCCCGGCGGCGCGCCTGACGCTGGCGGATACGGTGGTGGGAAATCTGAAAATGGATATCCCGCTGGGCTTTGTCCTGGCGCTTATAGCTGTGTTCGCCGTGAAATTCCTGCTGGACAGGACCAAAATGGGGTATGAAATGAAAGCGGTGGGCTTTTCACGCAGCGCTTCCCGTTATGCGGGCATCAATGTGGGAAAGAATATTGTGGTCACCATGCTGATTTCCGGGGCGCTGGCAGGCCTGGCGGGCGTTACCTATTACCTTGGCTATTTTGCTTCCATCCAGCCCAGGGTGCTTTCCAGCACCGGTTTTGATGCGATTGCGGTTTCACTGCTTGGAAGCAACAATCCTGTGGGCATTATTTTCTCCTCTTTCCTGATTACCATTGTGGACAAGGGAAGTACCTACATGAGCTCGGCGGCGGGCATACAGGCGGAAATTGCTGATGTTATCACAGGTATCATCCTGCTGTTCTCCGCATGCTCGGCGTTTATCAGCTACCTGCTGTCGCGGGTGAAGGACGAGGAAGGGAGGAAGGATAAATGAATACTGTAATCATTGACGGATTGTCCTTTGCACTGCCGCTTTTCATCATGGCTATCGGCGGTATTTACAGTGAAAAAAGCGGCATTACCAACCTTGCCATTGAGGGCCTGCAGGGCTTCGGCGCTTTTACCGGCGCGCTCGTCGCGGTGCTCGTTGCGGATAAATTTGCGGGAAATTCAGCGGTTCCCTTCTACATCGCCATGCTGTTTGCCGTAATCGGCGGCATGCTGTTTTCACTGATTCATGCGCTGCTGTGTATCCGGTTCAAGGCAAATATGGTCATCAGCGGCGTGGTGATTAATATCCTGGCCATGGCATTAACCTCCTTTTTGACAAAGCAGATCAATGCCACCGTATTCGGGGCGGCCTCCGATAAATTCGTGCTGGGGGTGTCAAGCAGGCTGACGGTGCCGGGAATCTCGAAAATACCCATACTGGGAGCGGTATTTACCAATGTATATCCCTTTGAAATCGTGATTATTGTGGTGGCGTTCATTGCCTGGTTTGTGATGTACCGGACACGCTTTGGCATGCATCTGCGTGCCTGCGGCGATAATCCCCATGCGGTGGATGCAGCGGGCATTGAAGTGGGCAGGGTAAGGCTGGTGGCGGTTATGGTTTCCGGCGCGCTTTCCGGGCTGGGAGGCATCTGCTTCGCCTATTCCATTTCAGCGAATTTTTCCAACAATATCTATGTGGGTTATGGCTACCTGGCCATTGCCGCGCTGATTTTCGGAAACTGGAGAATCCTCCCCACACTGGGAGCCTGCCTGCTGTTCGGGTTTGCCCGTTCCGGCGGCTACCGCATCGTGCAGATGCTGGAAATGCCCAGCAGCTATCAGGATCTGGTAATGATTCTCCCCTATGTGCTGACGCTTCTGCTGCTTGTATTCTTTTCCAAGCACAACAGGGCGCCCCGCGCTTTGGGTGAAATATATGATAAGGGAAGCCGGTAGGCTCCTTTTGGTGGCGGATGCAGCCGGATTGTTCAGCAGTCCGGCTGTTTTTCTTATGAGGTAGAGAGGGCCTGCCGCATCCGCCCCGTTTCCGTCCGCCCTTGGTCCGAGGAGGGCTGGGCCTGTATTCCTTCCCCGGGGCCGGGCGGGGTATGTTCTGTTCTGTTTCAAAAACGGGGTGTTTCTAACCGTTCCGGGAAGTCAGAATTCTGCCAGCGAGGCTGAACTCCTCCTCAGTGATTTTAGCCGCATGTAACTTTTTTGGTAGGAGTGAGTTTGTGATTTGCGGCTAAAATTGTCTTCGTTCGTCAGACAAGCCTCTAAGGACGTCAGAATTCTGACTTCCCGGAGCGGTAAGAAACATCGCCGTTTTCTCAAACAGAACAGAACATACCCCGCCCCGGCCCCGGGGAAGGAATACAGGCCCAGCCCCCCTCGGACCAAGGGCGGACGGAAACGGGGCGGATGCGGCAGGCCGGCCAAAATGATTGAAACTGCATAGTTTTTGAAGGAATTGGTTATAGAAGAAAAGTTGTTTGGTATCTATAATAATAACATAAGGTCTTTGGTATGAAGGCAGTCGGTATTGACTGGCGGAGGGGCCTGGATAGGAGCTTATATGGGAAAAATGTATGATGGTGAAATTTATGAGAAGGTCAGCCAGTGGTTTGACGGGCATCGGAAGGAGATGACGGAGGATATTAAGAGGCTGGTGCGGATTCCCAGTATTTCGGATCCGGAGGCAGAGCAGGGGCCGTTTGGGCAGGGATGCAGGGATGCGCTGGATGAGATGCTTGCCATGGGAAGGAAATATGGGTTCCATACGGAGAACCGGGAGTATTATGTGGGAAGCATCGGTGTGGAGAATCAGGACTGGAGCAATACGATTGGCCTGTGGAATCATCTGGATGTGGTGCCGCTGGGGGAGGGCTGGGATTATGAGCCGTTTGAGCCGGTGGTGAAGGATGGGTATCTTATCGGCAGAGGAGCGCAGGATAATAAGGGGCCGGCAGTGGCCATGCTTTATGTGATGCGTTGTATCAGGGAGCTGGGGCTTCCGGCTGCGTATGAGCTTTGTCTTTTTGCAGGGTGCGATGAGGAAAGGGGGATGTCGGATCTGGAGTATTACACGTCCAAATATCCGCTTCCGGCGTTGTCTATGATCGCGGACTGTGGTTTTCCGGTTTGTTATGGGGAAAAGGGGATATTGGAAGGGACTGCAGTTTCCGGCAGGGACTTCAGTGATGAGGTGCTGGAGCTGTATGGCGGAAGCGCAGGCAATATTATCCCTGACAGGGCGGTTCTGGTGGTTGGTAAAAGGACAGAAGTTTCGGAAGGACAGCTGGCTGCTTTGCAGGCATCGCTTCCGGAATGTGTGAAGGCGGAGGCCCGGGATGGGAAAATCAGGGTGACTGCGTATGGAACCAGCAGACACAGCGCTTTCCCTGAAGGCAGGAATCTCTTATTCGGATGAGGTTTCCGGGCGTCTGACCTGCGCGGGGACTGTGCTGAGGCTTCAGGGGCATCGGGCGCGGCTGCAGTTTAATATCCGTTATTCCATTACGGCGGATGCGGGAAAGCTGGAGGCCGGGCTGGAGGAGTACTGCGGCCGGGGAGGTTATAAATGGGAGCTTATCAGGAATTCTGCGCCGAATTATTTCCCGAAGGACAGAAAAGAGGTTGGCCTTCTGACAGATTTATTTAACGAAATTACAGGATGCACAGCTGAACCTTATGTGATGGGAGGCGGCACGTATGCCAGGAAGCTGCCCAATGCGTTTGGCTATGGCATCGGATCCATGCCTGAGCGGGAGGGGGATATGGCAGGCGTTCTGTTCAGGAAGGGGCACGGCGGCGCCCATGAACCGGACGAGGGGCTGGATCTGGAAAAACTGCTTTCAGCGGCAAAAATCTATACTATGGCCATGCTGGCTTTGAATGAATGTGATTTCAATGGAGAGGAAGCCTGAATGGGCTGTTATGCGAGCTGAAAGCGGGCATTGGAGAAAGGTAACTGTGTAGGAACTGGACAGTCAGTTTAAAATAAGAAAAGGCAGGGTAATTATAATGAACAAGAAAGAAAGAGTACTGGCAGCATTGGAAAACAGGGAGGCGGATCACGTTCCCGGCGCATTCTGGTTTCATTTTCCGCAGGAGCAGGCATTGGGGCAGGCATGTGTGGATGCGCATCTTAAGTGGTACAGGGATACGGACCAGGATTTTATCAAAATAATGTGCGACGGTTATTTCGGATATCCCAATGAAACACTGGAAAAAATGGAGAATGTGTCGCAGCTTTATGATATGAAGCCTTTGGGAAGCGGGCATAAGTTCATCAGGGAGCAGGTTGAGCGGGCGCGCGCCATTGTAAAAGCGGTGGACGGGGAGTGCTGTGTATTTTATAATGTATTTTGTCCTCTTTCCTTTTTCCGTCTTCAGACGAGCTGGGAAACAATGATGGACTGCATCAAGGCGGACCCGGAAGCGGTGAAGTATGCCTGCGGCGTAATTGCGGAGGATGCGAAGGCGCTGGTGAAGGGGTTGATCGAGGAAGCTGGCTGCGATGGTATTTATTACTGTGTGCAGAATGCGGAAACCTTCCGGTTTACTGCGGAGGAATACCGCAGCCTGGTTACCCCCTTTGACAAGGAGGTACTGGATTATGCCAATGGCCTGAGCAGTCATAATATTCTGCACTGCTGCGGCTGGGGCGGGGATAAGAACCGTGTGGAGGTATGGCAGGACTATGAAGCCGCAGCCATTAACTGGGCGGTGTATGTGGAGGAGATGGATATTCCCTCGGGAAGAGAATTTTTCGGCGGAAAGCCTGCCCTGGGCGGTTTGGATAACCGGAAGGAGGGCGTGCTGTACTCAGAAAATGAGGAAGAGATCAGGAAGGCGGTAAGGGAACTGATCGAAACCTGCGGTAAAAAAGGCTTTCTGCTGGGCGCAGACTGCACCATTCCAGGGGATCTGCCCGCAGAACATGTCCGCTGGGTGCTGGAAGAGGCCAGAAGCATATAGGAATGTGGAAAAAAACGCTTTATGGCGCGGACAGAGGTAAGACCTGAATGGAACTTTTAAACGGATGGTTGTTGCAGTACCGCGGGCAGACCTGCGGTATAGAGGAGGTAAAAAATGTATTTGGCAAAAGAAGATCGTTATGAACATATGAATTATTTCCGCTGCGGAAACAGCGGGCTGAAGCTGCCTGCGGTTTCTCTGGGGCTGTGGCACAATTTCGGAAGCAAGGACAATTATGACAATATGAAGCAGCTGGTTTTCACGGCTTTTGATAACGGGATTACCCATTTTGATCTGGCGAATAATTATGGGCCTGTTTACGGAAGCGCGGAGGAAAATTTCGGAAGGATCATGGAAAGTGAAATGCACCCTTACCGCAACCAGATGGTGATCAGCACCAAGGCGGGCTATGATATGTGGCCGGGGCCTTACGGGGACGGCGGCAGCCGGAAATACCTGATTTCCAGCCTGGATGAAAGCCTGATGCGGATGAAGGTGGATTATGTGGATATTTTCTACCACCACCGTATGGATCCGGAGACGCCGCTGGAGGAAACAATGATGGCTTTGGATCAGATCGTGAAGAGCGGGAAGGCTCTGTATGCGGGAATTTCCAATTATTCCAGGGAATATACGGAAAAGGCAATGAAGATTCTGTCTGACCTTAAGTGTCCTTTTATCATCAACCAGAGCAGATATTCCATATTTGACCGCAGTATAGAAGAGGACGGCCTGAAATCCTTTGCAGCGGCCAATGGCTGCGGTATAATCGCTTTCAGTCCGCTGGCGCAGGGACTTCTCACGGATAAATACCTTCACGGGATTCCGGAGGACAGCAGGATTAAGAGGGACGGCCGTTTCCTGAAGGAATCCGCGCTGACGCAGGAACGTCTGGATCAGATAAGCGCCCTGAATGAAATCGCACAAAACAGGGGGCAGAGCCTGGCGCAGATGGCGCTGTCCTGGATCCTGAGGGACGGAGAGGTGACGAGTGTGCTGATAGGCGCATCCAGGCCCGCCCAGATTACGGAAAATATTGAAATTATCCACAGAACCTCTTTCACGGCGGAGGAACTTAAAAAAATAGATGAAATCTGCGGGTAACTGTGAGGGGTACTGAACAGTTACACATGCGGTTTATATATCACGGGCAGTGCGCATGTGAACAGGCACAAACAGATGGGAGCGAACATGGAACATAACAGCAGTATATACCGGGAATATCTCCGGATTCTGGAACAGGAGCTGGTGCCCGCCTTCGGGTGTACGGAGCCGATTGCCATTGCATATGCGGCGGCGCTGGCAGCGCTGACGTTGGGGGAAAGGCCGGATCGGCTTCTGGTGGAGGCCAGCGGAAATATCATAAAAAATGTAAAGAGCGTCATCGTACCGAACACGGGCGGCATGAAAGGAATCCAGGCCGCGGCAGCCGCAGGGGTTGTTTCCGGCAGGCCGGAGGATAAGCTGGAGCTTCTTGAGGGGCTGACGGAGGAGCAGCGCGATGAAATCAGAGACTATCTGCAGACAGCGGATATCCGGATTCAGAAGTCGGGCGGTTGCCGTACCTTTGACCTTACGGTGACTGTGTGGGCCGGAAACCGGGAAGCCCGCGTGCGCATAGCGGATTCCCATACCAATGTGGTGCTGGTGGAAAAAAACGGTGAGATACTGCGGACGGCAGGAACGGATGAGGAAGGATCCCAGGCGGAGGCAATATCCTCTCTCAGCATGGAAGGAATCGTGGATTTTGCCCTGACCGCCCGTCTGGACGATGTAAAAGAGGTCCTGGATCGGCAGATAGAATACAATATGGCCATTGCTGAAGAGGGAATGAAGCATGCCTACGGCGCAAACGTGGGAAAGGTGCTGCTTGCGGCCTACGGCGATGATGTGAAAATCCGGGCAAGGGCCAAGGCGGCCGCGGGTTCTGATGCCAGGATGAACGGCTGTGAGCTTCCCGTGGTCATCAATTCCGGAAGCGGCAACCAGGGGATTACCGTATCCGTGCCTGTTATCGAATACGCCAGGGAGCTGGGAGCGGGAGAAGAGCAGCTTTACCGCGCCCTGCTGATTTCCAATCTGACGGCGATTCATCTGAAGGAAGGCATCGGACGGCTTTCCGCCTACTGCGGCGCGGTGAGCGCGGGAACAGGGGCCGGCGCCGGAATCGCTTATCTGCTGGGCGGCGGCTATGAAGAAATCATCCATACAGTGGTCAATACCCTGGCCAATGTATCAGGCATCGTGTGCGACGGCGCCAAGGCATCCTGCGCGGCCAAAATAGCTTCCGCTGTGGACGCCGGCATCCTGGGATACTATATGTACCGGAACGGCCAGGAATTCGTGGACGGCGACGGTATCGTGAAAAAAGGGGTGGAATCCACCATTGCCAATGTTGCCCGCCTGGGCCGTGACGGCATGCGTGACACCGACCGGGAAATCCTGGATATCATGATCGGATAAAAAAATTAAAGCCTTGTAAGGGAAGCATATCCAAATTGCAGATATGCTCCCTTACAGGGCTTTTTTTGTCCGGGCGCGGCCGTCTGCCGGGTTACATCCCCGGAGTAGGTCCGGATCCGGGAAAATAGAAGGGTGGTACTGCACCGGCATAGCCGCCCGGAAGTACACCGGGCATACCGGGAAGTACGCCGGGAAAAATCATGTCATCCCCGCCGTCATGGGCACGTTCCATTTCCGAGTCTTTGCTGACTGGATTGCAGCCGTCCGGAGACATTTCGGTTTCCGGATTCATATCGGAGGCCTTGCCGTCATCGCCGATCCGGACACGGGAATGTGCTTCATCCATGGTGTGAAGCGCTGTCAGATACCCGTCCGTAAAAGCGGATTCCGGTGTGATGCCGGGGATATTGGCGCTGGGAAAGGATAAGCCGTCGTGATAAGGTCTTTTTTCTTCCTGCATATCTTTCCTCCTAGTATAATAATGGTGTAGTCAAGAACGACTACTGGTTAACAGTTACAAAGTCCAATCTAATAAATCTATATAGATATAACGGAAGGAGGAGTTCCCCCTCCATCAGAAGTTATAGGACAACTTTATTTACCGTGTCTGAGGTTTCCTTAATGCACCAGACGAAATATAGAGGTATAATCACTGAAGGCAGGATCATTGACGTTTCCTCCTTGGGAGCCAGTGGTTTTCCACTGGTGAAACCTCTTAGAAAGTCTGTCAATCCATTCGGTGGTGATTTATGTTTTGGCTGGTTGGGAAGCCTCAGGCTATACCTGTATAAGCCGCTAGGTTGTGTATCCACCCTTTGGAAATGGATGCCTGCCGGAAAGGATATTACCATGCACTATCATAAAGTTCTGGAGATGTTCGAAAGCATCCCCTACCTCTCAGTCGGGCTTGATGTCGGCGCAGATTTCACCTGGATGTCCATCATGCTCCCCAATGGCATCCTCACTGGTAAGCCTTTTAAGATCATTCATTCTGATCCGCA